>NZ_LYBM01000002.1 GCF_001707825.1 Veronia pacifica | reverse complement strand
TTCATTGGGCAATAAAGTGACGACCTCAGGCTGCATTTCACCCTCAACAACCAAGGTGACATCATCATAGTCATAATAAGCTGAAAGCATTATGTAAAAAATATCATCGGCAGAGCCTTCTATGATGCACTCTTCCTCATTTCCACCTGCATAGGGTCGACAGTCATACATCGTGTCAGAAGGCAATTGGCCTTTTTTCACATACAAATCAATATCACCTGAGCCGCCACTGGTTTTCACCGTCGCGTTATTAAACCCCGTTGGCATGGTAAATTGATAGTATTTAAGTTCCCCTTCAGTAGCACTCAAATTCTCAATAGGGGTATTTAACTCAAGGCTTGGCAAAGGTTTTAAAGTGAAATTAAGCGACAAACTAACATCTGTGTAATCCTCAATCGCCACAAGTTTAACAAAATACTGTCCGCTTTCAGGTGAATTAATCTCACACGCTTCCGTGTTGTTATCGCCATTTGAACGACAATCATAGTCACTTTCTGAAGGATGCTGGGCTTTCTTTAAGTAAATATCGACATTACCCGTTCCCCCTGACGTGGTCACAGTGACAGTTTGCACATCGTCCGGAAGACTGAAGTTAAATAATGCCTCTTCACCCATATCGGCAGATAGGTTACTGATTATCTCACCATTTTCTATCTCGACAGCAGGGTTTATATAGACGCCCACTTGTAAAAAAGCGTCTTGAACATCTGAACTATCGTAACCAAAGTCTTTCGCTGCGTTAAATACCCCTCTGGCACCTTCATCAAAGGTCGAATTTTCTGTCCAGTACATTCTGTTCGCCAGCACCATTACACCAAATGCTTTTCTTATTCCCCAGCCATCCTTGTTGGCAAGTAGATAGAAAGCTCTGTTATAGACACCACTTGAGTAATGAACGTCGAGACCGTCGTAGTAGTCACTTGCATGACCAATCGAGCGACCATCACGGGTTGGATCTTCAAAGTAACGAAGTGCGCCCTCCCCTTTGAAAATATCCGCACCAACCAGCCAATCATTCTGATTTCTCAGGAAGAATTCCGCTGCCTCTCCTGACATATCAGAGAACGCTTCATTCATGCCTCCTGACATACCACTATATACGAGACCCGAATTTTGTTCGGTGAAGCCATGGCTGACTTCATGGGCAGATACATCAAGACTAACAAGTGGATGAAAGGTAGTCGCACCATCACCAAATGTCATAGCCGAGCCATTCCAGAACGCATTTTCATAACTGCTACTATAGTGAACCCGCATCTGTAGCTGAAATGTCAGCGGAGAGGTTTCGTACCACTGCTTGAACATATCAAACACCGCATTACCGAAATAATGTGCATCATTGAGTGGCGAGTAAGCTCCATTGATGGTTTTCTTGGTATTTTCCGGGCACTCATAGGAGTAGGCTTCGGTCCCTGATGTCCCATGTGCCAAGTCTACTGTCCTGACATTATCATTTTCCATATAGCAGGTCTCACCCTGCTGCTTAACATCAAGCTTCTCAAACTCGGAGCCATACTCATAACGTCCGATCTTTTCATTACCGCCCGGGCCTGTTCCCACTTTAGCATTATTCAAGCCTTCCCAACGTTTTATAACTTCACCCGTTTTCGCATCGATCAGTGCAAAGGGACGTGTTGGCTTCAAGCCAGGTACAAAAAAGCTTGTCTCATATACCAACCTTGCTTTGTTGCCTTTATCAAGCCAGACGTAGAGCTCGACCTGCTCATTTTTGAGCCACAACTTATTCGTAAATTTTTTAGCTGCGTACCGTGGACTTTTACTAATAGTTAACGCCTCTTCGGGCGTAAGTGATGGCTTTAAATCAGCTAAGTCAGAATAAATATCTGTAACGACTTCGCCACGTGTGCTCACCGCTTTCCCGTCGGCAATATCCGATACCAGATGTGACCCGTTCACCCGCACACCATCAATATATTGGTGGTGTACGACTTTTACCTTTCCATTCGGAAGAGATATTTGCTTAACGGGTAAAAAACCGGAAAACGATTCATTGGGGAGTTGGCCTAGCGTGGGGGCTTGTGTGAGCGTTTTATCAGACAAGAAATCTGAATTTTCCAATTGCGTGATTGTCGCAGCTTGGGCACTGCCAAATAATAAAAACAGTAAACCAAGAGAAATTGCATTCCTTCGCATTTAGTCACCTAGATATAAAAAACAAGTGTATTATTTTTGTTCGATAGATCATGGTGAATCTTAATATATTACTAATCTAAAATTTTTATCTATTTCAGCGCATTGGGGGCACCTCTTATTTTTACCAATAAAAACCTTGTACGACAGTTTAATAATTATTTTGACAAAATAGTTATTAGCTAGTGTTTGACTCCTATCTCAAACATAAAAAGTAATTCAAGAAATCATTAGACAACAAACAAAATGGTATTTAATGGATAAATATCTTTGTGAATATTAGGCTTTATGTTTTGACGGGTAAAAATAGGTAAGAAAAAGCCCAAGCATTTCATGCTTGGGCTTAAATATGGCGGTGAGAGAGGGATTCGAACCCTCGATACGTTTCCGTATACACACTTTCCAGGCGTGCTCCTTCGGCCACTCGGACACCTCACCAGATTTTTGTTGTGAACTTTCGGTCACAACGGGCGGTCACTATATTCATTTCACCCGCTTCGGTCAATGAATTTCAAAAGGCAAACAGTTCGTTAGCGCAAAAAACAGACAATAAAACCGAGTTCTATACGAGGTATAAAATATGGGGCAGAGAGCGAGCCATTGATCTCTACTTTGTACTTTGCGCAGTCACTGCCCCTAACTCCAACACCATATCATCGATAGCAGTCTCAATGGCTCGGTAAAGAGCATCAGCTCCATCCGGCGAATTATACTGTCCCATAAACTCTTCTTCTGGTGAGAAAACAGTTCTAGTTTGAACACGTTGCTTATCATACTCAACATCAAAGAGGATGATGATGGGAGAATAAGGCGTTGTTACTTCTTCTTTCGTATAGGCCCCGAGAGATGAATCCAAAGCGCAATCATCAAAGAAAGGCTCAGTGGCGAGCTTCATTAACTCTCCCTGAACACCAGCACTGCCAAATGCAATATGTCGGAAAATAATTGCTCGGTTACTGTAAACATCAAAGCTATATACCTTAACGCTTTTTCCGGAAAACATGTTGCCGTACTTGCTAGACAGAACATCTGCCAGCAGTTCAAGCCTCAAGGGCTCGGTTCTATCCTCTCCCAGCCTTTCAACGCCATAGTCACAGCTGGTTATAAGATTCGACAAAAACTCCCCGCGAAGCTTTTTCACATCACGTTTGTCTTCAATATTCACTTTTTCCTGGTTATCCAGAGATAAATGAGGAGTCAGCTTAGCAACGGGACTGACACAACCAATAAGTGTCACTATGACAATGATAAGTAAGTAACGCATAACATCCTTAAAAATTGTTTTTAACGTCTCGTGCATTGAATATCGTTTTTTCTGATTTGTATTCAACCAGCCACACCCTTTTTTTTGCTTGAGTGTCGTTCTAGAGACGCCATATTTTAAGTGTGACAACACATAGCCTATATGTCGGGTGAACTCTTTTTTGAATGGTAAAGTGGATAGAGATTTCAAGGTCTGGTGATATCGACTTTAATGGATTCGAGTATCTTTAGGTACTGGGGCATGAATACTCAAAGTAGATAAAAAACTAACTCACTCAAACAGAGAAATCAGAAAACCACTTTGCAATCTTTCAGATAATAAAAAGCCCAAGCAGATATGCTCGGGCTTAAATATGGCGGTGAGGGAGGGATTCGAACCCTCGATACGTTTCCGTATACACACTTTCCAGGCGTGCTCCTTCGGCCACTCGGACACCTCACCAATTTTCTAAGCGACTGATGTCGCTAACGGAGGTGCACTATAAAGATGAGTGGTAGGTAGGTCAACAGCTTCGTACCAAATGTCATGTCAACTGAACAATTTCTCATCGAACCGCAAAGAAAAGAACCACCTAAATACATGTACCAACCAATATCATTCTCTTTCCGCCATTAACAACACATTACTTATTCAAAGACGGCTACCAGTGCTGACAGAGGTCGGTTTGATATTGGGTGCCTAACGAGAATAATTCAGCGAGCCTATTGCCCCAAATGCAGATATACAGCTTGATTATATAATACTGCAACGGGTTCGGAGTTAATACCACCGAAACCTGCATATTCGATTATTTGGGTATACACTATGCGGCCAAGTAATCTAAGAGAAGACCGAGATGGCTCAGACGTTAAAAGAATTTATCGCTAACCACAAACTACATAACCACCTGCTATCTGATATGCAAACACACGGATTTGTTACTGCAATGGCTGCAGCGCCTCATCTGATTGATCCGAGTGAATGGCTGGCATTTATGTGGGGAGGAGAGGAAACGTCTCCTTTCGAAAGTCACGAGTTACTTGAAGAATATGCGAACATTATTGTCGCAATCTGGAATGAGCAAAGAGAAGCACTGCTTTCAAACCAATGGCAATGGCCAGAAGCCTGTGCATTAGATGATGAAGAAATTGTTAATGCTGAAACTCGTTTGTTTTGCGAGGGTTTACTTCAGGGCTGGACACTGGCCAGAGATGATTGGGAAACATTAATGCCCGAACAATCTGAAGATAATGCGCTTCTAGGTGGCGTTATACTGTCAATTACTCTCATGTTCGATCCTGAGTCTGCGCTCTCCGCAATGGAACAGCAAGGAGCTGCCGAGCTTGCCCAGTTTGAAGAAGTTTTCAACGCAATGCCTACCATGCTTTGCGGACTGACTATGCGTGCAGCCCAACGCGTTGAAGAATCAATGTAATTAAATAGAACTTTGCAAAAAAAAGGGCGCACTAATTAGCACGCCCTTCCCTAAATATTCATCGAATTCAGGTGTTGCCCTTCACAGTGAGTTGCAGCTCAGCAGCAAAATCAAGCATGCGATTCAATGGGATCAATGACCGTTCACGTAATGACATATCTACGTGGATTTCATGCGCTTTACCGCCGTCTTTGAGCGCAGATTCAATCGCTTCCAGGCCATTCATCGCCATCCAAGGACAATGCGCACAGCTCCTGCACGTCGCGCCTGCACCTGCCGTTGGAGCTTCAACCAGCTCTTTCTCCGGCACCATCTGCTGCATCTTATAAAAAATGCCTTTGTCAGTTGCAACAATCAGCTTTTTATTGGGAAGCTCTCTCGCCGCTTTGATCAGTTGGCTGGTCGACCCCACAGCATCAGCAATTTGCACTACACTGGCCGGAGACTCTGGATGAACAAGAATAGCTGCATCGGGATAGACAGCTTTCATATCTTTTAGAGCCTTGGCAGAGAATTCATCATGGACAACACACTCTCCCTGCCATAACAACATTTCAGCCCCGGTTTGCTTCTCGATATACGAACCAAGGTGACGGTCAGGCCCCCAAATAATCTGTTTCCCTTCTGAATCAAGGTGCTCAACGATTTCAAGTGCTATCGAAGACGTAACCACCCAGTCAGCCCTCGCTTTAACCGCAGCGGAAGTATTTGCGTAGACCACGACAGTATGGTCAGGATGCGCATCGCAAAACTCACTAAACTTATCAACGGGGCATCCAAGATCTAATGAGCACTCTGCATCGAGGGTTGGCATGAGGACTGTCTTGTCCGGTGTTAGTATTTTCGCACTTTCACCCATGAAACGAACCCCACCTATGATGAGTATCTTCGCAGGATGCTGGTTGCCAAAACGAGCCATTTCGAGGGAGTCGCCTACGAATCCCCCCGTCTCTTCAGCCAGAGCCTGAATTTCAGGATCGGTATAATAGTGGGCAATCAAAACCGCATCTTTTTCTTTTAAGAGTTTTTTGATGCTGACGATGTAGGCCTGTTTTTCTTGCTCAGTCAATACTCTTGGTTTTGGGGGAAAAGGATAAACCACTTCGGTGGTTTCAAGGACTTGACTCATTGACTTACTCTGAATTGTTCACGTTCCATTCAATATACATTCATGGCATAGGGAAAGGAACGTATCCCCTATGGCTATCACCGCAAAAAGCCGGACATAACCGGCGTTTCACAATTATAAAACATCTCTAATTTTTTGACAGTTCTTTCTTAGCATCCCGAGCGGTAGACGTGTCTGGGTACTGTTCAACAATTTGTTGATAAAACCCCTTTGCCGTTGCCTTATCGCCTTGATTAACCGCTATTTTGCCAAGTTTAAACAAAGCATCCGCTCTCTTACCTGATTTCTCGTCTTTAACGACAGATGTAAAATGAGGCTTAGAGTTGTTAAAATCGCCCCGGGCATAATATAGCTGCCCAAGCCAATAGTGTGCATTAGCTTTGTACACAGATGACGGGTAACTGCTGATGAAACTCTTAAGAGCCTGAGTCGCGCCATCGTAATCTTTATTCTTCAGAATCAGATTTACAGCGTTTTCGTAGTCGGTATTTTCGTCTTTGTTTGAGGAGTATTGACCAGAAGCTGGTTTTGTTTTTCCAGGCTCTTCCGCGATTGCCGACTTGGCCGTTCTGAGTGTGTCGATCTCACGGTAAATATCTCGTTGACGGCTCAGCATCTGATTCAGCTCATAGCTGTTACGTTCAACATTACCTCTCAAGTCATCAATTTCTCTGGCAATAAGATCAAGCTGTTGCTGCATTTCAATTTGCGTCTGATTACGGGCTTTGATCAATCTTGCAAGATCATCAAGCCTCTGTTCGACGCTTTTAGAACTACCCAGCTCTGAAACTGGCGCTGGCTCAGCGTTTACAAAAAACGCTGAGCCAGCCAACAATGCCAGAGATAATTTTCGTAAAGTACGTATCTTCACTTTATCTCTCTATTGTTTGAAGAAACCAGAATCAGTAAACCAGTACTGCGCGACGGTTTTTGCTATACGCTGCTTCGTTTTGACCCAGAACCAGCGGCTTTTCTTCGCCATAGCTAACAATGCTGATCTGGTCAACAGTTACACCAAGTGCCTGAAGGTACTTTGCAACAGCTTTTGCACGACGCTCGCCAAGTGCAATGTTATATTCAGGTGTTCCACGCTCATCAGCATGGCCTTCAACCACTACTGTGATATTTGCGTTGTTACGCAGGAAATCCGCGTGTGCATCCAGCATTTCTTCGTATTCTGGCAGAACAGAAGAATCGTCAAAATTGAAATAAACAGTCTGAGACTGACGAAGCTGTTGGTTACGCTTTTCCTGTTCAGTCATTGTTTGGCTTGTATTGTCCACTGGCGTAACAACAGTCGTTCCACCGGTTGTTGAGGCACCGCCTGCGTTTTCAGTAGACTGCTCGCTTGAGCTACATGCTGCCAGCGTGAACATAGGTAAAGCCACTGCCAAACCTTTAAGTAGTTTGTTAACTTCCATCTTGTATTCCTTTTTTTAACCTAACTTTGCGCATCTGCTATAAAAACGGTGACCACGCTGGTGCACGGACCCTTCCATTCGTTACTGGTAGCCTTGCTTTAAATCGTCCATCTATTGAAACCATAGATAAGACGTTTCTACCACCATACATCGAGCTGTAAATCACCATACCGCCGTTTGGTGCCAAGCTGGCAGACTCATCCAGCATGGTTTTCGTCAGTATCTGAACCGCCCCACTACTAAGATCTTGTTTGGCGATGTTGTAGCCTGAATTCGACTTTTGTACTGACACTAAAAAACGGCCGTCCGGGGTCAACTGACCACCTAGATTTTGCCTTCCCTGCCACGTGATGCGCTGGGTACTACCGTCAGCCAAATCTACTCTATAAATCTGAGGTTTACCACCCCGGTCTGATGTAAATACCAGAGAGTTACCACTCGGATCCCAGAATGGTTCAGTATTATTCGCCCTTCCTTTGGTTATTTGTTTCATCTTCCTCGTTGCTAAATCAACAACATAAATTTGCAAACTTCCAGTTTTGGATAAAACAACTGCCAATTTATCACCATTCGGTGAAAAACGTGGTGCACCATTATGACGAGGATATGACGTTATCTTCTCAATCTTAGCAGTCAGGATATTCATAATGAATATCTCCGCCTGTTTGTTCTCGAAGCTGACATATGCCAAGTGCTTGCCATCAGGTGACCAAGCCGGAGACATAAGAGGCTCATTTGAACGAATAGCAATTTGTTCATTGAAGCCGTCATAGTCCGCGACTCTAAGCTGATAGGGATATTTCGCCTTATCATTAATTACAACATAAGCAATTCTTGTCGAAAACGCGCCTTTTTCTCCAGTTAGTTTCTCATAAACGAGATCGGAGATACGATGAGCATAACGTCGTAGCTGTCTGTTTGTAGGCGTTTTAAGCACTTTTCTATTGTTTAAAAGGAGATGATCACGGGTCAGTACTAATTGCCCGTCAGTACTCAGCCCTTTAGCCATACCACCAGTCAATTGCCCACGAACAATGTCTACCAATTTGTATTCAATGACAAAGTCACCGTTTGCATTTTCAGACACCTTACCCGTCAATAACGAATCAACTCCCATCGCAGTCCATTCGTTATAGTTGATGTCATTGTCCTCATAAGGCGTTTGTGGCATCAAATTTACGGGCACAGGCTTAAACTTACCACTGCGCTGTAAATCTGATGAAATAACATCAGACAGGTCTCTTGGTGCCTGACCCTGTCCTTGCCATTTAAATGGGATAATGGCGATGGGTCTTGCAGAGTCGATACCTTCGGTGATCACCAATTCAAGACCTGCATATGCTGTCTGTGTTGCGCTAACAAACAGTAATGCTATCCCGAGGAAAAATCGTTTACACATAGTTGCTCCTACTTACCCGGTGCAAAGGTTAAGCTAATATCCCTGAGTTTTTCGTTAACGGCTGGGTCTGTCGACATGGGAAAAGAGGATACTTTCAAGACAGCGGCTTTGGTAGCCCGACATACCGATCCGTCACCGGATACTTGCGCTACGTCAAGAACTACACCTGTGCCTGTGAGACGAATCTTTACCCTGCATTCCTTGCCCAGCATGCTATCGTCGTAAATCAAATTTTGTTTAATCATCTGCTTGTAAACACTTCCCAGGCGGCTCACTTCATCGCTGACAAATTGACCCCGGGCATTGCTCCGCAGAGCAGAATCTGACTCTAGATCGCTAAAAAGCTCATTAAGAGCAGCCTCCTGCTCCTGCTGCTTACGTTTTGCTTCTTTTGCTTTTCGCTCAGCCTCCTTCCTTTGTTGCTCAGCTCTTCGTTTTGCGGCTTCTGCTTTTTTCTTCTCTTCAATCTTTTTCAGTCTTTCTTGCTCTGCCTTCTTGGCAGCGGCTTCAGCCTTTTTCTTTTCTTCAATGCGCTTCAATCGCTCTTCTTCAGCTTTTTTCGCAGCCTGTTCAGCTTTTTCTTTGGCTGCCTGCTGTTTCTTGCGCTCTTCCTCAGCCTTTTGAGCTGCAGCTTTGGCTTTCGCCGCCTGCTCTTCGGCCTGTTGTTTAGCTAACAGCTGAGCTTTTCGTTCCTTTTCGGCCTGCTCAGCCGCTTTCTCAGCTCTTTTGCGCTCAGCGACCTTACGCTGAATTTCTGCCTCTTCAGCTGCCGCCTTTTCTCTGGCAAGCTTCGCTGCCTCTTCAGCTTTCTTCCTTTCTTCTGCAAGCTTCTGACGCTCTTCAGCTACTTTTTGTTTTTCACGTTCAGCCACTCTGGCAGCTTTTTCAGCATCTAATTTTTGTTGTCTCAAATCACGTAAACGTTTTTCATCCAGCTCGCGTTGTCGTTCAAGTTCATCAACCTGATTTTTCAATCGGCTTAAGCGCTCATCTTCACGCCGTTTTGCTTCATCTCTCTGCGCTCGTATCTTTCTCGCTTGCTCCGAGACAACGGAGGGATCGATAACAACTGCGTCGATCACACTGCCACTTTGCGTTGACTTTTTGTTCGAAGTGAAATCAGAACCCCATAACAGTACAGCGAGTAGCACGCCATGCAAAATGACTGACGCAAATATTGCCAAACCGTAATTACTGTTGTTGATTTTTTTCATTCACTTTCTCATTTACGGCTCAAGAGGCTCGGTCATTAAGCCCACTGAGGTCACGCCAGCTTTGTTTAATTCATCCAGTGTCAGAATGATCTCAGAATACGGTACCCGGCCATCACCCCCCACCAAAACGGGTGACGCAGGGTTGAGTTCAAGCTCTGCTTTTACACGATAGACAAGATCCTGCATCGATAGGCCTCGTTGCATGTCTTCATTATCAACGCTCAGTCCTAGCCCACCGTTTTGATCCACTTCAACAATTATGAACGAGGCATTATCCTGATCTTTAGCAAGCTCACTGGCAGTTTTAGCTGTCGTCGTTTTAGGTAATTCAACGTCAACCCCCTGTGTAACAAAAGGGGCCGTCACCATGAAAATAATCAAAAGAACCAGCATGACATCAATGTATGGCACAACATTGATTTCAGCGGTCATTTTTCGGCGTTTCACCTGATAAGCCATTAACTACTGCTCCTTCGGCGTCGCAAAGGCTTGGCGGTGCAGAATGCTTGAAAACTCTTCCATGAAGTTGGCATAGTCATTTTCAAGGCGGTTTACTTTATGACTCAATCGGTTATGAGCCATGACAGCGGGTATTGCAGCAAATAATCCCATAGCGGTGGCAACCAAAGCCTCAGCTATACCGGGGGCAACCATCGCGAGCGTGGCTTGCTTGACAGCACCTAAGCCAATAAAGGCATGCATGATGCCCCAAACCGTGCCGAACAGACCGATGTAAGGGCTGATTGAGCCGACGGTGGCAAGAAAAGGTAAGTGAGTTTCGAGTTCTTCTACCTCTTTCGACAATGACACCCGCATGGCTCTTGAAGCGCCTTCCATGACCCCTTCTGGTACACCACCATTACTGCGATGCAAACGAGCAAATTCAGTGAAGCCAGCATAAAAGATTTGCTCACTGCCACTGAGATAATGTTTGCGAGCTTTGACCTCTTGATAAAGCTGGCTCAGATCAACGCCTGACCAAAACCTATCTTCAAAACGTTCTACTTTCTGGGATGCCTGCGACAGCGCGCGGGATCTTTGGATAATCATGGCCCACGACATCAGAGACATGCTCAGCAGCACCAACATGACCGATTTCACAAGCAGACTGGCTTGCAAAAACAAGTCGAGGATTGACAATTCAGCGTTCACTTAACATCTCCGCTATATGCTTTTGGGATAGGGGGCTGGATTTTGGTTTCATTGATGTGGGGTCAACACAAACTACGGTGACAAGGGCTTCGCAATACAGCAAACCCTGTTTATCCACGATTCGTTGAGTAAACTGCAACGAGGCTCGCTTCATTTGTGTAACCCAAGTTTCGACTGTGAGCTGGTCATCAAACCTTGCACCTTTCTTAAAATCCATTTCTATTCGGCTTACAACAAATGATGTGTTTTGCTCGAATAATTCCACTTGGTTGACACCAATTTCCCGTAATAGTTCTGATCGTGCTCGCTCGAAGTATTTGAGAAAGTTTGCATGGTACACAAGACCGCCGACATCGGTATCCTCGTAATAGACCCGAATCGGCCACCTAAATGGATGGAAGTTAGTCATCCTGAATAATTACCTGAAAATCCTGTTAATCTAACAGATATCACTATACCGGACTTTTTACGGGTTATGAAAGCCCCACGTCCACGTCTGGTCATGTTTGAAACAATTGTTTTTGTAATTATTAGAAGTCGTCTGTAAATAAAAAAGCCCAATACACAAATATTGGGCTTTCAATCATAAATATCAGGCTTTGAGCTAGGTATACAAAGTCAGAAATGTGGTTAACAGAACCAACCATGCAAGAGGTGGGAAGAAGACCAACTGCCAAAAAAACGTCTTTGGCTTAAAACCAACGCCATGTATCAGGCTACAACAAGTCGCCCAGATAATGGCAACGGCATTGGCCGCGTTAAAACCGCCGATTGCCTCAGAAAAGGCGTGCGGATCCCACATAACAAGCGCACCGCATGCAATAGCCATAACCAACGACAGCAGCGTTAAATACGTGCGTTGTAGCCTGTTGTGAATACCATCCAGTGCGCTCATAGCCCTAAACCTCGCCGTTATTGTCCATGGCCTCGTTATGCTCAAGCCACAGAGCGTTAATAATACCGAATGAGCACGCCAGCAATACACCTAGAATCCAAGTGAAATACCACATGATTTACCCCTTCTTTTAGTAAGCTGATGATTTGTTGTCTTCGATGTGTTTTTCATCGAGACGACCAAACATTTTGTAGTAACACCATGTGGTGTAACCAAGAATTACCGGCACCATAACAGACGCGACACAGGTCATGATCGTCAACGTCAGTTGGCTGGATGTTGAGTCCCACATAGTCAGGCTGTGACCCGGTACCAAGCTTGATGGCATGATGAACGGGAACATAGCGAAGCCTGCTGTCAGAATAACGCCCGCAATTGTCAGGCTTGAAAACAGGAATGCGAAACCACAACGGTTGAAGCGTGCTGAAATTGCAGACAACAGCGGCATAATAACTGCCGTTGCAGGTGCAAGCCACAGTAATGGATACGCATCATAGTTACGGAACCATGCGCCTGTCTGTGTCATTACTTCTTTGTTCAGTGGGTTAGATGCTGCATCGTGCACCAGTTTGCTGGTCACAATATATCCATCAATGCTCTGAACCCAAATACCCGCGATGATAAAGCAAACCGCCATTAGCAATGAAGACGCCATAGAGACAATCCGTGCACGCTCGCGCAGCGCATCTGTTGTTTTCATTTGCAGCCAGTTAGCGCCCTGAGCAACAATCATAAATAGGCTGACCAGTCCGCATAGCAGCGCGAATGGGTTCAACAAGCCAAAGAATGAACCTTTGTAGGTTGGAACCATAAACTCACTCAGCTCAAATGGTAGGCCCTGAAGAAGGTTACCGAACGCCACACCGAATATAACCGGTGGTACGAAGCTGCCCACGAAAATTGCACGGTCCCAGTTTTGACGCCAGCGTGGATTTTCAATCTTAGAGCGGTAGTCGAATCCAATTGGACGAAGCCACAGCGCAGCCAGCGTCACAATCATCGCCAGGTAGAAACCAGAGAAAGACGTTGCATAAACCAGGGGCCATGCAGCAAACAAGGCACACCTGCGGTGATAAGCCAAACCTGATTGCCATCCCAGTGTGGTGCAATAGTGTTAATCATAACGCGGCGCTCGTTATCGGTTTTACCAATAACAGGTACCAACGCACCTACGCCCATATCAAAACCGTCAGTAACAGCAAAGCCGATACAGAGGACGCCAATCAGCGCCCACCAAATGAAACGGATAATTTCGTAATCAAACATTGTCTACGTTCTCCTTACACTTCTACCTGACGAGATAAATCTGCTTCAGGACCTTTTTGTTCAAAGTGGTAACGACCAGTTTTCAGGCTGCTTGGGCCTAGGCGCGCAAATTTGAACATTAGGTACATCTCGACAATCAAGAATACTGTGTACAGGGCAATAATTGTTGCCAGTGATATCAGAACATCGCTTGTCGGCAAGTTAGACGCTGCCATACGAACCGGCAGTATCTCACCAACAGCCCATGGCTGACGGCCAAACTCTGCGACGAACCAACCTGCTTCAGAGGCAATCCAAGGCAATGGGATGCCGAATAGAGCAAGTTTCAGCAACCATGGCTTCTGACCAATGCGCTGACTGCAGGTTTGATAGAAAGACATACCGAAGATGAACAGCATGGCAAAGCCACAGGCCACCATAATTCGGAACGAGAAGAACAATGGCAGTACATGCGGGATTGAATCTTTCGCAGCAGCCTTAATTTGTGCTTCAGTCGCATTGGCAACGTCGTCGGTGTGCGCTTTAAGCAGCAAACCGTAGCCCAAGTCTTTCTTCACTTCATCAAATTTAGCGATATTCTCTGGAGTCTTGTCACCTGCGCGGAGCTTTTCAAGCAACTCATAAGCGACGATACCATTACGAACACGCAGTTCGTTTTTCCCTACCAGTTCGCTCAGACCCAGAACAGGCGTATCGATTGAACGGGTCGCGATAATACCCATCACATATGGGATCTTAATAGCGTAATCGGTATGCATCGTTTCCTGGTTTGGAATACCAAACAAAGTAAATGCAGCAGGCGCTTCTTCTGTATGCCACTCTGCTTCGATTGCGGCTAATTTTGCTTTCTGTACATCACCCAACTCGTAACCAGATTCGTCACCCAGCAAGATAGTAGACAGAATTGCAGCCATACCAAATGACGCCGCGATAGCGAATGAACGACGTGCAAACGGCAGGTCACGGCCTTTCAACAGGTAGTATGAGCTAATGCCCAGAATAAACATTGCGCCTGTTGTGTAGCCTGCAGAAACAGTGTGAACGAATTTAACCTGAGCGACCGGGTTAAATACCACATCCGCAAAGCTCATCATTTCCATTCGCATGGTTTCATAGTTGAATTCAGCACCTACAGGGTTTTGCATCCAACCGTTAGCAACCAGAATCCACAGCGCCGAGAAGTTTGATGCTATGGCGGTTAACCAAGTAACAGCAAGGTGTTGACGCTTGCTCAGCCTATCCCAGCCAAAGAAGAACATACCGATCAACGTTGACTCAAGGAAGAATGCCATCAGGGCTTCAATAGCCAGAGGTGCGCCAAAGACATCACCCACATAATGTGAGTAATATGCCCAGTTGGTGCCGAACTGGAACTCCATCGTCAGACCAGTACTTACACCAAGTGCAAAGTTAATTGCGAAGAGCTTGCCCCAAAACTTTGTCATGTCTTTGTATATTTGTTTGTCGGTCATGACATAAAGGGACTCCATGATGGCAAGCAGGAATGCCATTCCAAGAGTCAGGGGTACAAACAGGAAGTGATACATCGCGGTGAGTGCAAACTGGAACCGCGATAGATCCACTATATCAGCTATCATGAAAACTCCTACGCCCTCAGTATCACTGACGTAAATACTCAGGTATCTAAGAAAATGCTCAAATAAAACACACCAGCTAGTTATCAGGGCTCATTCGTTATTCTCTCAGAGAGTTGTAAATCCCCTGCCGAAAATATGTTGCACCATTGTTTTCTAGACGTTGGCACTTTGTTAAGTAAGCTCTAATATACTACCCAGTAATAATAAGCTTTTTTTGCTCTCAGTCAAAGAATTTTTGTGCTTAATGTCATATTTAAGCTATTAAAAATACGTATGAAAAGACTCTAATATTTGATCTTGATCAATAAAAAAATATGATAAATCTATAATTGTTTGAAATATTGATTCTGATATGTTTTCTAAGAAAACACCGTAAAATTACGAGTTTTCTCCTCTTAAACTGACTACTTTTTTAGCCAATAAAATAAAAAAACGGCGCTTTAAACAGCGTCGTTTTGGTGTCAGTTTTACAGACATTGTTGAGCGAAATTTAACCAAATATCTCTATATCTCAGGGTTTAATCGATCTGGGATCACGTAAATTCATATAGGATGCCCAGAACTCAAAACTAATAAAACTGACCATAAACTGATATTTTCTCCAGACTGCATACGTAATCCCTCTCAATTAGTATTGATTTACAATCATTCCAACCCCGGTCGGCCAAAAGTATGAAAATAGGATATGGATACTGACGTCAGGGAGTGCACAAGGAAGAGTGCAAAGCGAGAAAAGGCGTTATCCTGATGGGGTAACGCCTATTGTTTTTGATGACACACATCGTCGGTGTGGTTGCTGATTTTAAGGGAGGTGACTACTCAGGTAAGTCAAAACCAAAGTGCAGATAAGCACGTTGACTTGCAATACGCCCTCTTGGGGTTCGTTGCAGATACCCCTGCTGAATCAAGAAAGGCTCCAATACATCTTCAATAGTATCTTTTGCTTCTCCGATCGCTGCAGCAAGGTTATCGAGACCGACAGGCCCGCCATCAAATTTTTCGATAATGGCTTTGAGTAGTTTTCTATCCATATAGTCAAAACCCTGAGTATCTACATCGAGCATATCAAGTGCCTTCGCAGCAATATCTGCACAGATTCGACCATCAGCCTTCACTTCTGCGTAGTCTCTGACCCGACGTAGCAGGCGATTCGCAATACGGGGAGTACCTCGGGCACGGCGAGCGATTTCTAACGCGCCATCCTGATCCATTTCCAGGTTCAGGCAATTTGCACTCCGCTGTACAATCCCTTTCAGATCGGCAATGTTGTAGTATTCAAGCCGCTGAGTAATACCAAAACGGTCGCGTAAAGGAGATGTTAATGATCCCGCCCGAGTTGTTGCTCCGACCAAGGTAAACGGTGGCAAATCTATTTTAATGGAACGCGCAGCTGGTCCCTCCCCAATCATGATATCTAATTGGTAGTCCTCCATTGCTGGATACAAGACTTCCTCAACCACAGGGCTTAAGCGATGTATCTCATCAATAAAAAGGACATCATGAGGTTCAAGGTTGGTTAACAGCGCCGCGAGGTCACCCGCTTTCTCAAGCACAGGGCCAGATGTGGTCCGGATATTTACATCCATCTCGTTGGCAACAATGTTGGCGAGTGTGGTTTTCCCCAGCCCGGGAGGACCAAATATTAACAGGTGATCGAGTGCCTCTTCCCGCTTCCTTGCCGCATGGATAAAAATTTCCATCTGATCACGAACGTGATCCTGCCCCTGATAATCTTCCAGCATTTTTGGGCGAATGGCGCGATCAATCACCTCATCCTCTTTACTGGGCGGTACTGACGCGGTAAGTCGATCTGCTTCTATCATCTACTTGTCACTCCTAGACCATAGACCGGAGGGCTTCACGAATAATGGCCTCACAGCTCATACCATCCTGTGCCACCTGTTTGACAACTTTCTCAGCCTGAGCCGCTTTGTAACCCAGAGCGATCAATGCACTGGACGCTTCATCTTTAGGATCGCTGGACGCTGCAACCACAGTATCAGTGCCACTGCTACGGCGGGCAGCTGCATCCGCATGAGGTGTGAAGAGGTCAAATGCATGCCAATTTTTCAGCCTGTCACGCATTTCAATAACCAGACGCTCTGCTGTTTTCTTACCTACACCGGGTATTTTAACCAGCGTGGAGACATCTTCACGTTCAACACTGTCGACAAACTGTGTTGCCGTCATAGCAGACAGAATAGCTAAACCCAGCTTGGGTCCAACGCCATTTGCTTTAATCACTTCACGGAACAACGCGCGTTCAACGATACTATTGAACCCGTATAAAAGCTGAGCATCTTCTCTGACGACAAAATGGGTGTAGACGATGGCTTCCTCGCCAGTGTCCGGCAATTCATAAATACAGTTCATTGGCATACTGACTTCATAGCCAATACCGTTGACTTCAATAAGAATTTCAGGGGGTTGTTTTTCTAGGAGGGTTCCGCGCAGTCGGCCAATCACAGTGAGTACTCTTTAAAGGGTGTTAATGCGAATAGCATAATGAACAACTGGATAGATATCCAGTTTTCTACCACCAGAATTCCCTGAATTTTGAACCGATAAACAAGGCCACTGCAGAGAGGACGTAACAAACTGCAAAAAAAAACCGAATGCGCTAACAACATTCGGCCTTTTGGACTTTTTACTCGCTGCTAACTGACTAATTGCGCCGTGTTACTGTCATCACCATTAATCAACTGCAGTCTGGCAAATTCTTTGTATTCCCCGCTTTCCCGCATCAGCTCATCATGCGTACCACTGGCAACCAGCCTTCCCTTTTCCATCACCAGAATCCGGTCTGCATTGACGACTGTCGATAGTCGATGCGCAATAATTAAGGTTGTTTTTTCTGCCATCAACGCATCGAGCGCCCTTTTGACGTGGAATTCGCTGACCGCATCAAGCGCACTGGTTGCTTCATCCAGCAAGAGTATTGGGCGATCGGCAAGTATTGCCCGTGCGATAGATATACGCTGTTTCTGTCCACCGGACAACCTGACCCCGCGCTCACCGAGCTCGGTATGATATCCACCAGGTAACTCTTGGATAAATTCATCCGCGCGAGCCTGTTTGCAGGCTTTGATAACCTGTTGCTCACTCGCTTCTGGCAGTCCATACCTCACATTCTCAATCACGGATGCGGCAAAGATGACCGACTCTTGCGGTACCAGAGCAAACTGCTGCCTCAATATCTGTAAAGGTAACGACGATACAGGCATTCCATCGACAGACACATGTCCGGATTCAGTATCATAAAATCGCTGGAACAGGGAGAAAACGGTACTTTTTCCTGCCCCACTGGCCCCAACAAGTGCGACCCTCTCTCCGGGCTGAATATTGAGGCTGAGATCGTTGAATATGGGTAACTCATTGTCACCTGGATACCGAAAGGTCACGTTATCAAAACGCAGTTCTCCATTAACTGTTGCTGGCAGAGCAACAGGTACGGATGGCTCTTCTATATCCGACTTCGCCCGGGATAATTCTATAAGCCTCTCTGACGCACCCGCCGCCCGGAGTATTTCACCTGTAACTTCACTGATGGTTGCCACTGCACCCGCAACCAATACCGCATAAAAAATAAATGCAGAAAGTTCGCCGGTAGACATACTCCCTGCAAGCACATTTTGAGCACCAAACCAAGTAACAATAATGATGGCAGACACGCTTAGCATCATTACCGAAAAAATTAACATTGAGCGATACCAGATACGTTTACGTGCAGCGGTCATGGAGTCTTCAACTCCGGCAGCAAAATGGCGTCTATCCTGTTCCTCATGCCCGTAAGACTGCACTGTGTGTATTTCGTGCAGGGTCTCATCGATCTGTGCGCCTAACGCTGCCACTTTATCCTGACTGAGCCGGGCAAGCCTGCGTACCTTTTTGCCAAGGATACTCACAGGTACCAAGACGACAGGGACCACCAGCAGTACCATGCCTGTCAGCGTCAGACTGGTCACTGCCATCATAATAACACCGCCAATTGCCGTGAGAGCAGAGCGTAAGGTCATAGAGAGACTGGTTCCCACCACAGTCTGCAGCAAAGTAGTGTCAGCGGTGAAACGGCTAATCACTTCTCCTGTACGCTCACGGGAAAAATAGGATGGTGGAAGGCTAAGCATTTTCTGATAAACAGAAAGACGGATATCAGCACTGACGCGCTCGCCAAGCCAGCTCATCAGGTAAAAACGAAAAAACACGGCAACTGAACTGAAAAGCGTGATGGCAAGAATCAATAGCGCACTTTCTGTCAGTTTGTCCGAATTTCCTGATAGAAAGCCGTCATCAATCAGCATTTTAACTCCCTGCCCCAGTGCCAGCAAAGCGCCTGAGCTCAGAATCAAGAATACTAGCGCAGCAAAAACACGGTGCTTGTAAGGCTTCAGGAAACCACCTACCCAGCGAATAATCTCCACTGTGCTGAACTGCGACAGGGTCGATGCGGCGCCTGGTTCTTTCATTCTATTCACTGTTTTTCCTTGCACTTTAATCTGTATCGTTACTGATACGTTAACAAAAACATACGGTTCAGGTTGTACAACACACCTTCGCTTCCTCTCAAAGGTGATGTTAATGCTCTACATATCCTACATTTCTCGCAAAACCCAAAGACATAGTAATAAATATCACGTTGAGAATAGCCATATACACGCCTCTTGACAGTAAATCGCAGAAGTGGAACTCAGTAAGATCAAACAGGCGTTTAGTATAGGGAGCGATTGATTTCTCTTAATTTTATTTAGATATATGTCACGCATACCCGTATCACGCCACCTTTCGCAGACAGAGACTAAGCAATAAAAACTGACGTTGAGGTATGTGGTATCGGCTTTCTTCATCAAAGGAGTTCTTCATGAAACAACCCTCTCTCTCTTTGTTATTGGCCGCTTCACTGCTCTCTGTTTGCACCACAGCGAGTGCTTTTAACATGTCAGACCTAATGGGCGAAAAGGACAAAAGCGAACAACAAGCAGCGGCCAACCCTTTGGTAGATATGTTGACACAAAAACTCGGTATCAACTCGAAACAGGCTGCTGGCGGTGCTGGTGCAATGTTGACACAAGCGCTGGGACAACTGAGTGATAAAAATAGTAATGAACTGAATACACTAATACCCGGAATGGACGGGCTAACAGGCGGACTACCTGCTGGTCTGGGATCGATGTTGAACAGCTCAGGTCTTAGTGGTGGATCAGACGTCACTAAAATGTTCTCTTCCCTTGGACTGGATCCAGCACTGATCAGCCAGTTTGCTCCGGTCATCATGAAGTTTCTCGGAGAAAAGGGAGCCAGCAGCGCATTATTGGGCGAACTGAAAAACATCTGGCAATAACAACGCAAAATCACGCCAATAAAAATGAGCAGAGTGATAGTCTGGGGAGTACAACACCGTCATTCAGCCGAACAGGAGTTCCAGTGCTTCTAAGCTATCTGGCGATGATGATAAACGCTTGATAACGGGTAAGGACTGCTTGAACTGTTCCGAGTCTGCCCGTTGTAACCACTCAAAAATAACCATCTCAGTATTCACTGTATGAATACCTGATAGCGCAGCCCGTTGAATCGCTTCATCGACATGATCCGGGTTGCGCGAGCCAATCGCATCTTTCACCAGAAAGACTTCAAACCCCTCGCTGGCGAACCCCATCGCAGTTTGCAGTACACAGATGTGCGCCTCAGCCCCAACGATGATCAACTGACGCTTGCCATATGCAGCGATGTCCTTCATGGCATTGGGTTCATCTGCCACGCTGAAATGCGTTTTATCAATGATCTGGTGTTCACCGGCAACAGACGAAATAAAAGGAAGTGTACAACCAATTTTGTTGCTGCAATGTTCGCTGATCACCCGGGGAATAGCCATACGTCTTGCCACATCAAGCAGAACCGCAGAACGGTGAAGAATTGATACTGAATTATGAATCGCAGGCATCAGCTTTTTCTGCGCATCAATGACAAGCAGTAGACTACTGCTCGACGACATTAACTTATTATTTTGCACAAGACCTCCAATACAACGGCATAACCGTGTTCCCTTAAATTGCAGCTTAACGCCGGATACTTATATTTGTGTGTACGTAATGTATCCAAACGACCTGAAAGTATGTGTGGGAATTAAGTTACCTCAGTATATTAGCAAAAATGGATAACTAAACGCCCCATTGAAGAGAAAACAGCCAGTTAAGAGAACTGGCTGGAAGAGGGTATTTGAGTATTCAGCAGTATCTGCCTCGCCGGGCACGAGACGCCTGCCCTGCCATGGCTACCAAGGTATGGTTGGTGTGGGCATGACAAATTGCCACCGCCAAGGCATCGGCGGCATCGGCCTGTGGAGTCGCAACCAATTTAAGCATGTGGACCACCATGTGCTGCACTTGCTTTTTATCTGCGCTGCCTTTCCCAACCACAGCCTGCTTGATAAGCCGCGCCGCATACTCTGAAACAGGCAAACCCGCATTTACCGCTGCCACCATGGCGCTGCCGCGTGCCTGACCCAGCTTAAGAGCAGAGTCGGCATTGCGGGCCATAAACACTTGTTCAATAGCAAAGGTATCCGGCTGAAACTGGGTGATCACTTCACTGACGCCCGCATAGATCTGACCCAGACGTCCGGCTAAATCGTCTGATTCAGTCCGGATACATCCACTGCCCAGATATTCCAAATGCCTACCTTGCTGGCGGACCACGCCGTAGCCTGTGATCCGCGAACCCGGGTCTATCCCGAGAATAATTGCCATCTGATATTTAGCCCAGTGTTGCCGCAACTTCGTCAGAGATATCGCCGTTGTGGTAAACCTCTTGAACGTCATCAAGATCTTCTAACGCATCAATAAGGCGAAGTAATTTCGGTGCTGTATCAGCATCCAGATCAGCCTTAGTAGAGGGTACCAGTGTCACTTCAGCATTTTGAGCTTCCAGACCTGCGCCATCCAGCGCATCTTTCACTGGTCCAAAGTCAGCAGGTGTTGTGTAAACGTCAATCGAACCATCTTCATTGGTTTCGACATCATCAGCGCCACCTTCCAGCGCAGCTTCCATCACCTCGTCTTCATCCAGACCCGGTGCGTATGAGATCACGCCTTTTTTATCGAACAGATAATTAACACTGCCATCCGTGCCCAGGTTACCGCCTGCCTTTGAAAATGCATGACGAACACCCGACACTGTGCGGTTACGGTTATCAGTCAGGCACTCCACCATCACCGCCGTACCACCCGGACCATAACCTTCATAGATCACAGTCTCCATGTTTTCATCGCCCTCACCGCCTGCACCGCGGGAAATAGCGCGATTCACAGTGTCTCGGGTCATATTATTCGATAGGGCTTTATCTACTGCCGCACGTAAACGTGGGTTGTTTTCAGTTTCGGCACCGCCCTCTTTGGCCGATACAACGATTTCACGGATCAGTTTGGTGAAGATTTTACCGCGCTTTGCATCTTGCGCTGCTTTACGGTGTTTGATGTTGGCCCATTTACTGTGACCTGCCATGATTCACTCCATTATCAGCAAATCAGAGTGCCTGTTCTGGCGCAGAAAAGTTGGCCAGCCCGGCCCCGAAATCATGCTGAGGTTGTACTGATAGACTTATTGTTTATAGCAAACAGAAGCCACTGTTTACCTTAAATAAAATAAGGCCAGAGTATCTGGCCTTATTTTCAACGCGTTTTGAGACTTAAGCGTCGTTTTGCTCTTTCTGAGCGGCCGTAATGGTCAGTGCCAGCTCTTCCAGTGATGCTGGATTCGCTTCGCTTGGTGCGTCAGTCAGCAAGCAAGCTGCAGCTGTGGTTTTCGGGAAGGCAATAACGTCACGGATATTTTCCGTACCGCATAGCAGCATCACCAAACGGTCGAGACCAAACGCCAGGCCTGCGTGTGGTGGCGTACCATACTTGAGTGCTTCAAGCAGGAAGCCAAACTTTTGCTGCTGCTCAGCTTCTTCGATACCCAGAATGTCAAACACCGCTGATTGCATTGCAGAATTATGGATACGAACAGAGCCACCGCCTACTTCATAGCCATTAAGCACCATATCATAAGCATCTGACAGAGTACCTGCCGGATTTGCTTTCAACTCTTCTGGCGTCATGTTGAGCGGCGCAGTGAATGGATGGTGAACCGCGTGCAGATTGCCTTCGTCATCATCTTCAAACATCGGCCAGTCAACGACCCAAAGCGGTGCCCATTTGCTGGTATCCGTCAGTTCAAGATCATTACCCAGCTTCAGGCGTAACGCACCCATTGCTTCAGTCACGACCTTAGCACTGTCAGCGCCAAACAAAATGATATCGCCAGATTCTGCGCCTGTGCGATCAAGAATAGCGTTGACGACGTCCTCATTGAGGAACTTAGCAACAGGCGACTGGACACCTTCAAGGCCTGCAGCACGGTCGTTAACCTTCATCCATGCCAGACCTTTCGCGCCGTAAATGCCAACGTACTTGGTGTACTCGTCAATCTGCTTACGGGAAAGTGCTGCACCGCCCGGTACGCGAATTACCGCAACACGGCCTTTAGCATCGTTGGCTGGACCAGAGAAGACTTTAAACTCAACATCTTTAACAATGTCAGCCACATCAACAAGCTCCAGCGGGTTACGCAGGTCAGGCTTGTCTGAACCAAAACGACGCATCGCCTCTTCGTAGGTCATCATCGGGAATTCACCCAAATCGACGTCAAGAAGCTCTTGCCACATGTTACGGATCATTTCTTCCATCTTCGCTCGCACGTCAACTGCGGTCATGAAAGAAGTTTCGATATCAATCTGGGTGAATTCAGGCTGACGATCGGCACGTAAGTCTTCGTCGCGGAAGCACTTGACGATTTGATAATAGCGATCAAAGCCAGACATCATCAGCAATTGCTTAAACAGCTGTGGTGATTGCGGCAGAGCGTAGAACTTACCTTTATGAACACGGCTTGGCACCAGGTAGTCACGTGCGCCTTCCGGCGTTGCTTTGGTGAGTACCGGGGTTTCGATATCAAGGAAGCCGTTATCATCCAGGAAACGACGCACAAAGCTTGACGCTTTTGCACGCAGCTTGATGCGATCGCTCATTTCAGGACGACGCAGATCAAGGTAGCGGTGCTTCAGGCGCTGTTCTTCTGAGTTGTTCTGATTAAAATCGAGAGGCAACGGCTCAGCACGGTTGATAATTTCCAGACCACGGGCCAACACTTCGACTTCACCCGTCGCCATGTCTTTGTTTACCTGGCTGTCAGGGCGGACACGGACTTCACCGGTAATTTTGATGCAGAATTCGTTACGCAGCTGGTTCGCCACGTCGAACACATCTTTCATATCCGGATCAATCACCACCTGAACGATACCTTCACGATCTCGCATATCGATAAAGATAAGACCGCCTAAATCTCGGCGACGGTTAACCCAGCCGCAAAGTTCCACTGTTTGCCCTGCAAGGGCTTTGTTCAGGTGACCACAATATTGGGTGCGCATAGAAAATTCCCGATCTGTTTTGACTGTCCGGTTGCGCTAAAAGAGCGCAAAAATACGGTTTGGTTACGACATATTTTGCCGAATGATGTCTGTTTGACGCTGCTGCGTCCGACAAATACCAGAGATACCAAAATGACGTCGCATTATAAAGGAAAAATCTGCTGCTGAGTAAACAGAGAACCATGAATTGCGGGAAAAGCCTGCGTTCGGACAAAAAACCATCACCACTTGACCGCAATAGTCTCTAACGCCCAGAATGAGACTCTCGTTCTCACTCTTAATACTCAGGCAAGAGATGGATTCCAGCCCGGACATAACGTTAGACACCCACCCTTCACCACCTATTCGGCTCGGTCTTACCCAGTGGTCGCACAATGACTGGCAGCGTAAGTTTTATCCGCCAGGGACAAAATCCGGTGAGCGCCTTGCACGATACGCTGAGGTGTTTAACACCGTAGAGGGAAATACCACGTTCTACGCCAGCCCCTCCCCGGCGACGGTCGCGAACTGGAGAGCGGCAACGAACGAACAATTTCGCTTCACGTTTAAGTTTCCCAAGGCGGTTACGCATCAGTTGATGCTCAAGCATGCTGACGCCATGGTCAGTGAATTCCTCTCACTCATGTCACCGCTTCATGAAAGAGTGGGTATGTGGACCATCCAGCTTCCCGCTACGTTTGGACCGGAATCTCTCGTGGCACTGAAAAATTTTCTCGCAGGCATGCCACAAGGATTCCACCTGGGTGTTGAAGTTCGCCACCCTGCCTTTTTTGCAAAAGGCGATGAGGAGAAAGCGCTGAACGCATTATTAATGGAAAAACGGGTGGATAGAATCATTATGGATTCACGACCTGTATTTGCAGTGAAAGCCGATACACCTGCACTGGTCGATGCCCAGCAAAAAAAGCCCAGAGTGAAAGTGCACGCTATTTCCACTCATCACACACCTATGGTGCGCTTTATTGGCGACCCCACTCTTGAGCGTAACGATTCGTTTTTTTCTCCTTGGTTAACCAAGCTGACGGAATGGATTGAGGCAGGCAAAAATCCGTATCTGATGATCCACACAGCCGATAACACCGAGGCACCTGAGTTAGCTCAACACTTTTATCGCCAATTGTCACAACAACTGAGCCTTCCGACACTCGCCAGCTTGAAACCGAACGACGACGGTGATCAACTCAGTTTGTTGTAATTTGGCAGGGAAAAATTGGCTAATTTTTGGCTTGTTTTTTCATTAAAAATGAAAGGTTGATAAAAAGTTATCTTTTGGTGTGAATGGCTAAAAACGGAATTCGTTATTATTTCGGTGCTTCTTAGATGACTTGTCTCATCTTGTGAGCGTTCCTAAAGAGAATTTATCACATGGATAGGATTTTTTAGCTCCATTCCGACTGAAATAGGTCACATTCAGTACAAGGCTGCAGGATATTGCAGCCTTTTTTTACACCAAAAATGCGAGAGAACAGGTTGAACAAGGGCCAGTTCAGAAGTAGTAACGTAAACCCAGTTCGACATAATCATCCTGCTTTAACGACACCAGTGGATCGGTGGGATCACTGCTATTGAAAAGGCCTGCCGTCAGGTTCCAGCTCAGACTATTATTTATTCTGCCACTGGCTTCTACACTCAACATGGTTGAATCACTGTCTTCTGTATCGACGGTTCCACCGACCAGTAATTCTGTACCGTCAACATCGTTCAGTGCCCAGCGGATACCCGCGAAGATGTCATTCTGCCAAATCACCTGATTCTTGCCGTCCCGGTCGTCATAGAGATATTCCGCCAAAAGGCCTACGTCGTATCCGGTATCTGTCACCATGCTGTACTCAAACCCTGCAACCAGCGCATGATGATTTTCAAGGCTATCTCGTGTGATGGCCTCAAGCTTCCATAACCAACTGCCTGTTATGGTTTGTAAATCAACACCAAACTGGGTCATTTGCGCGTAATACAAGCTCGGCACTACCTGCCCATTTACGACACTTGGTTGTAAAAACGGGTCGCGATTGGTGCCCTTGAAAGCACTCAGGCCGAGGTCTGTATCACCGAAAGAGGTAGTATAACGAACAGCAATATCGGTATGTTGCTCTTCACGACTGGACTCATAACGGGTCGTCAGCTCAGCAAAACCCGGAAGTGAGAGACGCCCTTCTTTGTCAGCATAAGTTCGTTCACGGAAATAGGGCAGCACGAATACCTCCCAGAATCCTGTCTCAGTTTCCGCCCCAAGACTCAGCATCGGCTGACCGAGCTTGACCTCTCCATCAATTGATTCAACAAAGTCGCTCTGGTTAATGACATCCACAAGGTGTTGAGATTCTGTTACTCCCCAAAAAACCTTGCCGATACCGGCTTTCCATTCATAGTTATCACTGTAATAAGTCAGCATCGCTTCTCTGATATCACCATGACTTCTCGCGCCATCAAGATTGTCACGACGATAAAAAGGCTTGAACAGAAAGCTCACATCACCATCATTATTTTCCCAGTAAAGCTCTGGGGAAATTGAAAACGACGTTTGATTTTGTCCCTGTCCAAACTGCCCCTTTTCAGTAAAATACCGATGATCGATGCCGAGCTCTCCCTGGAACTCAACTGCGCCCAGAGGTGCTGAAGCTATAATTAACGCGCTTGCGATGATGGAGCAACGCATCCCTACCTCCTTATCTCGCACGCTTGATACTTGATTTACTGAAGTCCCGCTCAGTTAATCCGTTATCGAATGTCAGGTTCTCAGTCATCAGGCGGGTCATCTTCTTATTCTGATGATTAATCATAACCAGCTCACTCGGACGCCAGAATTTATCCAGATACTGCTGATAATCTTTGAACGTCAGGGTTTTCAGGTGGTTTTTCCTTCGATCGTAGAACTCGACTTTTAGAGGCCGGTAATGCACTTTATCCATCCAGACCAACTGACTGGAATAACCAGAAAATTTGTCTGTTGGCACCTGTTCAACAACGAAGACCTCCTGCCCATTGAGCGTCTCATCTCGCAGATAATTGAATGTGTATTTCTCCAGCTCAAAAGAACTCAAATCCTCATAAGCGAACTCACTACCCATGAAAGGGCCAGACTTGTTTCTTGACGCGATTCTCTTTACCCGCTTCAGAGCGGGTAAAAATATCCACTGATCATCTGGCTCTGTGCTGTGTGAGTAGCTCAGAAAAACAGTGCCACGCACATCTTTCGGCTCATCAAATATTGTCAGTCCTTTATCGCCATCATTGATGACTTCAAGCGACTTTATTCTCAGCTTACGGCTACTGGTATTCCCGTTGGCATTCGTCAGCTCCATACTCAACTGCGCCACGCTGTCACCCCACCCTGCATCACGCTGCTTCCGTTCTGCTGCGATCTGATATCCCTTGTCGCTATCCGCAAATACCGTTGATGATGTGATCAGGCCAACAACCATGGCACCAATTAACATCACTGACTGACGATTTTTCATGGGTTTAATCCTTTAATTGTGTGTGAGACTACTGACTTTGGTAAGCCGTCAGTTTTTCTTCGATAAGGTTTGCGATCAAATATGAGTAAGGCAGCGGGCAGAATGGTGAAATCGACCATAAGCGCTATGAATATGACTAAGGCGCTTAACATGCCCATGTCACCATTGATCCGGAAGTCTGAGCTCGCAAGAATGGAGAATCCGACCACTAAAACGACTGTAGTCACCCACAATGCCCAGCCTACAGTAGAAAAGGCGTAGCGAATTCCTGCCTCAACGTTGTCACCACGAAGTCTCGCGTAACGGTATTTAGTCAAAAAATGAACCGCATCATCGACCACTATCCCCATGGTCATAGAGACAACAACTGATAAACCAAGATTGATTTCACCCGATATCAGCGCCCAGAGACCAAAGCCCAATACTGCAGGTGCAATATTCGGAATAAGGCTTAATACCCCCAGCCGGGGTGAACGCAAGGCGAACACCAACAATGTGGAAATAACGATTAACGTGATGGGGAGTGTTTTCAACATACTGCCCATGTTATTTTCCCCGACATGGGCAAACATTAGGGAGGGACTTGAGGCAATTACCTGATATTGCGGTGCATTATCTTGAAACCACTGATACACCCGTTGTTCGAACTCAACCAATTCTTTACTGCCAAGATTGGCCAGCGTCAGTGACATTTTTACTGCCGATTTGTCGATGTTGAGTTCATTGTTAAGGTCGAGGCCGTAAGGTAAGGACATTTCATACAACAGCAGATACTGAGCTGCCAATTCTTTGTTATCAGGCAACTTGTAGTAGGCAGCATCGTCACCATGCATATTTTTATTCAACCTTTTGAAGGTATCAGACAGGCTGGCAACATGATCAATTTCGGGCTGTTGATTAAGCCATAGAGTAAAAGTATCGAGAGTACGCAGGAAGGCAGGATCATTGATACCGCTCTCTTCGCCTGAATCAATCCCAATACTTATATTGGTACTGCCACTTAATTTTTCATCAATAAAATCAATAGCGGTCCGATACGAGCTATTTTTATCAAAATACTCAAAAGGCTCATCATTCACCTGATTTTGCAACAGCATAACTGCCGACAATATGATCACAACAATGCCAGTCGGCAAGATCATTTTATGGTAACGAATAACCAGATCGGCCAGTGTTAACATCGCCTTGTTTGGTGCCTGCTGGGCATTGCTACTTCCCTTCCTTTCGGGCAGTAACGTCAATAGTGCGGGTAGCAAGGTCACGGAGAGTAAGAAGGCAATCATTACACCTATTGCCGTCAAAGTTCCGAGCTCGCGTAACACAGGTGAGGCAGATGCATTCATCATCAAAAATCCGAATGCCGTGGTGACAGAAGTGATTAAAAGCGCCATAAAGTTCATACTCAGGCTCTCAATAATGGCAGGTTTATGCGCCTTACCCTCCCGCCTGATACTGATATAAGACACGATCACATGAACACAATCTGCAACAGCAAGCGTCATGACAACCGTCGGGACATTGACCGTCCCATTTGTCAAATAGTGATCAATCCATCCCAATAAACCCATGGTGGTAGTGATTGATGCCGCAATCACTAATAAGGTGGCGAAAACAAATCGCCATGACCTCAACATAATGGTGAGCAAAATCAGTATTGCCACGAACATCATGGGGATCAGGGTATTACCGTCCTCCATAGCCGCTTCAGCAAACGCGCGATCAAGGGCAACGGCACCTGTCATGTAGAAATCAACATTGGGGTAGGCGGTTTTCATTTCTGCCATCAACTGACGGCCAAATTCTGTTACCTCATATACCTCATTGGTTTGATCCCCATCCGACAGCTGTAAGGTAATATTGATCATGGTGACATCAGCAGCGGGAGAAATAATTAACCCTGTAAGCCGTGGCTCATTAAGTGCAATGTTGCGTACATAGGCTAAACGCTGCTCAGTAAGAGGATAATAATCAGGCACCAGATCTTCGACAACAAGGTCGTCATCCTCGGCGGTGGTATGCTGATAATTGGCGATAGAATCAACGCGAGAGGCGAAAGGCGTTTGCCAGGCCCTGTCTGTCATTTCTCTGATCAACTGCAGGGTGGATTCCGTGAATATATTGTTGTCTTTTGGTGCGACAACAATCGCCATAGTGTCTGTTTTGGCAAAGCTATTTTCCAGCTTTTCAAATGCCAATAACTGAGGATTACCCTCATCAAAAAATATTTTGTAATCACCTCTAAAATAGAGATCTTTATTACCAATTGAAGCCAGTATAACCACCAACATAGTGAGGCATAAAAACCACCACGCTCGATTGACTGGCCATTGTAAAAATTTCTCTTTCATCACAATCTCCATGTGACACGATGACAGTAAGCAGCCCCTACTCACCTATGTTCACAGCGTATTTATCTTTTATTCAACGCGTTGAAAACCGAAAAAATATCATTAATAACAAGTTTTTAGTGCCTTATCGCCCTACGAAAGAAAATGCCGATTACTCAACCAACACCCTTCATTATGACGAATCGTCATTTTTTGACACATCGTCATAATAGGGCAATCTTTGATCAGTTAAAAGGATTAAATTTTGCGTCTGAAAATTATCGGAAAAAATTAGCGAGATACTTCACGGCTTATCTCGCTACTTCACTTTTTAAGCTTAATCAAAAATAGACTTTCTGATGAAAAAAGATAAGGAAATGCTCCCAGACCTTACTTCATCAGAAGTTTGTCCGGGAACATTACAGCTGTTACCTCAATGAGAGATGTTTTGTTGCTCCATTTGGAAGCTGGCGACATAAGACTTGCGGTCAAAGATCAGCAATGCAGCGGGTAAAATGGTGAAATCGACAACCAATGCGATAAATATAACAATCGCACTCAATAACCCCATGTCTGAGTTAACCCGAAAATCAGACGTGGCAAGAATGCCAAAACCAACAACCAGAACAACTGTCGTGATCCATAACGCACGCCCTACCGTGTTAAAGGCATAACGAACGCCGTCTTCCACATCCCGTCCCTGTATCCTTGCGTAACGATATTTGGTAAGAAAATGCACCGCATCATCAACGACAATTCCCAGAGTCATACTGACAACCACAGACAGCCCAAGATTGATTTCACCTGATACCAGAGCCCAGAGACCAAACCCCAGTATAGCGGGAGCAATATTGGGCACTAAACTCATCACCCCTAGCCTTAGCGAGCGCAGCGCAAAAATAAGCAGTCCAGAAATAACGACTAAGGTCACTGGCAAGGTTTTCACCATACTGCTCAAATTCACTTCGCCAACATGGGCGAACATCAGGGATATACTCGACGCCAACACACTGCTGCTCGGCGAGTTATCTTCCAGCCACTGATACACCCTGTTTTCGAAGGCAATCAACTCGACATTGCTGACATTTTTTACAGTCACAGATAACTTCACTGCTGATTTATCAATATTGATTTCATTATTTAAATCACGACCATAAGGCAGGGACATTTCATACAACAGTAGATATTGTGATGCCAGATCCTTTTGTTCCGGCAAACGGTAATAACTGTCATCATCGTTATGCATGTTTTTATTCAGTCGCTTAAACGTATCAGTAATACTCGACACATGGCCGACCTCTGGTTGCTCATTCAACCAGGCGGTAAAGCGAGCCACCGTCTCTAAAAATTCTGGATCTGTGATGCCGTTTTCTTTTCCAGAATTCACTGAAATATTAACGAGAGTCGAACCACTTAATTTTTCTTCAGCTAGATCGACAGCCTGCCTAAAGTCATACTCATGGCTGAAGTATTCAAATTGTTTATCCTCAATTTTATTTTGAAACATCAACCACGTAGAGACGAGGATCGACATGATGCCGAAAGGCAGGATCCAGACCTTATATTTTATTACCCAGTCAGCTAAACCTGTCATCGACTGACTGTAGTTGTATTGGCTAAATTTCTCGTCTCTCTCGGGCAGCAGAAACATTAATGCGGGTAATAAGGTCACTGATAAAATGAAGGCAATAATAATACCCACCGATGTCAGCGAACCAAACTCTCTCAGTACAGGAGATTCAGACGCGTTGAGCATCAAAAAGCCCACAGCTGTTGTTACAGAAGTTATTAACAGAGCCATAAGATTAAGGCTGACACTGCTGATAATGGCCTGTTTGTGCCCTTCTCCCTCCTGCCTGGCACCGATATATGAAACGATAACATGGACACAATCGGCAACGGCCAGCGTCATAACCACAGTCGGCACATTCACCGTTGCAGTAGACAGATAGTGCCCGAGCCAGCCAAGTAGCCCCATTGTTGATGCAATAGAGGTTGTTATGACAACCAATGTCATTAAAACAAACCGCCACGATTTGAGCATAAGCGCCAAAAAGACCACGATAGCGGCGAACATAAGCGGATTGAGTGAGCTGGCATCAGAAATGGCCGCTTCAGTAAAAGCGATGTTTAGCGCCACAATACCGACCATATGGAACTCAACGCCGGGATATTTTTTCCCCATCTCCTCAAAAAGATCCCGGTATAACTTGGCCGTATCAGTGACCATTTTGGTTGGATATCCTTCAGGAGTGTTAAAGGTAATATTAATGATGGCTACCTCACCCTCATTAGACACCAGAGATCCATTGATTCTGGGTTCACTTAAGGCTTGTTCACGGATATATGCAATTCTCTTTTTATCCAGAGGAAGGTAATCCGGCGCGAGGTCTTCAACAATAAGGTCATCGCCTTCACCTGAGGTGAGTTGATAATTGGTGATTGAGTCTACCCGGCTAACATATTGAGTTAGCCAGGCTCTCTCAGTGATTTCTCTTATAAGGAGGAGGTTATCCTTTGTAAATATATTCTTATTTTCAGGCGCGACCAAAATACCAAGACTGTCAGACTTTAAAAACTGACCTTCTATTTTTTCATGCGCCAAAAGCTGAGGATCACCATCATCAAAAAATATTTTATAGTCAGCATTAAAGTACAAATCTTTATTACCAAACGATGCAAGCATTACCAGACATAGTGAAAACAAAATAAACCACCATGGACTATTGACTGGCCATGCTAATAACTTTTCTTTCATAACTCCTCCCTTTCAGAAGATCTCAGAGACTAACCCCGAGACTCATTCCTCTGATTCCCTAAACATGCGCAGATAAATTAAAAAGCCTTTTCGGACAACCATGTGCAATTGAAAAGGCGTTATGAAGTCTTGTATAAACACCATTTATGACGTTTCGTCATTTTTTATTTTTCACCGATGGTAGACTATTTTTCATATTAGGTGGGTACTTTATTTAGAACTTATTAGAATTGATACAGTGCGAATAGATTAGCGGAAGGGATAGCAAGAGAAATAATGTATATTGATAAATATTATGAATTTAAAACAATAATTTACAAAGAAAATCGGTTTGTATTGTTCTCCCCACCAGTCGTTGGTAAAACCTATAATGGGCAGTTATTGAGAATCCTAGGTAAGGTGTATTAATGCAGCTGAAAATAAACGCGACCAAATGATGAGAATCTAGAGAAAGTAGCTAATCCCGAATTGGACGAAATCGTCTTCTCGTAGTCTGTACAATGCATCATCTGGTGACTGGCTATCGAAAATATGACCTGACAGCGACCATTTCCAATCCGTAATGATCCGTGATGATACCTCAAGCTGCCATATTCGCGATTCTATATCTGTCGTGTCTTGGAACAGGCCAATTTGGAATTCGGTATTTCTGAAGTCATGCAGATTCCAATTCAGACCCAGGAAAATATCATTCTGAAACAAGGTGAAAGCCCGATCTCCCCGTGAATCATAGAGATACTCGCCATAAACAGTGAGTTCATGACCATCAAGCTCAAGACCAATATATTCCTCAAGTCCGTAGAGCTGATATTCCGTGCCCAGAGTCACTGCCGTATGGTCTGCTTTACACTTGCGATAGACGGCCTCTAACTTAAGCAACCAATCCCCAATAGCGTACTGAGACTCCACGCCATATTGCGTCATTTGGGCATAGAAAGGTGCAATATTAATGGCTTTTGACGGAATGATAGATTCACCCGGTTGACGAGATGTCATCAGCTTGCCATTGATGGTGTAATACGGTTCACGACTGGTTCCATGAAATACGCTCAGTGCTAGATCCCAAGCGCCGTAAATCTGGCTAAATCTAAAGGCAAAATCGCCTTTATACTCGTCGAGACCAGATTCAAAATTAGCCCCCTGATTTGCGAGTCCCGGAAATGCCAACCTGCCTTGGTAGCCAGCAAAAGAACGTTCTCGAAAATACGGTAAATAATAACTGTCGAGGGTGCCATATTCGGAGTCAATAATGATGTTTAACATGGGCTGACCAAGCTTCTCACTGCCATCGAAGGTATCAACCGCATCGGTTTGGTTAATGACATCTACGATATTGACTGACTCCATCACACCCCAAAAGGTTTGGCCGACCCCAACACGAGTACCAAAGTTGTTTTTATGATACTGAAATAACCCTTGCCTGAGATCCATCTGATTTCGACCATCATCTAAGCGATCAAAACGGTTGCGGGGTTCATAAGTGAAGCTGGTATTACCGTCGTCACTTTTAAAGTACAACTCAGGGTTCAATATCAATGAGCTTTGGGCTGTCCCCTGATTGAGGCTGCCCTCATGAAAGAATTGCCGATGTTCAAGTGTAATATTTCCTCTCAGCTCAGCGCCAAATAAAAAGGCGTAGGCCTGCTGATTGAACAGCAGGCATATAAAAAGAACAACAGAATGTGAAGGCTTCAGCATTCAACCTCGCCTCTTATCTCACACGTCGAAGACTTGACTTAGAAAAATCTGACGCTTTCAAGCCGTTGTTGAACGTGATGGAGTCCGTTGTGAGAACAGTGCTTTTGCCTGTTTGATGATTAGTCATTTCAAGCCTGTGTGCTCGCCAGTATTTATCAAGGTGTTGCTTGTAATCACTGGTTTTCAGTGTTTTGAGCAAGGTCTTTTTGCGATCATAGAACTCGACTTTCTGAATTCGATAATGCTCTTTTCCAACCCACACAATTTGCTTGGTATAACCAGAGAATTGATCTGTCGGGATTTGTTCAACGACAAAAGAATCCACACCACCAACTTTCTCATCTCTCAAATAGGTGAAAGAGTATTTATTAAGTTCGAATGAACTTAAGTCCTCATAAGCAAATTCACTGCCCATAAAAGGACCCGACTTGTTTCTCGATGCAATGCGTTTAACACGTTTTAACGCAGGCAAATAAAGCCACTGATCATCCGGTTTGTTGACATGGCTATAGGTAAGGAAGACAGTTCCACGAACATCTTTGGGTTCGTCAAAAATAGTCATACCTTTGTCACCATCGTCCTGAACTTCGAGGCTTTTTACCCTGAGTTTACGAACGCTGCTGTCGCCATTGGCTGTTCTCAACTCCATAACTAATTGAGACGCACTGTCTCCCCACCCTTGGCTACGGGTTTTCATTTCTTTAGCAATATCCAAGCCTTTCCCGCCGTCAGCATAAGCCTGCGCAGAAAAGCCTATTGTGGCAGCGATAAAAAAACCTATCGCTATTGGATTTACTGATACTTTCATTTCCCCTCCTTAAATAAAGACCTGATCACCTCAGGCACTATTTTCCCTTTGACCCTTTAATGAATAAGATTGACGGTCAAATAGTAATAAAGCCGCTGGTAGTAATAGAAAGTCGACCACCAGCGCGATAAAAATAACAATAGCACTCATAGTGCCCATATCTGCATTTACCCGAAAACTGGATGAAGCAAGTACAGAAAAACCGGCGACTAAAACCAATGTTGTGACCCAAAGTGCACGTCCAACGGTTTCAAAAGCAAAACGGATAGCTTGTTCAACATCGTCGCCTTTGAGACGTGCATAGCGATACTTGGTTAAAAAGTGCACGCTATCGTCCACTACTATGCCAAGTGTCAGGGTGGTGACAACGGATAACCCAAGATTGATTTCACCTGAAATCATCCCCCAAAAACCAAAACCAATCACAGCAGGGATGGCGTTTGGCAGAATACTGATCACTCCGAGCCGGAGAGAACGCAAGGCAAAAATAAGCAGCAGAGAAATCAACACAAGTACGACGGGTAAAGTTTGTAACATACTGATCATGTTGGTCTCGCCAATATGGGCAAACATGAGTGACGTACCCGTGATAGACACAGTGCACTTAGTGCAGGAAGAAGTATGGCTGGAGAACCATTCATTTATTCTGCTCTCCAGGGCAACCAGCTCTTTGCTTCCCAAATTCTTTACGATAAGAGAAACAAGCGTTGATGACTTATCAATATTCAGTTGATTGGTAAGATCGAGTCCGTAGGGCAACGAGAGCTCAAACAGCAACAAATACTGGGCAGCCAGCGCCGAGTCGGGAGGTAGTCGATCATATTCAGTATCTCCACCGTGCATATCGCGGTTTAAACGTTTGAAGATATCTGTGATGCTTGAGACATGATCAATCTCAGGTTGCTGTCTTGCCCAATCAGTAAATTCCTCTATGTGTCGAAGAAACTCAGGCTCTGTGATCCCCTGGGGTTTACCCGAACTGACCGACACCCCAATACGTGCCATGCCGCTCAGTCGTTTTTCTGTGTACTCTGCTGATTGTCTGAAGGAATTATCAGAATCGAAGTACTGCACTGGATTGTCATTTATCTCATTTTTCAGCAAAGCAAATGCACTCAGCAATACAACCACGGCACCTATTGGCAGCAATTTTTTATGATGGGTGATCACGCTATCTGCCAATCTCACCATTATTTTGCCCTGCTGAGCTTTTTTCCCATGAAAGCTGTCAGCCGGGAGTAGGACCAGTATCGCGGGCAGCAAAGTAATCGAGAGAATGAATGCGATCATGACCCCGATGGCAGCGAGATTACCGAATTCGCTGAGTACCGGTGATGTCGAGGCATTCATAGTCAAAAAACCAATTGCTGTCGTGACTGACGTTATTAGCAGCGCCATGAAATTCAGCGACAAACTGTCAGTCAACGCTTCAACTTTCTGTTTTCCCTCCCTCAAAGCATGAACATATGTGGTGATCACATGCACACAATCGGCTATCGCAAGGGTCATTAGCAACGTAGGGATATTTACCGTACCGTTTGTCAAATAATGTCCATACCATCCCAGTAAGCCAAGAGTCGCTGTGTTGGTGGTGATAATGATCAGTAAGGTAGCTAACATTAACCGCCACGAAGCCAGCATAAATGTTAGAAAAAGGGTAACAGTGATAAACATCAGTGGAATCAGTGTAGTCGCATCACTGGTCGCTGCCTCAAAAAAAGCGGTGTTGATTGCTGCGTTCCCGATTAGATGAAATTCAACATCAGGATGCGTTTTCTTGATGTCATCTAACAGACGTTCAACATACCTTGTCGCTTCATAAAACTGACCTGTCTGATCCCCATCTTTTAAAAACATACTGACAGATATCGCCGCAACGTCTCCCCTAACAGAAACTAATGCACCACTCACTTCTGGCTGAGACAAAGCAATACGCCGTATGTAATCAATGCGCTTGGCATTAAGCGGTCGATAATCTGGGACTAAATCTTCTACCACTAAATCATCATCTTCAGCCGACGTGTGTTGGTAGTTGGTGACGGAGCTCACTCGGTTACTGTATGGAATAAGCCATGCAGACTCGGTAAGCTCTCTGATGAGAGAGAGATTTTTCTTGGTAAAAATATTCCCGTCAGCGGGGGAAAGAACGATTATCAGACCGTCAGCGTTGCTATATGTCGCCGTTTCGTTTTGGTAAGCCAACATCTTTGGATCGTCTTGCTCAAAGAACACCTTATAATCGCCACGAAAGTAGAGGTTCTTTGCGCCAATCGAGGCGAACAAGACGAAGAAAAGCGCAATGCCAATACACCAAACAGGATGAACAATCGACCATTGCGAAAGCCTATTCATGAAAGTAGCCTGTATTCTTTCGGTCTAAACACCCGATTCCTCTCCCTCGTCGTTTTTACAAATCTATGTTTATTAGCGTCTCATGCTTAATGCTCTGTGTTTGCCTCAGAAGTAATAAGTTAAGAGAAGTTGAATATAATCCTCGTCTTTTAGTGGACTGATTAGGTCTTCCTCGTTATCAGTGTTGAAAATTAACGAGGATACTTCCCATTTAAAGTCTTCATTGATGCGAGAAGATGCCTCAAGCGTAATGACATTTGACGATGGGTTGTCCAAATCGACAATCACGCCAGCTCGAATCTCCGTTCCGTTCAGATCATTTAATGCCCAACGGAAACCAGTCGAAATATCATTTTGGGCAAATGTAGGGCTCAGCTTTCTGTCTTGACCTGAGGTATCAATGGGAATGGGCGCACCGAAAAAGGTATCTGCGATTTGAAGTATTAACCTTGTATTGTCATCCAGTACGACGTCAACAGGCCCCATTGGCTTGCGCGTATCGTAGAGATATTCAACAAACATGATGGCTTCTGAATCACCTCCGGCGATACCCACAAACGGATACTCGAACCCTGCTGTCACTGCGGTGTGATGAATAATACTGTCTCGGTAAATAGCCTCCAATTTCCAAGTCCAGTCGCCTGAAAATGCCTGCAATTCAAGGCCGACCTGTTCCATTTCGGCATAGAAAGGCAGTAATGCTAAATCAGGTCTAAGTGGAATCTGAGGCGGGAATTCATCTGACAACGACACTTGAGCGGCAAAAAAGGGTTGGCGGTTAGTGCCGTGAAAATAACTCAGTCCAACATCCCATGTATCGAAGCTATAGGAATACCGAAAGGCCGTATCCAACTCTCTCGCACCGCGACTCGATTGGTAGAGCGCATCTGTTTTCAGGCCGGGTAACCCGAGCCTTCCATCCTCACTTGCGAAGGTCCTTTCCCGGAAATAGGGCATTAAATAAAATTCAAAGTAACCCAACTCCGTATCGAAGTTAGTATTGATCATCGGTTGCCCCAGTTTTTCATCGAAAACCGCATCCACACGATCCGATTGATTGATCACGTCAACGATATTCTGCGTCTCTGTTACCCCCCAGAAAACCTGAGCCGCACCAACCTTGAGTGTCATTTCAGCATTGTCGAAATCGAAGGTATTTTGATAATAGGCTTCACGGAGGTCGATATGAGAGCGGTTTCTGTCTAATGAATCTGCACGAAACATCGATGTCCATACCAGAGTGTGGCCGCCCTCTTCGCTCGCCCAGAATAATGAGGGCTTGAATGCTATTGAATACTGGCCATCTTCTTTTCGACTTTCACCACTTGAAAAAAATTGTCGGGTTTCGAACGATAACTCAGCGGAAGCCTCAAGGCTTTTCGCTGTGGGTATATAAAGCATCATTACTGTGAGTAACGCGCACAATTTTTTCATTATTTACGTCCCCTGTTTAAATTCAGTCCCTTGGAAAAAACGACGCTCTTTTTGTTTGTAAGGTTTTTTATCAATGAGAAGCAGCAGCGCCGGTAACATAAAAAAGTCTCCCAATAAGGCAGCGACAACCACAACAGAACTGAGCGTGCCGAGACTGGCATTGGGAATGAACTCTGAAAAAGCGAGAATAGCGAAACCTGAACCCAGTACCGCAGTCGTTACCCACAAAGCTTTTCCGACTGTCACAAAAGCATATTGAATGCCTTCTTCAACGGTTTTCCCTTCGCGTCTCGCAGTTTGATATTTACTGAGGAAATGCACCGTATCATCAACGACGATACCCAAGGTCATAGAGATGACGACTGAAACAGCGAGATTGACCTCGCCATATACAAGGTACCAAACCCCAAAACCAACAATAATTGGCGAGCAATTCGGTATCAGGCTTAATAAGCCTAGATGCCAAGACCTTAATGCCATAATGAGGAGCGCCGATATGACTACTAAAGCAATCGGTAAGGTCATTAGCATACTGTCGAGATTTGTCTCACCAATGTGGGCGAATAAGACGGATAGGTCCGAAATTTTGAACTCATATTGTGAGGCATTGGTTGCAAGCCAATTCTCTACACGCTTTTCGAAATTCTGCATTTCTTTGCTGCCAAGACTCCTTAGCAACATAGGGACTTTCACAGCGGATTTACTGATGTCTGTGTCGTTGTTCAGATCAAGGCCATATGGAAGAGACATCTCGTAGAGCAGTAGGTATTGGGCAGCCAGCTGATCATTATCCGGCACTCGATAAAATGTCTCATCACCGCCATTCATGTTCTGATTGATCCGTTTGACTACGTCAGTAAAACTGAAGACAAAATTGACTTCAGGTTGCTCATCAAGCCAACGGATAAAGTCATCGAGAGTGCTAAGGAATTCAACCTGAGTAATGCCCTGTGCCTTACCCGTTTCAATGACCACACTCATCGTCGAATTACCAAGTCGGTCATCCAGAAAGTCGACAGAATCTCTGAACTCACTGCCGGGTTTGAAGTACTTTACTAATTCATCATTAAGCTGGTTTTTGCTCATCAAAAAGCCGCCTGTTAACACGATGAGCACAGAAATAGGCAAGACTTTTTTATGATGCGCGATCACCCATGAGGACAGCTTCAGCATAGTGTTATCTTTCACATCAGATTCTGATGCTGATACTTTTATCGGCAGTATCGCCAATAGTGCAGGCAGTAAAGTGATAGAGAGGATGAAAGCGACCATGACGCCGCATGCTGCCAGGTTGCCGAAGTCTACTAAAAGAGGTGACGCAGAGGCATTCATCATAAGAAAGCCAAAAGAGGTCGTGACAGAAGTCACCAGCAGCGCAACAAAATTCAGCTCTAAACTATAGGAAATGGCTTCTCGTTGACTTTTTCCCTGATGCAGACCGTTGATGTAACCAGTGATGATGTGAACGCAATCAGCAACGGCCAGCGTCAGTAGTAAAATTGGAATGCCCATCGTCAGATTCGAGAGAAAATGTCCCACCCAGCCAAGTAGGCCCATTGACACCAGCACCGACCCAACGAGCACTGTCATCGTGGCGAAGACAAAATGAAAAGACTTCAACAATAGGCTCAGAAAAATGATGACGATGACAAACATTAGCGGGATGAGAAATGTGGCATCGTTGACTGCAGCATTGAAGAACGCATTTTCGAAGGAAACGGCACCTGACTTAAAAAAGATGAGCGACGGGTTCTTTGGCTGAACATCAGCAATCAGTCGATCAACGTGCTCGATGATTTCAGTGATATGGCCGGAGACATCATCGTTAACGGGAAGCTTCATCGCGAGTGTGATTAAGGCGAGCTGACCATCTGAAGAAATGTACCCACCATTGAGATTGGGCGATGACTTCACGACTTGCTTGATAAAAGCAATATCCTGTTCGCTTAATGCGTTGTCATCGCCAATCAGCGGATTAACTCTTAAATCATCTCCCTCTACCTGAGTATGCTGATAGTTTGCGAGAGATTCAGACCGCGTGACGAAAGGCAATGTCCAGCCTTTTTCAGTGATCTCTTTGATGATATTTAGCGTCGTTTTATTATAAATATCACCGTTGGGATTGTAGACGACAATACCAATCCCCTGATTGTTAGCGGTAAAACGGTTTTGCATGTTATCAATTGCAATCAGCTCCGGGCTGTTGTCGTCAAAGAAGACTTTGTAACCACCCCGAAAATACAGATTCTTAGCACCAAAAGAAGAAATGCCAACACATATCAAAACACCTATCAGAACCATCCATGGGAACTGAACAGGCCATTTAAAAAGCATATTCCGGAGCATAAATTCCTCGCAAATAGCACACTCAATGTGTCGAAGTGTTAGGAGTAATACTCTAAACAGTCATTACTGCTCGCCATGCTAGTACATTCTTCAATCACAAATAAATAGGAAGAAGTGCCGTCCTCTCGGAGGTGAGCTCGAATATGCCTAACTGCTTATACCATTCATCACGTTGTATATTAGTAAGGGATCAGTAGCGGTAAAAAAGTGGGCTACCGCTCTGACACCAGTCGTAGCCAGATTTGATAAGTTGAGAAAATCAGTTGCTTTTAACGTGCTATTGACTATTTTTTTAGTCAATAAACATAATATTCTCAATATTTAGAATGGAAGATAATAAACGAATAGCTTTTGCATATATGGTTATTAGCTTATATGCACTTGAAAAATAGACAGCATCTGATTTTACATAATGCAAAACGTTTTATTTAGTGGTGAAGAACGGTTTGCCTAGCCAGACCTTGATTGAAGCTGAAACTTTTTTGTCATTCCCTGACTTGAGGGAGAAACAAGCTGAAATACCAATTTTTCATTAAATGATAAATCGAAGATTGATGCATATAGAAAAAATGGCTGCAACATTCAACAAGCTTAACGATACGTGTTCTGAACACACTCAGTAATTTTGGAAAAAACAGCAGCCCTGATAACCAAGACTGCTGAAATTATCGATGAATCACCATAAGCCCTTTTCCCCGATATGAGACAAAGTGACAACAAGAGTGTCAACAAAGCTGAAGACTACCCACCTCACTTGTCTATGTAATCGAAATGGACTATCAAGTTCGTTGTTCAATAAGCTGCTCTTCCGCTCGCTTGTAAGGCTTTCTGTCAATCAGCATCAATAATGCTGGCAACATGAAAAAGTCTCCGAGTAGGGCAAACAAAACCACAGCTGTGCTCAGCGTGCCCAAGCTGGCATTGGGAATAAAATCTGAAAATGCGAGTATAGCGAAGCCGGAACCAAGGACGACCGTTGTAACCCACAGCGCTTTGCCGACCGTCACAAAGGCATATTGGATCCCTTCTTCTACCGTTTTACCCTCCTTTCTTGCCAACTGGTACTTGCTTAGAAAGTGAACGGTATCATCTACAACAATACCTAGGGTCATGGAGATCACCACAGACACCGCCAGATTCACCTCACCATAGACCAAGAACCATACTCCGAAACCGACAATGATAGGCGCGCAGTTCGGTATCAAACTCAGTATCCCAAGCCGCCACGAACGCAAGGCTAGTACTAACAGGGATGAAATAACAATAATGGCTATAGGCAATGTCACCAACATGCTGGCAAGATTGCTTTCTCCAATATGAGCAAGCAGAACCGATAAATCCGAAATCTGATATCTGTACTCTGGGGCGCGGGCATCCAGCCAGTCTTCGACGCGCTTTTCGAAGTCCTGCATTTCCGCGCTGCCAAGACTTTTCATGATCACCGATACCCTTACAGCCGATTTATCAATGTCGGTTCGGCTGTTTAAGTCCAGACCATATGGTAACGACAGCTCGTACAACAATAGATATTGAGCGGCCAATTGATCATTTTCAGGCAATCGGTAGCTGGCGGACTCATCGCCATTAAGGTTTTGATTAAGTCTCTTTACCACGTCAGAAAGACTGTAAACGAAATTCACTTCAGGCTGTTGATCCAGCCAGGTGGTCAATTCGTCCAACTTTTTGAGGAAGCGTACCTGAGTGACACCCTGTTGTTCACCCGACTCGAGAATAATACTCACGGTTGAGTTTCCAACACGCTCGTCAAGGAAATCGACCGTCTCTCTGAACTCACTGCCCGGTTTGAAATATTTGATCATCTCGTCGTTCAGTTGATTTTTGCTCATTAAAAATCCACCTCCCAATACAACGATTGCTGAGATAGGAAGGATTTTCTTGTGGTGCCTTATTACCCATGAAGACAAACCAAGCATCACCTGATCCTGTTTGCCTGATTCAGAACGGTTAACCTTTACAGGCAAAATAGCGAGGAGTGCAGGGAGAAGAGTGATGGACAGTAAAAAGGCAACCATTACACCCAGCGCAGACAGGTTACCGAAGTCCACCAGCACAGGAGAAACGGATGCATTCATCATTAGAAAACCAAATGATGTAGTAACAGAAGTCACCAGAAGGGCGGTAAAGTTGAGTTCAAGGCTATACGAGATAGCCTCACGCTGATTTTTTCCCTGATTAAGTCCGTTCACATATCCAGTAATAATGTGAACACAATCAGCAACGGCCAGCGTCAACAGCAGCATGGGTAAGCCTATGGTCATATTCGATAAAAAGTGCCCTGCCCAACCCAGTAAGCCCATCGAAATACATACAGACCCGGTCAAAACCATCATGGTCGCAAACACAAATCGCCACGACTTGAGTAGAAAACCAAGAAAAATGATCACCACACTGAACATCAAAGGAATGAGAAATTTGACATCATGTATTGCGGCGTCAATGAAGGCCGCATTAAACGCTACGGTGCCAACCTTGTGAAAAACCAGTGTCGGGTCTTCCTTCTGAAACTCGGCAATGAGCGCGTCAACGTGCGAGATGATCGTTTGCGTTTGCTGAGTCAGGTTTCCATCTTCTGGTAATTTCACCGTAAAGGTCGTTAAAGCCACATCACCTTCTGGAGAAATGAATCCCCCTCGCAAATTGGGGTCAGACATGGCTGTCTGCTTGATAAATGCAATCTCTTCCTTGCCCAAAGGGTTATCCATGGATATTAGAGGTTCAACCTTTAAATCATCACCATCTGCAGAGGTATACTGAAAGTTTGCGATAGATGAAGACCTTACCGCGTAAGGCAATTGCCAACCTCGCTCAGTTAACTCCCGGATTATTCGCAGTGTGGATTGATTGAATATGTCTCCGTTTTTGTTTTCCAGAGCAATGCTTATTCCCTGGTTAACTGCAAATCGGTTTTGAATTTTATCCAGTGACAAGATTTCAGGGCTGTCATCGTGGAAGAACACTTTGTAACTGCCACGAAAATATAGGTTCTTGGCTCCGTAAGACGATACGGCTACAAGCGTCATAATTCCGATCAAGAAAATCCATGGATAATGTACTGGCCATTTAAAAAGCATATTTCGGATCATTGTGTCCTCACAAATAGCGCCTGAATTTAAAAGAAGTGGATATCAGCCGAACTTATTATTGATTAACTTATTGGCAGCCATGCTAGTACACTTAGTGACACAAAATAAATGGAGGGAATTGCTTATTCATTAGTAACAATTACATTTTGTCCAACTGGTTAGACCACTTCATAAAGATGGTAAGCGTTCGGATAAATAACCAATAATATTTATGATGAACTCGTTTTTTTATTTTATTATCAGATATTTAAATATAATAAGTGTCATTTTTCTTTTTTAAAATTATGACTATCAATCTAGACAAAAACAGTCTTATTCTCATTTGTTAGAATAAAATGGAGTTAATCTTTGATAAAAACACATATACGTAGAAGAAATATTTATATACCTCCTACGAACCAGTTTGAGACGTTATTATTCTGGGGATTCGATATTGCTTGATGGCAATGGAGGGCATAGTGATTAAGAGCAATCACCTCACAAGAATAAGCTGACACATCAAGCAATCCGCAGTTAAAAATAGTAAGTCAACGCGGCCTTAACAAAATCATCATCCTTCACACCAAAAAGTGGATCTTGTTTATCTTCACTGTTGAAAAAAGTCCCCTCTACTTTCCATGACAAGCTTTCATCAAAACGTCCCGAGACTTCATATTGAAGAAGATGAGAGGTAATGTACTCGATATCCATTAACCAGCCGACACGCACTTCCGTGCCATTGATATCATTCAACACCCAACGTGCACCGGTGAATATGTCATTGTTTGCAAACGTTGGCAGAATCCGGCGCTCATCAGCCAACGCATCAAAGTCTGGTGTGAGTAAACCACCAAAAAGCGTATCCGAAATCAATAGTAATACTTGCGTGTTGCGGTCAAGTTGAATACTGACAGGCCCTGTTGGATCTCGACTGTCGTAGAGATATTCTGAGAAAAGGGTAAGGTCATTGTCAGTATCAAAGATGCCGACAAATGTGTACTCAAAGCCCGTGGTCACCGCTGTATGGTTGACCAGACTCTCACGCCGTATCGCCTCAAGCTTCCAGGTAAAGTCGCCAATGAAGGCCTGAAAATCAATGCCAAGCTGAGTCATCTTTGCATAGTAGGGAACAATATTGATGTCAGTGGACAGATCTTCATCGACCGGTGTGTTTACCTGAGCAGCAAAATAGGGTTCGCGGTTGGTGCCCGTAAAGGCAGAAAAACCGATGTCCCAACTGTCAAAGCTGTAGGAGTAGCGAAAACCTAAATCAATTTTCTTTTGCCTGCGGGACGATTCATAAATCGGATTATTTACAACGCCGGGGAAGGCCAAACGACCGGATTCACTGGCAAAAGTGCGCTCACGGAACACAGGCAATACGTACAATTCGAGAAAGCCGAACTCAGAATCCAGATTGACGTTAATCATTGGCTGACCCAGTTTTTCACCAGTCACATTATCAACCAGATCTGACTGATTAATAACATTGACAATATTTTGTGATTCGGTCACTCCCCAAAACACCTGAGCCGCACCGACTTTCAGAGCCAGTTCCCCCAGGCTGCCATACAAGTCAAAATATGTCTGGTAGTAGGCTTCCCGTACGTCAATGTGAGACCGGTTTTCATCGAGTGAATCAGCCCGAAAGAGCGTTGTCCAGGTGATTGAATGTCCCCCCTCTTCGCTCTCCCAATACAATGTCGGCAAGAAAGTGGCGGAAAACTGGGGCGTTTTCTGTCCCAGCGCCCCTTCTCTGAAAAACTGACGATATTCTATTGATGCCTCGGCCTCGGCTTCCAATGCCTCGGCAACAGTAGAAATAATAAGAAACGGGAATAATAATAACCAGCGATGCATTTTATCTCCTTGTTGTTACTCGTATTGTCGCTCCGGATGTTTCTGAACCTTTTTTTGATACACTTTTCGATCAGTGAGGAGCAAAATAGCAGGCAGCATGAAGAAATCTCCCAGGAGGGCGATCACAATAACAACGCCACTAAGTAGCCCTAAACTAGAATTAGGCACAAATTCGGATGTTGCCAATATGCTGAATCCTGTCGCCAATACCACGGTTGTTACCCAGAGTGCACGACCGACCGTAACAAAAGCATAGCGAATTGCGTCCTCGGGCGACTTTCCTGACATTCTGGCCGTACGGTATTTACTGAGAAAATGGACGGAGTCATCAACGACTATTCCCAAGGTCATTGAAATAACAACGGAAACAGCCAAATTTATTTCACCAGAGATCAAGAACCAGATACCAAAACCTACGATAATGGGTGAGCAGTTGGGGATCAGACTGATGATACCGAGTCGCCATGAGCGCAGAGCGAGGATTAACAAGGAAGAGATCACAAGAAGCGCCAGAGGAAGCGTGACCAGCATACTCGCCATATTGGTCGCACCAATGTGGGCAAACATGACTGCCAGATCAGTGATCGTATAGTTGTACTGCGGCGCATTCACCGCCATCCAGTCTCTTATCCTTTCCTCCATCGCAATCATTTCCTGACTGCCCAGACTTTTCATGATCACCGTCACTCGAACAGCTGACTTTCCGATATCAATTCGACTGTTCATATCGAGCCCATAGGGTAAGGACATCTCGTACATTAATAGATATTGCGCAGCGAGCTCATCAGTGTCAGGGATTCGATAATACTCTGGCTGGTCACCATTAAAATTCTTATTGAGGCGTCGCATCACATCAACAATACTGGATACATGGTTCGTTTCCGGTTGTTCATAAAGCCACTCGGTTAACGTATCCAGTGTTTTGAGAAACTCAACCTTCGTGATGCCTTGGTCTTGTTGGGTGTCAAAGGTGATTGAAAGCGTGGTATTCCCGACTTGATTCTCAAAGAAATCGGCATCTTCGCGGTATTCACTCCCCTCGTTGAAATATTTGACCAACTCATCGTTGAGCTGATTCTGCATCATCAATACAGCGCCCAAAAGTACAATCAACGCAGAGAAAGGCAGTATTTTTCGGTGATGCGCGATAACCCATTCAGCAAGCGACAGCATAGATTGGTCGTCTACTTCCATGTTTGTGGCAGTGACCTTTACCGGCATGATTGCCAATAACGCCGGCAATAGGGTGATCGACAGAACAAACGCTATCATGACACCGACAGCAGCAAGGTTGCCAAAATCAACCAAGACGGGCGATACCGAGGCATTCATCATCAGGAAACCAAAAGAAGTGGTGACTGAGGTAACCAACAACGCAATGAAATTCAGCTCAAGCGTGTACGCAATGGCTTCTTTTTGGCTTTTACCCCTGTGAAGCCCATGAATATAGCCAGTGATGATATGAACGCAATCTGCTACCGCCAACGTGAGCAGCAACATGGGTACGCCAACAGTGATATTAGATAAATAATGACCACTCCATCCCAAGAGTCCCATTGTTGCCGATACGGATAAAGCCAGCACACCATGGTGGCAAAAACAAAGCGCCATGACTTCAATAAAAAACCCAGAAAGACCATGACAGCAAAAAACATCATGGGGATGAGCGTTTCTACATCTTTTTCAGCTGCAGTGGTAAACGCATCGTTGAGCGCGATACTTCCGCCTTTTCGAAAGATCAGGTTGGGAGCCTTCTTTTGTGCCTCAGCAATCACCGCATTGGTATGGTCAACAATTTCTTTTACCTGTACGGTCAGGTTGCCCGTCTCAGGTAGTCGAACTGACACACTGACAAGCGCTAAATCGCCTGATTTGGAAATCAACCCCCCGTGGATATTGGGATCGGCCATTGCGATGTCTTTAATATGGCTAATATCCGCCGCAGTAAGAGGGTTATCTGGGCCGACCAAAGGTTCCACGACCATGTCGTCACCGACCGCTGAGGTGTGTTGAAAGTTCGCGACCGAGACTGACCGAACAGCATATGGAAATAACCAGCCTTTTTCCGTCAGGTCTCTTATCAAACTCAGGGTCTCAGCGTTAAATATATCCCCGCTGGGATCCTGAAGGACAATCACCATCCCCTGGGATGGACTAAATCTGTCACTCTGCTCAGTAAATGCGGAAATTTCTGGACTGTCGTCGTGAAAAAACACCTTGTAGTCACCACGGAAATAAAGATCTTTAAGTCCGATCGAACAAAGAAAAACGACCAGTAGCGTGACCATAACAAACAACTTAGGCCTTTTTCCTGGCAAACTAACTAGCATGTCAATCATCAAAATATCCCCACTCAAAAAATAAAATGCGGCAGACACTACTGACAGATGACATTGTCAGAGGTCCTTTCTGAATTCCTGCCAAATCGCCATACTAGAACATTTTTTGCACAGAGAACCACTGATGAAACGACACTGAAATACCCAGTGAGAAGAGGATGTCCAACTGGTTGTACCAGACTAAAAGTCAGTAAATATCAATGAAAAAGAGAAGGCATTGAACCCGGAGTGGCTCAGAGACTGAAGGCCGCCGATCCGCTCAAAAAATTAGCAACGCAAGGTTCGCTTTCATACTGACTAGAAAAGAAGACATTTTTAGTGGGTTCTTATTATTAATAATTCACTAAATTAATAGTGATGATGAATAAAAAGGGATCTAAGGCAGCCGACTATTGCGGCTGAATAACAAGAAATGCAATGGAAAAAGTATTTGAGTAGAGTGGTCAATAACTCTGACTGATAAGTGAAAATTCCTCAGGAAAAATCTCATCCATGACTCGTTGCCAAGAAGCAGCGTAGTCGAAATCAGTAGAAAGGGGCTTCCAGCCAACGCCATCCAATAGAAGGTTTAAGGAATCAAGAATTGGATGGTCAGATCTCAGTCGCTTGATACATTCCGAATCCGGTGCGCTGTTATATAGTGAGTTAGCACCAAAACCTATTGCCCAATTGGCAAAGACAATCGAAGACGGATGTATCCCACTTACATCGCTCAGCTCACCGGTCTTTAAACAAGATTTGACCAGCTCGTCGCATAGCGACAGAAGTTCATCTTCCAGTTTCCGCAAACCTTCCAGTCTTTCGGGCGAGCTTTTTTCTGTCACCGTCGGAGTTCGGCAGGAAAGAATACAGTTTGCCAGCGCGGGCTCCAGACGGAAAAAGAGCGCGTAAGCGGCATGCACTGCCATAAGTTTTTCACGGTAATTACCGTCAAACATTACAGCGCGTTTGAACAGCGACATCTCCTGCGACAGTGCCATAATGGCTAAGGCAGTTATCAGATCTTCTTTACTGGAGAAATGGTTGTAGACAGTACCTTTAGAATAAGCACTGGCTGACGCTACTTTATCCATTGTGAGGCCAGTAAAACCCTCTTTCTTCACCACGTTATGGGCGATGCCCAGCAACTCTTTTTCACGCTCGATGAGTGCCTGCTGTTTCCGTGTCAGGCCGTATTGACTCTCGCAGAGTAGATTGTTTAACACTGTCGCTGATATCCTTTGCGAATGGCATTTTTTCACTAACTTCAGTTGTTATAACACGGAATTGAAGCAAGCACTAAACTCCAACCACCCTAACCTGCTAAAGATTACAGATAATTTCGACACAAACCATTTAAAGACTTCTGCTCTAAAATTCACTACAATACGCCGCTTTTCGGAGGCTGACGGAAGTGCCTCCATGCTCTTTTCAGTCGGGGTGTACGCAGAGTGAGACATACCGACTTTGTTTATGTTGAGGCAGATAGATATGGCCAACCGCGATAGTATTTTTGCTGCGCCGATTGAGAAGCTGGGGGATTTCACGTTTGATGAAAACGTAGCGGAGGTCTTTCCGGACATGATACAACGCTCTGTGCCGGGCTATAGCAATATTATTTCCGCTATTGGCATGCTGGCAGAGCGATTCGCCAGTGATGACAGTCATGTCTACGATTTAGGTTGCTCACTGGGCGCAGCGACGTTGTCTATGCGACGTCATATTCGCGCTGAAAACTGCCACATCGTTGCCGTCGATAACTCTCCAGCCATGGTTGAGCGTTGTAAATTGCATCTAAGTGCTTACCGCTCCGATACTGATGTTGAGGTGATTGAAGCCGACATCCGTCATATCGATATCAACAACGCCTCAGTTGTTGTCTTGAACTTCACCCTTCAATTTCTGTCACCGGACGATCGTGAAGCATTATTAGAAAAAATCTACAGCGGTTTAAAACCGGGTGGAATTCTTATCATCAGTGAAAAATACAGCTTTGGCGACGAAACCGCGAACGATTTGCTGATTGATCTCCACCATGACTTCAAGCGTGCCAATGGATATAGCGAACTGGAGATTAGCCAAAAACGCAGTGCACTGGAAAATGTGATGCGTCCAGACTCCATAGACTGTCATAAACAACGCCTGAACAAGATCGGTTTTAGCAGTGTCGCTGTCTGGTTTCAGTGTTTTAACTTCGGGTCGATGTTCGCCATTAAGTAATGTGCTTTGACGTGAGCAACAACAGCTCAAAAACGACATCCTTTAAAGCTGATTAACAAAAAGAAAATGCATGTTTGATTTTTCTGATTTCTATCAACTAATTGCAAAAAACCGCCTGCAGAACTGGCTGACTGTGTTACCCAGTCAACTAGCAGAATGGCAAGATCTCCCGCATGGCGATATGCCAAAGTGGCTTCGGGTACTGAAAAAGATCCCGACAGATGCTCCCTCTACTGTCGAGTTGAAAGACAGCGTGACCATAGGTTCAGGCAGCGATTTACAACCGGGTCATCAGGCAAAACTTGAAAACCTGCTTCGCAGTTTCCACCCGTGGCGAAAAGGGCCTTATACCGTTCATGGCCTCCATATAGATACTGAGTGGCGCTCTGATTGGAAATGGGATCGCGTACTGCCGCACATCTCACCACTTAAGGGGCGCTATGTGTTGGATGTCGGCTGTGGTAACGGTTATCACATGTGGCGTATGCTCGGTGAAGGTGCAGCGCTGACAGTTGGGATCGACCCTTCAGAGCTGTTCCTTGTGCAGTTTGAAGCTATTCGTCGCCTAATGGGCAATGACCAACGGGCACACCTTCTACCCTTGGGCATTGAAAAACTTTCTGAGCTAAAAGCATTTGATACCGTTTTCAGCATGGGCGTGCTCTACCATAGACGCTCGCCGCTTGACCACCTGATACAACTTAAAAATCAGTTGGTGAAAGGCGGTGAACTGGTGCTTGAAACACTGGTTATCGATGGCGATGAAAATGCGGTGCTGGTGCCAACCGACAGATACGCGCAAATGCGGAATGTGTACTTCTTCCCGTCAGCCAAGGCACTGAAAGTCTGGCTGGAGAAAGTGGGCTTTACTGAAGTTCGTATCGTCGATGAATGTGTCACGACCACAGATGAACAACGCTCGACCAACTGGATGACACACAATTCGTTACCTGAATACTTGGATCAAGACGACCTAACCAAGACTGTTGAGGGTTACCCAGCGCCGAAACGCGCCATCCTGGTCGCCAAGAATCCAGATTAATTCGAACGAGTCTAGTAGAATCGAAAAAGACGCCATTTGGCGTCTTTTTTGTTACCCAGATAAGCTGGATTCTTTCTAAAACGAGTCAAACTGTTACCAGCACCTAAAAAATCTGTCCACTTTCTTGCCTATTTCAGTGCCTTTTCTTAGTGTCACTTGTATGGAATCATTAACAATAAGGGAGGAACTGGTCATGAATGTATGTGTAACAAAGCATATACACTTCTTTGGTAATGCTCGCCACTCAAGCACTCGCGCTTTCATGCTGCGATAACCTGGCTTGAGCGAAGCAATCAACAAAGTAAATAACCTTCCCTCAAGCATTACGGGTTGTTGTCAGCAATTCTGACTTCTGGTGCCTCTCGCACCGACGATTCGAGTACATGCGATGAGCACACTATTATCTGCAAAACAGGTTTCTTACCACACAACTTCTGGCCCATTGTTGGACGATATTACTTTCACCGTTTCCAGAGGTGATCGTATCGGACTCGTTGGCCATAACGGCTGTGGCAAAAGTACCCTGTTAAAACTATTAACCGGTAAAATCACGGCTGAAGAAGGTGACATCAGTCTCGCGAAGCATTGTCATATTGAGTATATCGAGCAGCACTTACCGCCTGCACTCTCAGCGTTAACCATACATCAGGCCGTATCAGAACGTCTTTCTGATGAGGAAAAACAAACTGATATCTGGCGTGTTGATGTTCTGCTGAATGAAATGGGTTTTAATCAGGCAGACATGAGTTTAACGGCAGGTACACTAAGTGGCGGAGAACACACTCGCTTACTGCTTGCCAGAGCATTGATCAATAACCCTGATCTGTTGTTACTGGACGAACCCAGCAACCACATGGATCTCCCTACCCTGTTTTGGCTTGAACGCTTTCTGAAGGCATTCAAAGGGGGATTTTTGCTGGTTTCTCATGATCAGAAGTTATTGGATGCTGTTACCGATGCAACCTGGATTATGCGCGATCGGACATTGCACAGCTTTGGACTACCTTGCTCGGCCGCCCGTACAGAGCTATCCGCAATGGATGAAGCTGACGAGGCGCGTTTCAAGGAAGAGCAGAAAGAGATAGACCGCGTTGCGAAAAGTGCTAAGCGCCTTGCTGTATGGGGTCACACCTACGATAACGAGGATTTGTCCCGAAAAGCCAAGACAATGGAAAAACGTGTAGAAGCGTTAAAAGCCAGTCAAACAGAGCTGTCTGAAGGCACTCCGTGGCAGTTGAAACTCAAAGGTACGGCGTTACCTGCAAACAGGCTATTGGAGGTAAACAATGTTGAGGTTCGCCCTGCTGACGATGCTGAAGCCTTGTATCTCACGCCTGAGCTTCAACTAAAAAGCGGTGACAAGGTTGCCATTCTTGGCCAGAACGGGACAGGTAAATCATCCCTACTCAGAATGTTATGGCAGCAATTTTCGGCGCTTCAGGACGATGAACGCCGACCACTGCTCGATGAAGCAATACGCCTTCACCCGAAAAGTAAGCTTGGTTATTACGATCAATCGTTACAGCAGTTGAATGATCGGCAAACACTGATGGAAGCGCTCAGTGAGTTCGCGCCATTACCCACTGAATCCCTTAAAATGGCACTGATAAAAGCGGGTTTTCCCTACGCCAGACATCAGCAAACCGTTGAAGGGCTTAGTGGTGGCGAACGATCAAGGCTGCTTTTTGTCGGCTTAACCTTGGCGGATTACCATATGCTAATGCTTGATGAGCCCACAAACCACCTAGATTTAGAGGGAAAAGAAGAGCTGGCAGACAGTATCCGTGAATTTGCAGGCGGGCTGATTCTGGTCAGTCACGATCGTAGTTTGATTGAAGCCAGTTGTAACCGTTTCTGGTTGGTGAAAGACGGCAAACTTGAAGAGTGGCACGATCTCGACAAAGTGTATGCAGAACTGGTCGAGGTTTCGACACTTCATCCTTCGCTCCAAAAAGCGTCACCAGCAGCCAAGGAAAGTCCTAGTCCGGGCTTTGATTTAACTGATGATTTATTGGAAAAGCTGATTGAACTAGAAACGCTGTTGGAAGCGGATCTCAACCGTAAGCCGAGACATCAGAAAGTTCAGCAACAGCAAATATGGCAGAAAGAAATTGATTACATTAAGACATCATTATCGATGTGATCTTTTGCTTAAAAGTTAAACTGTATACGAGCAAACACGATAACCGTGTTTGCTCGTTCTCAATGGTTCTTCCCTATAAAAGAGACAATTTTTCACGCCCGGAGAGAGACTCATCCTAATTATCAGCGATCCCTTTGGAGACAAATAACATTTTATAAATCAACATATTGAACTTAACTTCTTCACAGTACTTAATCCTCAGAATCTTAAATACAGACTAAGCCATGATGGCTATTATCTGAACCTTGGGTAAACATTATTATGAAAAATGTTTTATTAAGTACTGGCCTGATTGCTTTACTCATATCAGGCTCCGCGATGGCAGATACAAATGGGCTTTATATTAGTGCTGGTGCAGGGACATTCGACTTTGATGCCGAAACCCGCAGCTCTTTTGAACCATCATTTTCGGTCTCCCAGAACAGCACCTATGACACCGAAGGGAATACCTTCAGAATCACAGGCGGCTACCAACTTACTGACATGGTTGCTCTTGAGGCAACATACAACAGCTATGGCACAGTGAAATATTCAGATGGCAGGGGTGATATTATGTCTCCCACAGCCATGACGCTGAATGCTAACTTGGGATACAGCCTGAGTTCAGGCATTCGTCCGTTTATCGTTGCTGGGCTGGGCAGAATAACCCTCAACCAAAAAGAACAACGCATATCATCAGAAGAATCCGGGGGTAGCTTTCATTGGGGTCTCGGGCTTGAATACGCACCAGCCGCGATTGAAAATGTGTCATTTAAAGCCGCTTACGAAAGCGATACCGCAACGCTGGTATACCTCTCACCTTTCGCCAAATCAGAGACTGATCTGACGTACAGCAGCTTTTACTTGGGACTCAGTTACAAACTTGCAGGTCTGTGAACCATCACATCAGGGCACTCCAAGTAGTGCCCTAAACGTTAGCTCTGTGCAAGCCCCTTCATTGCGATACATCAACAGCAACCTTATTTCTTTTACGCTCACCATTGAGCCATTTCCCAATCCATGTATAACGAACAAGGCTTTGATAACTTACAAAAGAGATTGTTAGAGTCACAGTCAGAGTCATTGCGCTCTTCATCCATGCAGGCCAATGAAGATCTATCATAGGCATCTGAATCATAAATATTATTGGTACATGGACCAGATATACCCAGTAGGATGCATCAGCACAATATCGCATCACCTGACTTTCTTTAGACCAATATCGCTTCCCTAGTGCGAGCGACAGATAACACAAATAAACAACGAGAAAACTCTGAAGGATTTGCAGCGAAATTTCCTGCTCATTACCCATCAGTCGGTCACCTGCCCAAAGTAATTTTACTTCCTCTTTAGACGGAGCCTCCGGTATTTCCAGACAATAGATAATCATGCCCACGACACAAAATATTGCCAGAGGGGCAATCCATTTTATCATCCTGTCGATCGCAGATTGATGCTGATATAAAACGGCACCAATAAAAAACAACACACCGTAGAATCCAAATGACCATGCTTGTGGATATAGCCTGTCCGGTGTGAGATATGGAACATACTCCGTCATTAAAGCTGGCAGGATGGCAATTGGCACGAAAAAAAGGAGTGATACAGGATGAGCAAAAAATTTAGTCACAGATGGGGTGTAAAGATGCAAATATACCAAAATTATCAACAGCAGTATAAATTCATATAGGCAAAACAAGAACCATAGATGTCCAGAGTTTAGATATACCATCCCCTGTTCTTGTAACGTTAATAAATATGGGACATTAGTGAGTTTTTCTTGCCATATTTCAAGAGTTAAGTACGGCCCGAAGACAATAAATGGCAAGCCAACCAGATAAGGTAAAAAAATTCGATACGTTCTATTTTTAAATACGTCAAATGTAGAGCGTGAACATAATAGATACCCACAAAAAAAACCTGCAATTATAAAAAATAACGGCATTCTCCAGGGACGAAGAACAAGAAATATATAATCAAAAAATTCGTATTGTTGTGGCGTGCTCGAGATCCAACCATTCGTTGATCTCGGTGCGTACGCCAGAACTGAATGAAGCACCACCCCAAGAAGTAAGGCGGTTGCCCGAAGGTTATCCATATAACAAAAGCGTTCCTTTTTCATTGATATATCCTTTATTAATATACTGATAAAAAGAAATACAGATTAAACTCTCAATCATCCTATTTTATTATCATGCTCAATATAAAATATTCTTAAAAAGAATATTTTAGTGATTAAAATAGCTTTTTAAAGGAATTAATCAAACTAATAATTAATAATTAAGGTAAAAAAATTTTATATATATAACAAAATAAAATATATTATAAACCACACTATTATAAAACAATTTTAATATCAGCTTAATTATAATTTTTTTATTTATAAAAATTATTGAAGAAATAAATTAGGGTATATTTATTTTTGGTAAAAGTCGCTTACTGAGTTATCTCGATAAATACTTTACTCACTCAAAACACACATTTATCAGCCTCAAAGTAATGCTGTATTATCCACTGAGAAAAGATTATTCTTAACGTATCGAAGCCAATAGGAATCACTATTCGAATGAGCACGGACTCGCTCCAAGACAAAGAAAACGGCCTTTTTGACCAAGTTGTCGATCGGATGAACACTGATAGCAGCAAATGGGATAAGTACCAAGGCACGGATATTTTGCCTATGTGGGTTGCGGATACTGACTTCAAAACACCAGATGTCGTCATAAAGGCACTCCAACAGCGTGTTGAACATGGTGTATTTGGTTACACGCATTCGCCCAAGCTGTTGACTGATTTAATTATCGACAGAATGGCCTCGCGGTATCAGTGGCAGATAAAACCTGAATGGATTGTTTATTTGCCGGGGTTAGTCTGCGGATTAAACGTAGCAGCGCGCGCTTTGGGTGAACCGGATCAGTCGGTAATGATTCCCTCTCCCATCTACCCTCCTTTTTTGTCTTCAGTCAAACTGGCTGGAAAACCTTGCTACAAAGCTTACACCCATCTTTCTGACAATCGTTGGGTGATAGACCTTGAAGCGGCAAAAGCAAACCTACCGCAAAATACGGGACTCTTACATTTCTGCAATCCGCTGAATCCCGGTGGTACTGTTTACAGAAAGAAGGAACTTGAGGACATATTGGCCTTTGCTCAGGCTAATAATATGGTTATCTGTTCAGATGAAATACACTGCGACCTCATCCTTGACGAAGAGCTTGTTCACATACCGATAGCCAGCTTAAACAAGGATGCTGAACAGCGAACCGTCACTTTGATGGCACCAAGCAAAACCTTCAACATTGCCGGGCTCGGTGCGTCTTTTGCTATCATCGCTAATGAAAAACTCAGGGCCGATTTCATCCGGGAAAAAAGAGGGATTGTTCCGAATGTTAGCCTACTCGCTTACACTGCGGCCGTTGCCAGCTACCAACATGGTGATAACTGGCTTGAACAGCAGCTTGTTTATCTCAGGGGCAACCGTGCCCGGGTAGAGGCGGTGATAAACAAGCTTCCGGGTCTGACACTTCAACATATTGAGGCAACCTATCTCGCTTGGATTGACTGCAGCCAACTGCCTGTAGATAACCCGTGCCTGTTTTTCGAAAAGGCGGGTGTGGGCATGTCTCCCGGGATCGAATTTGGCAACAGAAAATTTGTACGGTTAAACTTCGGTTGTACCAGAGCATTACTGGACGAAGCATTAACGAGAATCGAGGACGCCGTTTACGGACTCAGTGGCTAATGAGTTTAGCGTCGTCCAAAGAGAAGTACTTTTAGAAACAACCAGCCCGCAAATGCACCACATACCAGACCGCTGATCAAGAGATAAGCGATGGATAGACCACCAAGGTTGTCACCCGCATCGATCAGCGAGGGTACTGCAACGATAATGAAACCGAGAATGCCTCCGCCTATCATCCACTTAAATGCTGACCTTCTCGAAAACTGTGGGCTCCAAAAACGGATAATGAGCGAAAAAAGTGCCACCCAAGCTAGGGTAAATGGAAGGCCTATAAACAGGATGTAAGAGAGCACGACTGCCAATGCCGAGAGATCTACGCCTTCAACAAAGATAAAAAGCCATCCGAAGGGCGACACCAAGGGTGCTACCAGACATACAATTAATCCCGCAACCAACCATCGCAAAAAAGAAAGCTGACTCGCATTCACCAAATCATCAAAAGAAATATTTTGTCCCATCAGGCACCCAAGTATGGTGTGAAAATGTCATGTAGGCAGACTGCGTCACTATCAAGGAAACATTGGTACAGACTGCATTGGAGACGAATCTGTTGCTCGCCCATGAATATGCTCTGATCATTTAAGCATACACCCCTTGTCCTAGAGCGTAGCGGATAAAACCAGTAAAATTATGATTAGTATTGATTTACGTCCACCTTCAATATGGAAAAACACAGTTCCCGCGGGGAAAAGGATAATGCCATATACAATGATTAGCGGTAGGTTATCACTGGATACATTTTTAGAATACTCACACTACAGTGTGGGACGAACTGATTCGCCGCTGTCTCATTTACAGTGATTCTAGGTGCTGAAATACCGAAAGAGAGACGCCAGTACTGATGCGATACGCTCCATTATCTCTCTTGTGTAAGGCTGGGAACTTCAAAGCTGAAATTTATATATTTAAACCACATGTTCTGTGACACCCATACCTGTTTTGCCCCAGAGTTGTTCGTTTTGTATTCAGTCAGACTATTTCTCCCTTTTTTACGCTAAAGCCCTGTAAAAAAAGGCCGATAAGTAAATCACAACCTTTTCACTTCTGGGTATTATGCAGTTACACACCCTAGACAAAGCAGCGCTAATCAGTGATATCCAGCTTGGTGATAAACTAAACCATGCTGTATCACAGGGACGGAGATCTGACTTCGCCCTGATGCTTGCCTTATTGTCAGGGGACAGTACCGAGACTGAACCTGTTGAAGTGGTCTGTACAGAAGAAAAGACAGACGACGAGCTCCGCCGCCTGTTCCAGTTGTCTGAACCAGAGCGTCTTAGCGCAGACAGCCTTGACTATGAGCGCGCAGAGCAGCAGTCTCACGCTTTTCATTATGCCGGCTTAACCAGTGCAAAGCTTAGCGGCTATGTTTCTCCTCCAGCTTTACATTTTCCTGCCGAGGGAACCCACAATTTAGGTGAAGATGTCTATCATAATTTGTCCGGACACCAACGCAGACGCCTGTCAGGCGAAAAAAGTAAAGAAACCGGTTTAGACCCAGCAAACCTTTATCGTCAGCTCAATGAAGCCCGACGATTTAAAGAAATAAATAGCTATGCTTAAATAATTGATAATTAATGACTTTTATTTTCATACTCTTTTAAAACCAGCAACTTACCTTCCACGCTTTATACCCTTACTACGATTTACATCACCTATCGTTCTGTAATTTTGCACACAGTTTGCACACTACTTTTATGAGCAGTTTCACAACAAAAATGCGAAACATGTACCAAAATTGTTATCCACCAGTTAAAAAGCTGGGGTTAACTTGTTGGCTAGCGTGTATAAACCTTGAATAAGTCCAAATAGATCAACATAAAAGGTCAGAAAAATGGATATAGCGAAATCAGTAATTGTGATCACTGCCGCAGGTAGTCCAACAGGACGGGCTATGGCTGAACACTTTTGCTCGCTCAACGCACGCGTTGCTTTAGTGGACACTCAATGCCAGGAATTACAGGCAACCTATGAACTGTGCAAACAGTCAGGTGGTGTTTGTTTTTCTTTTGCTCTCGCTGACAAAAGTGTTGAAAGCATCAGTGGATTCTTTCAACAGGTCAGTCGCGAAATGGGGGCTGTGGACGTGCTCATTAATTACTGGCAGACAGGACATATACCAAACCTTCTCGCTAACAGCGATACAGTAGATACGTACATTACAGATGTTGCCTCAAATCTCTATCTTTTTGGACGAGGCGCTGCATTCAGTATGCTCAATGAGGGGCGACATGGTGTTATCGTTAACATCCCAGATAACCTCACTATTGACGACAGCGAACGTTCTATTGACAGCTCAAATGCTGTAATAAGAGGCCTGACACAAAGCTGGGCAAAGGAGCTCGCGCCCGTTAATATTCGCGTTGCCGGGGTGTTGCCCTGCATACGTTCCAACAGTCGTGGTCAACTGCGTCGGGACCCTGCGGTTAATTACGATATGATAGATGGTGCTGAATATATTGTGGCAAATGACAGTTTCACCGGAAGGATCCTTGAGGCAGCCAGTTAACGCTGCCCGGCTAACCGAGTCAAAGAAAAAGCCAGTCGTTAAAACCGGCTTTCTCTTCTCATAAATGCCTTTTACGTTGGCTTTATGCGTTTGCTTTTTTCCGTTTCACTTCCGCTTTCTTTATCACTATTTCTTTGAAGGCCTTATCCACACTTTCCTTTATGACAGTTGTGCCTTCCACTGTCTCGCCCTCGATAAAAGGCTTGCCATAATAAGAGGCCAGTAAGACAGCTTTTAGTTCCTTGATCAGAGGGTACCTTGGGTTTGCCCCGGTGCACTGGTCATCAAAGGCTTCGACAGCCAGTTCGTCTAATTTCGCAATAAAATCGGCCTCAGGTACGCCAGCAGCCTGAATCGATGGCGGGATATCCAACTGCAATTTCAGCTCTTCAAGCCAGCCCAGTAATTTCTCAATTTTTGCTGACGTTCTGTCTGTTGCCACACTTAATCCAAGATGATCAGCAATTTCTGCATAGCGACGACGTGCCTGCGGACGATCGTACTGAGAGAAAGCCGTTTGCTTAGTCGGATTGTCATTGGCGTTGAAGCGAACAACATTTGAGATCAACAGTGCGTTAGCTAAACCATGAGGCAGATGGAATTCCGCACCAATTTTGTGGGCCATTGAATGACAAATCCCAAGGAATGCGTTGGCAAAAGCCATGCCTGCAATGGTAGCGCCATTATGGACTTTTTCACGGGCTATCGGATCTTTCGCGCCATTGGCGTAGCTCGAAGGTAAGTACTCCTTCAATAATTTCAGCGCCTGTAATGCCTGTCCGTCAGAGTATTCATTCGCCAGAACTGAAACATAAGCCTCCAGTGCATGTGTGACAGCATCATAGCCGCCAAATGCAGTGAGTGATTTTGGCATGTTCATCACCAAGTTGGCATCAACAATCGCCATATTGGGTGTCAGCTCATAATCGGCCAGTGGATACTTAGCACCCGTTTTGTCATCAGTCACTACGGCAAACGGTGTCACCTCTGAACCTGTTCCTGAGGTGGTGGTGATGCAGACCAACTCTGCTTTTTTACCCATTTTAGGGAAAGTGTAAATGCGCTTACGAATATCCATAAAACGCATAGCCAGCTCTTCGAAATGTGTATCCGGGTGTTCATACATCACCCACATAATCTTCGCTGCATCCATAGGTGAGCCGCCACCAAGCGCCAGAATGACATCAGGCTGGAAACTACGCATCGCTGCTGCACCTTTTTCAACGACGGAGAGAGTCGGATCCGCCTCAACATCAAAGAATGTCTGAACTTCCATGCCCTGTGCTTTTAAAAGGCTAACCACCTCATCGCAGTAACCATTGTTGAAAAGAAAACGGTCAGTCACAATGAAAGCACGTTTTTTACCTTCCAGATCACTCAGGGCGATAGATAGACTGCCCCGACGAAAATAAATCGATTTTGGCAGCTTATGCCACAACATGTTTTCAGCACGCTTGGCAATTGTCTTTGTATTAATGAGGTGCTTTGGCCCCACATTTTCCGAGATAGAATTTCCACCCCATGAGCCGCATCCCAAGGTTAATGAAGGGGCAACATTGAAGTTGTACAGGTCACCTATGCCACCGTGGGTCGTTGGAATGTTGACCAGGATACGTGCCGTTTTGAGCTTATCGCCAAAGTATTTGATCCGTGACTGATTGATATCCTGATCTGTATAAAGACCTGATGTGTGACCGATACCTCCCATTTCAACCATCTGGCACGCCATATCTACTGCATTTTCAAAGCTTTTGGCCCTGAACATACCCAAAGTCGGAGACAATTTTTCATGGGCAAATGCCTCTGCCTCACAAATCTCAGTGCCTTCACCGATAAGAACCTTGGTGTCAGAAGGCACGGTAACGCCTGCCATTTCTGCAATATGAATAGCGGGTTGACCTACGATGTCCGCATTCAAGTTGCCATCAATCAGGATCACCTTCCGGACTTTTTCCGCTTCCTGCTCACTTAAGACATAAGCTTTGTGGGAAGCAAATCGGGCTTTCACTTCTTCATACACCTCATCCATCACTATCACGGCCTGTTCTGAGGCGCAAACCACCCCATTATCGAACGTTTTAGACATTAAGACAGAGGCCACCGCCCTTTTAATATCAGCAGACTCGTCGATAACAACAGGGACATTGCCCGCACCAACACCGATGGCCGGCTTACCTGAGGAATAGGCAGCTTTAACCATGCCAGGTCCACCTGTCGCCAGTATCAGGTTGATATCATCATGCTTCATCAATGCGTTGGACAGTTCAACGGACGGCTGGTCGATCCAGCCAATAATTCCTTCTGGCGCACCAGCAGCAACGGCTGCATCCAGTACCAACTTCGCTGCATCATTGGTTGAGTTTTTCGCTCGTGGATGGGGAGAAAAAATGATGCCGTTGCGTGTTTTTAATGAGATTAAAGATTTAAAAATCGCAGTGGATGTTGGGTTAGTCGTGGGAACAATGCCACAAATCAAACCAACAGGCTCTGCGACAGTAAAAGTGCCAAATTCGTTATTTTCTTCGAGAACGCCGCAGGTCTTTTCATCTTTATATTTGTTGTAGATAAACTCTGATGCAAAGTGGTTTTTAATCACCTTATCTTCAACAATACCCATACCTGATTCATCAGCAGCCTGCTGCGCGAGGGGAATGCGCGCATTGTTAGCAGCCAGTGATGCTGCTCGGAAAATCTTATCAACCTGCTCCTGCGAAAAGGTTGCAAACTCCCGCTGTGCTTTTTTTACACGCGCCACCATGGCATTTAATTCAGCAATATTCGTTACAGGCATAATGTCTCCTACATACCTAACTTAAAATGTACTTTAGTTATTGCCCGGTTAATTCCTTTACGTTCATGACTGGTGCCATTTACCCAGTATTCCGTCGCTTACCACAACACAACTCATGACATGACTTACAGGCAATAAGTAAATAAATTTCAGATTTAATTATGATTTTTCGGAACGAATGGGTATTGATCTGGATCAGAGATGACTGGCTTTTGTTATTGGTCTCTTTCTAGCTGAGAGATTAATCACTATTTATTTGCTGGAAACCCTTCGAGGTTGATCCCCGCCAAAACAGTGGATTACTCCGATTAAGCCAAGAAATACGGAATAAAAATAGAAGCAAAAATCCAGATAAAGAAGAGAAAAAAGTGACGAAAATATTAAAAAAACGCCCAGAGTGATGCGGATGTGAACAACTTCATTTGGATGTCATAAAGCCCCTAAAGAGAGCACCCTTCCGCAATAGAACAATTCACTATTATTTTTTGTATGATCCGATTGGATTTTGATTGCTGACTTGTATACTAGCGCTCTTATCACAACGCCCATTTTTATTGAGCCGCCAAAATGAGCAATCCAGAATTCGTTATTTTTTTACAATTTTTTGTCGGACTTTTTGCTGCCGTCAACCCTCTCGGCATTATGCCTATCTTTGTTTCACTGACAGCACACGAATCACCGATAGAGCGCAAAAAGACTGCTTATACTGCGAGTCTCGCCGTCGCCGCTATTTTGGTTGTCTCTCTGCTGGCAGGCCAACTGTTACTTGATGTGTTCAGTATATCGCTAGACTCATTCCGGGTGGCCGGTGGCATGTTATTGGTGAGTATCGCGTTTACCATGATGAACGGTAAGCTAGGGGAAGAGAAACAGAACAAACAAGAGCAGTCAGAGAGTATGAGTCGCGAGCAAATTGGCGTGGTACCACTCGCCATGCCGTTGCTTGCCGGACCCGGTGCTATTAGTTCAACCATTGTTTACTCATCCCGCTATCCCAGCTCAGTGGATACCTTTGGATTGATCGTCACCATTGCACTTTTTTCTGCTGGAATCTGCCTGCTTTTTTTAATCGCTCCTAAGTTGGTCCGCTATCTTGGTCAGACAGGTATCAACGTTATCACGAGGATCATGGGCCTGATACTTGGCGCACTCGGCGTAGAGTTTATTGCCAATGGTCTGCGCGCCTTGTTCCCCGGGCTGGCATAATATCGATTTGATGAAGAAGTTTTCTGCCCGTCTCAAACCCTGACGGGCAGCCCTGATACACTACTGATCATTATTAGCTCTTATCGCGAACATTCATGGAAAACAAGCAAACCCCGCTGCAGAAACATCTCTACACAATGATATTCGGCACGCATACCAAGGCTGGCAAGGCATTTGATATCGCCTTAATCGTGGTAATTATCAGCTCAATCGTGGTGTTGATGCTTGATTCAGTCGGTATCTATAAAGAAAAATATGGCACCCTGCTCTATACAATTGAATGGTGTTTTACAGCATTTTTTACCATTGAATACCTCCTCAGGCTTTATTGTTCTCCACACAGGCTTGCTTATGCGAGAAGTTTTTATGGCATTATCGATGTCGTTGCCGTCTTACCCACCTTCTTAGCCCTCTTTATTCCCGGCGCAAGCTACCTTATGGCTATCAGGCTGCTGCGGGTACTGAGGATCTTTAGAATTCTCAAACTGGTTAGATTTTTACAAGAGTCTAATTTTCTTCTCAGCGCACTGAGGATGTCCGCACGCAAGATCATGGTTTTCTTTATGACGGTATTCGTTCTGGTTACCGTTTTTGGGTCCTTGATGTTTGCCATTGAAGGCCCTGAGCATGGTTTCACCAGTATCCCATACAGTATTTATTGGGCAATTGTAACAATGACAACAGTGGGCTACGGCGATCTGGTTCCACAAACCGACCTCGGCAAAGGGTTGGCTTCACTCACAATGTTGATGGGCTATTGCATTATTGCTGTGCCTACTGGGATTATCACAGCGCAAATGGGGCAGGAAATTAATCTCCATCGTCGTCTGGTGAAATGCCCGAATTGCTCTGAAAATGGGCACGAATCAGATGCTCTTTACTGTAAGCATTGCGGCAGTGAATTGCCTGAACCTGATAAGCGTCTGGTTTGATATAATGTAAAGATAAAGTTCCACTCTCCATACGTACCTTATGGCTAGTAAATATTTGAAATTATTAATTTTTTACTAGCCGAAAACTCTTTTTATCTCCTCATTACATTTTTCGCCAAAATTTGACTCGTGTTGCAAAATCAATCTTGCACGGCATAATAGCAAGCAAAAATTAAACATCGTTTTTTAATGACCATTGTCATTATTTCTTCTTTAAAAATGTTTGCTGACTACCTAGTGAGAGGGTGATAGATGATAGAACAACAGGCCACTGCCATGGCGCCAACCAAACAGAGTTTGCGAGCATTGTCGAAGACCATATACCCAGATGCCAAAGGCATAAAAAAGATTCGCTATCGCGGACGTTTTTGCTTATGGGGAATGACCAAGCCTGATATCGTCAATCAAACGGTCGAGACTTTTTCCAGTCCGATACTCTCTGCAATACTGAAAGACAACAAACACTTTCACGAAAAGCCGCTAAAGCCTTACCTAAATCTCAACATTAAACCAGAGCAACGGGCGACGCTGATCAACCAGCATTTCCGTTTACTGGAAGCAACATTTGGCGAGAACCTAGAAAAATTCTACACCGAAGAAGGTTATGAGTTGCTGTCTTTTAATGACCGTAACGAAAATAGCTACCGCCTTGTTCTTAAGTACCACAACAGTCAGTCACGTGAAGGTGATCTGATGGTGATGTTGTTAGATAGCCAACAACGAGTGGTATACACATTGGCGTTTACCATCGGCGGCGAACGAGAGAGAACACTGTATATCGGCGCACTTCAGGGTGCATCAGCCAATATAGAAGACAGACCCGCACTGATTCGTACCCTAACCCGCTCACTGCATGGCCTGCGAACCAAATCACTGGTGGTAGAAATCACTTTGATGATCGCAAAATTACTCGATTGTCAGCGCGTCGTGGCGGTCAGCAATAAAGGCCACATTTATCAGGCTCTGCGTTACATGGGCTCAAAGCGAAACCGTGTTAACTTTGACCACGATGAACTGTGGAGTGAATTTGGTGGCAAAGTGTTGAATAAATTTGAGTATCAACTGGATATCGAACCTCAACGCAAAGATCCTTCAACGCTGAAGAAGACGAAACGTCGCCTCTATGAAAAACGTTATAAGTGGCTTGCTGAAACGCAAGAAGCGGTAAAAAACGCAATTGATGCCATTCGTTGGCAACAATAAAAAAGTCGGGTGTGTAGCCCGACTTTTTTATAACGTAATGCCCAATAACTCATGAAAAAATGAACCACTATTTGTGATGGCTCACTCCGGGAAGTACGCAAAGCATCTCATACAGCAGATTGGCTGCGACTAAAGACGTGTTTCCGCTTTGGTCATAAGTTGGAGACACCTCAACCAAATCACAGCCCACTAAATTCAGTCCGTGACAACCGCGAATAATTTCCAGTGCCTGCCAAATCGTCAGTCCACCAACCTCTACGGTGCCTGTGCCAGGAGCAAAGGCAGGATCAAGACCGTCAATATCAAACGATAAATACGTTGGCCGTTCACCAATTTGGTCTCTAATATCTGCCATGATAGGTTTTAATGACTGCCCCCAGCATTCTTCAGCTTGAATGACTGTCCAGCCTCGGCTTCTCGACCAGTTAAAATCCTCTGGTTCATATCCTGTGCCTCTCAATCCAATCTGAAACACAGCGTCAGAATCCAGTAATCCCAGTTCCTGCGAGCGCCGGAAAGGTGTACCGTGAGCAATTTGCTCACCAAACATGTGATCATTGATATCAGCGTGAGCATCAACATGAATGAGAGCAACCGGACCGTGTTTGGCTGCCATGGCCTTAAGTACGGGAAACGTCAGGGTGTGATCCCCGCCAAGTGTGAGCGGAATACAGTCATGGATGAGAATGTCATTGTAAGCCTGCTCGATAATATCGACCGTTTTTTGTAAGTTGAACGTGTTAATGGCGACATCACCAACGTCAGCAACCTGAAGCGAATCAAAAGGCGCAGCCCCCGTTGCCATATTGTAGGGTCTTAGCAAGCACGATTCTGCTCTTATTGAGCGAGGTCCGAAGCGACGCCGGGACGATGAGATGTCCCAATATCCACAGGAATACCGACAAAGCATGCGTCCAAGCCGCTGGCATCATCGTAAACTGGCAATCTCATCATAGATGCGACTCCACCAAAGCGGGGCATTTCATTTCCACCAAGGGGCTGGTTATATGTCATCCCGAATGATCTCCCTTTGCTATAGCTCATCAACATAAATAGCCTAGCAATGGTTTATCAAACGAAATATAGCCGGGGTTTGAACTCAGCATTGATGTTTATCAATACATGGCTAGGGGTATGAGAGTGAACCATTCAGATAGCCGAACGGCAGGGATAGGGATGGCTACTCCGTAAATCTTGGATAAACGTTTCCGTCGATAGTGTTTTGGCCGCCCCCCTTTTTGTGATGAGCTCAAAACAGCAACTGTATGTCATCGACGAGGCTCTGAGTTGGCGCAACCTCCCCTGCTCTATCAACGGAAGTGCCATATGCTCTGGCAAAAATCCGATATAATGGCCACTGAGGATCAGTATCAGTTGGGGCTCAAGTTGCAGTACAGATGCAGTCACATTTCCAAGCTTAACTGACTCAGGCATGAAATCACGCCAGTAGCTACGTCCAACAGCCTCTGCCCGGTTGATTGACTCCTCGGTAATATCACTCTCGCTGGACAAGAAAAACGGGTGGCCTTGACCACAATAGAGTCCATGAACTTCTTCATAAAGCGGTTCATAGACCAACCCATCCACCTTATGAGGAAAACTACCAATACCGAGTGCTAGCCGACTGTCCAGAACCTGTAATTCGAGCTCTTGTGGCGTAAGTTGCCGCATCAATATTTCAACGCGATTTGGTCGCTCCTTAAATCTGGAAATAGCCATAGCCAGATGATTACCGGGATCAGAGCTAATACTGTCAACGACACCAATCTTGAGTTCACCAACCAGCTTCCCTTTTACTTCTGTCACCTCTGACGCAAAACTGTCCATGGCAGCCAGTAAGCGTTGAACGGCAGGGTAAACAATCTCTCCTTGCTCAGTCAGCCGAAAACCTCCTCGCCCCCGATGGCAAAGTGTCACACCCAGCCTTACTTCAAGCGCACTGATATGGTTACTGATTGTCGACTGACAGACATTCAGTTCCGTTTGTGCCGCTGAAAAGCCTTGATGGCGAACAACAGTGTCGAACACCCTGAGTAATCGAATATCACTTCCTGCTACTTTCATATATTTGTATTTTTCAATGTTCAAAGCGTTAATTTTGATAATGACAAAATTATAGTAGGCGGAAGTCAGTAGGATTGTCCGAATATGATGATATGCGTAATTTGTAGGTAGAATATCAAAAGCTCCCTCACAGCGGCGAGGGAGCTGCAGTGCTTTAACGCTCCGACGCATCAAAGATGAAAATATCACCCTGCAATGCATAATCGACATTCACTGATTCTGGGGTAAATTGGCAATGTTCAGAAACGGGCCTTATTTCTCCTGACCAACCGTAGGGAAGAGAAATAGAGAAATAATTTGGCGACCTTTTCCGGCTGTTGATATTTTCAAACTGAATATCATCAGCACTACACATATCATCATAGAAATAAGCAGAATACCTAATATCACCGCCCTCATACTTTAGCGTCAAGTCAGAGACATCAGTATCCTGAGATACCCAGTTTAAAGTAATTTCGTCTGTGCTACTGAACCTAAGTTTATTTGCGCTAAGTGTTCCAGACCAACCAACTGGCACCTTTACACGAAACAAACCTGATTCGTCGGTCACCGCATCAGACAAATAACCCGAAACGGTTGTGTCAGATAATGGTGTACCGAGATGATCAAGCACACGACCATGAATTTCAACTTCAAAGATATCGTCTGTAAATAGTGTTATGTTGGTTTCCCCGGCAACAAACATCGCACCATCTTCAACATCAAAGGCGTAGCCGAAATCAGAGCTGGTTCCTCTTTTGATATTTGTCAAAGACCACTTATCATTGACTTGTGAGTACTGAAAGATACTTTTATTTTCGTCATCACCAACGAATAGTTGTCCATCACTTAACTCAACATCATGTCCGAAGTAACCATCTGATACTGGAGAATACAACAATTGATTTTCAGTCCAATTACCTTCGGTATCTTTATTATAAATCTGAACATTTCCCGGGTAGCCGTAGGCGGATATGGCAAGTACCTCGTCTTCAACATCTAATGACCACCCAAAACTTTGATAAACACCAATATCATTGGGTCTTTGAATTTGCTGGGTTAACATAAACTCATTTGAGATAGAGTAGACATTAACTCTATTTGCCTTGAAAACGCTGACAAAAAGGTCGTCGCCTTCTCGTCTAATATCGGTTCCCAAATCACCCGTCGTACCATCGGGTAATCTTAAAGACCGATTAAATTGCCATTTACCACTCACTGGCGTGTATATATCAACTTGCTTTGAAGATACAGTGAACGCTAATAAATCATTATCAATATATACCGTCTCGCCAAATAGATTGCTGGCATTGGAAGGTTGAGGTATCTCATGAGCAATATCCCATTGGTATGGCCATGAAGAATAGTTCTTTTTGAAAATTGATATCTTATTGTTCTCAGTAAATAAAGAACCATGTCCAATGGCAATGAGGTGTTGGTGAATAGATACACTTTTTGCAACTAAGCGTTTCTGTGCGTAAATAGGTAGCTCACCCTTGTATGTCCAATGACCATATTCTTTTTCGTAAAGGTGTTTTCCAGCGACTGCCGTATTGCCAAATACTGAAGCTGTAAATGCGCCTTTATTTAGTGTAAGCGAACGATTGTAGCTATCATCGTTATTCTGTTTTTCAGCCCATACGTTAGAAGAAATACAGGCCAATATTAATAGAAGTTTTTTCATAATCATTCCATTCCTTTGAATTGATTTATATAATCTGGTAAGAGTCTTATTTGACTGTCAGTCAAACATGAAATCCTCAATCTATATAGGTATTTATATTGAATAAGGATACTTATACTATCGCCGTCAAAAAAAATAAAATTAAATAATAATGACAATTATTATTTATTGGAATGTAATCGAAGACATTTTAATTTATTAATATCGAGTTATATAAAAATAATGAATGGATAGATAATCAATATATATATAATACTATCGGCTGAGATGAAATTTTATATTACTAGATTTACATAATATAACAAAAGCCTCATTTTAAGTGAGGCTTTTTTCTCTAAAAACGAAAGAAGGTGATTAAAATTTACTTTCTACGCCAAGTCGTTCCCTGTGGGCCGTCTTCAAGAACAATGCCCATTTCAGTCAGCGCGTCACGGGCCGCATCAGCAGCTGCCCAGTCTTTACTCGCACGTGCGTCATTACGGGCTTTAATCAATCCCTCAATTTTTGCCACTTCATCGTCACTGCTATCAGCGCCACCTTGAAGGAAAGCTTCTGGTTCTTGTCCCAACAGACCCAGAACATCTGCCAGTTGACGCATTCGAGCTGCCAATTTTGATGCTGCTGCCTTGTCTTCAGACTTTAAGCGGTTAATTTCTCGCGCCATATCAAACAACACTGAGTAGGCTTCCGGCGTATTGAAATCATCATTCATTGCAGCTTCAAAGCGGCCAACAAAGTCTTCACCTTCTTCGGCTTCCGCAGTGAGATCAAGACCACGCAGAGCAGTGTACAGTCTTTCTACTGACGCACGCGCTTGTTTGAGATTTTCTTCGCTGTAGTTGAGCTGACTGCGGTAATGACCGGACATCAGGAAGTAGCGAACAGTTTCTGCATCGTAATGCGCCAGTACATCGCGAATGGTAAAAAAGTTACCCAGTGACTTTGACATTTTCTCGCGATCAATCATCACCATGCCGCTGTGCATCCAGGTATTGACGTACTGCGTGTCGTGAGCACAGCAGGACTGTGCAATTTCATTTTCATGGTGAGGGAACGTAAGATCAGAACCACCACCGTGAATATCAAAATGATTACCAAGAATTGCGGAGTTCATTGCTGAACACTCGATATGCCAACCCGGACGACCTGGTCCCCATGGCGATTCCCAAGTCGGCTCACCTGGCTTCGACATTTTCCACAGTACAAAGTCGAGCGGGCTTTTCTTGGCTTCCTCAACGTCGACACGGGCACCGGCCTGAAGCTGATCGAGATCCTGACGTGATAATTTGCCATATTCGTCAAACTTAGCCACTTCGAACAGCACATCACCGTTTGACGCTACATAGGCATAGCCGCGCTCAATCAGGCGTTCAACCAGTGCAATAATGTCAGCAATATGCTGAGTCGCACGTGGCTCCACATCAGGGCGTTTCATATTCAGCGCATCGAAATCGGCGTACATTTCACCAATAAGACGCTCCGTCAGATCATCACAGCTCTCATTATTTTCAGCTGCGCGCTTGATAATTTTGTCATCAATATCAGTGATATTGCGGACAAACGTCAGATCGTATCCTAAGTAACGGAGGTAGCGTGAAACCACATCGAACGACACGAAAGTACGGCCATGACCGATGTGACACAAATCGTAAATCGTAACCCCACACACATACATGCCAACTTTACCCGGCTCAATGGGTGTAAATTCTTCTTTCTGCTTAGTGAGTGAGTTGTAGATCTTTAACATGGTTTTAGGGTTACTCATTGTTAATAGTCGTGAATGAAGGCTAATCGTACATGATAGCGAATTTAGCTCAAGCAGTTTGTTTTAGCCCTATTTCACAGTGAGCTTTACAGGCATGCGTAAAAGGCAACGTGATACGTTTAATCCGGAAACTGTACAAGAATAATGTTGACTGCCCGCAACCAGCCAGCGCATTAACCAACAAGATGTTTTACAAACCGAGAACGTCAATTGCTAGCATAGTGTATTCATGATTGTTAAGGTCTCAAAACATAGTCGTCAATATCACATCACGGTATAAGTAACGCTACAGTTGACTTGAAGACGCATCGCCAAGGTTTGAAACTGCGCCCCTTTGGGATAGAATCACGCCTTTAATGCCGATGCACTAACGATAGGAAGTTAACATGGTAATCCTTCATACCACTTTTGGTGATATTAAAATTGAACTGAACTCAGACAAAGCTCCGGTCACTGCAGAAAACTTTTTGCAGTACTGTCGTGACGGCTTTTATGACGGCACGCTGTTCCACCGTGTAATCGATGGTTTCATGGTCCAGGGCGGTGGTATGTCTTCAGGTATGGAAGAAAAAGAAGGCCGCGCTCCTATCAAGAATGAGGCGAGCAATGGCCTGAGCAACAAAATTGGTACTCTTGCCATGGCGCGTACCATGGAACCACACTCTGCAAGCTCACAATTTTTCATCAACGTTAACGACAACCTGTTCCTGGATTTCAAATCTGAAACACCAGACGGTTGGGGTTACTGTGTGTTTGGCGAAGTTGTCGAAGGCATGGACGTTGTTAATAAGATCAAAGGCGTTCAAACAGGTAACTTCGGCTATATGCACCAAGACGTTCCTGTTGAAGAAGTACTGATCAACAGCGTAACTATTGAAGAATAAGGAAATCAGGAAAGTGGGCCATTGCCCACTTTCTCATTATTTATGACCACCCTCTTTATCTCTGACCTACACCTAAGTGACGAACACCCTGAAATTACAGACTGTTTTCTCACCTTCATAGAACAAGAAGCCCCTGAAGCCGACGCCCTATATATTCTTGGTGATTTATTTGAAGCATGGATTGGTGACGATGACGAAGCGCCACTTCATCACAAAGTGAAAACTGGCTTAAAGGCACTCACAAACAAAGGCATCCCCGTCTATTTTATCCATGGGAACCGTGACTTTCTTATTGGTAAGCGGTTTGCGAAGGAAACAGGTATTAAGCTGTTACCCGAACATTGCGTGGTGAATCTCTACGAAAAACCCGTGCTCATCATGCACGGCGATACACTTTGCACGCAAGATCTCGCTTATCAACAATATCGTCAAAAGGTTCACAATTCTTTCATACAGTGGCTCTATCTTAGGTTGCCGCTGGGTATAAGACGTAAAATCGGTGAACGTCTGCGAAGTGGTAGCAAAAGCCACAATGCACAAAAGTCCCAGATGATCATGGATGTTGAGCAAGCAACTGTTCTCAATGTGATGGCTGACGAAAACGTCGATTTGTTGATTCACGGCCACACACACAGGCCAGATGTTCATCAGGTTACCGTCAATGGACGTAGAGGTCAGAGAATTGTTCTTGGCGACTGGTACGAGCAAGGCTCCGTACTCGTTGTAACGAGTGAAGGCGCAGAGCTACAGAACCGACGTTTTTCCGAATAAAAGATTGAGCGAGTGAAAAGCTCGACATGAATCACTGATATTACTGCGACACAAAAGAGATATATAAGCATGGATGCTGGTATTGCTCGACAAGGTATATTCGACAAAAATTGCGATCTTTTCGGCTATGAACTCTTATTTAGATGTGGAAAGAGCAACGTATTTCCAAACGTGGATGGCAATATGGCAACGCAGGCCGTCCTCGATATGACGTTCAATACAACCGCGACACAGACAAACTTTATCTCTAAGGGATTTCCGTGTTTTGTCAATTTTAGTCATAAGTCGATCACTGACTGTAACCCTAGTAAATTTCCCCAATCACAACTGGTCTTTGAAATACTCGAGTCCTGTGATATCGACGGAACATTGATCGCCACAATCAGAGAGCTGAGGAGAAAGGGTTTTTTAATTGCTTTCGATGACTTTCAGCCGACCCGAAGCTGGCTTGATATTTTACCTCTTGCCGATATCGTAAAAATTGATTTTAGCGCACTGAGCTCTTCAACTATTTTGCAACTTCTTCGCCTCATTCCAAAAGATCGTAAATGCAAACTACTGGCTGAAAAGCTGGAGAATCAAGCTGAGGTCGATCAGGCTCTGTCACTGGGATTTGATTTATTCCAGGGTTATGCATTGCACCGTCCAGAAAATCTGTCACTGAGCAAGGCTGAGGCTAGTGAGGCAGTCACTTGGGTACGAACATCAGATTGAAAAATGAGACAAGGTTGTAACGTCGCGACTTCCACTTGAAACACCTATATTTTGCGACGAAGGTACATTTATTTATGTAATATTTTGATTTTAGATCAGTTACTATTGATACAAATCAAGGTATTCGTTACAAGTTTAACATCCCCCTGACTGCTGGCACGCTCTTACCAGCACGCCGGCAGTCTCCCCTTGTCTAATATTTTGCCTGTGTATTTTTACTTCCTTACCAATGCCAGTGATCACCTTAAGCTAGCGCGGCCTTCACCTATTTCCTGAACAAAAAATGCGTTGGCATCTGGGAAGAAGGCAAAAGCTTAACTCGACGTTGGCATCACAAAATCAGGGTCACAGCGTAAGCCGGTCGGCCAGCGGGCCGTTATCGCTTTTCTCCGGGTATAGAAACGCACGCCATCCGGCCCATGGACATGAAGCGGACCAAATAGGGATCGCTTCCATCCGCCGAAACTATGAAACGCCATTGGAACCGGGATTGGCACATTGACACCTACCATACCCACTTGTATTTCGTGGCAGAATTGTCTTGCTGCATCGCCGTTTTGGGTGAAAATTGCTGTGCCATTGCCATACTTGTGTTCATTGATTAACTGCACCGCCGCACTGTAGTCTTTTACCCTGACAACACTCAGCACAGGACCAAAGATTTCGTCGCGGTATATGGTCATTTCTGGAGTCACATTGTCGAACAAGCACCCACCAAGAAAAAAGCCGTTGTTCTTCGCGCTGACAGAGCGACCATCCACAATCAGCTTTGCCCCCTCTTCCTCACCTTTGTCGACATAGCTTTTCACTTTATCGAGATGATCACGAGTCACTAAAGGCCCCATCTCCATTCCCGGTAACAAGCCATTCCCGACTCTGAGGTTCTCAACTTTTGGTTTGAGGTGCTCAATCAAAGTATCACCAATTTCTCCCACAGCCACTGCAACAGAAATTGCCATACAACGCTCGCCAGCAGAACCATAGGCAGCCCCCATCAATGACGACACAACCTGATCTAAATCGGCATCTGGCATCACAACCATATGGTTTTTAGCCCCCCCCAAGGCCTGAACCCGCTTACCATGTTCAGACGCTGTCTTGTAAATGTATTCAGCGACAGGTGTCGAACCAACGAAGCTGACTGCTTCAACATCTTGGTGAGTCAGCAATGTATCGACCGCCTCTTTATCACCATTCACGACGTTGAATACACCGTCAGGCAGACCTGCTTCCGTTAGAAGTTCTGCAATTCGAAGTGTTGAGGAGGGATCTTTTTCAGAGGGTTTCATGATAAAGGTATTCCCACAGGCAATAGCAATCGGGAACATCCACATTGGTACCATCACAGGAAAATTAAATGGGGAGATACCGGCCACGACACCAAGCGATTGGTTGAGAGACCACGCATCTATTCCTAAAGCGATTTGCTCACTGATCTCGCCTTTAAGCAAATGCGGGATGCCAGTGGCAAATTCAACAACTTCAAGCCCCCGGGTAATTTCACCTTTAGCATCCTCAAGCACCTTTCCGTGCTCAAGAGTGATTAACTCAGCCAGCTCATCCATATGTGTTTCAAGCAGAGCCCGAAAGTTGAACAATATCCGCGACCGCTTGAGTGCCGACATCTCAGACCATGCTGGATATGCCGCTTTTGCTGCAGCAATAGCCTGCTCTGTTTCTGAAACAGAAGCCAGTGATACTCTTCCAGTTTCCTCACCAGTGGCCGGATTGAAAATTGCCTGACTGCGCTCACTGGCTGGTGTGTTTCGTCCGTTGATATAATGCGTTACCTTTGTCATCCTTCGCTCTCTATAGTCTGTCGTTCCGTTCTGCGCACATTTAAGCCGACTGTCTGATCGCCTCAGCCAGTGTCGTCACCATCTGATCGATATGGTCTGCTTCCAGTATCAGAGGAGGAGACAGCGCAATGATATCTCCTGTCGCCCTGACAAGAGTCCCTGCGTGGAAGCAACGATTGAAAACAGCGAATCCGCGTTTACCAATGCCCTCTGAACTGGGTGCCAGCTGTATTCCCGCAACCAACCCGACATTTCGCACATCGACGACATTAGGACAATCAGCCAGTGAATGAACCGCTTCCTCAAACACACTCGCCATTCGATCGGCAGCACTAAACAGCTTTTCTTCCTCATAAATATCAAGGGTGGCTAACGCAGCCGCTGCTGCAACAGGATGGCCGGAATACGTATACCCGTGGAACAGCTCTATCACTCCTTCAGGCCCTGACATACAGGCTTCGTAAATGAAGTCACTGACCATGACGGCTCCCATTGGTATGCTGCCGTTGGTCAATCCTTTTGCGGTAGTCATCATATCTGGCGTCACTTTCCAGCGATTTGCGGCAAACGCATCTCCAACACGCCCAAAACCCGTGATAACTTCGTCAAAAATCAGCAGGATACCGTATTTTGCGGTAATGGATCTGAGACGTTCTAAATATCCTTCTGGTGGTAGAATGACACCAGCAGAGCCGGATAACGGCTCGACAATCACAGCGGCAATATTTTCAGCACCGTGCAAATTAATCAGTTGTTCGAGTTGTTCGGCCCGCTCAGCTCCATGCTGAGGCAATCCACGACTAAATGCATTGCGGTCAAGGTCTAAAGTATGTTGAAGGTGATCAACGCCAGATAACAATTGGCCACTAAACGTTTTACGGTTATTGCCAATACCTCCGACAGAAATACCGCCAAACCCTACCCCGTGGTATCCCATTTCACGCCCGATAAACCGTGTTCTCTGCGGCTCGCCGTTAGCACGATGATAAGCGAGAGCTATCTTTAACGCAGTATCGACAGATTCAGAGCCTGAGTTAGTAAAGAAGACTCGATTGAGGGGATCCGGAGTGAGTGCAGAGAGCCGCTCTGCCAGTTGAAAGGGTAATGGATGGCCCATCTGGAACGTTGGCGCAAAATCCATTTTGGCAATTTGTTCGCTGACGGCTTCAGTGATTTTTTTACGGCTATGGCCTGCATTACAACACCACAGCCCGGCAGTCCCATCTAAAACAGAGTTGCCTTTATCGTCTTGATAATACATGCCTTCTGCATGAGTCATCAGTCTGGGTGCTGACTTATATTGTCTGTTTGCAGTGAACGGCATCCAGAACGCCTCAAGTTCACCTTTGTGTTGATCCCGCCCTGATTTTTCCATGTCCATGTCTCCTTCAACGTGTAAAGGTTGCTGCATCACGGCCAGTGAGATTTACTGTTTAAATACTATGTCAAAAATAACGAACGGTAAATACAAATATATTTAACACCCAAGTTCAATATTGAGAACAAGTACATTTAAATGAAGACGTGAACTTTTGACTAAGAAGCACTCATCTGACAATCAGTCGAGTTGACACAGATATGCATATAATTGTGTAAGGCCCGGAGCAAAAAGCGGGTAAAACAAAAACCCGTTTATTGATCTGGCAAAAACATTGCAGTCGGAGGGAATTGTACTTACAAGAAAAATCGCAATTTACCGCTGTGTTTAATCACCTTGGTGGGTAAGAAGGAAATATCATCAACTAATTTATCAAGGTCTTCTTCATAACCTGTCATTACCCAGTTTCTGGCAATAAAAACGACAGCACCAACAGAACCACGTGCGAACATCTCGTAAGGAAGATTAAGATTTTTTTTCACTGAATCGAAAACTAGTTGTTTGTACAACACAGTCAAAAAAGTAACAAATCTATTTGTATGCGTCTGATATGCTAAATCAACTTTTTCAGACACGCCGAGCACCTCACTTAAAATTACTCTGGCAATCCGCGGGTCATTATAAAGCGTTTCTAAATATGCTCTGAGGCCAGCACGTAATTTTTCTTCTGTTTTTTTCTCATTATTAATGACGGTTTGAATATGGGAATAAAGGCGCTTCAACTCGTGGTTATAAAGTTGAATAAGCATATCTTCAGCATTTTCGAATGCTTCGTAGTAATAACGCTGGGTCAAGCCAGATTCTTTGCAAATTGTTCTCACAGTCGCGTTTTTAAAGCCTTGGGTACCCACAATCTCTAGAGCTGCACTCATGAGTTTATCTTTACGTTCTTGTGCTCTTTGTTGAGCACTTACACCAGCATAATTTCTCGAATCCTTAACAATTGATTCATTATTAGACATCTTATAACATTCCGTTTTTCTAATTTGACTACAAGTGATTTCAGATCTAGCATGTCCCCATTATAGCTAAAAACAAACTTATCATTAAGAAGTTTCGGTCGGGGAAGATATGGAGTTTTTTCAACACAAGGTTGTGATAGTAGGTAGCGGCTTTAGCGGACAATGCGCGGCGATAAATTTAATTAATAATGGTATAAGTGATTTTGTTATATTAGAGAGAAGAAGCTTTACTGGTGGAACATGGTGTCAGAACTCATACCCCGGTGCCGCCGTTGACGTTCAGTCTCCATTATATTCGCTATCTTTTGAACCCTTCCCATGGTCAAGAATGTTTGCTGAACAATCCGAGTTAAAGCAATATACAAACAATATAATAGAAAAATATAACCTAAAAGATAAAATAAAACTAAATAAGAACGTTCAGAAAATAAAGTGGGACAACCTTGAGAGAAAATGGAATGTTATAATTAATGGCGACAAGAACTATAAAGCACAGTTTATAATCAACTGTACTGGTCCCCTAAGTACGCCAGTTATTCCTAATTTCAAGGGAAAAGAATTATTCGAGGGCGAATCCTTCCACACCAACAATTGGAATCAGGATTACGACTACCATGGAAAACGGGTGGCCGTTATTGGGTCAGGGGCAAGTGCATCACAGGTCATTCCAACGATTGCTCCAGATGTCGAAACACTCCATGTTTTTCAGCGAACACCTCATTGGGTGTTGCCCAGACCAGACAGAGTGTTCAGTAAAATTGAACGTAAACTATTGGGTATAAAGTCAATCTATAAACTCGTACGCTATGCCATTTACTGGGGTCTTGAAACGAGGATGGTTGGCTTTAAGTACTCACAGTGGATGATGAAGAATGTGCCTCAGCGTCAGGCTATGTGGCACTTGAAAAAGCAAGTAGAGAATGAAGAGCTAAGGAAGTCACTTACTCCAGATTATACGATAGGATGTAAACGTATTATTCTCTCAAACGACTTGCTGAAAACGTATAATCGCAACAATACGCATTTATACCTCAGAGAAAATGGTATCAAAGAAATCAATAAAAGGGGTATTTTAACCACGCAAGGCAAGCAGGTTGATCTGGATTTGATTGTCTACGCTACAGGTTATGATGCAACTGACGGGGTGATTTCGTATCCGATAAAGGGCAAAAATAACCTCAATATCGCACAGGTTTGGGAAGATTATCCTCGCGCATATGTGGGAACAACATTACCTGGGTTCCCCAACCTCTTTTTGTCTTGCGGACCAAACTCCGGAATTGGCCATACCTCAGCTATTTTCATTATTGAATCACAAATGAATTATATTATTGATGCAATAATGAAATGTGAAAAAAATGGCTTCAAAACGTTCGAAGTAAAATCAGAATCTGAAGAGAGATATACTAATAAACTCCATAAAGAAATGGAGAAAACAGTATGGCATAAAGGTGGATGTAATAGCTGGTATAAAAGTAAAAGCGGTAAAGTAATTGCAATGTATCCAGGTTTCAGCTTTAGCTATCACTTAATGACAAGAAAAGTAAAAAATGAACACCACATATTTTCATAAAATTAATAGTCAACCCAGCAACACCTTTAAATCATCGTATGTTTAAAAACCCATATTGAGAACAGTTGATGAATAATTTTAAAAATAAAATAATTGTTATAACAGGAGCCGGGTCTGGTATGGGACGGGCTTACGCAATTGAATTTGCCAAGCTTGGGGCTAAACTCGCGCTCAATGATTTTGACGAGGAGTCTTTAAATGTAACCAAAAATAACATTCTAGCATTAGGAAAAAATACAGAAATACTGACAGCGGCCTTTGATGTTTCTGATTTCACTGAAATGAAAAAATTTGGTGATCGATTAGAAAAAGAGATGGGATATGCACACGTCATTATAAATAATGCTGGCATAGAAACGTCTGGAAAATCGGTTAAAGACATGGATAGTGATGACTTTAACCGAAATCTAAAGGTCAACCTCAATGGGGTTTTTAATGGTACTAAGGTATTTATTCCTCACCTAGAAGCCAATAATGAGGGCGCTCTCGTTAATATATCCAGCATATTTGGAATGGTTGGTATACCAGACTGTGCCGATTATTGTGCGGCTAAATTTGCTGTTGCAGGTTTCACTCAGTCGTTGATGACAGAATATTACCAATCTCCAATCACTATTCATTGTGTTCATCCCGGCGGAATCAACACCAATATAAGTCGTCGGGGTGATGAGAAAGCTATTCATTTTCATCAAACGTTTCTAAAAACCCCACCAGAAAAAATTGCCCGTCACGTGATTAATGGTATTCGAAAAAAGCGACAAAGAATCGTTTATGGATACATGTCGTTTCCCGTATGGCTGGCATCCAAGTTTTGTCCGTTGAGTCTATGGAGCATCATTATCAACCAACGTCTTTCGTAATGTGACCCGTTCGCAAGGAGATATAACATGAAGACATTCGATGGAAAAAATGCCGTCGTCACGGGTGGAGCGGGAGGAATTGGTCGGGCACTGCTCGTTGAGCTTGCTAAACAGGGAGCCAACGTCGCCTTTTTTGATATAGGCGATCTAAGCCAGACAAAGGAACTGCTTGCTCAATACAATGTGCGAGTCTACAGCGAGACTGTAGATATAACTAAGCCAGAGCAGATATACGCGTTTATAGATAATACTATCGAAGCACTAGGCAGTGTTGATCTGCTGGTGAACAACGCAGGTGTCGCTTTGGGAGACCGCACGTTTGACGAGCTGACCCCTGAAGATTTCGAGAAAATCACAGACATTAATTACTGGGGCGTTGTCCGGACAACACAATACCTCTACCCACATATGGTGAAAAGGCCAGAATCCGCGGTAGTAAGTATATCCAGTGCTGCAGGCATTCAGCCGACACCCTATCTTGTCCCCTATTGTACAACCAAATTTGCCGTTCGAGGTTTTTCAGAAACATTAAGAGCAGAACATCGTATCCGGGGAATAAACAATATGACATTCCATACGGTACACCCAGGATGCGTAGCGACTGACATTACCTTGAACGCCCAATATCACGGGCCTAATACAGTGCAATTTCATCAGGAATTACAAAAACGAGGATGTTCTCCTGCACAAGCAGCAAAGATTATGCTCGATGGTGTAAAAAAGAATAAAGGCCGAATTTTTATTTCTGATGGCTATGAAAGTGACTTACTTTTGAGGTTGTTTCCTACCGTATTCCCAACAATCATGCGTTGGGTCATTTGGTGGCGGCGAATTCCTATCAGATAAAGCACTAGCGCATAAGCTCAATCGATAGCCAGACCCAACAATCAGTTAACCGTAATGAGAGCTCAAGAAACGGGTTCGCAGCTTATTTAAGATGCGTTCACTCTGTGGAGATTATCAATATCAGGGAGGTGAAATGAAATCGTTCGAGGGTAAAACCGCAGTAGTGACTGGTGCTGCAGAAGGGATAGGACAATCACTGGTCGTTGCTCTGGCTGACCTTGGGGTTAACATTGCCTTCTGCGATATCAATGACAGAACTGAAACAGAGCACTTACTGGCTAAAAAAAATATACGAGTTCTGTCAAAACATGTTGATATGTCAGACCTCGACCAGATTAGTTCATTCGTCGAGGACGTTAAACAGGAGTTTGGTGACGTTCATTTATTGTTTAACAACGCAGGCATAGCACTGGGGGATCGTACCTTCAGTGAACTCTCTCTCGAAGATTTCGAACGGATAACCAACGTTAACTATTGGGGCGTGATAAGAACGACGAAACTCCTTTATCCAGTGATGGTGAAGCAAGATGAGGCGGCGGTGATTAATTTATCCAGTTCTCAGGGCCTGCTTCCCTTCCCTTATCTCATCCCTTACTGCACAACAAAATTTGCTGTCAGAGGTTTCACTGACACCTTGCGCACTGAGCATGCTATTCGCGGTCTAAAAAACATTACTTTTCATACTGTTCATCCCGGTGCAGTGGCAACAAATATTACCCTCAATTCGGACTATCACGGCACGAACACGCCCCATTTTCATGACATGCTGCAACGCATAGGCGCTACCCCGGATAAAGCGGCCAAAATAATCATTCAAGGAGTGAGAAAAAAGAAGGGTCGAATCTTTATTTCAGACGGCAGAATTCAAGACTGGCTAATTCGGATACTTCCCAATACCTTCCCTTATATTCTCCGTGTGGCGATGAAAGTTCGTCGCACTGAAGTCAGATAATAACGATTCAAGATTCGCTGCATTGAGGAGAACGTAAGTCTGCGTTCTCCTAGTATCCTTACTCATCATTAGACTCGGTTTGTTTTTAAAAGAACGTAATCAGCAAAACGACGCTCTATTTAAAACACTCCCATATCAAACCTCGAATATCCTTCTTTGTCTTACCTTATTAACACTGGCAAAATTGGTTGACTATCGCTATTGAATACACTGAACACCTCACCTAAAGTGTAAAATATATCGAACGAAAATGGTGTGATTTATCAAACACGACATACCGCCAAAATCTGGTACTAGGAAGAACAGATATGACATCTCCCCAAACTAAGGAACAATGGCAAGCATTTGCTGCGTCACTGAGTATTGAAGGTAGATCCTTCATAAACGGACAATATCAGCCAGCTATCAGTGGTGATACGTTCGACTGCATCAGCCCGATAGACGGTTCAGTAATTGCCAGTATTGCCAGTTGTGACAAAGCAGATGCTGACGTTGCGGTCGAGAATGCCAGAAGCACCTTCGAAGGTGGCAGCTGGTCACAGCTACCTCCCGCCAAAAGAAAGCGACTGGTAGTCAGGTTTGCTGACTTAATTCAACAGCATGCTGATGAGTTGGCGGCGCTTGAAACACTCGATATGGGAAAACCAATCGGTGATTCATATAGCATCGATATCCCAGCGTCCGCCAATGCGCTGCGTTGGTCTGGAGAAGCGATTGACAAGCTTTACGATGAGATTGCGCCAACGTCGAATGATGAAATCGGTATGGTTACCCGGGAGCCTGTCGGCGTCATTGCTGCTATTGTACCGTGGAATTTCCCGCTGATGATGGCTTGTTGGAAACTGGGACCTGCACTGGCTTCCGGTAATTCGGTGATCCTCAAACCTTCTGAGAAGTCGCCGCTGACAGCAATCAGAGTTGCTCAACTGGCCATTGACGCGGGCATCCCACCGGGAGTACTGAATGTGTTGCCCGGGTATGGGCATAGCGTAGGTGAAGCTCTGGCTCTGCACATGGATGTCGACACACTTGTCTTTACTGGTTCAACACGTATCGCCAAGCAGCTGATGATTTATGCCGGGCAGTCAAACATGAAAAGGGTCTGGCTGGAAGCAGGCGGAAAAAGCCCAAATATCGTATTTGCCGATGCGCCAGACCTTGATGCAGCCGCTGAGTCCGCAGCCTCTGCAATCGCTTTTAATCAGGGTGAAGTATGTATTGCTGGTTCACGCCTATTAGTAGAAAGCAGTATTAAAGATGAATTTGTTGCTAAAGTGTCTGACGCACTCAAAGCATGGCGTCCCGGCCATCCCTTAGACCCGGATACCAATGTAGGCGCGCTGGTAGACCAAAACCAGCTCGAGACAGTCATGGATTATATCGAGAGCGGAAAGCAGGCGGGTGCCAAAATTGTATCCGGCGGTGAGAGAGCTATGGCTGAAACAGGGGGACTCTACGTTCAACCTACCATGTTTGATGGTGTTGACAATGCAATGGACATTGCACAAAAAGAGATCTTTGGCCCTGTTTTGTCTGTGATCACTTTTGATACAGCAGAAGAAGCCATTGCGATTGCCAACGACAGTGACTATGGCTTGGCTGCAGCTGTATGGACGTCAGATATCAGTCGCGCCCATAAAACGGCAAAGGCTCTGCGAACAGGAATGGTTTGGATTAACCAATATGATGGTGGTGATATGACGGCACCCTTTGGCGGTTATAAGCAATCAGGAAACGGTCGGGACAAATCACTTCATGCATTTGAGAAGTACACTGAAGTAAAGGCGACTTGGATAAAGCTTTAAGTCTCAAACAGACTCTGAAAAATTGCATTCGCATAACAAGCTAACGATAACGTTGGCTTTTCAGCCTAATTAGCTGCCCCTCGCCCCAAAAATAAGTGACTGTTTTAATTAATAATAAATCGTAAAGGTTAGATTTAAAAACCTGGCAAATTTAACCCTAGACACACCGCATCCTCAGTTATCGTCCGGGGACTACTCATCACCTTGGGTTTAACAGCAATATTGACGGCCCGTCATACCGCGAGAAAAGCAAGTGAGAACAAAAGTACTCCGTCAGACAAGACGATTAACCGAAGAGAAAAAACAGCGATAGGCTAAATGAGGATTTCTTCCACACGGTGCTATTTCCAATCACAGATATCACCGTGTGAATCAATTGAATCAATTCAGGAAAGAGGATGCAAAGTACAAATTGCTGCATCTCCCATTCCCTTCTATCTCAGTAGCCCACAATCTCACCATGGCTTTGAAAATTAAAATGGAGGGGTATTTTTAATCAAGGTCTCATTCATTGATCAGCCCACACTCAACTTATGATTAAAAGGCCATTAGCCTCTGGTTATCATGGTGATGCCGCTCGTAATTAAATGAAAAAATCATAATAAGATTCTATTTTTATTAGAAAAAAATAGTAATGAAAAACACAATCAATAAAAATCCCACCCAGTAATCGGATATAAAAAATATCTACTTATCAAATAAAACCATTAATCAAAATGTGCTCGAAGCACTCGTCAGGGAAAGGAATAAAGATGAAAATCACCATCGTTGCAGGCAGTCAACGCGCCAATTCTCAGAGTGAAAAAGTCGCTCAATATCTGGGCAAGATCGCACAATCAAGTTTCGAACAGGTAAATATTCTGGATCTACACGCAATTAACTTGCCCCTTTGGAATGAGAATATTGGGAAAGGTGGAGAAGAGTGGAAACCGTGGAAAGAGATCGCAGAGGGACTTAGCACATCAGATGCCTTTATTTTCATCACTCCCGAATGGCACGGAATGGCAACGCCCGCATTGAAAAACTTTCTGATGCTTTCTACAGCAAAAGAAATGGCACACAAGCCTGCTCTTGCCGTCAGCGTATCAGCAAGTGTTAATGGAGTTTATCCAATCAGCGAATTACGTTTGACAGGCAGCAAAAATAACCATGTTTGTTTCCTGCCTGATCACCTTATTTTCCGTGATGTAAGTGCGCTACTTGACCAGAACCTGCACTGTACCAAGCCACATTTTGATGAAAGATGTCGATACACCATGACACTGCTAGAAGGCTATGCGCGAGCCCTTGGCCCCGTACATAGAGATATGCTGGAAGCAGGGAAGGCATTTATCCACGGCATGTGATTTTTGGCAAAAAATCTCGATAGACGCTTATTTCATCAAGGAGCCAAAGGCTCCTTGATATTTCTGCTAGCCAGAACTGAGTGCTTCTTTCAGCCTGTGGTAGGTCATCCCGATCGCCAGTAAGGGAGAGCGAAGCAATGGCCCTCCCGGAAACGTGATATGTTTTACGCGGGAGAACACATCAAAACGTTCGGCCTGTCCAGCCAGAGCTTCCGCAATCACCTTGCCCGCAAGGTGGGTAGCATTGACCCCATGCCCGGCATAAGCCTGAGCAAAGAGAATATTTGGCGCATCCGGTAAACGGCCAATTTGGGGCAATCGGTTAGCACCTATTCCAATCATCCCTCCCCATTTAAAGTCGATAGCCACATTTTTGAGCTGAGGGAAGACCTTGTCCATATTAGGACGCAACGCAGCGATGATGTCTTTAGGATCTTTACCCGAATAGGTACAGAGACCGCCAAATAGCAGTCGTTTGTCCGCGGATAAACGGTAATAGTCGAGGTCGATACTCATGTCGGCGAATGCCATATTGTGCGGAATAATGTCATTCGCTATCGCATCCTCCAGAGGTTCAGTACCAATGATATAGCTGCCTGCAGGTAAGACTTTTCCGCCAATATAAGGCTCAAGTTTATGGCCTATGTAAGCGTTGCCAGCCAGAACCAGATACTGACAACGAATTTGACCCATCTCGGTATTCACGACAGGCTTATCTCCCTTGCGTATTGAGACCGCTGGGGAATTTTCAAAGATTTTCACACCCATTTCGCTGGCTGCCTGAGCTTCACCCGTTACAAGGTTTAATGGATGAAGGTGTCCACTACCCATGTCCAACATACCGCCAGCATATTGCTCTGACCCAATGACTTCACCCAGCTCAGACTTATCTAATATCCTCAACTCATGCTGGTATCCGTTTCGTTTAAGCTGCTCAAATTCATGCTGGAGTTCTTTTATATGTAAGCCTTTCATCGCAAGGTCGCAGTACCCCATAGTGAGATCGCAATCAATGTGATGCTCAGCAACTCTAGCCTTTACAATCTCTACCGCTTCAATGCCCATAAGCTCTAGCGACCGGACGCCTTCCTCACCTATCTGGTTAGAAAATTGCTCCAAGCCATGACCTATGCCACGAATAAGTTCACCGCCATTCCTGCCCGACGCCCCCCAGCCTATTTTATTGGCTTCCAATAGAGCAACGTCAAATCCTCGGCTTTTCAGCTCGAGGGCACAGTTAACACCACTGAAACCTCCTCCGACGATGCAAACATCCACCTCGATATTGTCTTCCAATATCGGGTAACTCTGCGTGTATTTTGCCGTCGCCGCATAATAGGAACCTGTGTGCGATTGGCCGGAAAGAAAGCCAGACATATACCTTCTCCGTAAAATATATTAAACAAATATTACGCTATTATTGACAAAGGAGTGAATAATGTTTGGGGAAAGTTCGTGGGAATAACAACAACTGAGACACGAAATACACACTCAACATCATTATTTATGAGTAATTTTAGTTGGATAGATACAGAACTCTTCAAAATCACTTCGAGTAGCAGACTGTTCTCAGAGAGAAACTGCTTGAAATCACTCCATCAGTGATTAGGATCAATGTTCAAAATCAATTACAGCCCAGTGTGTTATGTTATACCTCTGAGCAAGTTTTCACTTTTATTGTCAACTTGTATTGATAGACAACACACATTGCAAGCAAGGAGAGATACAGCTTGGATATCGGAGCTAACCTCAAAGCCGTCAGAAAACAAAGAGGATTATCCCAACGTGAACTGGCCAAACGGGCAGGTGTCACTAACAGCACCATTTCGATGATTGAGAAAAACAGTGTCAGTCCCTCTGTCAGTTCACTGAAGAAGGTGCTCTCGGGTATTCCTATGTCACTGGTAGACTTCTTTTCCTCCGACATTGCCGAGGTAGACAGTGTACCTGTCGTCTATCGACAACAGGATCTGCTTGAAATTGGCTCAAGTGATGTCTCTATGAAGATGGTCGGCAAAGATTTTCCCAATCGTGTCCTGTCTGTTCTCCATGAAACGTATCCGCCAAGAACAAACTCCGGTTCGGACATGATTCAACATGACGGTGAAGAAGCAGGCATAGTCATAGAAGGAAAACTGGAACTGACTGTCGGCGATGAAATACACATCCTTGATAAAGGTGATAGTTACTATTTTGACAGTAACCGTCCACATCGCTTTAATAATCCCTTCGATGAAACATGCATCCTTTTTAGTGCCACTACACCCGCTAATTTCTAATTCATAATTCCAGATGCATAATGGTATCTGGAATTATATTTCTTAAATGTATTGCATTGTATAAAAATGCTTATGAATACAGTTTAATTAAATATAAAAACTCACTCATTCAAAAAATAACATTCCTAAAAAAGGCACAGCTAATTTATATTTTTTCGATAATATAAATTGAAACTGGAATGTTCATTCAAGAAAGGAGTGAGTAACTTGAATATAGCTAAACGAGCATTATATAAAATTTTTATGGGAATTGATTCAACAAAGGAGGAGCGATTAAAACGCTTCGGCTCTCCTGAAATAATTCGACCCAATATCGACAGACGATTTTTTAGCTGTACTCACTATGGTGTGATGATTCCTAATTTACCTGAGCCATTTAAGTATTTTTCGCTAATGTCTTTTATCGGTTCATCGGGGATAAAGATGATAGATAACGACTATATGCTAGTTGATACCCCGAGACGAAATGTCACTCAGGTAAGCGGAACTGCATTACCTGAAACCTCAAACTTTGCCTCTTATTCAGTTGATCGTGACTGTCAAATGTCTCCAGATGGTAGCCTTGTTAAATATGGTGATGACGTAACAATATCCGGCCAATATCCAGAGTTTCGTCTCCAAATGTCTCATGATAATTATCATCTTGATATTACATTGACCTGTCACGATAACGTTACTTGGTTTATTCATAATCCGGTATATAAGCACCTCTCATTGATGGCAGACTTTAAAGGACATATTTCAAACAAAGGGGTAGATAAATTAATATCTGGACATGGCTGTTTCGAATACTGTAATTTGATAAGTTTGTATAGCCTGTTCAATAAGCCAATCTCCCATGCTTATCGATTCCCCTATGATTTTTTCACTTATCAGATTATTCATATTGATGAAAACACCCAGCTTTTATTGGCTCTTTTGATGATAAAAGGTAAGCCAGTCACTCGAGAGGCATATATTCGAAGGCGGGGTGAGCTGGTTAAATACAGCAATCAACGTAAAACACATTTTAAGGTTACCAAGTTCGAGGACGCTGACACAATAACACCCGAGGGAAGACATACCAGGCTGCCTGAGACATTCACTTGGACTGCGAGCGATGAAAACGGAGATAGTTTACTGACAATACATGGAACAGTAGATACTCCAATGACATATGGTTTACTCAGAGGCCATGTTGGCGGTTATCAATATCATGGGGAGCTTGAAGGAGAGGCTGTCAGTGGTCGCGGGTATATTGAATATGTTGATTGTAGGGCCTGAACCTCTGGTTACAGACAGAGGTTCAGGTGCATTCTTTTTAAAGTCTCAAACTGGGCTCATCCCTGCGCGTCCAGTGCAGCACGAGACTTTTGATCTGCTCGCCGGGCAAAGTACCACGCAATGAAAGCGGCCATCGCAACAGCAAGAATAATCAAGGTCGCCAACGCATTGATTTTTGGCGAGACACCCAAGCGAACGGACGAGAAGACAACCATAGGTAAGGTTGTTGAACCCGGCCCTGACACAAAGCTGGCGATCACCAGATCATCGAGAGACAGACTGAAACTGAGTAGCCAACCCGCAATCAATGAAGGCGAAATAATAGGGATAGTTACCACAAAAAAGACTTTCAGCGGTGTAGCCCCCAAATCCATTGCAGCTTCTTCAATTGAGAAATCCATCTCTCTCAACCGGGAAGAGACTACGACAGCGACATAGGCAGCGCAAAATGTCGAATGGGCAATCCATACTGTGGTCATTCCCCGCTCTGCTGGCCAGCCAAATAGCTCACCCATCTGGACAAAGAGCAGCAGTAAAGATAGACCGATAATGACCTCTGGCATTACCAGAGGAGCTGTGATCATCGTCGACAGGGCAAACCTGCCCCTGGAGCGATGAAAACGCGTCATCACAAATGCGGCCAGCGTACCGAGTATCACCGCCATGCTGGAACTGTAAAAGGCAATTTTTAGGCTGGTCCACACGGCATTTAATATTTGCTCATCGCGGAAAAGTTCGCCGTACCATTTCACTGACCACCCGCCCCAGACTGTCACCAGCTTAGAAGCATTAAACGAGTAAATCACCAGAATCAGCATGGGCAGATAAAGGAATATCAGTCCGCCCCACAGCACAAAGGAAGAAAAACGCTTTTGTCTCATCGTCTGGCCTCCAAGTCCTTGGATTGATAATGATGGAAAAGACTTATCGGAATAATCAAGATGACCAACATAACAATCGCCAGTGCCGATGCGACAGGCCAATCCCGGTTATTAAAGAACTCCTGCCACAGTACTTTGCCTATCATCAATGTTTCTGGGCCACCAAGTAGCTCTGGAATCACAAACTCGCCAACAACAGGTATAAACACCAGCATGGAACCCGCGATGACTCCGCCTTTTGACAGTGGCCAAGTGACTTTCCAGAAAGTATTTAGTTTGCGAGACCCCAAATCCTCTGCGGCCTCTAATAACGTCATATCAAGCTTGACCAGATTGGCGTAAAGCGGCAGAACCATGAAGGGAAGATACGAGTAAACAATACCGATATACACAGCGACATTGGTATTGAGAATCTGGATTGGCTGATCGATGATCCCGAGCCACATCAAACTACTGTTAACCAGCCCGGTATTGCTGAGCAGTCCCATCCATGCATATACACGGATAAGAAATGATGTCCATGACGGCAACATGATCAACAACAACAGAATAGTCTGCTGCCTCGCTGGCGCACGTGCAATGGCATATGCCATTGGATAACCCAGTAACAAACAACCAAGGGTTGAAAAGAAAGCAATTTCGACCGAACTGAGATAAGCCTTGTAGTAAAGGTCATCTTCAAACAGCAGGAGATAGTTTTCCAAATACAGAGCAATTTGAATCACTTCATCCGCGTATTGAACGATGGCTTCATATGGCGGGATTGCTATCGCGGCAGTAGAAAAGCTGATTTTCAGAACGATAACAAAAGGCAGGGTAAAGAACAGCAGCAGCCAAAAAAAGGGAATGCCTATTGTCAGATGTCGTCCTTTGGGAAACAGCAGCTTTGCCAGCGGCTTTTTCTTTGCAGCCCCGTTCATGACCGCAACACCACTCCACTGGTGGCCTCCCAACTGATATACACTTCGTCTTCCCATGTTGGTCTGTCCTGCCGCCGGGACACATTGGCAATACTGCACATGACGACCTTACCGCTGGGAAGACGGATATAGTAAATCGAGTTGCCGCCGAGATAGGCAATATCATCGACGATACCCTTTGACCAGTTAAACTTGTCATCCGGTTTATCACGGGTCACCAAGGCTTTTTCAGGTCTGAGTGCCAGCCAGACTCTATTGTCTTCCACGTTAGTGGCAACACCATGGCCGATAAAGAGTTGTTGCTCAATATCATGACTCTGAATGATACAGTGATCCACTTCGTCAGATACGATCTCTCCCTCAAACAGATTTACCGATCCGATAAATTCCGCGATCATCCGACTGTTTGGGCTTTCATAAATGTCTGTCGGCGTCCCAGTCTGTGCGATCCAGCCTTCGTGCATGATGGCGATTCTGCCAGCCATGGTCATGGCCTCTTCCTGATCGTGAGTCACCATCACACATGTCACGCCAACGCGCTCAAGGATCTCTACAACCTCCAGTTGCATCTGGGTACGCAGCTTTTTATCCAGTGCGCCCATGGGCTCATCGAGCAGCAGTAGTTTAGGTCTTTTTGCCAATGATCGGGCCAATGCCACACGCTGACGCTGACCGCCAGAAAGCTGATCGGGCTTGCGCTTGGCATAAGCCTCCATTCGCACCAGCTTAAGCATTTCAACGACCTTTTCCCGAATTTCCTGTTTCGGTAACTTATCCTGCTTCAGGCCAAAGGCAATATTCTGTTCGACCGTCATATGGGGGAACAGTGCATAAGACTGAAACATCATATTGATGGGTCTTTCGTAAGGCGGTAAGTCGGTGATGTCCTCACCATCGAGATAGATACGCCCAGTGGACGGTTTTTCGAATCCCGCCAACATTCTGAGCAATGTTGACTTACCTGATCCTGAGCCACCAAGAAGAGAAAAAATCTCGCATTTGTCTATGGTCAGCGATACATCATCGACCGCTCTCACTTCACCGAAGAGTTTGCTCACCCGGTCTATCCGCAGCAATTCATCCGATGAACGACTTTGATTTATATTTCCATTTTCCATACCTACGCATCCTGCCTGCTCAGCCAAAAAAGCGGAAAATCAGGAAAACACTGACAGCAGAAAGGCTCCACTGTCAGGAATCCAAGTTACTTGCCTGTTTTCATCCGCGTCCAGATACGGTTCATTTCGCGGCTGATTTTCTTTGGCAGTACTTCAGCAACAAAGAGTTTTGCCAGCGTCTCTTCTGGAGGATAAATAGCCGGGTTATTCAGCACTTCAGGATCGAGTAACTTGTTTGAGGGAGGGTTGGGGTTGGCATACGCTACATAGTCAGTGATTGGGGCTATCACCTCAGGTCGCAATATGTAGTTCATAAACTTGTGGGCATTCGCTGCATTTTTGGCGTCGGCCGGAATTGCCATCGTATCGAACCATAACATTGCACCGTCGCTTGGGATGGCATAAACGACATTCTGACCGTTTCCTGCTTCCTCAGCTCGATATGCAGCCTGAAAAATATCGCCTGAAAAGCCAAAGGCTAAACAGATATCGCCATTTGCCAGATCAGTGATATAGCGAGAGGAATGGAAGTACGCCACATTAGGGCGGATCTCGGCCAGCTTCTTCCCTGCTTTTTTGTAGTCTGCCTTATTCTTGGAGTTCGGATCCAGCCCTAGCGAGTGGAGAACCTGCGGGAACACCTCATCAGCAGCATCGACAATAGCAATACCACAGCCTTTCAACTTTGATGCATATTCGGATTTAAATAACAAATCGAGCTTATTCTCAGGAAGTTCACCACCCAGTGCCGCTTTGACTTTGTCCAGGTTGTAACCAATTCCATTGGTTCCCCATAGGTAGGGGATAGAGTGAGCATTGCCCGGGTCTGCATTCTGAAGGCGTTTCATCAGAGACACATCCAAATTGCCTTTGTTTGTCAGCCTGGTGAGGTCGAGCTTCTGATACACACCCGCTTTAATTTGTTTGGCGAGATAGCTGCTTGATGGGACAACAATATCGTAGCCGGAATTTCCGGACAGTAACTTGGCTTCCAGTACATCATTACCATCATAGACATCATATGTAACCTTGATTCCTGTCTCTTTCTCAAAGTTCTCGATGGTGTCTTCAGCAATATAATCACTCCAGTTATAAATTCGGAGGATCTCCTCTGCACTGGCTTGAAAGGTTAACGCAAGGCTGCACAACAAAATCGCCGTTACCGGTTTACCGATTGACATTTTCATGATTTCTCCTTGTTTTCTGTATCCATGAACCGAACAGGCACATTCCTGTTCGGCGTTTGGGCAGTGCTTGCACAACCCCGGTATTACAGGTCTACCAACGGCAGACAAAACAACCTAAATCTTTTTGTCGTTTAATAGAGTCCTTCCGCCTGCAAGGCCTCCATGGTTAAATCCAGAGCCTCACGCGCCTTAGACACAAGCTCATCAACCTCGCTATGACTGATCACCAGCGGAGGGCTGATGATCATGGTGTCACCGACAGCCCGCATCACTAAACCGTTACTGACGCTAAGCGTGCGACACATCCCGCCCACATCTAACTCCGAATCAAATCTGACCCTGCCTGCTTTTTCTTTGACCAGCTCCAATGCGCCGAGCAATCCAACGCCACGTGTCTCGCCAACCAGGGGATGGTCCGACAGTGTTTGCCATGCGGTTTGCAGATATGGCCCTATGTCATTTTTGACGTATTCCACCAGCTTGTTTTCTTGGATCAGCCGGATATTTTCAAGCGCCACGGCAGCAGCGACAGGGTGACCAGAATAGGTATAGCCGTGAAAAAACTCTCCGCCCTCTTGCTCAAACGTACCTGCCACACGGTCACTGACGATAACCCCGCCCATTGGCATATAACCTGATGTCATTCCCTTAGCTATTGGCATAAAGTCTGGCTCAAGACCGTAGTATTGGCTACCAAACCACTCACCTGTCCGGCCAAAGCCACAAATCACCTCGTCAACGATCAGCAAAATGTCGTAACGAGCGAGGATATTCTTGATCTCGGGCCAGTAAGTATCTGGTGGAATAACCACACCACCTGCTCCTTGAATAGGCTCTGCGATAAAGGCGGCAACCTTGTCTGCGCCGATATCAAGGATGGCGCTTTCAAGCTCGCGAGCGGCCTGAATACCAAACTCTTCCGGTGTTGTGTCGCCCCCTTCACCAAACCAGTAAGGCTGGGGGATATGATGAATACCGGGTATTGGCAGTCCGCCCTGACTGTGCATGGGTTTCATACCGCCAAGACTCGCACCTGCCACCGTTGAGCCGTGATAGCCGTTGTGACGGCCAATAATGGTGAATTTTTCCGGCTGTCCTTTCAGAGTCCAGTAGTGGCGAACCATACGAAGAACGGTGTCGTTAGATTCAGAACCTGAGCCAGTGAAAAAAACTTGGTTCATATGCGCGGGAGCAAGTTCGCCAATCGTTTTGGCTAACTCCACCACGGGTGGGTGGGCGCACTGGAAGAAGCTGTTGTAATAAGGAAGCTCATTCATTTGATCAAAAGCTGCTTTTGCCAGACGGGACTGACCATAACCGATATTGGTACACCAGAGCCCTGCCATGCCATCAAGTATTTTGTTACCGTCACTGTCCCAGATATAAACCCCATCGGCTCGCACTATCATCCTGGCTCCCTGCTCTCTCAGGGTTTTATGATCGGAAAAAGGATGAAGGTAATGTTGATTATCCTGTTGTTGTAACCATTCCGTGTTGTAAGCAAGATTCTGATCGGACATATTGCCTCCACATCTCAAATCGCAAATCGTCCCGGCTAACCCGGTCCTATGACGCCAAACTCCGTGGTGTCATCTTTCGCAGTGCTTCTGTAACCAACACCGCATTCGTCCATCACACTGTGAGCAGCAGGAACTCTCGCTCCCATGAGCTGATCACACGTTTGAAATTTTCTTGTTCCGCACGTTTCACCGCGATAAAACCTTTAGCAAAAGACTCTCCCAGATATTGTGAGACCTGTTCGCAACTCTCCATTCGTTCCAACGCAGACTCCAGCGTATATGGCAGCATGGGACTGCGTAATTCGTACCCTCTCCCCTGAACTGGCGGTGAAGGTTTGAGTTCTTCTACCATGCCGATGTAACCACACAACAAACTAGCCGCAATGGCCAGATAACAGTTGGCGTCTGCACCGGGCAGGCGGTTTTCCACCCGACGGCTTTGAGGGGTACAGTTGGGAACGCGTAAGCCGCAGGTGCGGTTATCCTCGCCCCACTCCATGTTGACTGGCGCAGAGGTGTCAGGTAAGAAACGACGGAAGGAATTCACATTCGGCGCAAACATCGGCAGCATTTCTGGCACATACGTCTGTAACCCAGCAATGTGACTGAGAAAGAGCGACGACATGGTGCCGTCTTCATTCGTGAAAATGTTCTTTTGTGTTTCCGTATCAATCACGCTCTGGTGAAGGTGCATCGCACTACCCGGTTCATTGGTAATAGGTTTGGCCATAAATGTCGCCACAACCTGATGTTTTAATGCCGCTTCTCTCAACGTGCGTTTGAACACAAAGATCTGGTCCGCAAGCTGCAAAGGGTCACCGTGACGGAAATTGATTTCCATCTGCGCCATTCCCTCTTCGTGTATCAGGGTATCGATAGATAACCCCTGCGCTTCGCACCAGTCGTACATATCTTCAAACAGAGGATCAAATTCATTCGCCGCATCAATTGAGAAGGATTGTCGCCCCGTTTCCTTGAGCCCGGAACGCCCAATCGGTGCCTGCAAAGGCAAGTCCGGATCGTCGCTGCGCGCGGTGAGATAAAACTCCATCTCAGGGGCAACGACAGGTTGCCAGCCCTTGTCTGCGTAAAGCTTCAGAATCTTTTTCAGCACGTTACGCGGAGCCAGCTCGATGGGGTTACCCATCTTGTCGTAACTGTCGTGAATGATTTGCGCAGTTTCCTCAATGGTCCATGGCAACAGATACACGGCATCTTCATCAGGCTTACAAATGAAGTCGATATCCGCTTCATCAAGCAAGGAGTAATAAATATCATCATCGACATAGTCGCCAGTAACGGTCTGTAACAGCACGCTTTCAGGCAATCGCATTTCACCTTCACTGATAAACTTATCGACAGGGGCAATTTTTCCCCGGGCAATACCTGACAGGTCACTGACTACACATTCGACTTCCGTGATCTTGTTATCTTTAAGCCATTTTTTCAGTTTGTTCATAATCCCTCTCACGCATCGAAATTCGATGCCAACATGCATCCCCGAATAACTTGAAGATAGCTGAATAGAAGGGATTGTTTGTGACTTTCCATTCAGGATGCCACTGAACACCCAGAGCAAACCCCTCACTATCGACAGAAATCGCTTCAATGAGTCCATCGGGTGCCCGGGCTTCCACTCTCAAATGTTTACCCAAACGGTCAATACCCTGTGCATGTACAGAGTTGACTTCACGCACCTCAGACCCACAAGCCTGTTCGAGAATACCCCCCGGCTCGATAGCCACGGAATGCGAGAGACCATATTGAATGTTCACATCAGATTGTTTGTTTTCTCTGTGTTCGATGAAACGTCCGGTCTGATGAAGCTGTTGATGCAAAGAACCACCCAACGCAACGTTCATTTCCTGAAAGCCACGGCAGATCGCCAGTAAAGGTATATTCGCTTCCAAGGCCAGCCTGATTAATGGCAGTGCAAACGCATCGCGTTTCGCGTCATGATCCTCGGGAGTCGCACTTGGCAAGCGACTGTAATGATGAGGTTCAATGTTGGAGGGCGAGCCGGTGAATAAGAGCCCGTCGAGATTTCGAACACATGCAGCCAAGATCTCAGGATCAGAGAAAGAGGGTAAAACTAGTGGTAAACAGCCCGCTCCCTCAGTGACAGCGCGCAAGTACTTTTCACCTGCAATATGAAAGTTGTGTAACCCCATCTTTTTATTGCAGGCAACCACACCAACCAGCGGAATATCCCTGTCCCGAGACGTTAACGCATCGCCGGGCTTGCCAGTCCATTGCTGTTCAATGTTGTTATTCGCAGTCACGCATGGCGCCATTGTCACCTCATATCATTGCTGTGGCACTTTTGATATTGGATCTAGATCGCATTTAGTGTTCATTTTTTCACACACTACACGTAAAAAATAAATGACGCAATAACCCCCAAAACCCCCTATTGAACATCATTTCACTTTCTCTTGATTAATACACATATATCACTAAATATTCATATTATGTTGGTAATTAGTGCTATGCATCATCAGTGTTGAGGCGATAAATTGACAAGAAAGGATGTTTGATATTCACTTAATCATGCAGTTTATGTGATTAATATAATTTACACACGGCGGTGAATCATGCGTTATCACAGTGACAGGGAACTGTTTTCTCCTTCCGACGTTAATTTGGCTCAACGCAAAGAAGCAATAGAGTTCCTTGAACATCATCCAGACATCCAGTTCGTTGACCTGTTGTTGACCGACATGAATGGAATTGTTCGCGGTAAGCGTGTAGAGAGAGACAGTTTAGAAAAGGTATACAGCAAAGGGGTATCATTACCCATATCCATTTACGGTATGACAATTAAGGGCTTACCTGTTGAAGAGACCGGACTCGGGCTTGAAATTGGTGAGTCTGACGCGAGTTGCTATCCGGTCCCCGGCAGCCTCAGTATGCAGCCATGGCAAAAGAGGCCGATCGCTCAACTGTTGATGAGCATGTATGAAAACAGCCAGACACCCATGTTTGCAGACCCTCGCATGGTATTGCAGCGAGTCTTACGACAGTTCAAAGAACGTGGGCTTACTCCAGTATCTGCTTTCGAGCTGGAATTTTATCTTCTTGAACAAGGAGACAGCGAGGGATTGCCGCACCCACCGTTTCGCAGCTTACGGGTAAAAGGCCGGAGGCCACTCAGGTTTACTCCCTTGATGACCTTGATGAACATGCCGAGCTACTGAACGATATCATTGACGCGGCCAGACAACAGAATATCCCCGCGGATACCATAGTGGCAGAGTCTGCACCCGGACAGTTTGAGATAAATCTCAAACATACCCCTGATGCAATGGCGAGCTGCGACCATGCTGTATTACTTAAAAGGGTGATCAAGAATGTGGCTCACCAACACGACCTTGAAACTACTTTTATGGCAAAGCCTTACCCCGATCAGGCAGGGAATGGTATGCATCTTCACATCAGTGTTCTTGATGATGAGGGCCGAAATATTTTTGCCCCAACAGAGGGCAACAAACCCACAGAGACACTGGGCCATGCTGTCGGCGGTCTACTGACATTGATGCAGGATTACATGGCAATTCTGTGTCCCAACGTCAACGCTTACCGACGTTTCAGTCCTGAATTCTATGTACCATGTGCCACCTCATGGGGAATCGAAAACCGAACGACGGCATTGAGAGTTCCCGCAGGTCCAAAAGAAGCGACCCGGATTGAACACCGTGTCGCTGGCGCTGACGCGAATCCCTATCTGATGATGGCTGCGTTATTGTCCTCAATCCTCTATGGCATTGACAATCGTCTGGCTCCTCCTGAACCCATCACTGGCAACGCCTACGACAAGACAGAGCCAAATCTACCCACAAACCTGCGGGATGCACTGCGTTTATTAAAAGCATCTGCACCCATTCGTCAGTATCTTGGTCACGACTTCATCGATGTTTTCATAACCTGTAAGGAAAAAGAACTACAGGAATTTGAACAGCACATTACCCAGTTAGAATACGACTGGTACTTACACACATTTTGAGCGGGGAGTCTGCCTTGACAGTACTCAGTACGCTCCCCAGAATAGCGGCTTGTTTTTATCACTGTTTCAGGAAAGACCATGACAGAGCAAACCTGTCCATGTGGCAGCAAACGTCAGTACGATGCATGCTGCCAGCCCGCCCACCAAGATCATGCCAGCGTTGATCACCCGGAAAAACTGATGCGAGCACGCTACGCAGCACATGAACTTGGTTTAGTCGACTTTGTCGTGAGTACTTATCATCCCAGCTGTCAGGCAGAGCAGCATCGTCAGGGGATTGAAGACTCAATAAAAAGTGACTGGCTTGGCTTGCAGGTTATCAATAGCAGTATCGATGAAAGTGGCAAACAGGGATATGTTGAATTTAAAGCCCACTATTCTGATCAGGGGCAACAGTTCTGCCTGCATGAAAAATCTCGTTTTCTGCTTGAAAATGTCAATAACAAACCGCTCTGGTTTTATATCGACGGTGTATTTCCCGGTACTATCAAAGCGGGTAGAAACGATCCTTGCCCATGTGGAAGCGGCAAAAAATTCAAAAAATGTTGCGGCTGAGGCATCAGAGACTGGGTGAACCTGCTTAAGCAACAATACAGCAGACCCGAAAAGCACCGAAAATAAAGAAATAGTCATCCATGCCGATATGCTAGGTAAGAGTAGATATATTCGCTGGCGAAAAAGTTATGGTGCTATCTAATTTATTATCAGCTACTTATGCTCATCTAAATCCGGTCGTCCGCGATGGTCGGAAAGAGGATGAGCAATCGAAAAAACAACAAAAAAATGGCAGCATTGAGTCTTTTCAAGATGAAATGACTAAACATCAAGATGAAGACACCTGCTCTGTTGCAGCCGACTCCGGTAAGCTCGATATTTATGTCTAATGCTTGCTCTCCTTTTCTGTCTCATCTTCGATAAAAATTCTTCTAGCTTTGAAAGAATAATCAGAAGATAAATCCACTTCCCCTTCCATTTTCCATCATTTAAGTTGCTATAAACGTTTAGAATTTTACTTATGTTCTGTTGTGAAAAAAGAAGCCTTACTGACAGAAAATACTGTCGCCGCAAAAATAAGTTATTGCATTATCTAAGAAGTTTGTTAGTGTGAATAACAATTCGTAAGTAAAGTGAATAGCGCATTATTATTATGGAAACACAGCTAATGACCCTTCATCACCATCATCATCCTGATTAGTCTTTCGGGAGGAGTGGTTTCGACTGGAAGGCAAAGAAGGCAGTGCTTCCATCGGTCATTACAAAAAAGAATTTGAGACCCCTGGAAGAGATTCCGGGGGTTTTTCGTTTTAGGACAGGGAATAGACAATGCAAACAGAAAGATTGCGCATAGCAATACAAAAAAAAGGACGCTTGGCTAAGGAATGCCAGGAATTATTAAAACGCTGCGGAGTAAAAATCAGCTTCAGCGGAGAACGCTTGGTCGTCCACGCTGAAAATATGCCAATCGATTTGTTACTGGTGAGAGATGATGACATTCCGGGCTTGATTATGGATGGTGTGGTCGACCTTGGCGTTATTGGCGAAAACGAGCTGGAAGAAGTTCGCCTTGAGCGCATCGCAATGGCCAAGCCTGCTGAATACGACCTACTTCGACGCCTCGACTTTGGTGGCTGCCGTCTCTCGGTTGCGATAGATAAGGACAACACTTACAACGGACCTGAAGACCTAAACGGCAAACGAATTGCCACCTCATACCCGAACATCCTGAAAGATTATCTTGATAAAAAAGGCGTCAGCTTTAGTACCTGTATGCTCAACGGCTCAGTCGAAGTTGCCCCGCGTGCAGGACTTGCCGATGCCATCTGCGATCTTGTATCGACAGGCGCAACACTTGAAGCTAACGGTCTGAAAGAAGCCGAAATCATCTTCCGCTCCAAAGCTGTGTTGATTCAACGGAAAGGCGAATTTGCTCAGGACAAAGTTGAGCTGATTCAGCGTCTTCTTACCCGTATTCAGGGTGTTATTCAGGCCAAAGAGTCCAAATACATCATGCTGCACGCCCCCAGTGATACGCTTGAGAAGGTTGTGGCCTTACTCCCCGGCGCTGAGGACCCTACTATTCTGCCACTTGCCCACGATAAACAGCGGGTTGCTGTCCATCTTGTTAGTAGCGAAAACCTGTTCTGGGAAACGATGGAACAGTTAAAAGCGCTGGGTGCCAGCTCAATTCTGGTGCTGCCGATTGAAAAAATGATGGAGTAATGCACGATGAAGACGGTGGTGTGGGAAACACTCAGTGAAAATCAGCAGGAGGCCATCCTTGAGCGCCCTGCGGTTAGTGACAGTCAGGCGATCAGTGACGCAGTTAGCGAAGTGATCAGACAGGTTCGAACCGAGGCCGATGAGGCCATCAAAGCGTTGACCCTGAAATTTGATAACGTGCCGCTGACATCTATTGCGGTAAAAGAAGAAGAAATTGATCAGGCCGTGACTCGTCTTGGACCTGAAATTAAGAAAGCACTTCAACAGGCTTATAATAACATCGCCTGCTTTCACCGAGCGCAGAAACCATCGCCAGTCAAAGTAGAGACTATGCCGGGTGTTTACTGTGAATTGCTGACACGTCCCATTGAGAGAGTCGGCTTGTATATTCCCGGCGGTAGTGCTCCTCTGCCATCGACCGTGCTCATGCTCGCCGTGCCTTCTCAAATCGCAGGTTGTCGAAAAGTGGTTCTCTGTTCACCCCCACCCATCGCCGACGAAATCTTATACGTTGCAAGGCTCTGTGGCATCACTGAAGTTTATAACGTGGGTGGCGCACAAGCTGTTGCTGCAATGGCTTACGGAACCGAGACAGTATCGAAAGTTGATAAAATCTTTGGTCCGGGCAATGCCTATGTGACTGAGGCCAAACAGCAGGTCAGCAATGACCATAAAGGGGCTGCTATCGACATGCCAGCGGGCCCCTCAGAGGTATTGGTTATCGCCGATACCCATGCCAATCCAGAGTTTGTTGCTGCGGATCTGCTCAGTCAGGCAGAACATGGCCCCGATTCTCAAGTGGTCTTATTGACCCCCTGTATGGCAATGGCTGAAAAAGTGTCAGCCGCTGTTGCAGAGCAACTCAATCACCTGAGCCGAGCCGACATCGCCAGACAGGCACTTGGATCCAGTGTGATCATCATTGCTGAAGACCTTGAAGAGTGCGTAGAAATTTCTAATCGTTACGGACCTGAGCACCTTATCGTGCAGACAGATTTCCCAAGTGAACTCTTGCCTCTGCTGGATAATGCCGGCTCTATTTTCCTCGGAGCCTGGTCGCCTGAATCTGTTGGCGATTACGCTTCAGGAACCAATCACGTTCTACCGACGTATGGTTACACCCGCACCTATTCAAGCCTTGGGCTCGCGGATTTCAGTAAGCGTATGACGGTACAAAAGCTGACACCTAAAGGGTTGGAATCACTGGCGCCGACGGTCGAAGCAATGGCCAATGCCGAAGGGCTGGATGCCCATAGAAATGCTGTCACGATAAGGGTTAAGGCTCTTGAAGCTGAAAGAAAAAGAAAAGAGGAAGGCTAATGAACATTGAAGCTTTAGCCCGTGAAAACGTCCGGCAACTGACCCCATACTTATCCGCACGCCGCTTGGGCGGCAGTGGCGATGTATGGCTAAACGCTAACGAGTCACCGTTTGATAATGATTACACAGTCAGCGGAAATCGTTTAAATCGATACAGCACCTGTCAGCCTCAGGCACTGATTGACGCATACGCGTCTTACGCGGGACTGCAATCAGAGCAGGTACTGACATCCCGCGGTGCCGATGAAGGCATCGAATTGCTGATCCGTACCTTTTGTGAGCCGGGACAGGACAGTATTCTTTTCTGCCCACCAACTTACGGCATGTACGGTGTGAGCGCAGAAACCTGCGGCGTGAACAGAAAAATTGTCCCGCTTCGGGATGACTGGCAACTCGACTTACCTGCTATCGAACAGTCGCTCGACACGGTAAAACTGGTTTTTGTCTGTAATCCTAACAATCCCACTGGCAACTTGATTGAGCGTCGGGATATCGAGCGCCTGCTGGAGATGACGAAAGACAAGGCGATTGTGGTGCTCGACGAAGCCTACATCGATTTCCACCTTGAGGCGACAAGCACAGATTTGCTGGCACGGTACCCTAACCTTGCCATCTTACGGACGTTGTCAAAAGCGTTCGCATTGGCCGGGCTTCGCTGCGGGTTTACCTTGGCAAATCCGACCATTATTGACCTGATGCTGAAAGTGATACCGCCTTACCCTGTGCCGGTCCCAGTAGAAGAAATTGCCTGTCAGGCACTGTCTGCTGCTGGCCTTGCCAGGATGAAATTTCAGACCCTCGATCTCAGTGCTAACCGTGCCTATCTTCAGGCTGGCTTGTCGATGTTACCCGGTGTCGAGGTGTTTGACGGCTACGGCAATTTTTTGTTGACGCGCTTTCCTGATGCAGACGCACTGTTTTCTGCACTATGGGACAACGGCATTATTCTGCGGCGCTCGCCAATAGAAAATTGTATTCGGTTAAGTGTTGGTAACCGGGAAGAATGTGAGAAGACGCTGGCGTTTATTCGACAGCAACTGGCATAACAATAATAACTGACACCGAAAGGATGTGTGTGTGAAAGAAAAAATTCTCTTTATTGACCGCGATGGCACCTTAATTGTTGAGCCTCCGGTTGATTTTCAGGTCGATAGACTCGACAAACTGAAGCTGGAGCCCTTTGTCATTCCGGCCCTGCTATCTTTGCAGGACGCTGGTTATAAACTGGTAATGGTCACCAATCAGGACGGACTGGGCACTGACAGCTACCCGCAGGCTGATTTTGATGCACCGCACAATATGATGATGGAGATCTTCTCCTCTCAAGGTGTCCGATTTGATGATGTATTGATTTGCCCGCACTTTGACGATGATGGCTGTGGCTGCCGCAAACCAAGCCTTGGGTTAGTCAAAGACTACCTTCAAAAAGGTCGGGTTGATTTTCAGACCTCAGTTGTCATTGGCGATCGTGAGACCGACCTTCAACTGGCTGAAAATATGGCGATCAGAGGTATTCAATACCACCCGGATACAATGGACTGGCAAACCATTGTGAAATTGCTGACCACCCAGCCCCGAACAGCCAGTGTCACACGGACGACAAAAGAAACCGATATCAACATCGCTCTAAATCTTGATGAGAGTGGTGGTAATACGATTCGCACTGGTCTCGGCTTTTTTGACCACATGCTGGATCAGATCGCCACTCATGGCGGTTTCCGGATGAACGTCGAGGTGGATGGCGATCTGCATATTGATGATCACCACACAATAGAAGATACCGCTCTGGCGCTGGGACAAGCGCTGAAAGAGGCTTTGGGCAATAAGCGAGGCATTGGCCGCTTTGGCTTCAGCCTGCCAATGGATGAATGCCTTGCACAGTGCGCGCTCGATTTATCTGGCCGCCCCTACCTCAAATTCGAGGCAGTTTTCACACAAGAAAAAGTAGGCGACCTGTCGACGGAGATGGTAGAGCATTTTTTCCGCTCATTGACGGATACGCTGGCCTGTACCTTACACCTGTCTTCAAGCGGCGAAAATACGCACCATATTGTCGAAAGCCTGTTCAAAGCATTTGGTCGTACCCTGCGTCAGGCTATACGTGTTGAGGGTAATGAGCTGCCAAGTAGCAAAGGGGTGCTGTAAGTATGAGTGATAACATTGTCATCATTGATACCGGCTGTGCCAACGTCAGCTCTGTCCGCTTTGCCGCCGAGCGTCTTGGCTACACCGTTACTGTCACCAGTGAACCAGAGAAAGTACTGCAGGCGGATAAATTGTTTCTGCCCGGCGTCGGCACCGCAGGTGAAGCAATGAAAAACCTGCGCGACAGAGATCTGATTGAGCTGGTCAATAAAGTCGAAAAGCCACTGCTTGGTATCTGTCGTAGGTATGCAGCTGTTGGTAAAACGTCACAGGAAGGCAAAGAAGCTGTGGCTTGCCTTAACCATGTCGACGCAGATACCAGATTGATGGAAACAGGTGCGCAGCCCCTACCCCATATGGGCTGGAATACAGTTTCAGCTAAAGAGGACGATCCACTGTTCAAAGACTTACCTGAGAACAGTTACTTTTATTTCGTTCACAGCTATGCCATGCCAGTTGGCGATTACACCATAGGTCAATGCGACTACGGGCAGCCATTCAGCGCAGCAGTGCGAAGCGGAAACTACTTTGGTGTCCAGTTTCATCCGGAGCGTTCCGGTAAAGCTGGAGCCAAACTGATTAAAAACTTTCTCGAGATGTAGGAGCAAGGATGATTATCCCCGCATTAGATTTAATTGATGGTCAGGTCGTTCGGCTCTATCAAGGTGACTATGGCCAGAAAACCGAATACAAGGTTGATCCTGCTGATCAATTCAACCTTTATCATCAGGCGGGCGCAGACTGGTTGCACCTTGTTGACCTGACTGGTGCTAAAGACACATCTGCGCGTCAAATAGATATCATCACCCGGCTTATCGACAGCACACCAGCCAAGATCCAGATTGGAGGTGGTGTCCGAAAAGAATCAGACGTGGTCGAGTTATTGCGGGCAGGTGCCAAACGCGTTGTTATCGGATCCACATCGGTGAAAGAACCATCACAGGTAAAACGCTGGATGGAGAAATATGGGCCAGAACATATCGTGCTGGCACTGGACATCAACATCAACGAAGACGGTGAGCGACTGGTTGCTGTTTCTGGCTGGCAGGAAACGTCATCACTGACACTCGAAGCCATGGTTGAAGATTTCAGTTCAGTCGGTTTGAAGCATGTCCTCTGTACTGACATATCACGAGACGGCACCCTTGCGGGATCGAATGTTGACCTTTACCGCGATATTTGTCGCGCCTATCCCGACGTACAGTTTCAATCATCAGGCGGCATCGGTTCACTGGCAGATATTGAAGCACTGAAAGGAACAGGTGTTTCTGGCGTTATTGTTGGCCGCGCGTTACTTGATGGAAAATTCACTGCTGAGGAGGCGTTCGCATGCTGGCAAAACGGATAATTCCCTGCCTTGATGTCCGTGACGGCCAGGTGGTGAAAGGGGTGCAATTTCGTAACCATGAAATTATTGGCGATATTGTTCCACTGGCAAAACGCTATGCAGAAGAAGGCGCTGATGAGTTGGTGTTCTATGATATCACTGCCTCAAGCGATGGCCGTGTCGTAGATAAAAGCTGGGTAGCAAGAGTTGCAGAAGTCATTGATATCCCGTTCTGTGTCGCTGGCGGCATCAAAACGGCAGAAGATACCCGCAGAATTCTGGAGTTTGGCGCAGATAAGATCTCAATTAATTCACCTGCATTGGCAAACCCGGATCTGATCACCGAGCTGGCTGAGAAATTCGGTGTTCAATGTATTGTGGTGGGCATCGACTCCTATTACGACAAAGAAACAGGGAAGTATCAGGTTTATCAATTCACTGGCGATGAATCCCGCACTCAGGTTACCGAATGGGAAACCCGAGACTGGGTTCAAGAGGTACAGCGTCGTGGTGCTGGTGAAATCGTCCTGAACATGATGAATCAGGATGGTGTTCGCCAAGGCTACGATCTTGAGCAACTCAACATGGTACGTCCTGTCTGTAAGGTGCCGCTGATTGCCTCCGGCGGCGCAGGTGAAATGCCGCATTTTGCCGACGCTTTCAATATCGCTAATGTCGATGGAGCCCTCGCAGCGTCTGTTTTTCACAAACAAATCATTAATATCGGTGAGCTGAAACACTACCTCAAACAACAGAATGTGGAGATCCGCCTATGAGCCAAGAAAACACACAAACAGCACTGGCTGAACAGGTGGACTGGGAAAAAATTAATGGCCTTGTTCCAGCCATTGTCCAGAACGTTGCCAGCGGTCAGGTTCTCATGCTGGGCTACATGAATCAGGAAGCGTTAGAAAAAACCCAAAAAACGGGTCAGGTAACCTTCTGGTCTCGCTCGAAAGAGCGTCTGTGGACGAAAGGGGAAACATCCGGCAATGTACTTGAACTCAAGCAGATTCGACTCGACTGTGACAGAGATACCTTGCTGGTTCAGGCTAATCCGATCGGCCCCACCTGTCATCTTGGTGACCTCACCTGCTTCGGCGAGGATAGCCTCGACGACCCATCCATGGTGTTCCTTCACCGACTTGAGCAAGTGCTGGCATCCCGTCGAGGATCCGATTCTGATTCATCTTATACGGCGTCCTTATTTGCCAAAGGCACCAAACGCATTTCGCAGAAAGTGGGGGAGGAAGGTGTCGAAGTTGCGCTCGCAGCGACGTCGGGTGACAAGGAGGAGCTGATCAACGAGTCAGCAGATCTGATCTACCATCTGACTGTCTTATTGCTGGACCAAGGCTTTTCGCTCGCTGATGTGGCGGAGAAGCTGAAGGAAAGGCATAAGTAATAAAATAATGCGCTGATGGGGAGTATTTACATACCAATATCCATCAGCGCAACGTTAATTAAACTACTGCGGGTTTGACTAAACAGTGAATTCTCGTCATTAATTCGCTCGGTGGCGTGACACGGCTGTCGTTGAGATATTCCTCAAACGCTGGGAAGTTTTCCATCTCCAGGCCACTTGACGGTAACCACTCTCCAAACAACCAGTTATACGGCTTTTCTAACTCGGCATAGCTTCCCTTAAACAGTAAACTCACTGTCTTCCCGGCTGGTACATCCAACACCTCCAGTCCACGCCCCTCAGGTATCTCAGCGCCCTTAGGCAGTGTCATGCAGGCCATTGAGCGTCTGTCTTCCACCGGGACTGAACTGGGATCGTCATAATAGATGCCTATCATCCGCGTATCCTGACGAAACCATTGATATTGTCCGGCAGACATCAGGAGTTTTTCAAATACCTGACCAATATTCATATAGTCGCCCAGATGGCGAATACCAACCAGCTTGAGACCCTCAAAATTTTCCAGTTCAGTATCGTACATAGTGTGATCACTCTCTTCTGACGTCATCATTCGCTGGGAGAAAACAGATGGTATGTTTTGTTCTTCTCCCTGCACTCTGAACTGCCCCGGCGTTTGACCAAATTCTTTCTTAAACGCGCGGTTATACGCTTCACTGCTTCGGTAGCCACTGGCTACCGCAACATCGAGCAATGCATGCTCAGAGCGTAACAACATGGCAGCACTTTTATGCAGCCTCAAACGTCGAACCGTCGCATTCACAGGCTCACCAATAACACTGCGATAAATGCGATGAAAATGATAAGGCGACATACAGGCAACTTCCGCCAAACGGTTTACATCCAGACTCTCATCAATATGGCTATAGATATAGTCAATAACCTGATAAAGCCGCTTTAGGTAGTTGTCTTCTGTGTTCTTTTTCATTTTTCGTTCTCGTTGTGACTGCCCAGTTACGATATGTCAGAGCCGATTGATAATGTTTGCGGATTTTTTAGTTTAAAGTCCAGCATTAGAGACAAAAATACACCTATTTAAATCATTATTTTTCAAAGTCTTAATTTTATTCCACTCTAAATTTTGTATTTACACAGAAGATCTATATGCAAATTCTTCATCTTTGATATCCACCCCACACAAGAAATACAAAATGAGCTTTCACTCTAAAATAATGCCCAGAATTATTTATCTGTTTCACTCATACCGATAAAAAGCCCTAAAAGTGAAAAACATGAGAGCTTGAAAATATGAAACCAAATTTTGTTCCTACTCTACTGGCAGTTTCTATTTTGACTGCCTGTGGTGGTAGTGATGACGGAAATAACAACGTTAATCCCAGTGGGACAGTTTTAGTTACTAAAGGGACGAGTATTACTGGCAAGATAGACGTTGACGCAGGCGAATCAGCCAATTCCTCTATTCAATACAAAATCGATAGTCCTGAAGACGACATCGTTTCTTTTGATATAGAAAGAGATGGTTCTTTCTCACTCGTCGCAAAGCCGTTTGCAGAACCTGTGAAAATAACTATCAGTACCAACGTAAATAGCAAGATAGAGTCGAAACAATATACTTTCCTCACGCAGCAGGTAAATGATCAGGCCACTGATGACACAGATCCTCTATACAGTGAACAGTGGCATTTAAACAACAAAGGTCAATTCGCCTTTTCCGCATCCAGAGGAACTGCTGGATTCGATTTAAATATCGGTCAGCTGCACCGTCAAGGACTGACAGGAGAGTCAATCCATGTGGCGGTGGTAGATTCAGGTCTGAGCTACGTCAAGAAGATTTGGCAGACAACATTGTACCCGGAGCCTCAAGAGACCTCGCGAACAATGACAATGATCCGTCTCCCGAAGGTACAAGTGGTGACCATGGTACTTCTGTCGCCGGACTGATTGCAGCTAAGGGGTTCAATGGAATTGGTGGACGCGGTGTCGCCCCCGATGCGGGTCTCTCTGGTTTTAACTACTTAAACGCGCAAACTTTCAAGGCCTTCATAGCTTCTCACGGCGGTAATGAGACCAAAGATGCGGATGTCATCAACCAAAGCTATGGGTTTGGTTTACCCCTTCTGCTCCCCTCAACATTTTTTGCAGCAGAATTAGCTTATACAGAAAACTACTACAAAAATAACCCAAACCCGTTTTTACAGATTAAATCTGCAGGTAACGGATTCAATGAGCTCAGTTTAGGATTAAAATATTTTTCTCGAGCAGAGCAAACAGAGGGGGAAAGTAAGCTTCCGCATCAATTGTCTAACGCAGATCCGTTCAATGCTACTTTTTACAATACCGTAGTGTCTGCTACCAGTGCGGATGAGAATAACCCGCGTTCCAGTTACTCCACAACAGGATCTTCAGTAATGTTCGCAGCATTTGGTGGCGAATATGGTGTCAACAATCCAGCCATGATTACAACGGATGTACAGGGCTGTGACCGCGGCTATTCGAAATCCTATCAGGGCAATTATTCAGGTGGACTTAACCAAGACATTCAGGAAAGAACCGATTGTAGTTATACCTCTCAATTTAACGGCACTTCTTCAGCCGCTCCTGTTGCCTCTGGCGTTGCTGCACTTGTTATGGAAGCAAACCCTGACCTGACATGGCGTGATGTGCGTTACATCATGGCAAAAACAGCGAAGAAAATTGATCAGGACTTCGAATCGGGCATTCTCTATCAAAATGGACAATTTTATGTGGCAGAGCCAGGCTGGGTAACCAATGCAGCAGGCAACACGTTCCACAACTGGTATGGCTACGGCCTTCTAGACGCCACCAAAGCAGTTCAGATGGCTACGCGAGGTTATTCATTACTACCTGCTTTAGCCGAAACATCATTTATCGAAGCTGAGGGCTTACCAGCGGATATTCCAGAGGACTTTAATGGTCTGGAGAGAACGATAGAAGTGTCTGAGGACATGCTCGTTGAAGCAGTTCAGCTCCGAGTAACGCTTGACCACCAGCGACTCAACGACCTCGCTCTGGAAGTCATCTCACCGAGTGGCACTCGCTCAGTCGTGGCAACACCGAGAAATATCCATTTCAAACATATAAGCGAATTGACAAATAGTGATACCAAGGCTCCATTAGAAGCATTGCTATTTTTAAGCAACGCTTTCCTTGATGAGAAAGCGCAGGGCACATGGAGAATAAGAGCTATCGACACAAATAATGAAGAGGTAAAAATAAGCGAGTGGAACGCAAGTAACAACTCAACAACCACTCTCACTTTACCGAATAATGACTCTCTGGGGTCTTTAGCGAAAGCTGAATTACGTATCTACGGCCATTGATAGGGTAACAAAGATGAATAAATTAAAAGTACTGGCCGCAGCTGTCTGCCTCTCAGGGCTCAGTATGTCTGCCTTTGCATCTCAAGATGTCGTTGTTAGTAAAGGCTTTTCATACAAAGTAAAAAGTAGTGGTTCTGCAGAGCCGAATAACAATATTCAATCGAGACAACAGCCCGGTTTCTTTGCGGGTCAATTAGTCATTAACGAACCACTTGCACTTGAGGGGAAGTTAACAGGTTCAGTGATTATTAAGACAGCCGATCACGACACTCTCTCGTTTTCTGATCCAGATGCATCGATTATGCGTGTTGGCGGGGGGTTTTGGCTTCTGAAATACCCGCCCAACGTTGAACTGTTATCTAAGAAAGCCTGGCTTGAAGAGCAGGCTGAAGTATTAAACGCAGAGATTGAAGTTCAGGCTAACCTCAACATACCCAATTAACATGTTGAGTAATTAATAGTAGAGAAAGGGGGGGCATCTAACGGCCTCCCCTTTTATTTTTCAATAAAACGATATAACCATTCATCGCTCTTTTTGACCTTTGACAGAAAATAATCACTACACATCGCAAAGTAGGTTATCTCAGCGCACTTGACTGTATTCTAATTCCAACAAATACGGAGTGTTTTTTCGAGCGACAACAAGCGTTATCAACTCAATGGACTTCGGAAAAATCTGCTATTTGAATTACTATAAGTTAATTAAGCTCAGGACAACCGAATGCTCAACGCCAACGCTATTCTCTCAAATCGCTGGAGTGCCAGTGTCTTTATTACCAGTGGTCTTTGCCTTGTAATTTCTATCTTCACATATTCAATATGGGGCACCTCGTATATCGGGCACTTGATTGTCAGCTTTGGCTACGGTTATTCGAACTTGGGTCTGTCATGGCTCAGCTACTGGCTATTTCCAAACTGGTCTGAAACATTTAGGGGCTTCGTTGTCGTACCTCTGGCATTGGCACTTGGCACCCTGAACTGTTACGTCATTCTGATTGATAAAGACCCGTCACTGTCAGCACTCAAACCCACCTTTCTACTTGGCCTCACTTTTACGCTGATTTGTATCTACTATCTGCATAACAGGGAACAAAAACATCAGGCAAAGCAAGCATTAGAAGAGGCACGCAGGAAGCAGGCTGAACAAGAGAAATTACTGGTGCTCAGTGAATTGCAGCAGCTACAGAGCCAAATTGAACCCCACTTTCTGTTCAACACGCTGGCAAACATCGATGCACTCATAGGTATGGAGCCAGAGAAAGCGCAAAGCATGCTTCGTCACCTGACTATTTTGTTAAGAGGCTCTCTTGAGGTAACCAGAGAAAGGCTGGTGCCATTACATCGTGAGTCTGACCTGATAAGTAACTACTTAACCATTCAACAAATTCGTCTCGGGGGGGCAATGACCTTCGATATTCGAGTCGATCCTGACATCCAAGGTATACACCTACCGCCTTTTCTCATTCAGCCGCTGGTTGAAAATGCCGTGGTACATGGCATTGAGCCTCACACAGAAAGAGGTCATATCGAGATAAATTTTAGCCAGAGTGAGGAGGAATATACGTTCTCCGTTTCAGATAATGGTATTGGTCTGAGTGGGGAATCATCAGGAAAAGGTAACGGGATCGCAATAAAAAATATCCGAGCAAGAATCGACAAACTGTTTGATGGAAAGGCATCGCTGCGCGTCTCAGAAAACACTCCCCAAGGCGTTGTATCATGCCTTTCTGTGTCAAAATCAGCGCTGAATAGTTTGATAGAAGAGGACAATAAATGAGCCAGATACATAGTGCCGTGCTGGCAGAAGATGAGCCTCTATTGCTGAGACATCTCGATAATATGCTCGCTGAAATATGGCCAGAACTGTCTATTGCGGCCAAATGCAAAAATGGTCAGCAGGCACTTGATGCTATCTCAGCTAATCAACCCGATGTGGTATTTCTGGATATCAATATGCCAGGGCTGGATGGGATCACATTGGCGCAGAAAGTCAGCAGACTGGATAAGGTACCACACATTATTTTCACGACTGCCTACAGCGACTATGCCGTGCAAGCCTTTGAGCAAAATGCGGTCGATTATGTCTTAAAACCTCTTGATGAGACCCGCCTGCTCACCGCATGCCAGAAGGTACAGGATCGTTTGGCCTCGCCCTCTCCACAATCTGCGCCAGACATCACCAGCCTGATAGAGCAGCTTCAGGCAAAGGTTACTCCTGCTGCCAGCTATATGAAATGGATCAGAGCATCAAAAGGAGACGATATTCATTTGGTTTTGGTCGACGACGTGGCGTATTTCAAAGCAGAAGACAAATATGTCTCAGTCTACTGCGCAAAAAGCGAAAATCTGTTTGAAGAATATATTATCCGTACATCCCTCAAAGAGCTGACTTCTCAGCTTGATCCGGACAATTTCTGGCAAATTCATCGTTCAACTATCATCAATGTCCGTGAACTTGAACGAGTCAGCAAAGATTTTACGGGGAAAATGACTGCTTTTGTCCATGGCCGGAAACTGCCAGTCAGTCGAGCATCTCAAGTCATGTTCAAAGGCATGTAGCAAGAGAATAACGGCAGGTTATATAGCCTGCCGTCAATTACGTCGTAACGCGGGAGATTACTCAAGTTCGCCAAGTAAATCTGCCAAGCTCACTTGCCTCTGAGATTTTTTATCCCTGACTGACAGTAAACCACTCTCACATTCCTTGTCGCCAATAATGATTGCCAAATTCCCTTTGCGCTTAAAATGATGACGAACTCGGTACGACATAGAGTTTTCAGAAGTATCAACTGACACGGCTAGGCTCAGCGCCGACAACGCTTCAGCAACCTCGTTCGCTCTCTTTTCATGCTGTGACGAAACTGGAATGATAGAAATAGCGTCAGGATTACACCACACAGGCAGCTTACCTTGATAGTGCTCAAGCAAAATAGCAATAAATCGCTCAAGAGACCCCAGCACGGCGCGGTGAAGGATCACTGGATGTTCTCGCTCTCCCTGTTCGTTAATAAAGCCAACATCAAGCCGCTCTGCAAGGACAAAATCGAGCTGAAAAGTGCCACATTGCCATTCCCTACCCGGCGCATCCCGGAGTGCGAACTCGACTTTAGGCCCATAAAATGCCGCCTCTCCCGGCAACAAATCAAAGGGAATATCAAGCATGGCAAGTCCCTCTTGCAGTATCCGCTCTGCTCTGTCCCATATCTCATCGCTGCCAGCACGATTTTTTCCCCGCAGTGAAATATCGACCCGAATGTCTGATGCTGCAAAGCCAAACTTTTGATAAACACGATAGAGCATCTCGACAAAGTCACTGAGTTCTTGCTGGATCTGATCCTCACGACAGAAAATGTGACCGTCATCTTGATGGAACTGCCTTAAGCGAAGTAGGCCATTTAATGCCCCTGAAGGCTCATTGCGGTGACACATACCGAACTCACTTAGCCGCAGAGGAAGGGATTTGTAGGATGGACAAAGCTGCTCAAACACACTGATATGAAACGGGCAATTCATCGGTTTCAGTGCCATTGCTTCCGCATCGTTACCAAGGAAAAACATCTCCTCACGATACTTATCAAAGTGACCGGATAACTGCCAGAGTTCGGCTTTACCAACCACTGGGCTTTTGATTTCCTGATAGCCAAACGCCTGCTGCTGTTGCCTAATATAATCCTCAATTCGATTAAAGATGTAATACCCCTTCGGATACCAAGCTACCATGCCTGCAGCATGAGGACTCATGTCAAAAAGTGATAGTTCGATACCTAATTTTCGGTGTGCATTTTTCATCATTGCTTCCCTCTGGTCGTTGAGGGCTGGCATGACATCGAGGGCGGTAGATGGGCTTAGACCAAAAAGGCTGACACGATATCATGTCAGCCTTTGAATATTGCAGTCTACGCCAACACGACAAACTAGGTGGTTGTCGTGGTGGTGGTATGTTGGCAGTCTGCAATAAATATATTCATTCTTTTCTCGCGCTTTTCAGGTAAATAATGCCGAGGCTTATCCCCGTATTATTTTTATAACAGCCTCTTTGCTCGAAATAAACATCCTGCAAATTGGCGGCTAAGTCAACGCCTGAAAAAGTCCCGATGCGAGCAACTACAAAAATATGGCGCAGTGTTTCAAATTAGGCCGTATCGATATTCAGCGTGATACTTTAATAACACTCGTGAAAGAGTGTTCATTGCCATCAAAGGATAAGTAAGCGCGTTGCACAATATCAAACGAACTGTACCCCTTTTCAGACAGACTTTTTCTCACTGACTCGATGATATGCTCAGATCCCCTCCGATTGAAAACGGTAGACGATGTTTGAGTCAGGTCACTGGCTTCTTGATCAATGGCGTAAGTCTGATTGTCGGGATCAAAAATCACGACGATGTTGCGTCTAAATGATGGGTATATTTTCGTATTGATAGCGTGTGATATCGGCAGCACCTCAATGTTTTTGGTCAGCTTCTCAATTTCTTTATCATCAAGGTGAGCATTATGGACAAATCGTTGTTTGCATCGCGATAAGCAACTTGCAAACTGTTGACGAGTGAAACCCAACTCATCAAACACGAGGTATAAAAGCAGTACCAGCAGGCGATCTTTCCGAATCATTTCATGACGAATGGATGAAGGTTCCTTGGTTTTAACCTGAGAGCCATGAGATACCTGATCCCGGATTGTCTTCATTAAATCAAAATCATCTTCACTAAAGGCGATGAGCTTTTTAACATCAGACGACACATACTTCATCGCATTCTCATACTTTTGTGAAAAGTTAGGCTCTCTTTTTGCTGCCTTAACATGCTTAATGATTTTGTTTACACACTGACGTTTGTCCCTGTAGGTACCTTCAGCGTACTTTTCGACTTCCTCATCTAACTGCGCCTTCAAGTCGTTGGTATCCCAACTCGCCAACCTGAACCCCGTATTTTCAGCAATCAAGCTACAGTAACGATCCAACAAAATAACGTGGCTCATAAAGTCAAACTGCCACGAGCCCTCAAAAGTAAAGATGCCGTAAAGGTTCGGCCAAAGTTGTTCAAAGCTCTCCTTGGCAAAGTAATTGGTCATGACTTTTTCCCACAACCCTTCACGGAATAAATACCCACCAGTACAAAAACAATGAAAAGAACGTTCAATCGGCGTTTTGGAGACAATAGATTCGAAAAAATAGAGGGAGGTTTGGTAGCCCGTATCCTTATTTATCAGGTGCACACTCTGTAATGGCAAAGAAGAAGCAGACAAAATGGAAAGGAATACCTTCATTTTCCAGGAAAGGCTTTTGACATCTTGTAGGGTCAAGTTTTTATCTAAACATTTAATCTGAATAGAATCTCTTTCTAGCACTAAAAAATTCTTTTCATCCTGATTTTTAATCGTACAGGAGTGCTGATTTTCAATTTCATACTCAACTCCTTTAAATGTCACTTTATGGGAGAACTTTTCGAAACCAAAATCTTTATGCAGACCTTCATTGCTCAGCCTGTAGGGGCGGCTATTTTCAAACCAGGTGGATAAACCAAACATACCCAGAACAATCGTATCAAAATCAAAGTCAAAGTGACCTTTCACTATAAATTCTGGATAGATTTCACCTGAGAAGTATTTGCAGTCAATCAGAGTGTAATCTCCATCAACAGAGGTACACTTCAGTGAAGGTATGGCATATCCCTCTTCTAGATTACAGACTTTTTCGAGATCTAAACTAGAAACGGTAACACGTGCCATAACATTCAGTGCGACACTCAGCGTGCCATGCAGCTCAATGTTATCCATCTGGAAACGAACATCAATGGCAATTTCAGTATCCAGATTGATATCACTATGTTTCAAACAGACCTCCAGTCTTACCCAGTTCCATATAGATTATCTGTCCTCACACTTCGTCGTCAGATAAACCGCCATCAGCTTCATATTGTTTAGTATAGTTTGGGCAACTAATACAAAACTCTGCAATTCCATTTATCCGGAAAAGAATAATGATAGGTCTCTCTTCCATAAGAGTCGGAAAGCGCAAGCATTTCCATTAAAAGTCATAGTGTATCCAGCTTGATATTAGAATACCGTTTCAAAGGGGGGACAACCGCTCCGTCGGCACTCTCAATCCACCTCAGCCAACGTTAAAAAAGCAACAATTCCTATCAAAATCTGATAGTCCTCAAAAGTGACGAGATGAAAGCAACGATTAACATGTATATATGATACATGTTAATGCACTTACAGAGTCTATGGTATGGAGTAAAAATTGATGAACAACATACTTGATCCCGAATCTGAATCTCGCATGACGCCTATCTGGCGACAGGCTTTTCGTCCTTTTTTTCTGTTTGGCGCTCTGTTCGCCGTCATTTCGTTGAGCCTATGGTTATCGTTACTCAATCAGGCAACACATTTTTCGTTCACGACACCTGCTATTTTCTGGCACGGCCATGAAATGGTTTTTGGCTTTGCAATGGCTATCGTGTGTGGGTTTTTACTCACTGCAGTGCAAAACTGGACAGGAAAAAGGGGTGTGAATGGCAACGCACTGATAGCTTTAGTCACCCTTTGGCTGATAGCAAGAGTGCTTAATCTGGTTGACTTTACATTACCCCTTATCATCATTGCCGCAGCCGAGTTATTATTTTTTATCATGGTGATCGTACACCTTGCCCGTCCGCTTATTCAGATAAAACAGTACCGAAATCTGGTTTTTATCCCGGCTCTTTCTACACTGGCAGGACTTGATATTGCGGGTTATTACTTTGTCGAGACCGGTGATCTTCGGCTGGCATTAGCCATGACAGATACGGCGGTGCTGCTCATTGTTATGCTTGTTACTCTGATAGGTGGCAGAGTGATCCCTATGTTCACCGCCAACGGCACCAATACAACCAAAGTGTTGCCTTCTCCTCTCTTGGATAAATTAGCTATTTTATCCACGCTGGCAGTCGTTGGCGTCAGCTTATTTGCCGCTTTTTCTCCCCAGCATAATGCACTATCAGAAATATTGACTCTGCTTTGGCTCGCAGTGGCTGTTTGCCATGGATTGAGGGCATTACGCTGGCGACCTTGGGTGACAGCCCGAGTACCTCTTGTCTGGTCATTACATCTTGCCTATTGGTGTATCCCCCTTGGTGCACTGTCAATGGTAGCCAGTTATGGATTTGGCTGGATATCTCATTCTGCTGCGCTTCACGTCATGACATTGGGTGTGATTTCTGGAATGATTTTGGCGATGATCTCACGGGTATCACTAGGCCATTCCGGTCGGGCACTTACGATCACTAATCTGACCGTTATCGCTTTTTATATTATTTTTATCGCCACCGGCGTCCGTTTTCTATCAGGCGTCTGGCCTTCAGTCATGGCACTGACTATTTCAGGGACACTCTGGATACTGGCCTTCGTATTTTATATTCTCGGTTACTTTCGGATATTGACAACGCCGAGAGCAGACGGAAGGCCGGGATAACAGAACGACATACATTGCTCTACTGAAGACTTGTCGCAATACCAAAGTATCCTTCGCCATTCCATGAATGCTCGAACCGCATAATGCGATCATGTCGATATAACTCAGGCGTCATGATCTCAAAAGAATAATGGGAGTAAACGCCAAAGTTATAGTGCTATTGCTCGCAAAAACATGTGCGTTTGGAAATGAAACGTGCAGAAGTTCCGTAATATCTGCTGAATCAATCAGACAGTCAGGGATGGTTTATGACTTCACCAGCAACATTTCTACACGCGCTCAATCATGAATACCTTTCAGTGCATCAACATAAAGAGAAACTTTTCTGGCAGGTATATATGGGGATCAGTGATGATCAACAGGCTTTGGCTGACGCTGAAAAATCATGGAACGATTTTGTCTCTGATGCGGATCGAATTGAAGCAATAAAGCAACAATTGGACATCTTATCTTCGCAGGAGCCCTCAGAACAGAACACAACGACCAAGCATGGCCTTGAAGGCTGGCTAAATATGTTCAGCAGCCACGTGCCTGAAACAGACCAAGCCGCTCAGTTAAAACGTGCAATCATTGATGATGAAGCCGTTTTTTTCAAAAAGCGTAAGGACTATACGCTCAGCTATGTTGACGAAAGCGGAAATGAGGTCGAAGCAGGTCTACCTGTATTAAGCGCAGTGATCTCTACCCATGAATCTGAGACTGTCAGAAAAAGTGCTCATGATGCTCTGCTACGACTGGAGCAATGGGTACTGGAAAATGGCTTTATCGATATGGTCAAACAGCGAAATGCCTATGCCAGAGCGATGGGCTTTGCGAACTATTTTGATTACTCCGCCGCCAAAAAAGACCAAATGCCGGCTGAAACCCTCATGTCAATCCTGAACCAGTTTGAGGAAGCTACCCGTGACGCGTGCCAAAGAGGTCTTGATAGCCTTGTGGCGGAACACGGCAACGATGTACTTAAGCCCTACAATTTTGGTGCGAAAAGCAGCGGTGATGCAGTAAAAGCACTTGAACAATATCTGCCATTTGCTAAATCGGTTGAACGCTGGATTGAGTCTTTCAGTCAGCTACACATTCCTTTCTCAAATGCTGAACTTACGCTGGATCTTCTTGAGCGTGAGGGCAAGTATCAGAATGGCTTCTGTCACGGCCCTACCCCATCATTCTATGATCAGGGGCGTTGGCAGCCTGCAAAAGTGGCGTTTACCAGTAACGCTAAACCCAATCAGTCTGGTTGTGGTTACCGTGAGTTAAACACGCTTTTCCATGAGGGAGGCCACGCTGCACACTTTGCTAACGTTCGTCAGAACGCACCGTGTTTTGCTCAAGAATTTGCACCAACAACCATGGCTTATGCCGAAACACAATCGATGTTTTGTGACAGCCTGCTTGGGGATGCAGAATGGCTAAAAACCTACGCCAAAGACCAATATGGAGAAACTGTTCCTGATGACGTGATCAAAGCAATGATCTCTTCAGGGCAACCTCTCGCGGCCTACAGTGAACGCTCGATCCTCGTCGTGCCATTATTTGAGCACCAACTCTATGCAATGGATGAGAGCACCCTGACCCCAGAAAGCATCACTGCACTGATCCGTCGTACAGAAAAAAGTGTTCTCGGTTTTGATGTTGCACCGCGCCCTATTCTGGCAATACCCCATTTGCTTACTCACGAGTATGCCTGTGCCTACCATGGCTATCTGCTTGCACATATGGCGGTGTATCAGACCCGTGCGTATTTTATTGATAAATACGGTTATCTATCAGACAACCCTGAAATTGGGCCGGCATTGGCTGAACATTATTGGAATCCGGGTAATTCGCACACGCATGATCAGACACTGAGAAACCTGACAGGAGAGGGATTCAACCCTGCTTATCTCGCTGATCATTGTAATCAAAGCACTGATGATGCGTGGCAGGAACAAATCCAGCGCCTTGCTCGTAGGACGGAAGAAAAAGAGAGAATTGGACGACCTTTAGATGCGAAAATTAGCCTTGTTGACGGCGAAACAGTTATCGCAACCAATGAACTATCAGATGCTGATATGTGTGCATCATTTGAAAGTTATGTGAAGGAGCGTTACTTCGCTTGATGTCAGTAGCCTCGCCGATAGGCGGGGCCATATTTTGAGAAGCCCTGAATCAGGTTGGAATTTCAGGAAGAATTTTTGCCATCAGATACCCGTCAACATACCTGTCTTTGAGTTTCACGCTGTTTACTTTTGTCCCCTCGATCTGGTATCCCTGAGATTGGTACAGCCCCACAGCCCTCTCATTGTCACACATGACACTGAGTTCCAGGCGCGTGACCGCATTCTGCTCAGCCCAAACTTCAAGGTGAGAGAGAAGAGTTTTACCTAATCCCCTGCCACCAGCCGATTTGAGCAAGCCCATCGTGAAATTCGCTACATGTTTCTTTCTTTTTATTGTGCTTCCCGTGGCCGAGAGAAAGCCAGAAAGCGCATTTTCATTCTCTACGACAAACATCACCTTATGTGATTGTTCGGTAAATGAAGTCAGAATTTCCTGCTGTTCTTCAACACACACACTCCTTTCACCCGGCTCGTATAACAAAAACTCAGACTCACCGTCTAGTTTTTGCATAAGCGTAACCACGGATGCGGCATCATGTGGTCTGACTCGTCTCACTTTCATAGCACATTTCCAAAAAAATTGATTCAACAAGGCCTTGCAGCTGACAGACACCCATTCAAAGATTTATCAGACTTCAGGCGTTATGCACAGTGTGGCGTTTTCAGACAGAAACGCAGTATCGACACAGCTAAAGCCCCCCCTGCCTGCTGAGGTTTTCACTATCTTACTCATTGTTATCTTTGTTTATCAGGCAGAAATTATGCTAATCATCGCAAGTTACACTCACCATCATCATTTAAATTCACATACGTGTTACGACGAAGGCGCGAAAATCCTCGTTATCAAAACTCGTCAATCATCTCCAACGACTCGAAACGGTTTCCATCTCCTAATACCAAGCGGAATCTCCCTCTTACCCCATGTGGGCTAACAAAGTCCCTAAAGTGTGATGCATCAAGCTCCATCGACTCTCCACTGTCCGCCGTGACAACAACCGTGCTGGCAATACCTTTGTAATAGTCGAGAAAGTTTTGATAAGGAATATCCACTGAGAAAGTAAAGGTTCTTGAACTCATAAATCCTTCTTAACAAGATGTTGATTCTTCACATGTGACAGCGACAGCTGCGTATATCTCTTATCAATAAGCAGCTGCCGGGTACGTTATCACCAATAGAACAAGGCGACGAAATGATCAAATATGCCGGGTTCATAACCCACCACTTTTATCCCGTGAACTGACGCCTGCAGCCATACTTCACGTTTGAACTCTTCTGTTCCCTGAACCTTTATCTCACTCCAGCTTTTGGCAAGCGCGAGATTTATCATGGAGGCAGCGACCTTCGGACTGGGCTTTTCCGTCTCCATACTCAGCCCATTCGAGACGAATGCAGGCTTATCGAATAAGCTGCTGAGATAATATTCTCCGTCCAGTGCCACATCCAGACCACGTTGAAAAGCGGAACGATAATCTGTCTCTTTCCTCAGAATATTATTGCTTGGTCGCCTTGTATCCGCATAGTGTTGGGGATGATAACCATCATCTCGATTGAAGCTCGGCACGCCTGTGCCAATTTTGGCGTAAAATTTAGGGTTGATAGACGCATAAAAATGATGATCACGGATCACCGAGGACGGCACTGCGCCGCCGAAATGAGTGAGCCCTTTCGACACTTTTCCTTTACGTTCACGCGAGGCAACAATATCTGGATTCTGAAAGTACAATGCGCCGTTCGTTGGGTCAGGCAACCGGCCCTCGAGCGCAAGATTAATAATAGTTTCTACTTTAATCTTCTTTTCTGGTGACAATGCAGGCAATCGCCGCCAACCACCAGCACTGTGAGCGGGCTCAAATTGATAGGGAGCATCGATAATCGACGTGACCGAATAGCCAAACTTACCACTGATCAGGCGATTGAGTATCGTATAGATCACTCCTGCCAGCCCAGCATCACCTTGGTTTGATGCTTCAGCATAAGTTACCCTTGCTATCGCCTCACGATCATCACGCGAAAGCCTTACTCCTCGAAGCCTTGAGTGATACTCAGCTTTCGCTTCCTCGCAATTCGTTACATCCCTGATTGGCAGTTCAGCTTGTTTTGCATTCAGTGCGTAGCACATTGCAAGTACAGTAAATAAATCCATCTCAGTCACCCACCCTCATATACAGTTGATATCGGAAGGGGTGGCAAAATACGTAATCACAAAGTCAATCATGATTTATGTGGTGCTCCTTTTTAAATCTCCGGGCAACGACAAGTCAGAGGTTCCCTCTCTGCTCTCTGCCAAACAACAAAAATGCGTAATGTTCAATCTGCTTGGCTCAACTCATGCCGCTGAATCTTTATGTCCAAATAATCACTCATATATCGAGTAATTGAGAAAGCGTATTTAAGCGATTTATATCCAGTGACCAACAAAATATTAGACACATTCTCCAAAAAAAAATTAGTGAGGAAATATCTTATTTAAGATTATTTTTCTGATATCAAATATGAGTCATTTAACTATATTTTGTGGTGCAAAATGTCAGCCATGACACTTATCCTTACCCGCCAAAACGACGAAAAATTTATTTATATTTTTCGTCATTTTATATGTTCATTTATTCATATTGCTGAAAAGTGGTGCTTTCAGTGTTTTACCATGACTAAAAACATGCATGTATGACTTAAAAATTTGTTAATGATGTCTATATTAGTTAACGACATTCAGAAGTGAGATACCTCATAATATGATTTCTGGTCATCGTATGCAGATCACCGACTGGTATCTTAATATCAAGTTGCACTACCCACTTAGGAATTGCCATGTTCAACAGTAGAAGGCAGATTAGCGATTGGTATGCTGAATCAAAAATACCCCGGGAGAACATAGCCAAAGCCCTTTCAATAGCGGGTGTAACACCAGATAAGCGTGATTGGCAGATATTTATTACTCGTTTTCTTCTCTGGGCTGGTGTATCCGCAATTGCCGTATCGTTTTTGTTTTTGATCGCCTATAACTGGCAAGACATGGCAAGGCTGACGCGTTTTGCCGTCGCGCAAACAGCACTTGTAATATCATTTCTCCTGTACTGGCGCTTCCAACATTTGCCTACTGTCTCTGATTGCCTGTTATTTTTAACCAGTCTTGTGCTCGGGGGGCTTCTCGCATTAATGGGGCAAACCTATCAGACGGGCGCTGACTCTTGGCAACTGTTTTTGTTATGGGCCAGCCTGTTGCTTCCATGGGTATACACAGCCCAGTCAAACCCGCTTTCACTGCTAACTTTATCACTTCTCAATCTGAGCCTTTATCTCTGGTTGGGGGTTAATGATGGGTTTCACTGGCAGTGGTGGCCTTCACAATATTCCTTTTTCATCTGGGCTTTTCTTCTCAACACGCTGGCACTGTTTGTGTGGGAGTCAATGCTAAAAAAGAACACACAGCACCCTACTTCGGCAGAGACTCATCGTTGGCCGCTCCGTTTGATTGGCGTTGCCATCACACTCACTGTATTAGGACTGGGGACACTAATGATCACATCAGAAAAAGTCGTCTTTGTACCTCTTTCAATCACAGTTACATGGGTTGTCGGCTCTTACCTTTATTACAAATATCGGCAGCAGGATTTGTACTTTCTCACTTTGCTCGCGTTGTTGCTGATATTGCTGAGTGGCATCGGGTTAATTGATTGGTTTTTTAACGGAACAACTGTCAGTCTTCTGGTGAGCACCGTATATATGATTGCGGTGTCCACGCTTGCAACGGCTTGGCTCAAGCGCGTAAATAGGGAGTTTAATTCATGACAGATGAACCGCGGCTTCTCTGGAAAAAATTAACACATCACCATTTAATTGTCGGGGAGTTTACGCCGCAAACAGACGACCTTCGTAATTGGTATACGGATGCTTTTCAGGCTATCTCCGCCTGGTTGGCAGCAATTTTCGGCCTTGGTTTTTTCGGGTTTATGCTTGGCGATTTAATAAAAAGCCCCCTTATCACAGGCTCATTGGCAAGCCTGTTGATAGGAGCAGGTTACCTTACCTTCCGACACTCTGATTCCCTTCTTAAAACAAATCTCGCCTTTGTGTTCAGTCTGACCGGGCAATTTCTCGCCGCCGTTTGTTTTTTTGGACTCTATGAAAACAACCAAGATAACGAGATGACGGCCTCGATGTTACTGGTCGAAATTCTGTTGGTGTCGTTTATTTCTCATTCACTGCATCGCACGCTTAGCTGTTTATTTGCCGCGAGCCTTTTTTGTTTTTTACTGCTAATTAACGACTATCAATTCCTCGCAACAGGCATCCTTCTGGCACTTGTTAGCTATTTAATACTGACTGAATTTCACTCACCGAAAAGCCAAAAAGTAAAATCAGCACTCTATTCTGGATTGATACCGGCCTTACTTGCAGCGCAAATTTTTATTCAGGCTGATTCAAGCTCGACAGCCGCTAACTCATCTCTGCGATTGAGCGCAGAACTGCTTAATACAGCGGTTCTTGTCGGACTCGTCGCGGTCTTACTTTTCAACCGTTCAACGGCAATCAAGTTTTGGCCCAAACTGGCCGCATTGGTCATGACAGTATTTGTCAGTGTGCTGTCCTACCATGCAAATGGGTTAACCGTAGGCGTCGTATTAGTTTTGTTGGGGTTCAGTTCTGGCCAACGCCTGATTCAAGGGCTGGGTATCGTCAGCATGCTGCTTTTTTTGTCTTGGTATTACTATGATCTCGAGAGCTTATTGATTGATAAAGCCTACACACTGGGCATGCTGGGCTGCACGCTGTTAATAGCAAGATGGGGGATTTTATCTCTCATTGACATAGATAATGAGTCGGATACGGAGAGCAAATCATGAGACGATGGATCGCTGTTGCCGGACTCATTTTATCACTGGCTGTTGTTAATTTTATCATCGTCAGCAAAGAGCAATTGCTACTTAATGGCGAGGAAATTTACTTTGCTCTCGCCCCCGTCGACCCCCGCTCTCTGATGCAGGGAGACTATATGCGGCTCAATTATGCCATCACTAATGATATATATCAGGCAATCAAGATAAGAGAACCTCAGCAACCTGGTATGCCAAAGAGGGACAGTGATGGGGTTGCTGTGATTTCGGTTGATAAAAAAAATATTGCCCAGTTTATCCGGATTAATGATGACAGCCCATTGGCAGCGAATGAATGGAAAATCACCTATCGAGTGAGAAAAAATCGGCTCTATTTTGGTGTGAATAGTTATTTCTTTCAGGAAGGTGACGCAAAAATATACGAAGAGGCGCGTTTTGCTAAGTATCGGGTAAGTAAAGACAGTAAAAATTGGTTACTGGCATCGCTTCACAATCAAAATCTTACGCTGATATCAGGCCGTGAAAAACAACAACAGACCGAATAAAAACAGTGAAATGGCAAGCTGCCTAAAGGAATTTCAACGTATTAAGAAAACATACATTTTGCAGTCTTCCATCACTGCCAAGCTCACACTCCGTTAACAAAAATGTGTTTACTTTTTCATCATTAGATCGATAATGATAATAATTATCATTAGAGGTTGCTTTTATGATGAAAGAATGGGAGATGCTGTGTACAGCTGGTAATGAATGTTTTAACCAGTGCCAATGGCACAAAGCCAAACATTTTTACCTATCGGCATTGGTGATCATGGATGAGTTATTTTCATCTTCACCATCAGACGATGCAGTAATGCTGGCGTGGCTGGTAACCCATCACAATTTAGCAAGCCTCTACGGAGCAACGGGCGATAAAGACGAGCAAATTAAGCACCTGACAACACCATTTATTGTGTTGAGGGATCAACTTAGAGTAACCGCTCCTTCAGATGGCCATTATCCCACCATTCTTCATGCTCTGAATAAGTGTAAGCTCGAGCTGAGTCTAAACACTGATTCCAGCAGTATTAAGAGTCAACAATCGACACTAGAAAATGTAAATCCGGCAAAGCCCGGAGACACAATCCATTAAAAAGGAGTTTTTATGCGATCGGTATTCATTACCCTGTTTACTGCCCTGCTACTTAGTCCATTAGCACAGGCGCACCCAGGACACGATCACAGCCACTGGTCATCATATGCAATTCACGCGGCATGGATAGGTTCTGTCGTTCTGGCAATTGCAGTGGGATTCAGCCTGCTAAAACGCCGCAACATCAAAAACAAACAGGAGAAATAAGTCATGCTGCACAATTTGCTCCAAACCATCGAGCGCATTCATTCCTTCGGCGAGGTCTCCGCACACTGCGACATCCCTTGTAAAATTTACGACCCTCATCATGCTCAAATAGCAGTGCTCACTATGATTCGTACCCTAGACCTTCTCGAGGAACTGAACCAGAAAGATTCACTGACCAAAACAGAAGAAGCTCAGTTTGTCCGTCTGGTGGCGCAAAAAGAAGAGCATGGAATAAAGGTTAAAGACGAAATCAGAGTGATCTGGGGTGACTATTTCAAGCAACCACAACTGGATGCCTTCCCTGAAATTCACGAACTCACTCATTCCATTATGTTACTGACTTCTAAGCTGAAACAAGGCTTAGACAGAGATGTAGGCGAGCAACTTCTTGAGAAAGTTAATCGCTTCGCACAGATATTCTGGGAGAGTAAAAACGTAGCCACTTACACTGCGGACTGCCCTTATCCACCCGCTCTACCCGTTTTATATCCGGACCTGAAAGCCTAACTCAATGTTCGGTATTCGTTTAAACAAGGTGAAGGGATTCAGTATGTTTCCTCGGCTCAGCCCAGGCGACTACGTGGTTTCATTACGCCAACGGAGTGGGGCAAGGCCCCGCCTCGGCGATATGTATGTGTTATCACATCCCACTTATGGTGACATGATAAAAAAGCTAGAGTATGTTGACGATGACAACGCATTTTGGTTTTGCGGTGAAAACCGAGACAGTGTGAGTAAGGAGCAGATTGGTGCTGTTATACCCTCTGACTCATCACCTATTTATCGCGTACTGTACGTCATTCCTTCACCATAAACGGATTAATAAGATGGCGGCCCAGCGGGTCTCCATCTTCTCCTGCCAACGCAAGTTAAGCCGTAACCCAACACGTTATCCTGCACGGAATGTTTATCTTAAATCAAAAAGTAACGATGAACGTCGCATACCAATCAACTTCTTTTCATTAACACAATTACTTCTTCACACGTCTTATTTAATCAGAATAAGTAAGCACTGAATAACTTAAATAACAGTAAGCACTTGTATTAATTAAATTTAGCATCAACTAATTACATATATGAACAAACACTACTTTATTACTACTCACTAAAATCATAATGTTGATTATTTATATGTAGAGTAAAAGCGTTTGATTTTGTCACTCTTTGTCTCGAATAATTGCAAGACAACGCCTCCTCACCGTTAACTTCGACTGTCTTCAATACATCTGATTCTGTAACACATTGAGCTTTACAGACTATTTTGATATCTAACTGAGTGTTTTATCTACTCAAGTTGAATTTCCAAAGACATAAGCAATAATGAGAAACAATATTATTTAATATTCGATAATATGATTCGTTTGGCGCCCATATTTAATTTTTTGAAAAAGGAGTGCAAAAATGAAAAAGGTTTTATTGATTTTGAGCCTGCTATTACCCGCATTTTCTATTATGGCTGCTGAGCATGAAGTAAAGATGCTTAATGGTGGCCCGGAAGGTGCTATGGTATTTTCACCTGCTTATCTGAAAATCAATGTTGGTGACACTGTAAAGTTCGTTCCGACAGACATTGGTCACAACTCAGAATCAATATTTAGCCCTGACGGAGGAGCATCCTGGAAAGGCGAACTGAACAAACCAGTGAGTGCAACTTTCGACAAAGAGGGTGTTTATGCCTACCAGTGTACACCTCATGCCATAATGGCGATGGTGGGTATTATTCAAGTCGGCGATGCTTCAAATAAAGACGACTTTATGAAGTATGTAGATACAAAAGAAGGTGAATTCGCCATTAATAAAGGCAGATTCAAAACCTACGCCGAACAGGTGAAATAACGTTTAAATAAACAATTAAACACAAGTACTGGGCCGTTCACTATCGCTACATAGATAGGCGGCCCAAACGTAAATAAAAGCTCACATCGAAGTCCGTAAGGCCACGGCCACATCAAATTTCTCTTCCTTGATGCATAGAATGAAAATTCACTCCCCATCGACAGCTATATGCTTGCCAATAGCGCCCTTGCAGCCTCAGTAGGATCATCAACACCGCAAATCGCTGATACAACGGCAATACCGTTCGCTCCCGTCTCGAAAATATCAGAAGCGTTGTTTATATCAATGCCGCCAATCGCCACAACAGGAAACGGTGATACCTTAACTGCCCGACTTAAGCCATCAAGACCCCAAGCATTGACTGTATCTGTTTTAGTGGGTGTGGCAAATATGGCACTGAGTCCGATGTAATCGACAGCTTCACTGCTCACCGTCACCAACTGCTGTTCAGTCTCAATGGACAAGCCTATAATCTTATCAGGGCCCAATATCTCGCGGGCTTTAGCTACTGGCATATCCGATTGTCCCAGATGGACACCATCAGCATCTATCGCCAGTGCAATATCCAATCTGTCATTGATGATAAGAGGGACGCCAGTGCCAGCCAGTACTTTTTTAACGGCCTCCGCTCGTTGAAGAAAACGTCGGGTACTTGTTTGTTTCTCCCGCAACTGAACCATTGTGACTCCTCCCTGAATGGCCTGAGTAACCACTTGGGGCAGTGCTACAGTATCTAGTTTTTCATCGGTCACCAGATAGAGCCGATATGGATTCATCATTTTATCTCTCACACGAATAAAACACATCCAAACACCCTGACCAAACTCACTCAGGCTGTTTGGATATCATTAGATTTATGCAATTTTTAGCCGTTTAGCTAACTCATCATCGGTCAGATTGTAAAGTCCATCCGTCAACTGTAACTGGAAACTACCTGGGCCCTGGGATTTTTCCGCCGCAATCTCCCCGGCAACACCCATAACAGCTGCGGCAGCCAAACCCGTGTGGTCACCAGCGGCAGCGAACGCACCAGTCAGTGCACTCAGTGTGCACCCCATGCCCGTTACATAAGGCATAATGGCGTCACCATTCGACAACGTTATCTGGTCATCGGCCGTTACGATGTGGTCTGTCTCACCTGAAATCACTACGTTCGCGCCATATTCAGACACCAGAAAACGTGCGGCTACGATTGCATCAGAACTGCTATCCTGTGCATCCACGCCTTTTGTCTGCGCGTTTTCTCCTGCGAGGGCCATAATTTCAGATGCGTTACCACGGATGATCAACGAATCTGCCAATCTCGCAATATCACGCGATGTTTCAGTACGCAGGGTACTGGCACCACAACCGACAGGATCCAGGATCACAGGCTTTTTATTAGCATTGGCCCGCTCAACAGCAAACAGCATTCTTGGAATCCAGACACTGTCGAGAGTGCCGATATTTATTACCAACGCCCCGGAGAAACTCATCATTTCCGCCATTTCTTCCTTTGAATGCGCCATGATAGGTGACGCACCAACGGCGAGTAACGCATTGGCCGTGTTGTTCATTACTACATAGTTGGTGATATTAACGACTAATGGCTTCTGCTCTCGCACTTGGCCTAACGCATTAATAATTACATCCAGTTTCATAGTCACTCCCTAACGCAAAATATCCAAACCCTGTTGCCAGAAGGCAACTTCCATTCTGGTTGCAGTGGCAAACACTTGAATCAACTGTTGACCACGCCTGCTATTGATATCAACATCTGCCAGCAGGGCATCAATCTGCTCGGTACCCTGCCCAACACTCTGTTGAAATTCTTCTCCCCCATAGAGCTTTATCCAACTGGCATAGGGATTATCGGCCAGCTTACTTGCATCAGTATTGCTCAGAAGTCGCTTACCTATCTGGGCATAGCCAATAGAGCATGGAGCCAACGCCGCAAAAAGGTCCAGCATATCTCCAGCCATACCTGTATCTAGCACGTAGCGTGTATAGGCAACGGTGCCAGCATCTTCAGGCTCTTTTTCAAGGTCTGCTTCAGTGATGCCCCACTCACTGCAATAAGTGATGTGATGGTTAATCTCATGCTCAAGTAAAGCATGTACACTTGGCAGTGCCTGTCGCATATCACTCAGCGTTCTAGCTTTGTATATTGCCAGTGCATAAGCACGTGCATATTGCTTTAGAAACAGAAAGTCCTGCTTTAGATAATGCAGATAACAGGTTTGATCCAGTGTTCCGTCCGCTAGCTGACTGACAAATTCGTGCTCTGTATATTCCTGCCATTCTTGCTGGCAGGCGGCAATCAAATCGGTATATTTCATGTTTTATCCAAAGAGCTAACGTCAGTTGAGATCCGGAACGTAATCCGCTGCTACAGGCACAGACGATATAATGTTGTGTTGGAACATAAAGCGTGCGTAATCATCGTATCGTTTCAGGTCAACAGCAGAGGGGCGCAGCGCAAAACGGGTTAACGTATCCTGCCACGCCCGCTTGTTAAGCTCATTGTTCAACGTATCAGGGGAGTAAGCCACGAACTCGTTCCACGCCTGATCTGGATGATTCACGATATACGTCGTTGCTTGCTCGATTGCCCGATTAAATTTTTGAATGGCCGATTTATCATAACTTTTGGCGTTGGCGACAAAGACCAGTTCATCATAGGCAGGTACCCCATGCTCTTCTGGGAAAAAGGCTTTTGACTTATAGCCCTCTATCGCCAGTTGGTTAGTTTCGAAGTTTCGAAAACCACCCCAGATTGCATCGACTTTGCCTGATGCCAATGATGATGACAGTGCCCAGCCTACATGGATGATTTCAACGTCATTATATTCGATCCCCTGGCTGCCTAGCATGGTGCCAATGGTCGCTTCTTCATTACCCGCAATGGCAATACCAATTTTTTTACCCTTTAAATCAGAAAGGTCAGTCAGCTTTTTGTTGTCCAGCACCATAAGGGTATTAAGAGGTGTCGCAACCAGTGTGGCTGCGCGAATAAGGGGTAACCCGGCTGCAACGTCGATAGTCAGGTTCGGCTGATAGGAGATGGCTAGATCCACTTTGTTTGCCGCAACCAATTTAGGTGGCGTACTCGGATCTGCAGGCTCCTGAATAGTGACCTTAAGCCCTGCTTTTTGGAAATATCCTTTCTGCTGAGCAATCACTATGGGTCCATGATTTGGGTTCACAAACCAGTCAAGCATAAGAGTCAGGGGTTTTTCTTCTGCAAAAGCTGAAAGTGGAAACAAAAGCCATATGGCAAAAGTAACAACAATTTTTTTCATTGGAGTAAATTCCTTTTTTAAACAGTGTTGCCCCGGTTAAGACCAAGGGATCAGTTTTTTCAGTAAAAAGTCAGTAATGAAGTAAAGCGCGACCGCCATCAGCGATAGCAAAAACAGTGCAGCAAACATTTCGTCTATCATCATGCGAGCATTTGCCTGCAACATGAGGTATCCCAACCCTTTGCTGGCACCTACCCATTCACCCGCAACTGCACCTATGGGTGCAATAACCACCGCAATTCGGAGACCAGACGCGATTGAGGGCATAGCTGCGGGTAATCTGACATGGCGTAATAACTGCCACTTTGAGGCGCCCATGGTCTGCGCAAGATCCAGATAGCCTTTGGGGGTTGCATTCAAGCCATCAAAACAGCAGGTTGTCACAGGAAAAAAGATAATAATGGCCGCCATTACCACCTTTGAACATATGCCGTAGCCAAGCCACAACATCAATACAGGCGCAATGGCGAAAACAGGAATAGCCTGACTGGCAATCAATAGCGGTAACATCCAGACTTTCAATGGACGAAAAAGCAACATCTGCAGGGCAAAGATAAAACCAACACTCAGCCCCAAGGCCAAGCCAAGTAAAATCTCCTGTCCCGTCACGAATGCATGACTCAGTAACACATCGTGGCGGCTGATAAGCCGAGAAAAAACCGCATCCGGTGACGGCAAAATAAAACTAGGCAGTTCAAAAAGACTTACGATGGCTTGCCAGAGACCAATGAGAACAATGAGGCTTATTATCACCCGCAGAACAGGCCTGCCTACATCGGTTAGCTTCGTCCGGTAACGGCTAAGAGTAAGCAGTGGTTCAAAGACCTGCATATTGCCCTCCCTTTGCTCCCAGCATTGATAAGATTGTCTGTTGCAAAGAGATTGCATCCACATCAATGTCTCGCGGTGTTTGACTCATTGGTACTGCTAATGGAGACGCGTATGCCGGGCTTCCCTGAAAAATGTAGATGGCATCAGCAAGGCGAGCAGCCTCCTGTGGGTCGTGGGTCACCAGTAATATCGTTTTACCTTTGAGTAACCTGACCGCCAGATCCTGAAGTTGATAACGGGTCACAGCATCGACGGCTGAAAACGGCTCGTCCATCAGCACCACTGGCTTGTCTTGCATCAGAGTTCTTGCCAATGCAACACGCTGTCGCATACCGCCAGACAATTGTTCTGGATAACTCTCGGCCACCTCGTCAAGTCCAACAGCCTTGAGCAACATTCTTGCCCTATCGTAATCCGCACTTTTTCCACCAAACCGCTGGCTCAGACAGATGTTCTCCATCACATTCAGCCATGGGTATAGCAAATCCTGCTGGGCCATATAGGCGACACGATCAGACAATGGAATACCGTCAGAGGTAAGAACGTCCCCGTGAAACACGGTGCCGGGCTCAAGAAGTCCAGCGAGAGCGCGTAACATGGTGGTTTTACCGCAACCACTTTTTCCCAAAATACTGGTCCATTTCCCAGCAGGCATCACCATGTTGACACTTGATAAGGTCTTGTTCTCAGAAGTTTGATACTGAATAGCGACCCGGGATAATTGAATACCGACCGCGTCAGTCATAAGACTTCAACGTGAAAAAGTGATTAACAGGACCGTGCCCCTGGCCCACCTGCAAGGAATCGGCGAAGCGGATAGCCTCTGAAATATATTCTTTGGCTTTTGCTACTGCTGACTCCAGTTCCATCCCCTGAGCCAGATAGGACGCAAGGGCTGAAGACAGCGTACAGCCAGTACCATGGGTATTATTGGTTGCAATCCGTGGCGATGAAAAGCGCGAAACCTGACCCGCTTTGAGAAGATAATCTGTACTTTGGTCGTCGTGTTCGTCATGCCCCCCCTTGAGCAGTACGGCGTTAGTCGGCAGTTGCTGCAGAAGTGGAATCAGTGACTCTGTCGCTCGCTCTTTCAGATCGACACCTGTTAGGGCTGCCGCCTCTGGAAGATTCGGAGTGATCACAGTAGCCAACGGCAGTAGGCGGGTTTTGAGAGACTCTATGGCGGCGGTTTTCAGGAGCAAATCACCACTGGTTGCCACCATAACAGGATCAAGGACAATAAGATCAGGCTGATACTGGGTCAGCTTTTCAGCTACAGCCTCAATAATATCTGAGTCAGCCAACATGCCAATTTTGACTGCTCTGACATCAAGGTCGGTAAAAATAGAATCTAGCTGCTGACAGACAAAGTCAACAGGAATGGGCAGGATGCCCTGTACTCCTACTGTATTTTGCGCAGTGAGTGCCGTGATAGCTGAGCAGGCATACCCGCCTGTTGCAGATATCGCCTTAATATCGGCCTGAATACCTGCTCCACCGCCACTGTCAGAGCCAGCGATAGTCAATATAATAGGAGTGGAATTGCTCGGGTCGGTACGCATATCGGTTCCTTGTAAAAAAGCAAAGGAAACCGGAAGTCATGCAGGTATTTATCTTATTTATAATGGCAGTAACACTTTTGACAGAGTCCGCTTCTGCAATATTCATAGTTCCCTACGCCAGTATTATCTGTTCAGGTTCAACGGGTCTCGCACAGCGATCTCAGCGAAAAGCTCCCCGACTATCTCTTCATTGTTAACTATTTTTCGCCTCCGGGTAAAGCCCTACAGAAACGAAAATGATGAACTTTAAAAATTAAATGATAATTGTGTTAATAAATCAAGGCCAATATTGTTAATAAACAGTTGCATCCATCCAGTTCGACGATAGAAAAAAGTAAAAAGCATAATGTTTCTTTAAAACATTAAAAATTAAACAAAAAACAGCAAATAGACTCTCTCGCTCAATTAGTCTAACTATGATGCAGGGGTCAAATGTAAACATAATGTTGCATACTTGGTGTTCATATGAGACTGAAGTTGGTCGCATAAACTTCAACCAAACCAACTGGTCTGACTTGTTTGTCCTTTTATCCGCGTTACTTTTCGATGGTCTCATCTTATGAAGTATCGAAGGAGTATTTGAGCCACGCAGTAACTGTTTATAAACAATAGGTTAAAAGGATATTACCATGCGTAAGATAACGTTAGCCGCGCTGACAACTGCAATGATGACATTGCATTCACCAGTGATGGCCACGGCAGATATTGATCCACAAATTGTTGGAGGGGTGGAGTCAGTACCTTACTCTCGTCCATACCAAGTCGCGTTGTTAATGAACGGCAGGCAAGGCTGTGGCGGTACACTTGTAGCAAGCCGATGGGTGTTAACGGCGGCACACTGTCTGGATAATGCATCAACATCAGGACTGACAGTTCGAGTCGGCGCTCATAGCATGAGAGCCAATGATGGCCAGAGTATCCGGGTCAAAAACATTATAAAACACCCTAACTGGCAAGGCTCCCGAGGCATCCAAAGCGGTTATGATATCGGCTTGTTAGAACTCTCTTCACCTGCAAGCTCTGAATACAAGCCAGCTAAACTACCTACCGCACAAATTGAGCAGCAATATGCTGGCGTTGGAAGCCAGAATGTTGTTGTGTCCGGTTGGGGTCTCACCAGCAATCGTGGTTCACAAAGTGACGTCCTTCGTGAAGTAGTACTGCCTGTTATATCCAACTCCAGCTGTAGCAGTGAGCTGCGATCAAATCTGCCAAGCTCAGTGATTTGTGGCGGTGGTACGTTAAATGGCAGACAAGTTTCAGCGTGTAACGGCGACAGTGGTGGCCCATACGCTGTTACTGTAGGCAGTGACGTTTACAGTATAGGCACAGTAAGTTGGGGTAAACAGTGCCGTGGTGCAACAGTGTTTACCCGTACCAGCAGTTACCTGAATTGGATTCAGGGGTATATCGGTCGTATTACTGAGACCCCACCAGTCGCTGACTTTTCACACAGCGTGAACGGCCTTACTGTTAACTTTACTGACACATCCAGAGACGAAGACGGTGTGGTTGTTTCTCAGGAATGGAACTTTGGCGACGGAAATACAGCTATTGGTGCTAACGTATCGCACACCTATGCAACCGAAGGAACTTACACTGTCACAATCAAAGCGACTGATGATGATAACCTTTCAGATACTCATGCAGATTCAGTGACTGTTGGCAAGCCATCGAAAGGTTGTAACGGTTTACCTGCCTGGTCTGCAAGTCAGAACTATGCACTGAGAGACACTGTCAGCTACAAAGGGCGTAAGTATGAGGCTACATGGTGGTCTACTGGTGCAGCACCCGATGTCTACACCAATGTCTGGAAAGACTTAGGCGTGTGTGATGGTGATGTCGGTGGTGGTGAGCCAAATGCAGCATTTGATTATACGAAAAGTGGTCTGACAGTCAGCTTCACTAACACGTCCATTGACGACAAAGGTATCGCAAGCGTTAACTGGAACTTTGGTGACGGTAAAACATCTCAGTCAATGAACCCAAGACATACTTATGCTTCTGGAGGTTCTTATCGTGTTGTACTGACGGTAGTTGATACGGATGGCCAAACAGACGAAGAGATCAAAGAGATTAACCTTGATTCTGGAAGCTGTAGTGCTCCTGCATGGAACGCTGAAACCGTTTATTTAACGGGCGACCGAGCTTCTGCTGGCGGAAAAGTTTATGAAGCCAGATGGTGGGTTCAAGGTGAAAATCCTGCAGCGTCAGGGCCTTGGGGACCTTGGAAATCCGTTGGTAATTGCTAACAATAATCATCAATTGATAAAAAGCTGGTCGCCTTTAGACCGGCTTTTTATATCTGAAAAACAGTAATTTCTCATCATAAAAACCGCTAAGCTCCCTTTGTTGTCTGTCACCTCGTGTTGTGGCAGTCTTAATTTTTTCTATCACCTCTTTGCCGAATATGCCCGCCAATATGCAACACACGCGATACATCACGGTTGATCTCGAAATCCGTTCGTCACTGCCTTTTCATAAGCTGGTTGATTTTTTTGAAAAAGCTGATGAATATGCTCACCTTCATTTCGATAAAGACACAAATGAATGGTCAATTAGCAGTAGCTTAGACCCTAAACATTCGCCAAATGCTTGCATCGTATATTACATTGAATGGATTAAAAGTTTCCCGGATGATGTCAGGCAAGAATGGGGGCACGCACACCAGAAATGTATGAATATCGGTTACAGTGTGTCTTCATCGCACTGGGGATTTGTTGAAAATATCTCGTCGGATACGTTGGCAGAAATGGCGGCACTGGGGCTGTCTTTGGCTGTCACCCTCTACCCCATTGATATGCAGGAAAACTACATTGATACCGAAGGTGAGTGAAACTATGACATATTTTTTATTGACTCAGCTCAGATATATAAGAACCGCAGCAATTACATTGATAAATATCCGTCAAACAATCGTAATTTAGCCGCTATGTTTTTATTAGCTAATATCACCTACTGCACAATAAGCGTTAATTATTTAACAGAGCACTTGCTCACTCTCCTGTGATTGAATGAGAAGGTAGGCATCATTATAGAATGATGTGAAATCAATATAAGAGGATTAAAGCTCTGATATAGTCATTATGCCACTCTGCTTTTTACCGATGTTCTGATGTGGACACATGAAGCGTTGAAATATCATTATTCATTCACCGTTGATTTATTTGTTCCCCACCCACTTGTAGATAAATAGAAAAAGGAAAAACATGCAGTCGCATCCCGACATCACCTGGGTCATTCTTGCAGGCGGCCGAGCAATAAGAATGAATGGACAAGATAAGGGCCTGATCAAGCTGAACGAGAAGCCTTTGATCGCGTATGTTCACGAGCAACTCTCCAAACAAGGCGCCGCAATCACAATCAACGCCAACCGCAATCAGGATATCTATCACCAGTATGGCGACGTCTTTGGAGATGTCTTCGAGGGCTACCCGGGACCTCTGGGAGGAATGCATGCAGCGATGACGACCCTAAGCTCAGACTGGCTGGGTTTTGTGCCCTGTGACTGCCCCAACCTGCCATCTACATTAGTCGATCGAATGCAGTCGGCAATCAAACCAGATACTGAGATTGTCGTTGCCCACGACGGTGAGCACGTTCAGCCAGTGGTGACTTTAATGAAAAGGAGCCTTTTTAAGAAGCTGGATGATTTCCTCCGTGGCGGTGACCGAAAAATCGTTTTACTTTATGACATGTGCAAAACTGAAGTTGTCGATTTTGGCGATCAACACGATGCCTTTATTAATCTGAATACCCCTGACGAGCTGGAAAGGTATGGTCAGTTATCATGAGAAAAGTGAAATGCTCTCGACCTGTACTTGGCTTTGCTGCATAAAACGGTACAGGAAAGACCACACTGCCGGAAAAAAACTCCAACGCTGACTGAGGCTGGGATAAGAACGAACTTCAACAACATTCTTAAATGAGTTGACGGACGTTACTGAGGTTTCACTCGGACATGTATATGAAGGCCTTAGCGATGGATGTTGATGTAGCTTCGTTTTGTTAAGGCTGTTAGGAGAGGTGCCGGTTCGATAAAATCAATATGGTCTTTATTACATGCACGAATAATCGGTTTTACATTTCAACCAGAACCGCCCAGTGTTTTGTATAAGTGATCAAACACTACACGGACCCGGCGGCTGGTATGAAGCTCGCGATGCACTACCAGCCAATATTGACCTTCAAAGACGACCTGATCGGGGCAAAGGCGAACCATGTGCTCACATTGTTGGGCTACGTTGGTGAACATGACTCCAACGCCTAAGCCTTGCTGAGCTAATGCCCAATGAGCAAAATGGCTATTGGCACGCAGCATTATTTGAGCGTCAGTGACATAGATTCCCTTTGAGTGTAATTGCTCACGAAATTGGTCTCGACCATCAGTAAAACCGATAAACTGCGCTTGGGTAAGATCGGCAATGGTTTCAGGAAAGCCCAATTCTTGGGCGTAACTCTTTGTGGCATATAAGCCCAATTCAAAATCACACAAACGCTTGGCGATTAAATCTGGCTCTGTTGGTTGATAGGCACGAATGGCAATGTCTGCTTCGCGCCGTTTCAAATCGCTGCTGTGATCAGTGCCCATGATGTCTAACTGTAAATTGGGATACTGCTGGTGCAATTGTTTCAACACAGGAGACAGCTCAAACGCCGACATAACCATACAACTGATACGCACTGTACCTGCAATACTACTGGTCTGCCCCATGGCACTTAGTGATAGTGCAGATGCCGCCTCAGCCATGGTTTTCACATGTTCAACCAATGCCAGAGCTTGCGGGGTTGGCTCAATGCCTTTACCGACTCGCTCGAACAACACGATACCCAGACTTTTTTCCAAAGCCGCCATCTGACGACTCAGGGTAGGCTGAGCGACCTGAAGAGTTTTGGCAGCAGCCGAGAGTGATCCCTGCTCGACCGTGAGTAAAAATGCTTTAATGTGGTTCCAGTCAAAATTGACGGCCTGCCAGTTTATCGTCATGCGCCTACTCTTGGTCTTCCATACATTTATGTATATCTGGTATCAACGATCATGCAATTTACATCTGGTCCTATTGTGGCAGACTTTGTTTTGTATTCTCAATGACATAGGAGACCTTCCCCATGGCCGATGCCATTTTTTGGAACAAAGTCGCTGATAAATATGCCGATACCCCTATTGCCAATGAATCGATTTACCAACAAAAATTGGCCATTACGGATAAATATTTGACGGAACAATCAGAGATCTTAGAGTTTGGTTGCGGTACCGGTTCGACAGCCCTGATTCACGCACCTAAGGTAAACTCTTATACCGCTCTGGATATTTCGACACGTATGATTGAAATTGCCAATGAGAAACTGCAACAAACCCCGCAGTCGAACCTGACTTTTATCGAAAGCACATTGGAAAACTGGCAGCAAGCGCATCCTGATACTAGCTATGATGTCGTTCTGGGTTTAAATGTGTTGCATTTGATGGCCGATTATAGACAGGTGATCAGCCAAAGCTTTGAGGTGCTGAAACCCGGTGGCTACTTCATCACCAGCAGCGTTTGTTTTGATCGCTTTTCTTGGCTTAACATCGCTTTGCCTGTGATGAAGTTAGTTGGTAAGGCACCTCATGTAGAGAAATTTACCGCTGAACAGTTGATGCAAGCCATGCTAGATGCGGGTTTCGATCTGGCTCAGGAATGGGAACCGAGTCCGAACAGTCAGCAGTCGTTTTTGGTAATGCAAAGACCTAAGCACACCTGATTGTGAGAAACCACCTTTACTCTATTCCGAGTCTTTTCAGTTTTATGGATAGAAATATGTGGGGGTCACTTCAACTTAATACGAGTGAAAAACGTGGTATCAAACACTCTCTGGAACAGGTATGTCTGGCAGGTACCCTCACCGATATCACTGAGGAAGTCTTGATTCGGTTTAATCAAGACTGTCCCCAGAACATACCCTGTTAGATAACAGCGATTCAATAATAGCTACGTATTATAAGGAGATATCACTTGTCTAGAGCGTCTTTATAATGCATGCGGCAAACAGAAACATACCTGTCATTACCGCCAATAACGACCTGATCACCGTCAGCAATTGCCCTGCCAGTCTCATCAGTACGAATCACCATATTGGCCTTTCTCCCGCAATGACAGATAGTTTTCAGTTCAACCAGCTTATCCGCCCATGCAAGAAGATATTTAGAACCTTCAAATAGCTCACCAAGAAAATCAGTACGCAGCCCGTAACACAAAACAGGGATGTTCAATTTATCCACAACTTCAGTGATCTGGTATACCTGAGCTTTAGTTAAAAACTGACACTCATCGATAAGCAAACAATCAACTTTGTTTGCGCCATGCAAATCAGTCACAGCTGCAAAAATATCATCTTCTGGACCGAAGAGCTGAGCATCAGCCTGTAATCCAATACGTGAACTTACCTTTCCAACACCGTATCGATTATCAATTGCAGCTGTGAAAATAAGTGGGGTCATTCCCCTTTCCTGATAGTTAAATGACGACTGCAATAAGGTGGTCGACTTACCCGCATTCATTGCCGAGTAATAGAAGTAAAGCTGTGCCATTGGCAACTCCAGAAACAAAAATCAGTGCGCATGCTACTTAAAAAAAAGAACTTGTCAAAATCTACAAAAATAACAGCCGAGGGGATTAGCCATATCGACGAAATACGACCTCAAAAAAATTAGGGTATTTTCTTTAATAAATCATCGTTAACAAAGAAATAATGGGCTTCCGAATGGAAGCCCATGAAGAGGAGTTAACACAACCTACCAGGACGCTTTGACAGCCATGAGAAATAAATACACATCAGACAGAAAACGCCAAAAGAAGCGACCAACGCAATAAAGACAGACCCAACCGTGCCCAGAATCAAGTAACCAATACATGAAATGAAGGCTACGGCCAGTGCATACGGCAGCTGAGTCGTTACGTGGTCAATATGGTTACAACGCGCACCAGTTGACGACAGAATCGTGGTATCAGATATTGGCGAACAATGGTCACCAAATACGGCTCCTGCCAAAACAGCAGACAGCATAGGTAGCATCAGACTAATATCAGCAGCAGCAGCCATATCGCCCGCTATTGGCAGCATAATGCCAAAAGTTCCCCATGATGTACCCGTTGAAAAAGCCATCAACGCAGCGAGGAGAAACAGAACGGCGGGAAGAACCTGAACTGGCAAACTGCCTTGAATAAGGCTGGAGAGGTAGCTGCCTGTTGCCATATCGCCGATCACACCGCCGATCGCCCATGCGAACGTCAGGATGAGAATCGCACCAAACATTGACTGCGCACCAGCACTCAACGTTTTGACGATATCAGCCACAGCCAAACCTTGTCTCAGCACCATCAGCAGAGCAGATGCAAAACCAATCAGACCCCCCGTAAGCAAAGATTGACTGACATTGGTGAACTCAAAGGCACCAAGCATAGAAAATGGTTTGCCCTCGGAAGCCAGAGCAGCAGCCCCCGTGTACATCATCATGCCAAATGTCGATAAGATCAGCACGACGATAGGTAATATCAAGTCGGTGATAGTCCCGCGGGAGCTTTCAATAATTCCAAGGTCTTCATCCAAGGATCGAGTCTGAGTTTCATCCTCGTCCTCTTTATTCCCAAGACAAGCTTGATACTCGAAGCGGCGCATCGAACCGATATCAAGTTGAAACCAAACGACAGCAAATACCATTAACAGTGCAAAAATTGCGTAAAAATTCATCGGTAACATTGCCGCAAATGCACTTAGTGGTGAATATTCAGTCACACCATGGCTTATTAAAATCCCACCAATAACAGTAATAATATATGCGCCCCAACTTGAAGCTGGCATAAGAACACACATAGGCGCTGCCGTCGTATCAAGAATATAGGCGAGCTTGGTTCGGGAAACATAAAAGCGATCAGTAACCGGACGACTTATTGCACCAACAGCCAAGCTGTTGAAATAATCATCAATAAATATAAAAACACCAAGAAAAGCAGCAAGTAATTTTGCGCCACGCTTACTTTTAACTCTTTGCTGTGCCCACTCTGCAAATGCTCTTGTACCGCCAGAGAGCGTCAAAAGTGCAGTTGTCATTCCCAATAGGATAAGAAAAGCAATGATACTCATATTGTGAGAATTAATACTCGTACCATCAATAACTATACCTTTGGCTTTATCAGCAATATAAGAAAGGCTACCAAATAGTGAAAAGTCGTTTAATAACAGAGCACCAGAAACAATACCAACGCCTAAAGATAAAAGAACATGGCGAGTTAATATTGCCAAACCCAAAGCTAGGATGGCTGGTAATATTGAAAGGGCAGATGAGGAAAAGTCGATTAAATTCATGATCTCTAAATCAACCATATAGGTTGGAGATCTACTGCAGTGGCTGAAAATCAGCAAGGATAAGAAACCGTTGAATGTTTGATTCCCTTCCTACAGTAGCGCTCCATAGTGAATAACAAAATACTATGGCAGTGTTGTAACTATTCATTAACAACCCCAACAAAACGACGTGATAAATACGTTTTGCTTCGGCGCTATTTCCTTTCATAAGTGATCAAAGGTATCACCCTACTACTGATTACTGATAAATAGCGCACCTCTACGTGCATAAAGCAGGGCGGTATTCTACTCACTGCTTCTGACTTTGCAACCAATAATCTATTGTAAAGCTATCAAAGAAATTTACTTAAAAGTACAGAAAATGCGACATCATATGAGATGTGAGTCTGAGATATACCCCACTAGAACAATTTTTTCACAAATAAAAATTGATGTTATGATGAAAATAAAAATATAAATAAACAATTTTTTTGTTTACGAACACTATTATTTACGAATATAAACAAACTAAAGTTTGCATTATTTATTTTAATGTTGCTACTATTAGCATGATTTTACTCGTTTCGTAAATAAAGGTATTTGATAATGTCGGAAGCACTTAAAGTATTGCTAAACCTGCGCAGCCTGCGTGCGACTGCTCGTGAACTTTCACTTGAGCAACTTCAGGAAGCTCTGGATAAACTTCAGACTGTTGTATCTGAGCGTGAAGAAGCTGAAGCTGAAGTAATGGCGCAAGAGAAAGAACGTCTTGATAAATTAGAGAAGTACCGTGAAATGATGATCAATGACGGTATTGATCCTGAAGAACTACTTTCTTCACTGGGCGGCACAAAATCTAAATCTAAGCGCGCAGCTCGCCCTGCTAAATATAAATTTGTTGATACTGACGGTTTAGAGAAAACATGGACTGGTCAAGGTCGTACTCCTAAAGCTATTAAAGAGGCACTAGACTCTGGAAAAACTATGGACGACTTCCTTATCTAAGGAAATCTTCATTAATCCCCTTGTCTAAAGCCACAATAAGCATACCTTGTTACATGTAGTTACAAATTAAAATGTTTGTATCAAACGACAACTGCGACTGGCATAGTGATATTAAAGAAGAGGCATAGACCTCTTCTTTTTTATATTTACCCACTTATATTGACTGATTTGAAACCAACTCTTTAAGAGCGGTAATATTAGATATTGATATCGCCACGAAGAAAAAATTGCAAAAAGATTCATTTATCGTAATAAAATGAATGATTGTCACAAAAAATCGCACAAATATTGAACAGCCCTGACTGAATTCCAACTCAAATTTAAGACAACCACTCATTTGTAAACCACAGTGTAATATCTGACAATATCCCTTAATTAGCCAAACTTAATCCTGTCAGCTAAATAACTGACCGCAAGGGCAAAATAATGAGAGCGGTTCCAGTCTAATAAACTCTGGTAATTACCATAGACAAGATAACTTCGACCTAAGCCATCGTCAGGCTGAATTAACCAAGCAGTAATATCAAGGTCAGGGAGTGCCGCACCACTATTTTTACGAATGCCCTGAGATTGCCAGAATTGAAGTGAACGACCCTTTTCTTTATCTATGCCAACCAAAGATGGGGATAATCCTTTAGGCACTCGAACTACCCGCCCCCAGGTATAATTATCGTTCCAGCCAGCTTGTTTAAGATAGTTTGCTGAAGACGAAAAAACATCGGGTAAAGAATTCCAGATATCTTTTTTACCATCCTGATTACCGTCAACGGCATAGCGTAAAAATGAACTTGGCATAAACTGATTTTGACCCATTGCACCAGCCCATGAACCTTTAAAATCATTTAGCGATATATGCCCCTCTTGAAGAATTTGGAGAGAAGACATCAATTCCTTTTTAAAGAATGTTTCGCGCCTCCCTTCATAAGCCATCGTAGTGAGTGCATTAACCACACTAAAATTGCCTGTCAAAGAACCAAAATTTGTTTCTATTCCCCACAGCGCAACAATATATCTTGGCTGAACACCATACTCCTCACCGACGCTTGAAAGCAGTTGTTTATGCTTACTGAACATCGCCTTGGCTTTATCTACTTTCCACTTAGGGACTGCCCGTTGAATATAGGTATCCAATGTCAGTTTTTTTTCTGGTTGATTACGGTCAGCTTTTACTGCTCTTGCTTTGTATTTTACATTTTTGAAAGCATCATCAACCAACTGAGCATTGATACCGGAGGCAATCGCGTCTTTCTTTAATCCCAGCACATAATCATCAAATGACTGACGTGCATGAGCACTGGTTGCAGATAAAGTGAGTATCGAACCAATAATTAAATGAAACATTCCTTTGCGCATTTTACCCTCACTATAGTTTTGTATTTTGCGCCCTTATATGTGCCAGAGCCTGATCGGGTGCAGGAGGCATTTGTAAAAAGAATCCCTCATCAATCAAACTCTGACGAACCTTATTGATGTCAACAATCGCAAGCTTTTCACGCTTAGCAAGGTTTAGCATCATAGCAAACTGAGGCTTACCGAAGTTTGACAACAAAAGTTCAGGAACATCACTGAAATCATCTTTATTTTTTACATAAAGATACATACTTTCTTTTTTTGGGCTTTTATAGATGGCACAGAACATTAAAGAAACCTCATACAACTCAAAACCCGGAATGCGCATCCGGCTAAAAATCTCCAACTATAAATAGAAGGCGATCAGAAAAACACCTTTAAGATGGCGATAAAACAGTCACAAAAAGCCATTACACTTGCTGCCTGTTGTCAGTGAATATACCATGCTAAAAACAGTCTGATAATGCGCACTTGCGCATTATTTCTCTGGCATGCCGGAACATTTCCTTATGACAAAAAATGCTGAACTCAAAGGCAGTTCATTTACATTATCCGTTCTGCATCTCATGGATAATAACCTAAGTGATGCGGTGAGTTTTCTTTGTGAAAAAGTCGAACAGGCACCTGCTTTTTTTGATGGTGCGCCTGTCGTAATAGATATTTCAAGACTACATACTTGCCCAGATTTTTCACGTTTACAGCAAGCTGTTAATTCAACGGGAATGATCCTTGTTGGTCTAACCGGGTGCAAAAATAACGACATACGTAATGCAGCAAAGCAACACGGGCTGGCCGTTATGTCATCGGCTAAATCTTCACGAGTGAATGATCCAGTGCTGACACCAACAAAAGTGGTCACCACACCTATTCGTTCGGGCCAACAAATCTATGCAAAAAATGCCGACCTGGTCGTGCTGAACCATGTCAGTGCGGGCGCGGAAGTGATTGCTGACGGTAGCATTCATATCTACGGTGTGCTCCGTGGCCGTGCAATTGCCGGGGCAACGGGTCAAAGAGAGGCAAAAATATTCTGTCAGGACCTGCAATCAGAATTATTGTCGATTGCAGGAACGTACTCGCTGAGTGACACTATACCCAGCGAACTTATCCAAAACGCTGCCAGAGTTTATCTGGATGGTGATGCACTAAGAATTGAACACCTCACATTATAAATACCAAGTTAGGAAAGAGGCATGGCGAGAGTTATTGTAATTACTTCGGGGAAAGGTGGGGTCGGTAAAACAACCTCAAGCGCAGCAATTGCCACAGGGTTGGCCATTGCTGGCAAAAAGACAGCAGTAATCGATTTTGATATAGGGCTTAGAAATCTTGACCTGATCATGGGCTGCGAGCGCCGTGTTGTGTATGACTTCGTTAATGTCATCAATGGCGAAGCTAATCTGCATCAAGCACTCATCAAAGATAAACGTCACGAGCAACTCTATGTATTGCCAGCATCTCAGACACGCGATAAAGACGCCCTGACGAAAGAAGGTGTTGGCCGGGTACTCGATGACCTGAAAGCCATGGATTTTGATTTCATCATCTGTGACTCTCCTGCAGGTATCGAAGCAGGCGCGTTGATGGCGTTGTACTTCGCTGATGAGGCAATCGTTACTACCAATCCAGAAGTTTCATCAGTTCGCGATTCTGACCGTATTCTAGGTATTCTGGACTCCAAATCGCGCCGGGCAGAATCCGGTGAGGACCCGGTGAAAACTCACCTGCTTCTCACCCGCTATAATCCGGTAAGAGTCGCCAATGGCGAGATGCTGAGTGTATCTGATGTAGAGGAAATCCTCCGTATTCCTTTACTGAGTGTGATACCTGAAAGCCCCTCGGTTCTCCATGCCTCTAACAAAGGTGAACCTGTAATACTGGATCAGGAATCAGATGCTGGTCAGGCTTATCAGGATGCAATCACCCGCTTGCTTGGCGGCGAATGCCCATTCCGTTTTCTGGAAGAGGAGAAAAAGGGCTTCCTGAAAAGACTTTTTGGAGGATAAGGCATGGCATTACTCGAATTTTTCAGGCCATCGAAAAAAACGTCTGCCTCTGTTGCCAAAGAGAGGCTGCAAATCATTGTTGCTGAGAGGCGCAGCGCGGGTAATAACCAACCCTCTTATTTGCCGCAGCTCAAACAGGACATCATGAACGTGATCAGGAAATATGTTGAGATAACGCCTGAACAAGTCAATGTTCAGCTCGAACAACGTGATGATGATCTGTCGGTGTTGGAACTGAACGTGACATTACCTGACGAAGATAAATAAAAGAACCGGCCATCAAGGCCGGTTTTTTATTTTTTATCGAGCAGTGGCATCACACGTGATGACAGAAGTTCATCACGCCAACCAGATAATAAATCCGGGCATTTGTCAGGTGATCTATCATGTACCCATGCCCACTTTATCGCCTGATTAATTTGCTTTTTTGACCCAATGAATTCAGGTACCAGCCCCGAGCTTTCCGCAACTGCATTAATCTCGTCTTTCACAACCTTAACCAGTTGCTTGTAACCAGGCATATCAACCAGCCGAGAAATAGGCTCGGGATGATATTCACTCGGCAATTTGTCTGCCTCATGAGCCATGCCAATTAAACGCTTACCGTGACGTTCAATCTCAAACCGATCAAACCCTTCTTCTATCATATGGTCCAGTGAGCGAATCTTATATCTCGCCATTTTCCATAAATGCAGTTCTTTCACGACAAAGTTAAGAGCCAAATCTCGGCGCTGTGCCTCTTTTAAACGCCACTTTGCCAGCTTCTGCAAGACTGCAAGCTGCTCAGGGCGCAATTGCCAGGCGTTTTTAATATCTAGGTAAGCTTTTTCAGGGTCGGGCTGTCGGGCTCGCTTTTGACAGATCAATTCACACTCTTGACTGACTGCCTGTTGCCAGCCTGTCTCACGGATTTTCTCAGCTAAAAGGTGGTAAAGAGGATAGAGATAAAATACGTCAGCTGCCGCGTATTCTAACTGGCGCTGAGTGAGAGGCCGGGCACACCAGTCAGTGCGAGCTTCCCCTTTATCCAAAGTAACAACGAGATATTCCTCGACCAAGGTTGCAAATCCAGTCGATAGACCATGACCAAGGAAAGCCGCCATCACCTGAGTGTCCAGCATTGGCGAAGGCATCACTCCAGCATGATGCTGAAAAACTTCAAGATCTTCGCTACACGCATGGAGGACTTTAATCACCGACTGATCACTGAGAAGCGCCCAAAGCGGGCTAAGGTCGTTTAACTCAATCGGGTCAATCAAAGAAAGTTGCTTGCCATCATAAAGCTGGATCAGCCCTAAACGGGGGTAAAGGGTCCGCGTCCGAACGAACTCCGTATCAAGCATGACAGCATCACATTGACGGGCTTGCTCGCAAACTCTCGCCAGTGTTTCTGTGTCTGAAATAATTTCAAAATTCACACATTTTTCCAATCATCTGGTTATCAGCAACCACTGCCGATAAGACAGACATGCTGGCAGAAGCCAGCATGTCTCGGGTTACCTAATTGTAAGCCCTAGGGCGATAGTCTGCATTAATGGGCAGCACTTTTCTCTTTATCCGCCTCACGAAGTACACGCCGTAAAATTTTACCGACATTGGATTTAGGTAGTTCATCGTAGAACTCAACCACTTTGGGCACTTTGTAGCCAGTAAGGTGTTCTCGGCAATGCTTGATCACCTCATCACGGGTCAGGCTGTCGTCCCGCTTCACAATACACAACTTGACCACTTCACCGGAAACGTCGTGGGGCTGACCAATAGCAGCGACCTCCAACACTTTCTTGTTCAGTGCAACGACATCTTCGATCTCATTGGGATAGACGTTAAAACCGGAGACCAGGATCATATCCTTTTTGCGGTCGACGATGTGCATGAAGCCATCTTCATCAAAACGGACAACATCACCCGTCGATAGCCAGCCGTCTTCAGTCAGCACGTCTTTTGTAGCACCCGGCCGTTGCCAGTAACCCTGCATGACCTGAGGCCCCTTCACTTGAAGTTCACCTACCTGATCATTGCCCACAACCTTACCTTCATCATCGACGATACGAACATCAGTGGAAGGAACCGGTAAACCGATAGAACCGTTATAACCATCAAGGTCATAAGGATTTACGGCGACCAGAGGTGACGACTCAGTCAAGCCATAACCTTCCATCAAATGCGTACCCGTTTCCGAATACCAGCTTTCTGCAACAGCACGCTGTACAGCCATGCCGCCACCTATGGTCAGTTTGAGTTTAGAAAAATCTAGTTCTTTAAAATCCTCATTGTTCAACAACGCATTGAACAGCGTATTAACGCCTGTCATGGCTGTGAACGGATTTTGTTTCAGTTCTTTTATAAAACCCGGAATATCTCTCGGGTTAGTGATCAACAGGTTTCTGCCACCCGTTTCAATAAAAAGCAAACAGTTTACAGTCAGTGCAAACACGTGATAAAGCGGTAAAGCCGTCACCACCAGCTCACGACCGTTTTCAATCACAGGGCCGTAACAAGCTTTCGCCTGCATAACGTTAGCAACCATATTTCTATGGGTTAACACTGCTCCTTTAGCAACGCCCGTCGTTCCGCCTGTATATTGAAGAAATGCAACATCATCGCCACTCAAAAATGGTTTCACGTACTGTAATCGACGACCTTTTGACAGAACCGTTCGCATCGAGGTCGCCTGCGGAAGGTTAAAGTCAGGTACCATTTTCTTGATGTACTTAACGACAAAGTTGACGACAGTCCCTTTTGCTCTCGGCAACTGGTCGCCGACGCTGGTGAGGATCACATGCCGAACGCCTGTGTTCTTTACCACTTTTTCGAGGGTATGGGCGAAATTTGAGACGATGACAATGGCAGCGGCACCAGAGTCAGTCAGCTGATGCTCTAGCTCTCGAGGTGTGTATAGCGGGTTAACATTCACCGCGACACAACCCGCACGAAGGATGCCAAATAGCGCAATCGGGTACTGCAACAGGTTTGGCATCATGATAGCGACACGGTCACCTTTTTTCAGTTTCAGTTCATTCTGCAAGTACGCTGCAAAAGCACGACTGCGCTCTTCAAGCTTGCGGAAGGTCATCACCTGTCCCATGTTGATGAAAGCCGTCTGGTCAGCATAGTTCTGTACTGACTTTTCTAACATTTCAACCAGGGACGGATAGGCGTCCGGCGAGATCTCAGCCGGTACATCCGATGGGTAGCGGTTAAGCCAAACCTTATCCACTTGCAATCTCCTATTTATTTCTTCGGGTCGGTATACCCGTATATAGATGCGAAGGATACCAACACGGAACATTTAACTCCATGCGTGAATGCCATGGTATTGATAAAGTAAACACCAAAAATCATAAATTCTTTGTAAAGCTTAGTTTTAAATAGGTGTTTAACTCTAATTACAACATGTCACACAAATAATTAACATTTGGGCGGTCACATAAGGGCGTTTTATTCTTGGGTTGTTGATGTCTTCTCTGGGTGAAGCTCTCAATTTCAGACTTAGATACGTTGAGAGGCATGAAAGGTAAACGGTAATTTATGTCTCAACTCTCTCGACAAAACTCAGTATCTCTTCCACTGTCTTAGCAGGACTCTGAAGGTGACAATGATGAGCGCCATCAATAAAACGCGTCTCTAACTCACTGAACCAGTTTTTTCTGTCCTGTGCCTGAGGTTCTCGGAGTTGCGGATAGCCATCATCTCCCAGTAATAAAAGAACAGGACATTTAATTCCCCGGATCACCTGCTCAGCCTGTCGGGCCGTCATCCTAAAATTGGATTCACTCCGTAATCTTGGATCATGACGCCAAAGCCATTGCTCGCCATTAAAGACTGTTCCCCTTTCCACCAGCGGACGAATCGCTGCATCCGGGACTTTGTTGATACCCATTCGGAGTTTTACACCTTCATCAACACTCGACAAAGGTCTTAACGGCTTTATCCTGTCTCTGCCTTCCGCACTGCGACGAAGACGCTCAAGTACTTTATCATCGCGCTCTGACATTGGCCCCAGAGCCTCAATCATCACCAGACCCTTTACCTTTTCCGGCCAGGCTGCACACCAGCAACTGGCAACCATTGCGCCAAGTGAGTGACCAACGATATAAAGTGGTCTGCCATCAAGTGGTAACTGAATGACAAGCTGATTAAGATCATCGGCATAGTCGAAAAATGGATAAAAATACCCCTCACCTTTGTGGTCAGAGAGACCGTGTCCGGGCCAATCCACCATAACCAGATCGGCATGCTGTGATAATGCCTCGGCCAGTGGTGCAAAGCTGCCGCTGTTATCCTGCCAGCCGTGAAGCATAACAAGTACAGGGCGTGGTTTTGCAGTCAAAAACGTCTGGGCAGCAATATTGCCATGACGCAGGGGAAACTGGGTTTCGTTCAACATTATCTGACGCCTGAATAAGGGTTATCTGAAGTAACAATCAGGCTGACTGAAATATCAGTGAGATGCAAGTCAGCGATAAATAGACATTGATGCCGAAGGGCTAATAACCCATCCAGACACCGTTGACGACGGGATTTATATGCAATCTATCTTATTGACGACGACACTAATTAGAACGTCAAACGTAGATGTCTACCCCAAATAAGTCTTCCAACTGCTCCCGCTTGGCCTGATTTTGCACGTCGTGGTAGCTGGCCAGTGCATTCTGGCCGCGACCGTCAGGTCGGTCATAATGAATTTGCTGGTAAGCATCGCCAGCCATTTCGGGATTTTTTAATCCTTTCGATACCGCTCTGGCCACTATTGTCTGGTTTCTTCCATTATCAGCCTCAACGCTGGGCTGAGAGTGACTCGTCCGGTCTGACGGACGCGAAATCGGCTGAGGCAGACCATGAATTGCTACCATAGATGACCTTATTCAGTTAGTGGTTTACTCTCGACCCGGTAGCTTCTTCCAGGTCACAGTATCTCTGAGGTAAATCGGGCTCGCTAATTCGGCGGCTACAGCCTCTCCCCGGGACAAAGCAAAGTCTGCAAGTGCTACCATATCCTGTGACTCTGGGAACAATACGCCCTCTTTGCTTACTGATAAGTTTAGCCTTTCTGCCAGATCTGGGTAGGCCTGCCATCCTGTTCCAGCTAACAGCCACTGACCATCGAGGTTTTCAGGACAGAATTGCTCTGGGCGCGTAACAGCTTCGGGATGGTTTTCTAACCAGTCGCCATTATTCTGTCGGGTAAACTGCGCAACATATATTTCATTCATTCTGGCATCTATTGCGCTGATCACCTGCTCGCCACCCTGAAGACGGTGCACTTGCTCAGCCATCGCTGCTAACGTCGAGATACCCACCATAGGTAAATCAGCACCAAATGCTAATCCCTGCGCAATACCAATACCGATTCGTACGCCAGTAAAGCTACCGGGACCGCGACCAAATGCCAGTGCGTCCAGTTGGTTCAGAGTGATCCCACCCTCTGCCAGTACCTCATCGACCATTGGAAGTACCTTGGTGGTGTGCTCTCGGGGAGCCATTTCACAACGGGCAATTACATCGTCACCGATTTTTAATGCGACGGAACAATTTTCGGTGGCCGTATCTACAGCCAAGATCTTAGATGTCATTTACACCTCAGGGGTTGGCGATGCATCCGCATCAAACTTGCTATCTTGATTTATCTCAGCCAAAAAATGACTGACATTGCCCAAATCCCGAGTTCGAGGGATAGGCGGTAAACTGCGCAGGAAGGTATCACCATATTGACGGCTGACCAAGCGGTTATCACAAATCACCAGTGCTCCGTGGTCGCTTTGGTCACGAATTAATCGCCCCACCCCCTGCTTCAAGGTGATCACCGCATCAGGGATTTGAACTTGCGAAAAAGCATCACCACCACGCAGTCGGCAATCCTCTATTCGCGCTTTCAACAATGGGTCGTCCGGGGCGGTAAACGGCAGCTTGTCGATAATAACACAGCTCAGCGCCTGCCCTCTTACGTCTACGCCCTCCCAGAAGGCACCTGTCGCGACTAAAAGTGCATTGCCCAGCTCAAGGAACTCGGCCAATAGCCTCTGTTTGGATGTTTCCCCCTGCGCCAAAACCGGTAAGTCGAGCGTCTCGCGAAACCCTGCTGACAAGCTTCTCACCATATGGTGAGAAGTACAGAGAAAGAAGCATCGACCTTGGTTTTTTTCAATTACTGGTGTCAACATCTCAATCAGGGTATTAGCGAGTCCCGGGCTATTGGGTTCAGGTAAGAAACGAGGAACACATAAAATAGCCTGTGAGGAATAATCAAAGGGGCTTGGCAGAGCAAACTGTTTGGCGGGCTCAAGCCCCAGTCGATGGCTGAAATGTGAAAAGTCATCCTCAACAGCCAATGTCGCGGAGGTGAATATCCATGCTCCCACCTGTATCTGGATTTGTTCTCTGAATTTTTCGGCTACTGATAGTGGCGTAATGTTTAGGGTGAAATGCATTTTGCTGCATTCGTACCAGTAGGAGTAACCCGGAATTGTTGTATCACAGAGCCGCGCTAATCTCGCTTTAAACACTATGGTTCGTTCAAACGCTGCATCTAACAACTGACAACGCCCCAAAGACAGCTTCAGGACTTCCTCCGCCAGCTCCAATGCATCGGTGAGGCGCACTAACTCACGAGCAATGGCTGGTGATCCCACCATATCACGCCAATTGCCCCGGAAGCCGGGCTCACCCAAAACTATTCTCAGGTCTGCTGCTGCGCCGTAAAGGCGGTCTGCAACCTTCTCCAACTGTTTGGTGTCCCTCAGCTCAGTGCGGTAAGCAATATTGATATCTTTAGCCAATTCCTGCAGTTGTCGGCTGGACAAGCTCTGACCGAAATACTGACTCGCAATATCCGGGATTTGGTGCGCCTCATCGAAAACAAACACCTCAGCCTCAGGGATAAGCTCGCCGAACCCGGTTTCCTTAATGGCCAGATCGGCAAGAAAAAGGTGATGGTTAACCACAACAACATCCGCATCCATCGCGCGCTGCCGCGCCTTGACGACAAAACAGTCCTGATAACTGGGGCATTCTTTGCCAAGGCAGTTATCATTTGTTGAAGTGATACTGGGGATCACCGGACTGTCTTCAGCCAGATCATCACACTCCCCAAGATCTCCGGTTTTGGTCTCAGATGACCAACTGCGTACTTTGACCAGTTGCGATAACAAGGTAGGGTCAGCATGACCATCATGGCTCTCAACCATCTGGCGGGAAAGCCGTTCTGGACAGAGATAATTGGCGCGTCCTTTGAGGAGAGCGACTTGGCCTGAATATCCCAATGTCTCAGTCATTAACGGCAAGTCACGGTGGAAAAGCTGCTCTTGAAGGTTCTTTGATCCGGTACTGATGATCGTTTTTTTTCCGCTCAACAATGCGGGAGCCAAATATGCGTAGGTCTTCCCTGTACCTGTGCCTGCCTCAACAACCAGTTGGCTGTTATCTGTGATTGCCTGATATACAGCCTCAGCCATATCAGTTTGAGGTTGTCGTGGCTGAAAGCCCGGGATGGCCTTGGCCAGGGCACCGTTACGTGAGAAAACCTGTGAGATCATTGTCTATATATACAGTATTTTTATGGACAGGCATTATGCCAACAAATCCTATTCCGAGCTATGTAAACAAGAAGAAGTGTTGGCACCCTCGCAGCAATCAATCAGGCCGATGTCAGATTATTTGCTTTGGTTTATGCCACTGACTCAACCTGATACATAGATTTCAGAGCCGATTCCATGCCCCACCCAACAAGTAGAATGCAAAAGAGGGTTTTGAGAACATGTGGTAGTCGACACCCACTCTGGTCATACATCAGTTACAAACTATATGCATCAGTATCAACTTATTCTTTTTTTTCTCTTCATTGAGAATATAGCGGTGATAAGGCTTTAAATATAATTGCAGCAGACAATTTTCAAACAAATAAAAATTCGCAACGAGGGATATCAATCAAAAATAAAAAAATAACTAATTAAATCAGAATATTAAATAAATAATATTAGGCGATAACAATAAAGCCAAACTATTCAAACGAAGACAAAAATAGAATTTTTTTGTCAAAAAACGTCATTACGCCGCATCACCAAGAAGAACCCCATAATATTCTCAAACCTGATACTCAGCTAAGTTGATCTTTCTTCTTATTCTACTAAAACTGACTACATTCGTTTTCAGATTGTTGGTACTGCGGGTATTTATTTCAAGCGAGATGAATAGAGACTGGGGCAGTTGCATGACGGTGTAAAACCATTAGTCGAACTCAGAAACGGGGTTGTTTACTCGCAGTTAACTGTCAGCAGATGGACTCAATATATTTCACAGCGTCGTTTCGAACATAGATCTTGGAGAAATGGCAACGTACACAAGAGGGCTGCAGCCGTGTCTCAGAGTCACCACAGTCACACCCGGGCAGGTGAAGCACCCGATTCAATACCTGTTGTCAGAGAGATGGACTTTGAATTAATAACAAGCGTACCGAAATTTTTGGTGAAAGATTGCAGTTTTTTGAGCGGTTTTTTTTATTTTTTGTCTGCCGTCTTTCCACCTGGCGAGGCCTATTTTATTCGCTCTGTTCAGCATTACAGTAAAAGAATACATGACTCAACACTGAAAGTGCAGGTTGAAGCGTTCATCGCACAAGAGGCGCACCACGGTAAGCAACACAGGATGATCAACGACATCATTGAAAAAAGCACTGAATTTTCGTCCTCAAAAGTGACGGCAACCAGTATCAGGAAGACCCGTGGGCTGACGAAAAGGTACCCTGCAGCAATTAACCTTGCCGCAACAGTCGCCCTTGAGCATTTAACCGCAGTGCTTGGCGCCTACTTCCTTCGAAACGAGTCAATCAGACATGGCGTGCATAAAGACATGCACAATATGTTGGTTTGGCATTCGATTGAAGAAATAGAGCACAAAGCCGTTGCATTTAATGTGTATCAGAAGACGGTCAACAAACCCGGTCTTCTGCGATGGGTGGGCGGGGTGTCAATGCTTCAACTTTTGGTAGGTGCGGCGCTTGGTGCAGCAGTCCACACATTCAAACAGAAACGTTTTTTCAAGTGGCAAGAATGGAAAACTGCGTGGAAATATTCTTTTGGTCAACAAGGAGTATTCAGACGTATCTGGCCAGAATTAAAACGTTTTTTAAAAAAAGGATTTCACCCAGACAAGGTTGACGACAGCGAGCTGCTTGAGAAGTGGACGGAATATATCAAAACATATCAGCAAAACAAGCGTGAATACTCAGACATAAATTGATTTTGATGAGAGGAACTCAGGAATGGCCGAAATATTAGATGTAGTGATTATAGGAGCTGGGATATCCGGTATCACAGCCACCTATCATCTACAAAAATACAGTCCAGGTAAAAAGTTTGTGATTCTGGAGCGTAGAGAAAACATCGGAGGCACATGGGATCTCTTCAAATATCCGGGCATCCGTTCTGACTCTGATATGTACACCTTTGGTTTTAATTTTAAACCCTGGCTTGGGGAGAGATCGATAACGCCGGGTGACACCATTCTCTCTTACATTAAGGAGACGGCTTCCGAAATTGAGATGAATGAGAAGATTCGCTTCAATCGAAAGGTGATCGAAACGAGATGGTCCAGTAAAAAAGGATACTGGACGGTTACCATTCAACATGGTGAAGACGTCGAAATCATCAAGACGCGTTTTATCATCTCGTGTGCCGGTTATTACGATTACGACCAAGGCTATGACCCCGGTTTCGAGGGAAGAGAACGCTTCAATGGTGATATTATTCACCCACAATTCTGGCCAGAGAACTACGATTATACTGGGAAGAAAGTGGTGATCATTGGCAGTGGAGCAACGGCGGTGACTATGGTTCCTGCAATGACAGACAAAGCTGCCCACGTCACCATGCTGCAGCGCTCACCCACCTACATGGGATATAGACCTGCCGTTGATATCTTTGCAAAATGGGCGCGCCGATTGTTGCCAGAAAAATTGGCTTACGAGGCGTCTCGTTGGAAGAATATTTTATACACCATCATGGTGTACACCATCAGTAGAAAATCCCCCGCTCTAATGAAAAAAATATTGCTGGGTATGATCCGAAGAGAGCTTGGTGGACATCTTGATGTCGACAAACACTTTGTCCCAACTTATAACCCTTGGGATCAGCGTTTATGTGCTGTCGCCGATGGCGACTTATACAAAGCAATACGCTCAGGGAAAGCAGGTGTAGTGACTGATCACATAGAAACATTTGATGAGACAGGCATTCAACTCAAATCCGGCGAGCGTATTGATGCAGACCTCATCGTTACAGCAACCGGACTCATCCTCAAGCCGCTCGGTGGTATTAAAGTGTTCATGGATGATGACGAAGTCGATTACGGTTCGGTAATGAACTACAAAGGGTTGATGGCCAGCGGTATCCCAAATTATGCCGCTATTTTCGGTTACACCAACAACTCATGGACGCTTAAGGCCGATCTGTCGGCAAAGTACATTACCCGCCTATTAAATTATATGGATGAAAACGGCTACGATTATTGTCAGCCGGAGCTGAAAGGAGCATATGTCAGAGAAGAACCCATTGAGGATCTGCAAGCTGGCTATTTCAAACGGGCTGCTCATTTGCTGCCAAAACAAGGCCATATCCGACCCTGGAAACTTTACCAAAACTATATTCAGGATATGATTAATCTGAAATATCAAAATGTTGAAGACAAAGCCATGACCTTCTACAAAATAGAAGACCATAAAAGCACAGTGAATCAACCTCCACAGGCTTCTGCCCATACAGCCTGATGTTTGGGGGAATGGCAGCGGATGTCATTCCCCGTTAAATCCTGTTTTTAATACGCCCGAGCTTATTCATCTCTGCCATGCACTCAACTGGCTAAGTTTTCTGCTACTTTTATCTTTTCCAACCGAAATATATTCGGTGAACACTTTGTCATATCACCCGTTTGAGTCGAGTTAGACTTTGACCTGACTCAGATTAATCAGTACAACGAATGAGAGCTGTGACGCGTAAACAGCCTTAGCAATTTACCTGAACTGCGTTGAGGTTCTGGCTTTGGTCGTTGTAAGTGCCAGTAAAATAATGAAACCCGTTTATATTCAGGCAAAAACATGGAACGAAAAATACTGCTTAACGACTGTCCCGATGAAAAAGGGCTTATCGCGAAAATTACCAATATCTGTTACAAGCACCAGCTCAATATTATTCAGAATAACGAGTATGTTGATAACGAAACGGGTCGGTTTTTTATGCGTACCGAGCTTGAAGGCATTTTCTGTGATGAACCCTTTTTGACCGATATCGATCAAGCCCTACCTAAGGGAAGCCGTCGCCAGCTGATTGATTCAAAGCGAAAACGGATTGTTATTCTGGTGACAAAAGAATCGCACTGTCTTGGTGATATTTTGATGAAGGCCTTTGATGGCTCGTTGGATGTCGACATTCAAGCAGTCATTGGAAACCATGATAACCTTTGCGCGTTGACAGAGAAATTCTGTATCCCCTTCCACCTTGTCAGCCATGAAGCAAAAGATCGCGATACGCATGAACAGGAACTGATCGCCGCCATCGACCGATATCAGCCGGACTACATCGTGCTGGCTAAATACATGCGGATACTCACACCTGACTTTGTTGCCCGTTACCCGCACCGTATCATCAACATTCATCACAGCTTTTTGCCTGCTTTCATTGGCGCACGCCCTTATCATCAAGCGTATTCAAGAGGCGTTAAAATTATTGGTGCAACGGCACACTTTGTCACTAACGACCTCGATGAAGGACCGATTGTCGGACAAAACGTGATTCACGTTGACCACACGTTCAACGCCGAAGAAATGGCGAGGGCGGGAAGAGATGTTGAGAAATCGGTTTTGAGTCAGGCCCTGCATCAAATTCTTGAAGACAGAGTCTTCGTGCAGGGCAACAAAACAGTCATTCTGTAACTACAAATTGAGGATCAGCGAGCGATGTAGAAGGAGTGACTGACAAACATCATCCTCTTTGCTGATCTCACTTTTCACTGGCAATCACATCCTCCAGAGAAACCGGGTGAAGTTTAATACAGACATCGCCTGCCTTAAAAGCAACGGTTGGATTGGGGATGCGCTCACCCTCGCCTGCCGGTGAACTCAATTTTACCTTTACCCCCCTAGATGCCAACGTATCCCATCTGTCTGCAAGTGCTGGAAACATTGTAAGAAGTTCAGACAGGTAGGTGTCCGCGTCTGTCGCGTCTGATGGCACGACAAATTCAACATGCTCCCACCCTTGATGGGGGTACCGTTTTGCTGCCGGGTAAGGTAACTCAACACAATCCACCAGCCACTCACCAAATGAAAATGACTGTGTCTCTTTGATGACGACAATAGGCCTGCCATTGATTTCCTTGTCTGAAATCACTTTTCCGTGCAGTGACCAGTTTTGATGAAGCTCGCTGGCAAGACACTGCTCGTTAACACGGAGGGCAATATGATCGGCTTGATAGGACGACAAATCCAGACCCAGTTTGCTTATCAATGTTTTAATGCGTTGATGAAAACGAGGCAAGTCCAGTTTTAATTCTTCAATTGAGAGGGTTGGGTTCATTGTAATTATTCACGGAAATTCACTACTGGGTAACTCTAACACGCCTATTACAGGTATCCAGAATGAATTTATCGACCCCATATTGAGTAAGGTTCCATAAAGCTTTTATGCTATTTGTCAGAATGTTATGTTGTAGAGTGAATAATATTTAGCCGAACAGAAAGAAATAACACCAACTTTTAGTCTGAAACACGCAGCAGTCCTCATGAATCAGCACGTTAGGAACATCATAGTGTCACTCAGGCCTGATGAAATTTAATCGTGATTGAGTTCAAATTTCGCTTGCACTTGTGCGTGCCTTTATTGGTATCATTAGCGGTTATATATCCAAGTAACCGTAAAGCTGGGACATCAGGCGACTTGGCTATCACCCCCAGCCCAGAATGGAATATCTGGTATCGGCGCTAAAGCCGTCAACAATGCCGTAACAAGAATTGACCATGTGGGTATTGTTGACGGATTTTTTGCTTTAGTGCGAAGCAAACACGCTCATTTAGTCGGTTGGTCGCAGGGTCTGTGCAGGCTAACCGCTATTAATATATCAAGGTAAGTAAGTGAATATTCAAGCTCTTCTTAACGAAAAAGTTTCTGCAGCCCTAGTGGCCGCTGGCGCCCCTGAAGGAAGCCCGGCAGCCGTACGTCAATCCGCTAAACCTCAGTTTGGTGATTATCAGGCAAATGGCGTCATGGGTGTGGCGAAAAAACTTGGTACTAACCCGCGTGAGTTTGCGCAGAAAGTCATTGAAGTGCTGGATATTGATGGCATTGCTGCAAAAACCGAAATTGCAGGCCCGGGCTTTATCAATATTTTCCTTAGCACAGCATGGCTCGCTGAGCAGGCTGAATCGGCACTGGCAGACAGCCGTCTCGGCGTAGAAAGCGCAGAGAAACAAAACATCATTGTTGATTATTCTGCTCCTAATGTTGCTAAAGAGATGCACGTTGGTCACCTTCGTTCAACCATCATAGGTGACGCAGTTGTCCGCACACTCGAGTTTCTTGGTCATAATGTTATCCGCGCTAACCATCTCGGTGACTGGGGTACGCAATTCGGGATGTTAATCGCGAACCTAGAGCGTCATGAAGCTGAGGGCGGCGATATCTCGATGGACCTTAGCGATATCGAAGGTTTCTATCGTGAATCGAAAAAACTCTATGACGAAGACGAAGAATTCGCGCAAACAGCGAGAAACTATGTTGTTCGCCTTCAAAGTGGTGATGAGTACTGCAAAGAAAAATGGCAGCAACTGGTTAAAATTACACTTGAGCAGAACCAACGCAACTATGACCGCTTGAACGTATCGCTGACCGACAAAGATGTGATGGGCGAAAGCATGTATAACGACATGCTGGCTGGTGTTGTTGAAGACCTGAAAGCAAAAGGCATCGCCGTTGAAGATGATGGCGCTCAAGTTGTCTTCCTTGATGAATTTAAGAATAAAGATGGCGAAGCGATGGGTGTGATCATCCAGAAGCGTGACGGTGGCTACCTGTATACGACTACAGACATTGCCTGTGCGAAGTATCGTTATGAGCAGCTAAATGCTGATCGCGTACTTTATTTCATTGATTCACGCCAGCATCAACACCTCATGCAGGCTTGGTCTATCGTTCGCAAAGCGGGCTACATCCCAGAATCAGTGAGCCTTGAGCACCACGCATTTGGCATGATGCTGGGTAAAGACGGCCGCCCATTTAAAACCCGTGCTGGCGGTACTGTTCGCCTTGCAGATCTATTGGATGAAGCAGAAATCCGCGCATCCAAGTTGATTGAAGAAAAAAATCCTGAAATGTCGGCAGAAGAAAAAGCGCAGATTGCCGAAACAGTTGCAATGGCAGCCGTTAAGTATGCAGACCTCTCTAAGCACCGCACCACAGATTACATCTTCGACTGGGACAACATGCTTGCATTCGAAGGTAATACTGCGCCGTACATGCAATATGCCTATACCCGTGTAGCTTCTATCTTTGCTAAAGCAGGCCTGGATACAGACAACCTTGACGGTGCCATCATCGTTACCGAAGAGAAAGAGAAAGCGCTGGTGTCTAAGCTGTTGCAGTTTGAAGAAGCGGTTCAGTCTGTCGCTCGTGAAGGTCAGCCACACATCATGTGTAGCTACCTGTTTGAGCTGGCGGGTAACTTCTCAAGCTTCTACGAAGCGTGCCCAATCCTGAGTTCAGAGGGTGAAACTCGCCAAAGCCGTCTGAAGCTTGCCGCCCTGACAGCAAAAACTATCAAACAAGGTTTGTCGCTGCTGGGTATCAATACGCTGGAACGCATGTAATATCCAAGCTCAATGCCTTATAGCAAAAAAGCCCCTCTTCGGGGCTTTTTCTTTAAAGGTATGAACGAACAGATTATTACCAGGTGCTATTGGCCGAATCTGGCTCCACCTTCATTGAGCCAGCGTATTTCCTCTTCGCTTGATAACCTCCCCAAAGTAGAATTTCGATGGGGAAACCGACCAAACTGAGCGATGATATCGTGATGTTTTTTAGCAAAATCGAAGAAGTTTTCAAAGACGGCTTTGTGCTCTGGTGCAACCAGTTTTGCCAGCTGACTAAAACGAAATAATGACTCTTCTTGATCTTCAAGCGACTCAGAGTGCTCCAGAGGTAAATAGAAAAACACTCTCTGAATAGCGGGTAAACGGGAATCAAATCCTTTCGCAAGGCCCTTTTTGCAAATGGCCAGTGCAAATTCATCATGACGGAATGCAGCTCCGATGCCGCGATAAATATTGCGAGTAAACTGATCGAGTAACACGATCAATGCCAGCATCCCCTCAGGCGTATCCATCCATTCTGTCAATTTTCCCTGCCCTGCTTGACTGACAATATCCTGAAATTTGTCTTTGATTTGCTGGTCGACATCCTGTCCCCCTGTAAACCATAGTTTCTGGCGGTTTTCTTTGGTCACATCTCCCTCAAGCTCACCAAACCAGAAATGGAGTATTTCATTTTTGTCCATAGCGACTTGTACTCCTATTACGGGAACAAATTGAAGTTTTCTCCTTTAGATTAACGATTGCCAGGGAAAACAAACGTAATTTTCATAAACTCTAGTGAAAATTTGTGACGTTACATAAAATTGTACGAAATATTAAGTAACGCCGTCTCAATATACCCAACCATTTTAGATGAATGATCGACTGAACTGCCTGTTCATCAAATACCACTGAAATTAAAACAAAAGCGCCAATTAACCGATTGAACGATGACGGCAAACTCAGGTAACAAATCAGCGATTCGCAACGTGGCAACGAGTCAATGAGAGGATGCCTCTTATTAACAAACGGTAATATCTTTACACCTACACCAAGAACTTTTAGGGTTAGAGTTTATCCTTGTAGCAGTATTTTTTATGACATTTGCACTTCACTCTCGGTTAGAACAAGACACCACGGTTATTGGCGACTTCCCTTTATGTCGGGTCCTTTTGAGTAAAGAGGATATCGGTCCGTGGCTAATACTGGTACCCAAAATAGATAATCTTAGAGAGATTCATCACCTACCACATGAGCAGCAAATCCAACTTATTTCAGAGTCGTCTGCTGTTGCCTCGATACTCGAATCGTCTACCAATGCCGATAAAATTAACATCGGCGCACTAGGCAATATGGTGCCGCAACTCCATATCCACCATATCGCCCGCTTTAAAAATGATATCGCGTGGCCGGGCCCTGTGTGGGGAAATACACAGGGCATTCAGAGAGGTAAAGAGGCACAAGAAGAAGTATGCGCTAAATGGCGCGACCAACTGTCAAAGGTTGAGGGCTTTATCCCCGCAAATAGCCAATAAAGAAAGGGGGTCTTTCGACCCCACTTTATTCTGCTAATAACTCAGTTGGGATATCACCAAATGTCTGTCCCTGACTGTCAAAAAACTCTGCGAACAATATTTGCATATAACTGTTATGACGAAAATCAAGGCTCTGCCCCGTATCGGGATCAGGATTCGTTGGCCCGATAACAGAGGTGTGAACAGCATCACTGTTAAACTTAACAATATTTCTGTCCCCTTTCGCTTGATTCGACGCCTGATCAATAGATGGTAAACCAAGTAATTTAGCCAAAGGTTCAGACCCCGAAAAGGGTGAATTATCTATGCTATTTGATAGAAACAAGTCATCTTCTACCTGAAAAGCTAGAATAGGAATTTCTCCAAGAGAATAACTGCCATCCTGATTTTTAAGCTTCGCATAGTTATGAGGATCGACAGAATCGAGCATCATTTGCGCGGCAAAAGAGAACAGGACAAACTGCTCCTCAAGAAACACCTGAACATCACTAAGCTCTGCGGAATTTTGCGCCGCGACAACAAATTCAGCGTAGCACTGCCCGAGATCATCAGAGAGTTGGCTGTCACATACCTCACCGGCACTCTCCATATAATTGCGGTAGCCTTTGCTTTGGGCTTCCGAAATAAAATGTTTCACCGTTAACTCGAATTCACTGGAGTTGAGCAAAGTATCTGAGATACCGGCACTGACAGTCGCCATGGCAATCGAAGAAAAATTTAACGACGCATGGTCAACATCACTACCATCGTCATTTTGCGCAATCGCAACCGCGGTCAGGCCTGCCACCCCCCCGAGAGAATGTGCCATAAAGCTCGGTGGCTCAGTATTCATTGCTTCAAGCGGCGTCCCCACTAATGCACCAGTATCTTGTGCAATATCAACGGCCAATCGTAAGCCCAGTAAGTCGTAAACCGTCTGATAGAAAACAGATTTACCTACAGCCATATTCTGCAAAGCAATGTAAGCAGTAGGGTCGACATTCGCAGACCGTTCTTCATCAAGACTTCGCTCACCGTGCAAAGGTAAATCAATCACCAGAATAGCAAGGTTAGCAGAATCGCCTCGGATCCATGAAAAGTCGGGATCAATCCCGAACAAGGTCAGTATATCTCCAAAAATATTAATAAATGGCTGAAATGAACCTACCAGTCCAGTCCAAAATGATGACAAACGATTAAGCGCAATCATGCGTGGCGCCATAGCAAGCACTGTCTCTTTTGAGGCGATAACAGCATGTTTGTAGATAACCAAATTAAGAGGCTTATCTGGCGCTAGTGTTTGGGGGGTGATGAGGAGAAATGGCACATCTTCAAGTCGTTGAACTGCAGGATATGGACTGTACCGGGTAATATTTCCCACTGTAGAGGGGACTGAACCTCCATCAATAACGACTGTGTCCGGATGACTCCCATCAGCCAGACGAATATCCGCCCCAAGCAATTTAATCATTTCATCTTGTTTATGCAGAATGTCCATCGATGCGATGAGTTCTGGCTCAACACTCAGTGTGTTCAGTTGACGGGTAATGGCTGCGCGATCTTCAGGTTCGCCCTTGTTAAGGAGGTGGCTGAGTGTGTATATGTTTGGTGATGCTGGCCTTGCACGTAACGAACGCCAGTTATCATCTGAATAGAGAAAATATGGCAAACTCACTTTACCTGTCGTCACCTGCATTTTGACTCCGCCAAGCAGTGGATCGAGTAATGCAAGGCCACCATTAAGGTCCAGCAGTAACTGTTTCAGTGGCGAGGGTCCGCTACCAGGCTGCGGTGCATCCCCCCCGGCCTGAGATACAACATACTTATCAAAATTTTGGTCTGCACTTAAAAATGAGCCAAAGTCCTGCGTGTTATCGAACGACATTTGGTAGGCACGACTGAGGTCAACGTTATTGGGATTGGCCTTGCTCCCTTTCCACAAGGTCTCTAAGCCCCCCTGCTCGACCGACTTCAGCATGGCATATTTGGTCGATTTCAGATCATCGCCAATTGATTGGGTAGTAAACCAACCTGAGAAAATAATGTCTTCCGATTCAATATCGAAGCTCTCAGTACTGTGATCATCAAGGATCTCATTCAGGCTGACGGTGATCCGTGATGCTCGGTTCAACCTGTCACCAAGAGCGGGTGTTGTTCCAGTGGCAAGGGTTGCATAAGCGCGTGAGGTTCCGACAGGCACACCGTCTCTATCCCGAACAGCATCGGTCACTACATAGATGTACTCGCTTTTAGCATCAAGCAATTCCAGAGGTTGGATAAATAAGTTTTTGCCACGGGTATAAGCAGATACCGGAATTTCCGCTGTTATTTCGGGAGTACCTTTGTCAAAACTTTGGTTAATTCTGAACAGGTGAACCCCCTCTGTTATGGTTTGCTGTTCCTCTGGAAAGCCTTTGCCTGAAAAACCCACTTGAATAAACTTACTGACAGACCAACCATCCAGTGTGCTTAACGAGTGAAATGGATTTTCAAGACTACTGTCCGTACCATAATCTGCAGGTAGGTTAACTGTGCCATCCAGAGAGTCCTGAATAATAAAATAAGGCCTTGGCAAATCTTCTCCCGGACCTCCCAGAATAAACGTCACCTTCGTTTGCGCATTCAAACTGCCATCAAACTGCGGTAGGAACAGCGTTTCCGTTTCGGCCCCTTCATTCTTCGGCTTAGCATCGCAACCAGTAAGGACAACAAAACAAAAAACAAACAGAATTTGAAAGTAATAACTGACACTTAATGTTTTCATCTCTTGCTTCCCATCAAAATTGGTAGTTGACACCAAGACTCAAAAAAATGGCTGACCGCGTTACCCGAAATAGGTAGGGTTGTTTGAAGGTTAAATCACGATCGATAAACTCGACTGTTTTCGGCTTTGAAAAAGAAAGGCCAGCATCAAAGGAGAGGTCGGGTGAGTACTGATATGTCGTTCCACCAGCAAACGTCAGAACACTCATATCCGGCAGCGCTACTGTGGTCTCAGCTGCCTGTTCATCAAAGGCAATGCCAGTCCGAAAGGTCCAGTTATCATTGAAATAATGGGTCAGACCTGCTGAATAGCGAAGATTATTGTCAAGTATCAGTTCGTTATCTACACAGAGTCCAGTCTTATCGGGTTCACGGTTAAATTGACAGGTGTTGCCAGTTTTATCTTTGACGACAATCCCCTTCACTTTTTCCCACCCAGCCCAGAGCACGTCATAGTGGAGTGCCCAATCATCATGAAAAAGGTGGTAACCAGAAAATTGGATAATATCCGGTAATGTCAGCTCCATCTTTACATCTGTCGTACCGCCATCGGGGGGAATATAGCGGCCAGTGTAATCAGTAAGTTCGCCATTTTTGAATCGTATTTTTGATGCGCCCCGATAAGAAAGGCCGATACGATTGTCGTCATTAAACTCGAATAACGCACCTAAGTTATAGCCAAAACCGAAGCCCTCTGTCCGCATAATAAGTCCGAGATCAGTGATCTTTAATGTGTCGAAAACTTGTGCGAATGCGCCAACGGTTCTGGAAATTTTGACATTGCCATAATTGACGAGCAGACCCGCGCCGAGACTGAGTTGATCGGTTACCCGGTAGGCAGCAACAGGGTTCAGTGAGAGGGTAATAATTCTGGACTCACCAGCTAAATCACCATGCACAAAATCTTTGGGATATTCACCGGCAAAGCCATACGCACTATAAACGCCGGCTCCAACAGCAAAATCATCATTGACTTTGTAAGACACAAACGTGGTTGGAAACGCCAGAAGAGGGATGGTATCTGTCGCTTTCTAGTTTATTTCAACACTTTCGATGTCAAGTTGCTGTGAGGTTAAAGTGAGATTTGTAGAGATAAGTAAGCCATCGAACCGGGTGATGGCTGCTGGATTGTGGGCGAGCACAGTTGGGCCATCAGCCACTGCTGCTTCGCCTGAATTCGCTCTCCCGATACCAGTAGAATATTTTTCGTTGAGATAAAAAGAGGCACTCATCGCTGATGATGAAAAGAGTATTACGGGAATGACAGTTACTGGGTGTTTTAACACGTTTTAGAACCTCCATATTTGTCTTCTGAGCTAACTTCCCTGCAAAAACACTCAAAAAAAAATTCTTTTTATTTTTATCCCGCATTCGATCAAGTAATTGCTTATACACTGGTCATACCACGTGAGTATAGTGTTCACATCAAATAAGCATGTCTCACCTTCAATATAATAAATATCTTTATTAGCAATTAATTTTATATCTTTATGTTTTACATGCTGAAAATCGTATTTTATTGATGTGCGGATATTTACAAAGAGGGGTTAAAAGAGCCGGATATGAAGAACAAAAAAGGCCAGCAAATGCTGACCTTTCCTATATGTTAATGATGAATATAACTCACTGGTTTTGGGTTATTTATTAACTATTTTTTGTGTTTAGTGGCAAATCCTAATGGCGATTTCAGTGTCATTCAGCCAATGATACGTCGATTTTCCGGCTCGGCTGCACACCACTTTCACTTTTCCCTTACGGGACCACACCGCCATCATGGCATCAATTCCATCCTCAGTCAGTGAGAAATGTTTAGCCATCTCAGTCTGCGACGCACCTGGGTGCATTCTGAGATAGTTTTCAAGTTTAGATAGAATCATAACCGACTAACCTATTGTCTTGTCGAGCTTTCGCTTGTTTAAGTGCCATCACACTGGCTGCCAACATAGCCATACTGATTGCGATCCACATTGCAGCATGGACAGGGTGATCGACGATGTTAAGCAACTGGTACGTGACAATTGCGAAGACCACCGCCTGTAACATTGTCCAGCTGGCAATAAAGGCTGAGAATGGTTTGCCAAACTCTCTTACGTAAGCGCCCATTGCAGCAACACACGGCGTGTAAAGAAGAATGAAGACCAGGTAAGCAAATGCACCAGATGCAGTAAACTTCTGCTGAAGGCTTGTGAAGATACTTACGTCAACATCTTGTTCTTCAGCAAGTGCCGTCTTATCTGTATCAACTGCGATACCCAGAGGATCAGCGAAGTTCAGTCCAACAAGGTTGTTTGGAATTGAATTCACAGCTTCCAGTAACTTGTCCTTCAGATTGAACTCACCATCTTCGTCGTCGTTTGACTGGTTATAAAGGCTACTCAAAGTACCAACTACCGCTTCTTTAGCGAAGATACCAGTAATAATACCCACTGTTGCCTGCCAGTTATCTTCTTCAATACCAATTGGAGAGAAAATAGGCGTCACAATCTGAGCGGCCTTAGACAGGACTGACTCATCAGTATTGGTATGACCAAAAGTACCATCGAGTGCAACAGAGTTTGCCATTGTCAGAAGAGTAACGACAACAACGATAGTCTTACCGGCACCAAGAACGAAACGCTTCAGTTTGTTCCAGGTTTTGATCAGAATGTTACGCATGGTTGGGATCTCATATTCAGGGATCTCCATCAGCATGCTTTCACTCTCACCCGGGTACAGTGTTTTTCTTAAAATGACACCAGTCAGGATTGCAACAGCAATACCTGCGAGATAAAGAAGGAATACAATGTTTTGTGCAGACTCTGGGAAGAATGCCGCAGCAAATAAAGCATAAACAGGTAGACGAGCACCGCATGACATAAACGGAGCCATTGCTGCTGCTAGTTTACGCTCTCTCTCCTGATCAAGTGTGCGGGTCGCCATGATAGCAGGAACATTACAACCAAAGCCGAGAACCAGAGGGACAAACGCTTTACCTGGCAGGCCAATTTTTTGCATTGCACGGTCAAGAACAAATGCTGCGCGGGCCATGTAACCTGAACTCTCAAGTAATGACATGAACAAGTACAGGCAGCCGATAACAGGAATGAATGTACTGACAGTTTGAATACCACCGCCAATACCATCAGCCAACAGGGTCGTCAGCCATACTGGCAGGTGTCCGTCCATCAGGGCATGCCCACCATCAACAAGAATGGCACCAACACCAATATCGAAAAAGTCGATAAATGCACTGCCGATGTTAATGGAGAACAAGAACATCAGGTACATGACGGCAAAAAAGAAAGGAATACCAAAAAATTTATGCAGCGCAATAGAGTCAATCGCGTCAGTCATTCGCTGACGAGTAGTGACTGTTTTCTTGCGGCAGTCCTGACAAATATTAGCAATGGCAGTGTAGCGTGTGTTCGCAATCATCAAATCATTGTCATCATCAGCACAGTGCTTCTTGATAACTTTTGATACTTCATTGCGGTATCTGTTGGCAGACTTTTGATCATTAACTGATCTTCAGTCATCAAACGGATAGCTGAAGCACGTCTATGATCTTCGTTAACCGAAACTAGGATAGATTCAAGTTCTGAAATCGCCGTTTCAATACTTTGGCCGTAGTCCATCTTTTTAGGAGCCGGTCTCAGAGGCGAAGACAAAACGTTTTCAAGCTCAGCTTTCAATGACTGAACCTGTTTATTCTTCGTCGCTGATACCGTTAGCACTTGGCATTGTAGCGCGGCCGCAAGCTTATCAGTATCGATACTAAAGCCCTGACGCTCCAGCACGTCCATTTTGTTCAGGACCACAACCATAGGATCGCCCAGTTCTCTGAGCTGCATGGTGAGGTATAAGCTACGCTCCAGACTACTTGCATCAACAACGTTGATAATAAGATCGACATCGCTGGAAAAAAGTGCTTTTACCGCGATAGATTCATCTGGGCTATTAATGTCATCAGAGTTATCGAGAGAGTAAATGCCCGGTAAGTCGGTGATGCTCACCTTATTATTGTTAAATGTGTACTGACCCGTTTTCTTTTCAACGGTTACACCGGCCCAGTTACCGACCTGTTGTCTCGCACCTGTGAGCTGATTAAACAGTGTTGTTTTACCGCTGTTTGGGTTACCGACAGTGACAATACGGTTATGCATCAGTCGTCACCTCGATTGCAGTCGCCAGAGATTTACGAACAGCAACATCAAAACCGCGAACACGGAGTTGAATTGGGTCGCCCATTGGTGCAAAACGCACGATTTTGACTTCGGTATTAGGCAGTACTCCCATTACCATCAACTTTTTCTTTGCAACCACAGGCACATTATCGAGTGATATCACTCGTGCTGCACGACCAGCCTCCAGCTCAGCCAAATTCATATAAACACCCAAATGAGAATCAGAAATATTTTCACGCGGATTATTACACAAAGTTACAAATAAAAATTGATCTAGATCAATTTGAAAAATCTCGCGGGTGGATGGAAAAGTGTACAGATATACATTTTCTTCACATCAAAAACGTCAAAAAAAAACGTCAGGCGGAAGATACGATCATCTCTGTTAACAAATGCATTGGAATGGAGTGACTCAGCTCTCACTATTTTGCTTGTCAAAAACGTCAATCTGTAAAAACAGTTGTATCTATAACGTTTTCTTCTCGTTCAATTTAGTTGATATACATCACAAAAAAAGAGCGTTTATTTAAAAAAGGGCAGATTGGCGGAAAATTACTATAAATCAAACGTAAAAAATCTTATAAATATAACAGTTGATTCACAATAAAGAATTCCAGATGGTGTGTGGCCCTCCCACACACCTCCGGCAGCAAGCGAAGGTGTCTTTGACGCCCGTGGTATGGCTTGCGCTATACCACGCTCTTTTTTTTCATTTTGCTAATTTCCGCATCTCCTCAATGTAAACGGTTGGTGATAACCCAAACTGCTGCTTAAATCTCTGTGAAAAATATGACGCTTCGTTAAATCCGCATTTCAACGCCACATCCGTAACACGAACATTATTCAGTAGCATCTTTCTCGCCTTCTCAAGCCTAGTAACATTAATGTACTCTTTGACAGACATTTGAAAGTGCGCCCGAAACTTTCGCTGCAGTGTTCTTTCTGATGTTGAAAGTAGGGTTGCTAGGTAAAATGTTGAAAATGAAGGGTCATGATAGTGATTATCGATAACCTGTTTCACTTCTCTCACCCAGTTTAGTTCTGGATTTTCTAGGGGTTCTTTTTCACAGGAAGAAGGCGTCTCAATACTCTGAACCGGGGTGTTGTCAGACGAAGAAAACACTTTTTCAGCATTATGCCCCTGGCTTTCATCAATAAGCGGACAAGCATTTACCCGTTCTGTCTTTGCTAAATACTTTAAGCCTCGATTTACTCGCCGCAGGTGAATATTTTTTGTAATCAATACAGATACGAACGCGAGGCAAAGAAAAAGAACAAATGAAATAGTCAGTTTGCTGTGATACCAAGGTGAAGTAACAGAAAACGCCATGACCCTTCTTTCGGTTCCTCCCTCTCTGACACTCAGCTGATAATTTCCTGCTGGCAAGCGATAAATCTTTAGCGGCTCGCCACTTCCAATGCGACGCCATAAGCCCGGCTCGTCTCCCGATAAACGGTAATCAGTGACATGATTTGAATCATTGAGCTTCGACAACTCGATTTCAATATCTTGCCCTTTCGGGACGTTATAGATCCCATCAGCATCTACGCCAATACGCCACTTACGCCCCTCTGCAGAAATCTGACTGACAAATGCGCTGTATTTCAAAACGTCAATTTCGTCAAAATAGCGTGAAGAGAATATAACGAGCTTATTTGCCGACGCTAATACTAAATTACCGTTTTTTTCACCACAAAACAGTGTATTGGAATCAGGCCAAAACGTACCTGCCAACTGCGATGTATTCCATTCCAGTTTACCGCTTCTGGTATTTTTAGCCCAAGCAAGGTGATGCTGGGTAACGACAACGACTCGGCTACCCACAGATAAGATGCACTGCGCGTTAAACAGCCTAGGGTTATCGATACGAAATGCTTCTGTTTCAGAGTTCTGAGCCCATTGAAAGAGCTGACCCGCGTCAATGAACCACAATACGTCTTGGTGCGATATCAGCGCATTTGCTGGCCTTTCATATTCCGACTCTTTCTGCAACGTAAACTGACCATTGCGATACGAATAGATGCCTGCTGTCGTCGTCAGCCATATTGTCTCGTCTTCACCCGGTATGACGTTTGTCACCCTCGCATTTCGCCCTCCATCCCAGCCAAAGTCCAGCGACTGATATGACTGGTTTTCAGGCCAGTAACGGGACAGACCTGAACTGAGTGACCATATCCACAGTGAGCGGCCGTCTGAAAATATTCGCTCTGCCGACGACAACTCCACATCATCTATCGTCAACACATCATCAACCTTACCGTCAGTCAGTGAGATACGTCTGATCCCCTCTGAGGTAGCAAGCCAGGCGAAATCTTCCAACACCGTTTGCGAGTGGACTCGGTCAACAATATCTCTTTGCCAACGTTTTTTGCCCGTTAAATCATAGAGCTCAATAGTGTGTGCTGTTGAAACCAGGTATCCACTTTCAGTCGGAGTTATTCCTGTCAAATTACCTTTTTTATCTGTCGTAATCCGCCTAATAATTGACGAAGCTTCAATTGGCCGATAACCAATGCCTGTTGTACTACCAATCCACAAAGTGTCACCTGAGATGGCTAGATCATTTGCCCTTGCTGGCTTGTCCGTGGTGACAAAGAGCTTTTTATTCTGGATTGTTGAGAGCTTTTTTCCCTCACGTCTTAATCCATGAACACCATCAGGGGTAGCGACCCATATCGCTTCAGTATTTTTAGTTAGATCAATGATCTTAGACGAGCCATTGAGAGGGATTTGTTCAGCCTGACCATCATCATGAACGATAAAAAGCCCGTTATCCGTTCCAATCAGGTGAAGATTAGCAAGGTGAAGAACACCAGAAACAGTTTTGTCGGAAAAATTCCAGATCTCAGAATATTCACCATGCTGAAATAATAAAAGTTGCTTCGCTGTTGCAATATGAATTCTATCGTCAGCGAGGAAAATACCTGTGATATCCGACGTTGTACTTTTTTGAAAAACAAAGAGCCGAGAAGAAGAGTCGAAGCGCCACAATGTTTTACCCATTGTGACAAGGAGCCCTTTACTGCTTTGCGCAATCACACTTTCCGTATCGATTTTTCCCTTAAAATAACCGTCCCAGCCATCATTTTTTAGTGTGTAACGATACAGTTGATCGTCAGCAAGTAACCAAAGCGCCTGTTTGGCATCATCGTAGATAAGGCGATGAAAACGCTTCCGAGGAGGGCGCGTGATATCGCTCAGAGGGAGATAGGTTTTACCGTTGAAGTAACTGATCTTACCCTGGTCATCCAGAACCCAAACCCCTTCCCCGGGTACTGGCGCAACTTGGACGATAGGCGAACTATCATAAATGTGTTGATAAACGACATCCTCCGCATATCCGGAGCGGGGACAAAAAAGAGATAACGCAAACAAGCATACCAAATGGTATACATGCAGCTGATAAGAATGGAAGAATCTACCTATTGGTGACATTTAGAAGAAAAGAGCTGCAATGACATCATATAACCTGAAATCATAGTATCCTGCAGCCCTTTTTAAACACAGAAAAAAGAGAGAGTTAAGAGGCACGGATCAAACTTCGAGCCTCAATTTTACCGTTAATGAATAGGTTTACTACGCAAACCAACTCACGACTTATCCCTCTATACGAGACTCCGCCCTTTTGAGTCGGGCAACGAATTCGCTACGTTGTCCAGCAGGTATTGGAGATGCCTGTGGTAAAGGTACCTTCATTGCGTTGACCGGTCGGCCAAACCTGTGCAGTTCATAGTGTAAATGGGGACCTGTCGAGCGGCCTGTATTGCCTGACAGAGCGATCTTTTGTCCCATTTTAACTCTTTGGCCTTTCTTGACTAAGATCTTACTCAAATGCAAATAGCGGGTGGTATATTCTCTGCCGTGTTTAATCACAACAAAATTACCAGCTAGCCTGTGTTTCTGAGCCTTAACAACAACACCATCACCAGTCGCTAGAACAGCTGTACCAATAGGCGTCGCGAAATCAGTCCCGTTGTGAGGCGAAATTCTGCCCGTAATTGGATGCAGGCGATGAGGATTAAACGGCGAACTGATTCTGTATCTCTTCGTGAGCGGTAAACGACGGAACGCACGCTGAAGACTCTGACCATCTTGATCATAAAACTTACCGTCGGTATGTCGATAGATCATGATTTCGTTACGTCCCGATCTATAAAGGAAACCTTGTACCTCGCCAGAACTGAAACGCTCGCCATCCACAAATTCACGGCTAATGAGAGCATAAAATCTGTCATTACGGCGAGCTTGCTTACCCAAGTCAAAGCGCCACTGCAAGGCTGACACCAACTCTTGTATCTGACCCGGTGTCAGTCCCGCCTGACGCGCCTGAACATAAAAGCTGGTTTTTACCACACCTTTCACAGTAACGTCTCTGAATTCACCCTTTGCAGTTTGCTGTTTATAGGTAATACCAGCAGAACTTATGGTAAATACATCTGTATTTTTACGATTGCGGAGAATTTCAAAACTTGTCAGCTTTCCGTCATCATCTACCTGCCAACGTAATGTCTGACCAACCCTTAGTTTACTTACATCAGAGTTAGCCTTTACTAACGCGTACATGTCGTTGAGAGATAGGCCATATTGGCCGAATACCGAGCTCAAACTATCGCCATCGACGATAACGTGACTGTGCTGATGAGAGTCTTCCTTGGCGAGTTGTTTGTCAATCTCATCCTGCTCTACTTTAAGGGCAGGATCATCGGGATCGAGCAATACATCCATAGGTTCGCTGTTGTCGTTTGATATGGGAGTAACTGATGCTTTATCCAACGGAATGACTTTTCTCGTAACATCCCGCTCAGTGTGATGAGTAGGTGTCCATATTGCCACTGCCACCATCAAAAACGACATAGTGATCAGAGATAGCCGATGAATACGCGGCATAGTCTGTAACTGAGCCGCCATCTTTTGCGGCCCAGAGAATAACTTTTTCCTCATTGATCAAAACACTCTACGAACTTACCGCCAAGTGCTGACAAAAATGCCTGATAACGACCGTCATCTTTAGAAATGTTGGTTGCTAGGGGATCAAGGGTAACGATCTTAGCTTTTGTGTGTTTCGATACACTTTGAATAAAACTGTCGTTGAACTGTGGTTCAGTGAACACACACCGCGCCTTATTTTTCACTAATGCCTCTCTTATTGTCACCAGGGTTCTTGCGCCCGGCTTTCTGTCAGGGTCAACGGTAAAGTGACCGCTCTGCTTTAACCCGAATGCTTCTTCAAAGTAGCCATAAGCATCATGGAAAACAAAATAGCCCTGTTCATTATAGGCTGACAACTCTGTTTTTATTTTTTGTGTTGTCTGGTGTACGCCGTTGATAAAACGATCCAGATTTTTACGATAATAATCAGCGTTGTCAGCATCAATATTTACCATTCTTTCAGTAATGGCTTTCGCTATTGTAATACCCTGCTGAGGACCAAGCCAGATATGTCCATCAATTCCTGTGTGATTGTGGTGATGCGACGAATGTTCACCGTCGTGGTCATGGCTATCATGGTCATGGTCATGGTCATGGTCATGGTCATGGTCATGGTCTTCATGATTCTCTTGCTCACCGTAATATCGCAGAGGAAAACCTTCAATCGCGGTCAGTTGAAGCGCTTTGTCATGACGGCTGGCAATCTTCTGCAGGAATAACTCCATCTCAGGCCCAACCCAAATGAGTAAGTCAGCCTGATCAATACTTCTCAAATCTGACGGCTTGAGTGCGTAATTATGGGGAGATGCACCATTTGGAAGCAACTGTTTTACATCCGCATGATCGCCAACAATATCCTTTGCAATAAGAGAGATAGGTTTAATTGTGGTCAAAACAGAAACTGAAGAAGCATAAGTGGTGAGCGGGAGCAGGCCAAAAGCGAGAAACGCAAGGGCAGAAGAAACAACGCGGCGCATAGCAAATCCTAACAACTGTAAGTTTAACGAGAAACAAAAATGTTATAATATAACATCCCAGTTTTAATATCATGTGGAATTTATGAGCGCGCCTCTCATCACATTTGAAAATGTGACCGTAACCTTCGATGGACGTCATGTTTTAGATAATGTGTCTTTCAAACTAGAACGTAATAAAATCATGACGTTGATTGGCCCAAATGGAGCAGGGAAATCGACTCTGGTCAAGACAGTCATCGGCCTGAATCGACCAACATCTGGAAAAGTGCAGCGGATGCCGTCACTGCGCATTGGTTATGTCCCTCAGAAACTCAAACTGAATGATACCTTACCGTTGAGAGTCGAACGCTTTCTGATGCTCTGCCGCGGTGCAACCAAGGAGTCTGTGCTTGAGGCGCTCACTCTTGTTAGCGCGGCCAAGCTTCTTCATGCCAATATGCACACTCTCTCTGGTGGTGAGCTTCAAAGAGTTTTACTCGCCAATGCTGTACTGAAAAAGCCTGATTTATTGGTACTTGATGAACCCGTTCAAGGCGTAGACGTCAACGGACAGTTGGCACTTTATTCGCTGATTGAACAACTGCGAAAAAAACTTCACTGTGCAATTTTGATGGTCTCTCATGACCTCCATCTGGTCATGGCCAAAACTGATGAGGTCATTTGCCTTCATCATCATATTTGTTGCTCAGGCACCCCAGAGACTATCTCGGCGCACCCGGAATATGTCGCGCTTTTCGGTAAACAAGAAAGCGAACAGCTCGCACTTTACCATCATCAACATAATCATGACCATGATCTATCTGGTGACATGATGGGCCCATGTCAACACGGAGAGACACGAGACCATGTTTGATTTTCTCCTCTACCCGCTTCTCGCAGGTTTATTTATCGCTATGGCGGCAGGTCCGCTGGGCTCGTTTGTTGTCTGGCGCAAAATGTCATATTTCGGCGATACATTAGCGCATGCGTCGCTGCTTGGTCTGGCTTTGGGATTACTGTTCCAGATCGATCTCAATATCGCTTTAATCAGCTGTTGTCTGTTAATCGCAGTGGCTCTGGTATTGCTCCAACGCAGAAGCTCTGTGTCAACTGACACACTCCTTGGCATTCTTGCCCATTGTTCGTTGTCATTGGGCCTGGTCTCAGTAAGCTTTTTGGATAATGTCAGAGTTGATCTGATGGCATATCTCTTCGGCGATTTACTGTCTATCAGTGGGCAAGACCTCGTAGTGATAGCCTCAGGCACAGCGGTTATTTTGGGATTGATTTTCTGGCTCTGGCGACCTTTATTGGCCATTACCGTCAGTGAAGATATGGCGAAAGTCGACGGCTATAATGTTGACGCTTTGAGGTTAGTACTGATGCTGATGGTGGGTCTGGTGATCGCCATTGCGATGAAATTTGTCGGAGCCCTGATTATCACCTCACTAATGATCATACCTGCCGCCACAGCGAGGCGTTTTGCTGACAGCCCAGAGAGAATGACGGTCTTTGCTGTTGTTATTGGTTGGCTGGCTGTCATGGGAGGCATCACTCTGTCATGGTTTAAAGATACACCTGCTGGCCCGTCTGTCGTCGTCATCGCAGGCGCACTATTTTTGTTCAGTCAATTGCGCCAACAACCGCGTTAGAGAGATAACGCAATGATTCAATCTAACAGTTGATAAGTCGGAACCCAAAGAAGATACCAACAGCAGACTAGATCGAAAAAAGCCGCTCAAATGAGCGGCTTTTGCATTTAAGGTGGGCTTGATTACCAGCCTGTCTTCTCACGAAGCGCACTGCCGATATCAGCCAGACTTTTCACCGTGGTGACACCAGCGGCTTCCAGTGCAGCGAATTTATCTTCGGCAGTACCCTTACCGCCTGAAATAATTGCACCAGCGTGACCCATACGCTTACCTGGAGGAGCTGTAACACCCGCAATGTAGGACACAACAGGCTTACTTACATTCTCTTTGATGTAAGCCGCTGCTTCTTCCTCAGCAGTACCGCCGATTTCACCGATCATCACGATAGCTTCTGTTGCTGGATCCTTTTCGAACATCTCAAGGATATCGATAAAGTTAGAGCCCGGGATTGGGTCGCCACCAATACCAACACAAGTAGACTGACCAAAACCTTCGTCAGTGGTTTGCTTCACTGCTTCGTAAGTCAGGGTACCTGAACGTGAAACGATACCTACTTTACCTGCTTTGTGGATATGGCCTGGCATAATACCGATTTTTGACTCGCCCGGAGTGATCACACCCGGACAGTTTGGACCGATCATGCGAACGCCGCTTTCATCCAGCTTCACCTTCACGTCCAGCATATCCAGTGTTGGAATGCCTTCAGTGATACAAACGATAAGCTCGATACCAGCATCAATTGCTTCCAGAATCGCATCCTTACAGAATGGAGCAGGCACATAGATAACAGATGCTGTTGCACCTGTTGCTTCTACTGCATCAGCAACCGTATTGAACACTGGCAAACCAAGGTGCTCAGTACCGCCTTTACCCGGAGATACGCCACCGACCATTTGCGTTCCGTAATCAATCGCTTGCTCTGAGTGGAAAGTACCCTGACCACCAGTGAAGCCCTGACAGATAACTTTGGTATCTTTATTGATTAAAACAGACATTACTTGGCCTCCGCTGCAGCTACTACTTTCTGTACTGCTTCAGTCAGAGAGGTCGCAGCAATAATATTCAAATCACTTTCGGCCAGTTTCTGAGCACCCAGCTCTGCGTTGTTACCTTCAAGACGAACAACAACAGGTACTTCTACGCCTACTTCTTCAACTGCACCGATAATGCCATCGGCAATCAGGTCACAACGAACGATACCGCCAAAAATGTTGACCAGTACAGCTTTTACGTTGCTATCAGACAGGATGATCTTGAATGCTTCAGTAACACGTTCTTTTGTCGCGCCGCCACCTACATCAAGGAAGTTAGCAGGGCTGCCGCCGTGCAGGTTTACGATGTCCATTGTACCCATCGCAAGACCAGCACCGTTCACCATACAACCGATGCTGCCATCTAGAGCAACATAGTTAAGTTCGAATTTCGCTGCATGTGCTTCGCGGGCATCTTCCTGACTTGGATCGTGCATATCGCGGATTTTTGGCTGGCGATACACTGCGTTGCTATCGATAGCCAATTTTGCATCCAGACAGTGAAGGTCGCCATCAGTTTTGATAACCAGTGGGTTAACTTCTACCAGTGCAACATCACGGTCGAGGAAAAGCTGAGCAATGCCCATGAAAATTTTAGTGAACTGCTTAATCTGATCGCCTTTCAGGCCCAGTTTAAACGCCAGCTGACGTCCCTGATATGGCTGAGGGCCAACCAAAGGATCAATGCTTGCTTTGTGAATAAGCTCAGGCGTCTCTTCAGCAACTTTTTCGATTTCCACACCACCTTCAGTTGATGCCATGAAAACAACGCGACGTGAGCCACGGTCAACAACTGCGCCAAGGTACAGCTCTTGATCAATGTCAGTACAGCTTTCTACCAGAATTTTACTCACTGGCTGACCGTTTGCGTCTGTCTGGTAAGTCACCAGATTTTTACCTAGCCAATTCTGTGCGAAATCACGGATTTCTTCTTTGTTTTTAACCAGCTTTACACCGCCAGCTTTACCACGTCCACCGGCGTGGACCTGACATTTCACTACCCACTGATCGCCGCCAATCTTGTCAGCTGCTTCTGCAGCTTCGTGAGGGGTGTCACAGGCATAACCTTCTGAAACAGGCAATCCATATTCAGCAAAAAGCTGCTTGGACTGATACTCGTGCAGATTCATGATGTTCTATCCGTTTCCATTCTTTTAATTTGATTCCATCCAGAGGGAGCGATGGCCCCCTCTGATACAGACTGTTACTGCATGACTTGATCACACATCAAGCAGCAGTCGTGTTGGGTCTTCTAAAAGCTCTTTAATAGTGACCAGGAAGCCAACTGATTCACGGCCGTCAATGAGACGGTGGTCATAAGAAAGAGCAAGGTACATCATTGGCAAAATTTCGACTTTGCCATCCACCGCCATCGGGCGTTCTTGGATTTTGTGCATACCAAGGATCGCCGCTTGTGGTGGGTTAATGATTGGGGTCGACATAAGAGAACCAAACACACCACCATTGGTGATAGTGAAGTTACCGCCAGTTAACTCATCAACAGTCAACTTGCCGTCACGGCCCTTAATCGCTAGGTCTTTTATACCTTTTTCAACATCTGCCAAGCCCAGCTGGTCGCAGTCACGCAGCACTGGTGTTACCAAGCCACGTGGCGTCGATACCGCCATGCTGATGTCGAAGTAATTGTGGTAGACGATTTCATCACCATCAATAGAGGCATTCACTTCTGGATAACGCTTCAGCGCTTCAACAACGGCCTTAACGTAAAAAGACATAAAGCCAAGGCGCACATCATGGCGTTTCTCGAAAGCATCTTTGTATTGCTTACGAATATCCATGATTGGTTTCATGTTGACTTCATTAAATGTTGTCAGCATGGCCGTGCTGTTTTTCGCTTCCAACAGACGCTCAGCAACGCGCTTGCGCAAGCGCGTCATTGGAACACGTTTTTCGCTGCGATGTGCAACATTGAGGTCGGCAACAGGCGCTTCTGCCTTGGTTTCAGCTTTCGCGTCAGCTTTTGCTGACTTCAGGAACGCTTCAACGTCTTCACGGGTGATGCGACCACCCACACCTGAGCCTTTAACATGCTCTGGGTTTACTTCATTTTCTGCAAGCAGGCGACGTACAGTAGGGCTAAGTGCATCACTGCTCTCTTCTGAGAGAGACGCAGTATGGCGCTTATCAGGAGATGGTGCAGATTCAGCAACAGCATCCTTTGTTTCTTCACCCGCTACTGCACCAGCAGTAAGGCGAGCCAGAAGTTGCTTTGACAGTACTGTTGCACCTTCTTCCTCGATGATGGCTTCTAAAACGCCATCATCTGGAGCAGGTACTTCAAGTACAACTTTATCGGTTTCAATATCTACCAGCACCTCGTCACGAGCTACCGCTTCACCCGGTTTTTTGTGCCAGGTAGCAACTGTTGCATCTGCAACAGATTCAGGTAAGTCGGGAACCAGAATTTCGACTGTCATTCACTTTATTCCTTATTTTTCCAGTTCTTCATTTAAGCCAAGTGCATCTCTGACAAGGGCTTTTTGTTGCTTCAGGTGGACAGACATATAGCCAACTGCCGGTGAAGCGGACGCCTTCCGGCCTGCATAAGTCAGTTTCGCATCTGATGGGATCGCATAACGGAAGTTATGTTGACTGCTGTACCAAGCACCCTGATTCTGGGGTTCTTCCTGACACCACACGACTTCCTTAGCGTTTGGATATCCGCTGACCAACTTCTCGACCGCCTCGTAAGGGAACGGATAAAGCTGCTCTACGCGAATGATAGCAACATCGATGAGTTCTTCCTTACGACGAGCTTCCAGCAGATCGTAGTAAACCTTGCCCGAACACATCACAATGCGCTTAACAGCTTTTGGATCCAGCTCATCAATTTCGCCAATGGCGGGCTGGAACGTCCCCTCGGTCAAATCTTCCAAAGAAGATGTGCACAAAGGATGACGAAGCAATGATTTTGGTGACATCACTACCAAAGGACGGCGCATAGGACGGATCACCTGACGGCGAACCATGTGATACATCTGTGCAGGTGTTGATGGAATGACCACCTGTATATTTTGTTCTGCACACAACTGCAGGTATCGCTCAAGGCGGGCAGATGAGTGCTCTGGACCTTGTCCCTCGTAGCCGTGAGGTAACAGCATGGTTAAACCACACATACGGCCCCACTTCTGCTCACCAGAACTAATGAACTGATCAATGACCACCTGGGCGCCGTTAGCAAAATCACCAAACTGAGCTTCCCACATGGTCAAGCCACCCGGCTCTGCTGTGGCATAACCGTATTCGAATGCCAAAACAGCCTCTTCTGACAAAACAGAGTCAAAAATCTGAAACGGTCCCTGTTTATCATGAAGATTAGCGAGTGGTTGATAGGTCGTACCATCGGTCTGGTTATGCAGCGTAGCCAAGCGGTGCACAAAGGTGCCTCGACAAGCATCCTGACCGGAAATACGGATCCGTTTGCCTTCGTCAAGCAAGGTCGCATAAGCGAGGGTTTCAGCCATACCCCAATCCAGCGGCCTTTCGCCTGCAACCATTTCGGCGCGCTTGACGTAAGGTTTCTTCACCTGACTGTGGAGTTTATGACTTTCAGGGTACTGGCAAAGACGCTGTCCAAGCTCACGAAGACGATCTGCGTCTACTTTGCTGTCCCAGTCGATGGTCCACTCGTGCCCGATGTATGGCGACCAGTCAACAGAATGGAGTGTCATTGGTCGGTATTCTTTAACGACACATTCGCCGCGATCAAGTGCATCTCGATATTCATTGATCAATAGCGTGGCACCCTCGAGATCAGCAATTGTCTGATCTTGTAGTCTGTCAGCATAGATTTTACGAGGTGTCGGATGTTTCTTGATCTTCTGGTACATCAGAGGCTGGGTTGCGCTTGGCTCATCCGCTTCGTTATGTCCATGACGACGATAGCAAACCAAATCAATCACGACATCGCGCTTGAATTGGTTACGGAAATCCAGTGCCAGGCGGGAAACATAAGCGACGGCTTCAGGGTCATCCGAGTTCACATGGAAGATTGGAGCCTGAACCATTTTGGCAATATCTGTACAGTATTGCGTTGAGCGAGTGTCTCTCGGGTTTGAGGTCGTGAAGCCAATCTGATTGTTCACAACTATGCGAACTGTGCCGCCGACCTGAAAACCTCTCGCCTGTGACATATTAAAGGTTTCCTGCACAACACCTTGACCAGCAATCGCTGAGTCACCGTGAATTGTGATTGGAAGTACCTTTGAACCGTTCTTGTCAGCAAGACGATCTTGACGTGCCCGAACCGAGCCCATAACAACTGGGTTCACGATTTCAAGGTGCGACGGGTTGAATGCCAACACGAGGTGAACGTCGCCGTCTGGGGCTGAGAAATCACTGGAGAAGCCTTGGTGATATTTTACATCGCCTGTTCCCCACGTCTCGTCATGCTTGCCAGCAAATTCGTCAAACAGTTCTGAAGTTTTTTTGCCCAGTACGTTAACCAGTACGTTTAGACGGCCTCGGTGAGCCATACCGACAACCACTTCCTTCTGACCTGCTTTGGCAGAGTGGCGAACCAGCTCTTTCATCATGGGGATCAGAGCATCACCGCCCTCTAGTGAGAAACGTTTCGCGCCAGGGAATTTTGCTCCCAGGTAACGTTCCAAACCTTCAGCCGCTGTCAACTCTTCAAGGAAAGTTAGCTTTTCTTGCTCAGTGAATTCTGGTTGTCCCACGACAGATTCAAGCCGCTGCTGAATCCAGCGCTTTTCCTCTGTGTCGGTGATGTGCATGTACTCTGCACCGATTGAACCGCAGTAGGTTCGTTTTAGTGCGTCGTAAAGATCAGCGAGCTTCATACTCTCCTGCCCTATGGCAAAGGAGCCGACATTAAATGTCTGTTCGAAGTCGTCTTCATTGAGGGTGTGAAAAGCTGGGTCGAGATCAGGTACTCGTTCACGTTGCCAAATACCCAGAGGATCTAAATTAGCTTGTTGGTGTCCACGAAAACGGTAAGCATTGATAAGTTGCAGTACTTTAACCTGTTTTGCGTCGACGTCTGGATCACTAACTGGAGCCCTGTAATGCGCTGTCTCCGTCGCTAGTCGTCGAAAGTAGTCACGAACTCTGGAGTGAGGCTGCTCCGGGGCGTGCTGTTGGACAACTGGTAAGTCGTCAAACACTTTCCGCCATTCGATATCTACTGTCTCCGGGTCACTAAGGTACAGTTCGTAGAGGTCCTCTACGTAGGTTGCATTGGCGCCAGCCAAGTGTGAAGACTCAATCCAAGCCTTCATCACGCCATTTTGCATTGTTATCCCTTAACCACGTTATTGTTTGTTACAACACCAGCTTTGCGCTGGTCTCCAATATAGATTCCCCCAGGCGAGGGAATCTAATTCCTTGATCGGACCTGAGCGGACGTTTTAAACGGCTCGCTTGAGTAGCATTGACTTAATATGACCAATTGCTTTCGTAGGGTTCAGTCCTTTCGGACAAACATTGACACAATTCATAATATTGTGACAACGAAAAACGCTAAAAGCGTCGTCCAGATCAGATAAACGTTCATCTGTCGCAGTATCGCGGCTGTCTATTAGCCATCGATAAGCCGCCAGTAGACCTGCAGGTCCAACAAACTTGTCTGGGTTCCACCAGAAAGATGGACATGAGGTTGAGCAGCATGCACACATGATGCACTCATATAAGCCATCGAGATGCGCACGCTCTTCCGGCGACTGCAGATTCTCCCTCGCAGGAGGAACTGCATCATTAACCAAGTAAGGTCTCACGCGCTCATAATTCTCGTAGAATTGCGACATATCTATAATTAAATCGCGGACTACTGGCAAACCGGGAAGCGGACGTATCACAATCGTCGACTTGCCTGTCAGAGCTGACAATGGCGTAATACACGCCAAGCCATTTTTACCGTTCATGTTGATGCCATCAGAACCACAAACGCCTTCACGGCAAGAGCGGCGGAATGATAACGTTGGGTCTTGCTCTTTGAGCAACATCAACGCATCAAGCACCATCATGTCAGAGCCTTCAGGCACTTCCAGTGTATAACCCTTCATATGTGGAACGTCATCAACATCAGGGTTGTAACGATAAACAGAAAACTTCAATTTCATAATTAGATACCTCCCTTAGTATGTACGTGCCTTCGGCGGAAATGCGTCACGATGAACGGGTGACATATTTACGTCACGCTTCGACATCACTTCCGTTTCAGGGTTATAAATAGTGTGGCACAGCCAGTTTTCGTCATCACGCTCTTGGAAATCGAATCGCGCATGAGCACCACGGCTTTCTGTTCGGTAATTAGCCGACACAGCGGTAGAGAACGCAGTCTCCATTAAGTTGTCCAGTTCTAAACACTCAACACGTTGGGTGTTGAATTCAGAAGACGTATCGTCAAGACGTGCTTCTTTAAGCCTCTCACGAATCACTTTGAGCTCTTCCAGACCTTTAGCCATTGCATCACCTTCACGGAATACCGAGAAGTTGTTTTGCATACACTCTTGAAGATCTTTTCTAATCTGGACTGGGTCTTCACCTTTCTGCGTTGTGTTCCAACGGTTCAGGCGAGACAAGGATGCTTCGATATCTGACTCAGAGGCATCACGCGCTTCAACCTGTGCTGCCAGTGTTTCGCCAAGGTGCAGACCTGTCGCGCGTCCGAAGACAACAAGGTCAAGCAGCGAGTTACCGCCGAGACGGTTGGCACCGTGAACAGATACGCTAGCAATCTCACCGCAAGCAAACAGGCCTTGTACTTCGACATCTTGACCGTTTGCATTTTGCTTGATTGCTTGGCCTGAAACCTGAGTAGGTACACCACCCATCATATAGTGACAGGTTGGAATAACTGGGATTGGCTCTTTAACCGGATCAATATGGGCAAAGGTACGAGACAGCTCAAGGATACCAGGCAGGCGCGCTTCAAGCACATCTTTGCCAAGGTGATCGAGTTTAAGCTTAATGTGTGGTCCCCATGGGCCATCACAGCCGCGACCTTCACGAATCTCTACCATCATTGAACGTGCAACAACATCGCGGCCCGCAAGGTCTTTGGCGTTAGGTGCATAACGTTCCATGAAACGTTCGCCGTCTTTGTTAAGAAGGTAACCACCTTCACCACGACAACCTTCGGTTACCAGTACACCGGCGCCAGCAATACCTGTTGGGTGGAACTGCCACATTTCCATGTCTTGCATTGGGACACCAGCACGGAGGGCCATACCAACACCGTCACCCGTGTTAATGTGAGCGTTAGTCGTTGATTGATAGATACGACCAGCACCACCAGTCGCTAATACTGTTGCTTTGGCTTTGAAGTAGCAGATTTCGCCACTTTCCATGTCCATCGCTGTTGCACCAACAATTGCGCCGTCCTGATTTTTGACTAAATCCAACGCATACCACTCAGAAAAAATGGTTGTTTTGTTTTTTATGTTTTGTTGATACAAAGTATGAAGCAGTGCGTGGCCTGTTCGGTCAGCGGCCGCTGCAGTTCGCGCAGCTTGCTCACCACCAAAGGCTTTTGACTGACCACCAAATGGACGCTGATAAATGCGACCGTTATCAAAGCGAGAAAAAGGTAAACCCATCTTCTCTAACTCGATAATAGATTTTGGACCCGTTTTGCACATGTACTCAATGGCATCCTGATCGCCTATATAATCAGACCCTTTAACTGTGTCGTACATATGCCATTCCCAGTTGTCCTCATGGCTGTTACCAAGCGCCACTGTTATACCACCCTGAGCGGAAACAGTATGAGAACGGGTCGGGAAAACTTTAGACAGCAGCGCACATGAAAGGCCCTGCTCTGAAATCTGCAGTGCAGCGCGCATACCTGCGCCACCCGCACCAATTACAATCGCGTCAAATTCACGAACTGGAATACTCACTTAAACACCCCACACAACAAAGAAGCCAGTCATCAGGTATACAAACAGAAGTGCCACAACGCCAAACTGCAAAAAGGCACGCAGCATTGTTGGTTTGATATAATCTGTCAGTACCTGCCACATTCCGATCCATGCATGGATCAGGACTGAAAACAGTGCCAGTACAGTGAACACTTTTGTGCTGGTTTTGCTAAAGAAATCCAACCACAATTCATAAGACAGATCTTGCCCAACGGCGAAGTATCCAACCATGAAAAAAGTGTAAAGCGTCATGATGATTGCGGTGGCACGAATTAAGATAAAATCATGTATTCCGTTGCGACCGACTGAAGAAACTTGTCCTACCATACTAAGATCCCCGCTAAAACAGACAACACAGCAGTGATCACGAACGACGCTTGCGCACTGACCTTTCCTGATTCCAATTCCTCGAAATATTGCATGTCTTGAAACAGGTGGCGAATGCCGCCGACGATATGATAGGCAAGGGCCGTCAAAATGCCCCACAGGATAAATTTGACGAAGTAACTATCGATAATAGAACTTGCGGCTTCAAAACCGCTTGGTGATGAAAGGGATAAATCTAGTAACCACAGAAGTATTGCTACTGACACAAGGGTGATCACCCCTGAAATGCGGTGCAAAATAGACGCAATCGCTGTCAGTGGGAAGCGAATGGTCTGTAGGTCAAGATTTACCGGTCTTGGCTTGCTAACTTTCACGATATGGCCCACTCAGCTTCATAGAGAAGCATTTATTGTTATACACTCTCTGGGAGACTCAGCTGAGCAAAGGCGACAGAACAAACCTTTTTTGTATTTTATGCAGCCAAAAGGGGGGAAACCGATATTAATAGAAGGCTTCCGTGCCCTGTTTAACACAGTAAAAATTGATTTTAGCCCCGATACGCCCCGGCTGAAACACTGCAGCCCAGAGACCTGCGGCAGAGTATATGCCTGCGACAAGATAAACACAAATATATATAATTGACGAAAATCCCGAAACACAGCTTTAACCGCGAAGAAACACAATTGTTATACTTGCGCAGACCCTACAAAGATCACTCGCCCGATTTGACATATCTCGGCTTCAACTGTACAACAACGAAGTCCAATTTTGGGATAGGAAATAAAAATTACAAAGGAGATTGTTATGGCAGAGAAGAAAGCTACCCTGCACATTGAAGGGAAAGCACCAATCGAACTGCCGATCAAGGGAGGCACTGTTGGCCCGGAAGTGGTTGACGTACGTGCACTTGGAGCCAATGGTTTTTTTACTTTTGATCCTGGTTTTGTAGCGACTGCGTCTTGTGAATCGCAGATCACTTACATTGATGGTGCTGCAGGTGTACTTTTACACCGTGGCTACCCAATTGATCAACTTGCCAATAACGCTGATTATTTAGAAGTCTGTTATATCCTTCTTTATGGTGAAGTCCCGAGTCGCAAACAATACGAAGAGTTTCGTAAGATTGTTACTCGCCACACCATGGTACACGAGCAAATCGCCAGCTTCTTCCACGGCTTCCGCCGTGATGCACACCCAATGGCGGTTATGGTTGGTGTTGTCGGTGCCCTCGCTGCGTTCTACCATGATTCATTGGATATTAATAATGATATCCACCGCGAGATCACTGCATTCCGGTTACTTTCAAAAATGCCAACACTTGCAGCAATGTGCTACAAGTACTCGATTGGTCAACCATTCATCTACCCTCGCAACGACTTGGATTATGCAGAAAACTTCTTGCATATGATGTTTGCTACACCAGCAGAAGAATACGAAGTGAATCCAGTTGTAGCAAAAGCAATGGACAAAATCTTTACTCTTCATGCTGACCATGAGCAGAACGCTTCAACGTCAACCGTTCGTCTGGCTGGTTCTTCTGGTGCAAACCCATTTGCATGTATCGCTGCAGGTATTGCATCTCTGTGGGGACCTGCTCACGGCGGAGCAAACGAAGCTTGCCTGAAGATGCTAGAAGAGATTGGTTCTGTTGATAAGATTCCTGAGTTCATTGAGCGAGCGAAAGACAAGGATGATCCATTCCGTCTCATGGGCTTTGGTCACCGTGTTTACAAGAACTATGACCCACGCGCGACAGTTATGCGTGAAGCGTGCCATGAAGTGCTTGATGAATTGAACATCAAGGATCCACTTCTGGATGTTGCGATGGAACTCGAGAAAATCGCACTTTCAGATGAATACTTCATTGAGAAGAAACTCTATCCAAATGTAGATTTCTACTCAGGTATTATCCTGAAAGCGATCGGTATCCCGGTTTCAATGTTCACAGTTATCTTTGCTATGTCTCGTACTATTGGTTGGATTGCTCACTGGAATGAAATGCACAGTGATCCGAACAACCGTATCGGACGTCCTCGCCAGCTTTATACTGGTTACGATCAAAGAGACTTTAAACCGATGAAAGACCGAAGCTGATAGCTTGGTTTTGTCAGAAAAACGCCGTATCTGCGGCGTTTTTTATTTTCTTACTTTATGCGTAATAGTTTTTGTCTCTCCCGAAAGCTATTGAGGGCTTTCAATAAATCTGATGACCAGTGTTGAAATTCGCTGTTTTTCACTTGGTATCCTATACAGGATTATCGATATCGATGAAATGAACATCGAGTTGATGATTGTCCGCTAGCCACTCGCCAAGCGCTTTAACACCGTATCGTTCTGTCGCATGATGGCCAGCAGCAAAATAATGTATGCCCTGCTCTCGTGCAGAGTAAGTCGTTCTCTCTGATACCTCCCCTGACAGAAAAGCATCACACCCCTGACTGGCAGCCAAATCAATAAAGTCCTGTCCACCGCCCGTGCACCAACCCACTTTTTTGATGTCACCATTTCCACCGTCTATTGTCAGTGGTTCACGATCGAGTACCTTTGCAACCTTTTGAGCAAAATCAGAAGGTGATAAAGGCTGTTCTAACTCACCCCAAACAACGACAGAGTTTGGATTTCCTTGCTCCAGACTCCCTTTGAGTTCGATACCCAGTCTGAGTGCAAGCTGAGCATTATTGCCCTGTACAGGATGAGCATCTAAGGGAAGATGGTAGGCATAGAGATTAATTCCATTTTCAATCAGCGCTTTTATCCGCTTATATTTCATACCTCGCAATGGCTGCGATTCTCCCCGCCAGAAATAACCATGGTGAACAAGTAGCGCATCAGCTTTATTGTCTACTGCAAGGTCAATCAATGCCTGACTGGCAGTAACACCCGTAACAATTTTTTTCACATCTGGCCTGCCTTCTACTTGGAGGCCATTAGGACAATAGTCCTTGAATGCATTGGCATTTAAATGCTGGTTTAGAATAGTTTCCAGCTGCATGTTGTTCATCGTTATTTCCCTGAGTAATATCAACTCGTATATGGAGTAAATATCGTTATTCTAGCGGGTTGATTTGAGGCGTAAAGCTCATATCCATTCATCAGAGTGTTTAGAACTTCGCTTAAAAAAAATCAGATACAATCGATTAAAATGAATAAAGGAACTCATGTTTTCTGACAAGCAGCAAAGCCAAAGAGACTTCGAATGGCTAAGACAAGCACCACAATTACTCAAATTACCTGCACGTCTTCAAGTACCTGACTTATTTTGGGTAGAAGCGATGAAATGCCCACAAGGTTTAGAATACGATGGTGGGCATCGCATCGGCTTTTACTATCAATGGCTGCTTAAACATGCACTGCTCAGCCACCCTAGCTATCAACTGATTGCGGAAGAAATTCAACTTAATGCTGATGGAAAAACTCTGGGCTCAGTGGATTTTCTCGTCAAAAGTGATACCGGTGAGCTCGAACACTGGGAGGTGGCGGTAAAATTCTATCTTGCTTATGACAAGCAATGGTTTGGCCCTAATGCAAAAGATACACTAGCAAAAAAGCAAGAGAAAATGGTAGACCACCAACTGGCATTATCGACGACGACTGTGTTCCAACAACAGTTTCCTGACCTTGTACCCACGCAACATAAATTACTCATGCAAGGAAGACTGTATATCAATCCTTGGTTGGAAGAGACACATATATCACACGAGATAGCGCGGAATGAGGCAATACAGGGATATTGGTGCTGGAACCATCAATTGCCAGATAACGCGGTTTACTCTCTCCTATCACGCGGGCAATGGATGTGCTCTCCAGATCCGGAAACACTTCCCACAATAGAAGGAAATCAGATTAAGCCTGTTCAGCGCGCGCAGCACTTAATTGATGAACAAGGAAAGCACTGGTTCGTTGTTCCAGATAACTGGCCTGATAGTTAACCGTAACTGAACGACAAAGCCGCCAAAATGGCGGCCTTATTAGTGTTCAGTAAACTTACTTATACGAAGAATACTGGAAGATTACAGGCCTGCGTCTTCAAACACGGCGCTGACAATCAATTGTGCTTCCTGCTCTATCTTTGCTAAATGCTCTGAACCTTTAAAACTCTCGCAATAAATTTTGTAGATATCTTCAGTGCCCGACGGACGAGCGGCGAACCAGCCAAAATCGGTAGTCACTTTAAGACCACCGATAGCTGCTCCATTACCAGAGGCATGAGTCAGCTTCGCAGTAATTGTGTCGCCTGCCAGCGTATCGGCAGTCACCATTTCTGGTGAAAGTTTGCTGAGTACTGCTTTCTGTTCGACGTTAGCCACTGCCTGAATACGGTTATAGCTCGATGAACCATGCTTCTGAGCAAGTTCGTCATAATACTGCTGAGGATTTTTACCAGTTACTGCAGTGATCTCCGCCGCCAACAGACAAAGAAGAATGCCATCTTTATCGGTTGACCATGGGGTGCCGTCTTTGCGAAGGAAAGACGCTCCAGCACTCTCTTCACCGCCGAAGCCAAGTTTGCCGTTATACAAGCCATCAACAAACCACTTAAAACCTACTGGAACCTCGCAAAGCTCACGACCCAAGTCTTCAACCACTTTGTCGATGATGGCACTTGATACCAATGTCTTGCCGACAGCAACGTCTTGTGACCATCCGTCGCGGTGGCGGTACAGGTAATCAATACACACTGCAAGGTAGTGATTAGGGTTCATCAATCCAAAAGGAGTAACAATGCCATGACGATCGAAATCAGGATCGTTACCAAAGGCAAGGTCGTAATCATCTTTGTAGCTCAGAAGACCCGCCATCGCATAAGGTGACGAGCAATCCATTCGGATCACGCCATCTTTGTCCAGACTCATAAACCGGAACGATGGATCGACAGCCTGATTAACCAATGTGATGTCTAAATCAAAGTGGTGGGCAATCGCATGCCAGTAGTCAATACCCGAGCCACCTAATGGGTCAACGGCAAGTTTAAGACCAGCCTGCTTAATAGCATCAAAGTTAATGACATCTGTCAGTTCTGATACGTATGGCATGACCAAATCCTGTTCCACGAACAGGTCACTGTCTTTTGCATCTTGTAACGGTAAACGCCTTACTTCACGCAGACCATCGGCAATCAATTGATTGGCTCGATTTTCAATTGCGGTTGTAAACTCCCCTTCTGCTGGTCCACCGTGAGGAGGATTGTATTTAATGCCACCGTCTTGTGGTGGATTGTGAGAAGGAGTGATCACAATCCCGTCAGCCTGTTTATCGTGCTGACGGTTGTAATTCAGAATGGCATGGGAAATTCCGGGCGTTGGCGTGTAGCCGCCTGCTTCCTGAGCGATGACTTCAACACCATTAGCGATCAACACCTCTAATACGGAACAAAACGCAGGCTCAGAGAGAGCATGCGTATCTTTGCCGACATATAATGGCCCCTCTATTCCGCGCTCAGCACGGATTTCTGCGACCGCTTGAGCAATAGCCCAGATATGGTGTTGGTTAAATGTTGCCTTATCAGCACAACCACGGTGGCCCGAGGTGCCAAATGCTACCCGATGAAGGGTATTCTCAGGTTCAGGCTGGATCTGAAAGTAATTAGCAACAAGCAAAGGAATATTGTACAGGTCCTGCTGCTGAGCAGCCTGACCCGCACGAGGAAAACTAGCCATATTAGAAGACATCCTTTCTATCGGAATTTTTATATTATTAAATTTCACCCGCAACTTTTTCAGTGATATCGCTAGCAAAGCCCATCTTAGCCATGAGCTGCTCTACCATCTGACGTTTTCGTCCGGTGTTAGTATTGGTGATAACCCAGAACGGGGTATCTGGGATATGTTTAGGCTTGGTGGTTTTTCCACTATCGAGCAGTGTTTTCTCATTATCTGCAAAATACACTCGTGTGCGGCCCTTCAGCGCGGCTGCATCGGAAAAACTATGGCTGTCTATGCGATACAATGTTGACAGTACCATCATGAATCGTCCAATCGCTTTCTCTTGAGACGCAAATTCATCCGAGATCAACAGCGAACGCATTTCTTTTACACGATCAACTGCGCCATTTTTGCCAGCATCTTTGCTTACAACAATGCCTTGCGAACGAGAAGAGTTTGCCGGGGTTGCAGCCAGTACTTGTTCATTCTTAGGGGCCATCAACAAGCGGCGCAATATGTCAGACGCGCTTTCGCCTATATGCTGGGTTTGGCTGGCAATGTAGCGGTATATTTCTTCATCAACCTCAATTGTCTTCATCGTTTTGATCATCGTGTCCTGTTTATCATTCACCTGAGGATTATACAGAGTTAGGAAGGTATACTCTACGACAAAGCATTCATTATGAGAGAAAACAATCGTGTTTTTGAATTTCAAAGTACAGGGAACCGGGCAACCTGTTCTGTTGATTCACGGCCTCTTCGGCGACCTTGGAAACCTTGGCGGTATTGCCCGAGAGTTAGCAAAAACATTTCAGGTTTTTCAAATTGATTTGCCTAATCACGGCCTTTCGCCGCACGATCCCGATGTCAGTTATCAACATCAATCCGAGATCGTTGTTCAGTTTCTTGCACAGCAAAAAATATCAAAAGTGACGGTTATTGGACACTCAATGGGTGGAAAAGTCGGAATGGCTGTGGCTTTACGATATTCTGAGCTTGTGGAGCAATTAATAGTAATTGACATCGCCCCCATTGCTTACACTCACAACATGCATGAGGCTGTCTTCCGCGGACTCAATGCTGCTCGTAACGAAGTTTTGTCCTCAAGGAAAGACGCTCAAGACATTTTACAAAACTACATCGTCGACCCTGGGATAATTCAGTTTTTGATGAAGTCTCTCGCTAAAACATCACAAGGAGATTTCACATTTCGCTTCAATATTGAAAACTTAGAGCAGGGCTACGCTGAGATCATGGGTTGGAGCATTGACGCCGTGTATAACGGCAACACATTGTTTTTAAAAGGGGGTGATTCTCCTTACATCACCCAACAGCACAAAGCGAATATAGAGAAAGCATTCCCTAACGCTAAGGCGCATGTGATCGCGAATACTGGTCACTGGCTACACGCTGAGAAACCTGAAACAGTGAGCCGTGTGATTAATCGCTTTCTACAAAACTGATCACGTTAACAGCGGCTCACTCTTTGTGATATATTTTAGCCTCTGATAAAGACCGTAGGGAGATGGTCGATGCTATACGAGCATTATGCATTGCTCGAAAAAATTGGATTGGACTTGCTCTTCGCAAGCATCTTCTTTTTTATTGGTATGGCCATCAAGGACGTGTTAAATACAGGAGAAGTACCTCCATTTGGCCGACGTATTGTTTGGCTGGTACTTTTCCTTGGGTGCGCCGGTTTTATCGCAAAAGGCGTTATCCAAATTTTTTGGGAAGGTGCAGGCATTGGCTGATGATAACAATGAGCCTTGTCCTCAAATACATAGACAATGACGTAAAGTTCATTATCCCAGATTCGAGTGGGTTACTCATATTGTTGCCCACATAACAAATTAAACGGGTATCGTAAAATATGACAAGCGTAGGTCTCTTCTTTGGTAGTGATACAGGTAACACTGAAGCCATTGCTAAGATGATTCAAAAACAACTGAGTAAAGATCTGGTCCATGTACAGGACATAGCGAAGAGTAGTAAAGAAGATATCGATAACTTCGATTTGCTACTGCTAGGTATCCCGACCTGGTATTATGGTGAAGCGCAGTGCGACTGGGATGACTTCTTCCCTGAACTAGAGCAGATTGATTTCTCAACAAAACTTGTGGCAATCTTTGGTTGTGGTGACCAAGAAGATTACTCAGAATATTTCTGTGATGCCATGGGTACGGTCAGAGATATCGTAGAAACCAAAGGCGGTACCATTATTGGTCATACGTCTACCGATGGTTACGAATTTGAAGCATCGAAAGCATTGGTTGAGGATGGTAGCTTTGTTGGCCTTTGTGTTGATGAGGACCGCCAGCCTGAATTGACTGACGAGCGAGTTGCAGCATGGGTAAAACAAATCCATGAAGAAATGTGCCTTGCTGAACTAGAAGGCTAAGCATTTCGTTGCTTAAAAACGCCAGAAATGGCGTTTTTTTATCACGTAACAAGATGAGTACCACTCACCTCACATAAGTGTGTCTCGAATTAATGAGTTTCAGACTAAATAGACACTGAACCCCCGACAAACAGATACCAACCGATGACAATAGGTCAAAACTTAGGCATTAGATTTGTATTACTACCGCTATCCAATTAATAAGTTTGCGAGCTCAGTGAGCATTAATAATTGTGATTAAATCAAATCGATGAATAACGTCGTGTAAATCCTATACTCCACTGGCAGACATAGCATTCATTTGTTAGGCTAATTGCTAGTTTACCCATATGTTTTTTGCCTGTTTTAACAAAGTAACCAGGTAACAAAGTAGGAATATCCCAGATGTCCGACAATAACAAAGCACTTAAAGATGCAGGTTTAAAGGTCACTTTACCTCGTTTAAAAATCCTGGAAGTTTTGCAACAGCCAGATTGTCAGCATATCAGCGCGGAAGATTTGTACAAAAAACTGATTGATATTGGTGAAGAAATCGGACTGGCGACAGTCTATCGTGTTCTTAATCAGTTCGACGATGCAGGGATCGTTACGCGCCACCATTTCGAAGGGGGTAAATCCGTATTTGAACTGGCAACACAGTATCACCATGACCACCTGGTGTGTCTGGATTGTGGCAAAGTGATCGAATTCTCTGATGAAGTCATTGAGCAGCGTCAACGTGAGATTGCTCACCAGTACAACGTTAAATTAACGAATCACAGCCTCTATCTTTACGGTGTCTGTGCACACGGTGACTGTAAGGCTGATCCAAGCCTGCATGACAAGAAATAAGCCTTTTCGTAGTGCAATAAAAAAACCGGAGCAAAAGCTCCGGTTTTTTGTATCTATTCGTTCTTATTTGGACTCTATTTTGGCCCAAGTATCACGAAGACCGACAGTGCGGTTAAATACCAATTTATCTGATTGACTGTCTTTGCTGTCGACACAGAAGTAGCCAGTACGCTCGAATTGATAACCTTTTTCAGCCTCTGCAGCTTTGAGTCCAGGCTCAACAAATCCACGTTTCACTTCCAGTGAATCAGGGTTAATTGTTGTTGCAAAGTCTTCAGCAGCAGCCGGGTTTGGTACAGTGAAAAGGCGATCGTAGAGGCGGAATTCAGCCTCAACACCTGCATCAGCTGACACCCAATGAATCACACCCTTCACTTTACGACCGTCAGCAGGATCTTTACCTAACGTCTCCGGGTCGTAGGAACAGTATATCGTGGTAATGTTGCCGTCTTCGTCCTTATCGCAGCGTTCAGCCTTAACCACGTAAGCATTACGTAGACGAACTTCTTTACCCAGTACCAGACGTTTGTATTTCTTATTCGCTTCCTCTCGGAAGTCCTCACGCTCGATCCATAGCTCGCGACTGAATGGTAATTCACGTGAGCCCATGTCTGGTTTATTAGGGTGATTAGGTGCAGTCAGTGTTTCAACACTCCCCTCTTCGTAGTTTTCAATAACTACTTTGATAGGGTCTAACACCGCCATTGCACGTGGCGCGTTTTCATTCAAATCATCACGGACACAGGATTCAAGAGATCCCATCTCAATAATGTTGTCCTGCTTTGTCACGCCAATTCGTTGGCAAAACTCACGCAATGATGCTGGTGTATAGCCACGGCGACGCATACCGGAAACAGTAGGCATACGCGGGTCATCCCAACCATTCACCAAATTCTCGCTAACCAGTTGACTTAGCTTACGCTTAGACATCACGGTATATTCGAGATTAAGACGGCTGAACTCGTACTGATGCGGCGTGCACTCAATAGAAATGTTTTCTAAGACCCAATCGTACAGGCGACGGTTATCTTGAAACTCAAGCGTACAAAGAGAGTGTGTGATCCCTTCAATTGCATCAGAAATACAGTGAGTAAAATCGTACATCGGATAGATGCACCACTTATCTCCGGTCTGATGGTGATGGGCGAATCGCACTCGATATAGCACTGGATCACGCATTACCATGAAGGGAGATGCCATATCGATCTTGGCTCGAAGACAAGCTTTGCCTTCCTCGAAGCCTCCGTCGCGCATTTTCTCAAACAGCGACAGGTTTTCTTCTGGCGCTCTATCACGGTATGGACTGTTTTTGCCGGGCTCTTTGAGAGTGCCGCGATATTCACGGATCTCATCAGGGCTTAACTCATCAACGTAAGCCAGCCCTTTTTCAATCAACTCGACAGCGTATGAATACAGCTGGTCAAAATAACCGGAAGAATAACAAATCTCACCAGACCAGTCGAAACCCAGCCAGTTGACGTCATTTTTAATCGACTCTACGAACTCGATATCTTCTTTCTCAGGGTTAGTATCATCGAAACGTAAGTTACACAGGCCTTTATAGTCCTGAGCAATGCCGAAGTTCAGGCAGATAGATTTCGCATGGCCAATATGCAGGTAACCATTTGGCTCTGGCGGAAAACGGGTGTGGATAGTTGTGTGCTTACCACTTTCCAGATCTTTATCAATGATTTGACGGATAAAGTTGGTCGGACGAGCCTCAGACTCACTCATCAAAAATACCTCGTGGGAATATCCGAATTATGTAATTGGTGACCACCAATGATCCACGATTGCGACCTTTTACTCAACCATTAGAGTGACTTCCTCTGTTTATTTATCAAAAAAAGTTTTGCTCTTGTGCAAACGTCTTCTGTTCACACCATAAAAAAAGCCAGCCCATCGAGGGCTGGCTGAGTAATTTATTTCGACTTATGAATAAATTACGGGAGTTTTACTTCAGTGAGGTCTTCACCTGTACCGATGTTCTTCATTTCGCCAGCAACAATTTCCGCCAGCGGGCCGAGGATAACCTGGAGGTTATTTTCACCCAACTTCACAACACCTTTCGCACCCAGTGCTTTCAGCACTCGCTCATCAACGACAGATGCATCGTTCAGAGATAGGCGCAGACGAGTAATACAGGCATCAATTGATTTAAGGTTACCGTGGCCACCCAAGGCTTTCAGGTACTGTTTCGCCAATTCACCGTTGTCTGAGCTCTTTACATCAGAGCTAGCAGTTTCGTCATCGTCTTCACGACCCGGAGACTTAAGGTCAAAGGCACGAATAGCTACGCTGAAGGTAACAAAGTACAGGACAAACATGCCAAGGCCGATTAACAGCAGAGTAAACGGTTTAGTCGCCAGTCCCCAGTTCAGTGCAAAATCAATCAATCCTGCAGAGAACGTGAATCCGTGCAGAGTACCGAACATGTTCGCAATCACTAGTGAAAGACCAGTAAAGACTGCATGCAGTGCATAAAGTGCAGGTGCAAGGAATACAAACATGAACTCAAGTGGCTCTGTAATACCTGTTACGAAAGCGGTCAGAGCAACAGAGAACAACGCACCACCAACCTGTGCACGCTTGTTCGCTGGCGCAGCAAAGAACATGGCAAGTGCAGCAGCTGGCAAACCAAACATCATGACCGGGAAGAAGCCGTTCATGAAGGTACCCGCTGATTTGTCACCACCAAAGAAGCGGTTGATATCACCGTTCTTAATTGTCTCAGTCACCTCTTTAACAACGGTTGTTATCTCTGGGTTCACTGAGTTTGCAAATTCAAAGGTATGTGGCTGACCAACAGCCAGTTGCTTAGCAACTGCTGGGTCAATACAAAGCTGGGTTGCACCATTCAGAGCCGCAACAGCCTGTACGTTAACAACTTGACAGGTATCTAAGCCAAACCAGAAGAAAGAGTTGAGAACGTGGTGAAGACCAATTGGAATCAGTGCACGGTTAAGCGTACCGTACGCGAACTGACCGATGGCACCTGAGCTTGAAACCGCATGCGCAAATGCATCCAGTCCATTTTGAATTACAGGCCAAACATAACCAGCAATAATACCAATCAACAGCGCGAAAAAGCCCGCCATGATAGGTACAAGACGCTTTCCAGAGAAAAACGCTAACCACTCAGGCAAGCGAGTCTGGTAGAAACTGTTGTAAGAGTGGCCTGCGATGATACCTGCGATGATACCGCCAAAGAACGTCATCTTAACGGTAGGATCGACAGTTCCTGCAGTTGCAGTCAGTACGAAATAGGCAACCGCACCAGCCAGAGCCGCTGCACCTGAACCGTCTTTTGACAGGCCTGTCGCTATACCAAGGCCAAAAAGAAGAGGCAGATTATCAAAAATCGCACCACCAGCCTGAGCCATGAGCGGAATATCAAAAACGTCTGGCTGCCCCAGACGCAGCAGCAGACCTGCCACTGGAAGGACTGCGATTGGCAGCATGAGTGCCTTACCCAGTCTTTGAAGATATCCAAGAATATTCACCGTAAATTCCCCCTATGTATTTTCTCGGTGTTTTACAGCAGCATGGGAGCTTTACCCATCCCATGCGGCCACTGGGAGTGTATGCGATTAATTTCGACCCGCAAATTAAAAGGTGGGCAATTGTGACTATCATCACTGTACACGCACAGTTCGTGAGCAATTTAGTAGCTAACTCACGAAACTTATTTTATTATGAAAATAAAGATAAGAGCATTCATAAGGGGTATCCTATGTCTGCTTTCCTGAACGTTTTTACGAGGTGTTACTGTGAGACTCATTCCTTTAAAGACTTCAAAAGAAGTCGGCCTTTGGTCAGCGCGCTACATTGTTAATGCGATTAACAAATTTTCTCCAACTGCAGACCGTCCCTTTGTATTAGGCCTTCCTACCGGCGGTACACCCCTCAATACCTACAACCAGCTTATCCATCTCTATCAGCAAGGCGAAGTCAGCTTTGAGCATGTTGTTACTTTCAACATGGATGAGTACTGCGGTATTCCGGCAGATCACCCGGAGTCATACCGTAGTTTTATGTACAACAATTTCTTCAACCACATCAACATTCAAGAAGCGAACATCAACCTGCTTGATGGCAACGCACCAGATCATGAAGTTGAATGCCGCCGCTACGAGGAAAAAATCCGCTCATACGGTAAAATCAACCTGTTCATGGGCGGTGTTGGTAACGATGGTCATATCGCATTTAACGAGCCAGCGTCGTCGCTGTCTTCGCGTACACGCATCAAAACCCTGACGGAAGATACCCGTATTGCGAATTCTCGTTTCTTCGATAACGACATCAATCAGGTACCGAAACACGCCTTGACTATCGGTGTGGGTACACTTCTAGACGCTGCAGAAGTGATGATTCTTATCACTGGTCATAACAAAGCGCTGGCGCTTGAAGCAGCAGTTGAAGGCTCTGTTAACCATCTTTGGACTATCTCCGCTCTCCAGCTTCACCCTAAAGCGCTTATGGTTTGTGACGAACCATCAACCGCTGAGCTGAAAGTGAAAACCGTTAAATACTTCCAGGAACTGGAAGCGGAAAATATCAACAACCTGTAAGGTAAGGATCTCCACATGTATGCACTGACTAACTGCCGTATCTTTACCGGAAGCGATGTTTTAGACAAACATGCTATCGTGGTCAAAAATGACCGCATCGACAGTGTTTGCCTCGAAGAAGACTTGCAGGAAGGCATTGAAAAACGCTCCATGGACGGTGCGTATGTGAGTCCTGGCTTTATTGACCTGCAACTGAATGGTTGTGGCGGTGTGATGCTCAATGACGAGATCACAGCTGACGTCATTCAGACAATGCATCTCGCCAATCTCAAATCTGGCTGTACCAGCTTCCTCCCGACTCTGATAACCACATCGGATGAAGACATGAAGCAGGCAATCACGGTAGCCCGTGATTATCAGGCCAAATATCAGAACCAGTCATTGGGTCTTCACCTTGAAGGTCCATATTTGAATGTCGCCAAAAAAGGCATTCACAGTGTTGATTTTATTCGTCACTCTGATGAGGCCATGATTGATTTCATCTGTGAAAATGCAGATGTTGTCACCAAGGTCACGCTGGCACCGGAGCTGACCCCGCAAGCGCACATTGAGAAACTGGTCAAAGCGGGGATTGTCGTCTCAGCTGGTCATACCAATGCGAGTTATGTAGAGGCACGCAAAGGCTTTAAAGCGGGTATTAGCTTCGCCACTCACCTTTTCAACGCTATGACTCCCATTGTTGGCCGTGAGCCGGGAATGGTGGGGGCTATCTATGATACGCCAGAGGTTTACACAGGTGTCATTGCTGATGGCTTCCATGTTGACTACGCCAACATCCGAATTGCTCACAAGCTCAAAGGCGAGAAGTTGATCCTAGTTACCGATGCGGCAGCGCCAGCAGGAGCAGACATGGATCACTTTATTTTTGTCGGTAAGAAAGTATATTACCGAGATGGCAAGTGTGTAGATGAAAACGGCACACTGGGTGGCTCGGCACTGACAATGATTGAAGCCGTTCAAAACAGTGTTGAACATGTTGGCATCGCGTTGGATGAAGCCCTGAGAATGGCAACCCTTTATCCTGCACGTGCTATTGGTGTTGATGACAAGCTTGGTCTAATCCAGAAAGGATTCGTCGCAAACCTCACTGTTTTCGATCGCGACTTCAATGTGAAAGCCACGGTTGTGAATGGCGAATACATAAATAACTAGGAAGTTTATGACTGGCGGACAAATTGGTAATGTTGATTTAGTAAAGCAATTAAATGGCGCTGCCGTTTATCGTCTCATTGATTTAGAGGGACCCATATCCCGGATCCAAATCGCTGACGCTAGCAGCCTCGCGCCTGCCAGCGTTACCAAAATAACCCGCCAGCTTCTGGAACGCGGCCTTATAAAAGAGGTCGCGCAACAGGCATCCACAGGTGGCAGACGTGCGATATCGCTAAAGACTGAGTCTGCCCCTTTTCATGCTCTGGCAGTTAGGCTCGGACGCGACAGAATTGAGCTCGCCCTTTTTGACCTTTCAGGTAAACTTCTCGCTCAATACGCTGAAAACTTCGACTATCACGACCAAACATCTTTGATGGAAGGCCTTTACCAGCACATCACTGATTTTTTGGGTAACCACAAAGATTTGGTCAGAGAATTAGTCGCTATCTCCATTTCACTTCCCGGCCTTGTAGACGCGGTTGCTGGCATTGTTGAATACATGCCGAATATCGATGTCGACAACCTGAAAATGAGTCAGCTCATTTCTGACAGGTTTGAAGCTCAGTGTTACATCGGTAATGATACCCGTTGTAAGGCACTGGCGGAGCATTATTTTGGTGCTAGCAGACACTACCAGGACTCAATCTTAGTGAGTGTTCATAACGGCACAGGCGCGGGTATCATAGTTAATGGTCAGGTCTTCCTTGGTATTAACAGAAACGTGGGCGAAATAGGGCATATCCAGATTGATCCACTCGGCAAAAAATGCCAGTGCGGAAATTTCGGCTGCCTCGAAACTGTCGCATCAAATTCAGCCATCGTAGAGCATGCAGAGCAGTTGCTCGGTCTAGGACATAAAAGCCTGCTTGCTGACCATACAGATAAACTCACTGTTTCTGATATTTGCAAAGCGGCAAACGCGGATGATGCGCTGGCAAAAGAAGTGTTACAGAAGGTTGGAAATCAGCTAGGTAAAGCTATTGCCATTACGATTAACCTGTTTAACCCGCAGCAGATTGTGTTGGCAGGAGAAATCACAGAATCTGAAGAAATTCTCGTATCTGCCATCCGACGTTGTATCGAGGGTCAGTCTCTGAGAACCTTCCATCAAAACTTACCTATTGTGTCGTCTGAGTTATCTGACACGCCTACGATCGGTCCCTTTGCGTTGGTTAAACGCGCCATGTTGAATGGCACCTTACTCCAAAAGTTGCTCGAACATTAATTCAGCTACTTTTCATACGCCCCGGCTCCGGGGCGTTATTCATTTTGAAGTCGATCTCACTCTCCCCTGCCCCCTGATTGACCTACGTTTTCATTCGTCAGCAAACCTACCCACTCTTTTTGTCTTTGTATGTCGAGACCTTTATTAGTCATCACTTTTTGTATAAACATTACTCATGGATTGCGTTTTATTCACTTAAATCGGTATTTTGTTAAATAAAATAAATCAGGTTGGTTTTTTTTATGTTTTTTTATCTTTTAAGGTTGCTTTTTTTTGTGATATTGGCAAATTGAGAGACAAGAAATTTACGCACAATAACAAAAGCTATTGTTTAAATAGTGGTAATCGCTGAGAGGGATTTATGTGTTCAGTATTTGGGATTCTCGATATTAAAACTGACGCCGCGGCACTTCGTGAAACCGCGCTTGAAATGTCAAAAAAAATGCGCCATCGCGGCCCTGACTGGTCTGGTATTTACTCGTCTGACAAGGCGGTTCTGGTCCATGAAAGGCTTGCAATTGTCGACCTTAACAGCGGTGCACAGCCACTGTATAACACAGACAAAACCCATGTACTGGCAGTAAACGGTGAGATTTATAACCACAAAGAACTTCGCAAAGAGTTAGCGCCGGAATACCCGTTTCAAACTGAGTCTGACTGCGAAATCATCCTTGCCCTTTACAAAGAAAAAGGCACTGAACTGCTTGATCACCTGAACGGTATTTTTGCATTCATTCTTTATGATGAAGAGCAGGATGCTTACCTCATCGGGCGCGATCATATTGGTATTATTCCTCTGTATCACGGTCATGATGAGCATGGTAACTACTATGTGGCATCTGAAATGAAGTCACTGGTTCCTGTTTGTAAAACTATCAGTGAATTCCCTCCCGGCCACTTCTTATGGAGTAAGCAAGGCGAGCCAGTTCGTTACTACAAACGTGACTGGATGGAGTTTGACGCCGTAAAAGACAACGAAACAGACAAGAAAGCCCTGACCGAAGCATTGGAAAATGCAGTTCATCGTCAGCTGATGACTGACGTACCTTACGGTGTGTTGCTCTCAGGTGGCCTTGATTCCTCAGTGATCTCTGGAATTACTAACAAATTTGCAGGTAAAAGGGTTGAGGATGATGACCAAAGCCAAGCTTGGTGGCCAAGACTTCACTCCTTTGCAATAGGACTTGACGGAGCACCTGACCTTAAAGCAGCCAAAAAGGTTGCAGACCACTTGGGCACTGTTCACCACGAACTGACTTATACCATTCAGGAAGGACTGGACGCTATTCGTGACGTGGTTTACCACATTGAGACGTATGATGTGACAACCATTCGTGCCTCAACACCTATGTACCTTATGTCGCGTAAAATTCGGGCTATGGGTATTAAGATGGTGTTATCTGGTGAGGGAGCCGATGAAGTATTTGGTGGCTACCTTTACTTCCACAAAGCACCAGACAGCAAAGAATTTCATGAAGAAACAGTACGTAAGCTGATGGCGCTTAACCTCTTTGACTGCGCTCGTGCGAACAAGTCTATGGCGGCGTGGGGAGTAGAAGCACGTGTTCCTTTCCTGGATAAGGAGTTTCTTGAAGTCGCGATGCGAATCAACCCTCAGGATAAAATGTGCGGTAACGGCAAAATGGAGAAGCATATCATTCGTGAATGCTTTGGAGAGTTGCTCCCTGAGTCCGTCGCATGGCGTCAGAAAGAACAGTTCTCTGACGGTGTAGGTTATAGCTGGATTGACACCCTTAAAGAAGTTGCTGAAGCAAAAGTTACAGACAAGCAACTTGAAACGGCGCAGTTCCGTTTCCCATATAACACCCCGTCAACCAAAGAAGCTTACATGTATCGTGAGATCTTTGAAGAGCTGTTCCCACTTGAAGATGCGGCAAAATGTGTCCCTGGTGGCCCTTCGATTGCCTGCTCAACCGCTAAGGCTATTGAATGGGATGAGAGCTTTAAAAACATGACAGACCCGTCTGGCCGTGCTGTGCAGTCTGTTCATAACGAAGCTTATGACTAACTTTATCTGTTAATAAAAAACCCGGCATTGCCGGGTTTTTTTATGTTTGGATAAAAAGCTTATCATCAGAGAAGAAATTAGCGCTCCCAGTAAGCTTCTTCCAGACTGTCTTCTTTCTCAGGTAAACCACGGGAAAGACGCGGTGAGTGTTGCGCCAGCACTTCGTAGCTCACTCGGTTAGCATACTTACAAACCTGAGAGAAAGAGCTGTATGTCAGGAAGTTGTGTTGATGCTTGCTGGAGTTGGGAATATTCTCTTTATGGTAGTGGTTGGCTGCCATATCATGCAGCACTGCCGACAAGGCACCATCCCCTGCACCATTGGTATTTTTAATACGTTCCGGGCCACCCATATAAGGTGCAATATGAGAATATACCTTAACTGGGTTATCACTGTCTTTTTTGACGACAGGTCGACTGAACTCATAACGGTTGAATTCTGCAATCGATCCCGGCAGGAGTGGCAAGCTTGTCTGACGCTTGGCAGCTTCATCTGTGTATCCCGCCATATAGAGGCCTACTGGCCCAGCAGTACATAGCACCATATCAACCCACTCAAGGGCTTTATCAGCCGCGATCAGTGGATCGTTTTCTCCTGTCAGGGCTTCGCCTTCTTCCTCATTCATTGCCAACACAGAGACATGCTCATTCAGGAAGTCACGCCACCACTGTGGATTCTGCTGAATAACGAATTTTGTTCCCAGCGTCATAACAACAGGTACGTCGTATTTTTTCGCGAACTCAATCGCCTTCATGGTCGCTTCAGGCATAGGATCGCCTTCTTTACAACGCACCAAGTAAGCAGTCAGGACCAGTGCGGAGGCATTTTCAAAAATATGCTCCGGAATCGACTCTGGTTTGAGCTGATTCATTTGGCCTTCACTGATGGCAAACGTACGCTCACCATCTTCACTAATTAATGCGTAACAACGGCCAATCGGTCCCTGAACAGCTTGTAGATAGTTGAGATCGACACGACTGGAGGTATTGCAGAGATAGCGGTAGGCATAACTGCCAATCGTAATGTCGCGGCTCATAACACCAAGCAGAATCGACTTGTCATCAGCAAGGTTGGAATAGTTGTGCAGCGTGTTACCGATAGTGCCACCAGCAAACTCATGAGATATCATATCATTGGCTTTAAGCTCCTGATAAAGAGCTTCGGCGCGCTGATCATCAATGATCATCGACTGACCTTTGGTCAACTGGAATTTCTCTAGGAACGCATCACTGACTTCGCTTCAATATCAACCAGCGTCTGGTCAATACCAATCACATGTGGACGTTTGAGACTTTTGGATTCGAGGGAAGGATTAAGCAATGGATCACGCGCATGGACGGGGAAATAATGCTTTGACTTACGTTGACCTGGAAATTTCATGGTTATCGATGCATCGTCAGTTGAAGGCGGAAAAACGCGAATTCTATCACACTATAAATATCCTAAAAGACAAATAGGGCAAAAATAGTGCGACAGAATCGAGATTAATTTCTCATTACCACTGACAAATATTGGTTTCTACCAAGTTTTTCAACAGGCTAATGTGTTCCGGGTTGTCATTCAGGCAAGGAATAAACTCGAATGATTCACCACCTGCCTCGATAAAGATTTCCCTGCATTCGCCATCAATTTCTTCAAGTGTTTCAAGACAATCGACAGAAAAAGCGGGTGAGATAACATCGAGCCGCTTTACCCCTTCAGACGGTAGCTTTTCCAGCGTCTTATCAGTGTAAGGTTGCAGCCACTCTTCCCGGCCAAAGCGAGACTGGAACGTTGTGCGGATTTGATCGTCATCCAACTCAAGGCGCTGCTGTAATGCTTCAGTTGTGGCAAAGCAATGCTTGGGATAAGGGTCGCCATTGTCAGCGTAACGCTTCGGAATACCATGGTATGAACACAACAACAAATCCCCGCGGCCATGCTCAGACCAGTGTTTTTCAATCGATACCGCCAATGCCTCGATATATTTTTCTTGGTTGTAATAGTGATTTACAAACCTGAACTCTGGAACTTGGGGCATTTTCTTGACGGCTTTGCTGACACGATCAAAAACAGCGGCCGTTGTCGTTGCTGAGTATTGAGGGTAAAGCGGGAGCACCAATACCTTCTTGCACCCTTGCTGTTGCAGAGATTCAATCGCAGATTTCATGCTGGGATTACCATATGTCATACCCAGCTCTACAGGCAGACCTGTCAGCTCTTTTACTGCTTGTTGCTGCCTTCTTGAATACACCATTAATGGTGACCCCTCTTTCATCCAGATCTCCTGATATAGCTTGGCGACTCGGGGAGATCTCAAAGGAAGAATAATGCCATGGAGCACAGGGCACCAGATGAAACGAGTGAGGTCTACAACTCGTTGGTCATGAAGAAACTCGGCAAGAAATGCCTTCACAGCTTTTGCTGTTGGCGCGTCAGGCGTACCCAGATTGGCAAGAAGAATACCTGTTTTTTGTTGTTCCATAGATACCTGCAAATAAAAGCCACGTGAACATATTACTCTTCCATCGTGTAATTAGAGAGGGTGAGTTCACGAAAACGCCAGAGAATAAATATTATGGGAAACAAGGTTACGGGAGAGCAAGTCCCTGAGATCAAAAAAGGCAATCATTTGATTGCCTTTTTATCTGTGTTATTTCACTTACGCCAGTTTCTTCTCAATCTCAGCACTCACGTCAGAAACGGCTTGGGTGCCATCAAACGTTAGATACTGTGTATTGCCTGCTTCAGCTTCTTTCTGATAGTAAGCAATCAGAGGCGCAGTTTGATCATGATAAACACCCAGACGCGCTCGAACAGTCTCTTCTTTATCATCATCACGAACAACAAGGTCTTCACCTGTCACGTCGTCCTTACCTTCTACTTTAGGCGGGTTATAAACAACATGATAAGTACGGCCAGATGCAAGGTGGGCACGACGGCCACTCATACGCTCAACGATGACGCTGTCAGGCACATCGAATTCCAGAACATAATCAACGTCAACGCCGATCTCTTTCAGACCATCTGCCTGCGGGATCGTACGTGGGAAACCATCCAGAAGGAAACCTTTCACACAGTCTTCCTGAGCGATACGCTCTTTGACCAGACCCAGAATGATGTCATCAGATACCAACTGGCCTGCGTCAATCACCGCCTTCGCTTGTTTGCCCAGCTCAGTACCCGCTTTAATGGCAGCACGCAACATGTCACCCGTAGAGATCTGCGGAATGCCATACTTATCCATGATAAATTGCGCCTGTGTGCCTTTACCTGCGCCTGGAGCACCCAGAAGAATGATGCGCATAATTGTCCCCTTTGATTTTGTGGAGTTTTGCGAAAAAGACGCAAAATACACGGTTCATAAAATGCTATCAAGCCCGGAAGCTGTCCGGGCTTGAACTTTCAGGTCAAATCAGAACATTTTAATGCCTGATTATGTTTCTTACATTTGTTGCGTACTTCGATTATCACTTAGTCAGCAACGAATTCACAGCCTGAAGGAACTGAGATGGGTCATCCATAGCGCCTTTCTCTGCAAGCATCGCCTGACCCAGCAACATTTCGACCCAGCGGCCAAATGTTTCTTCGTCCGCTTCATCGGCCATTTGCTGCACCAAGGTATGCTCTGGGTTCAGCTCAAGAATGTATTTCACTTCAGGAGCATCCTGACCAGCAGCAGCCAGCAGTTTTGCCATTTGTGTACCCATTTCAAACTCATCGGTTACCACAACTGCAGGTGTACCCGATAACTTAAAGGTAGTACGAACGTCTTTAACACGCTCACCCAGATAAGTTTTCGTCCGCTCTACTACTGACTCAAATTCTTTCTTGGTTTCTTCACGCTTTTCTTTTTCGCCTTCTTCCTCGAATTTGCTCAAGTCCAGATCCGCTTTCGTGATCGCCTGGAATTGCTTGCCGTCAAACTCAGGAAGGTAGCTCATCAGCCACTCATCGATGCGGTCATACATCAGTACCACTTCAATGCCCTTGTCGCGGAACTGCTCAAGGTGAGGGCTATTTTTTGCCGCCTGATAAGAATCAGCCGTCAGGTAATAGATCTTATCTTGTCCATCTTTCATTCGTGAGACATAGTCAGCAAGAGACACGGTTTGATCGCTGTTGTCATTGTTTGTAGACGCAAAACGCAACAGACCCGCAATCTTCTCACGGTTTGACATGTCTTCAGCCGGGCCTTCTTTCAGTACCAGTCCGAACTCATTCCAGAACTTGAGGTATTTCTCACTGTCGTTGTTAGACATACGCTCAAGCATGGTCAATACACGCTTGGTACAGGCACTACGTAGCGACTGAGTCACCTTGTTATCCTGAAGTAGCTCACGTGATACGTTCAGAGGCAAATCGTTAGAGTCAATTAGACCGCGGATGAAACGCAGGTAACTCGGCATGAATTGAGACGCGTCATCCATGATGAAGACACGCTGAACGTAAAGCTTCAGGCCATGTTTGTGCTCACGGTTAAACAGATCCCACGGTGCCTTCGATGGAATGTAAAGAAGGCTGGTGTAGTCGTTTTTACCTTCGACCTTGTTGTGGCTCCAGCTCAAAGGATCAGCGAAGTCATGAGACAGGTGTTTGTAGAATTCCTGATATTCTTCTTCTTTGATATCAGATTTAGAGCGGGTCCATAGAGCCTGAGCTTTGTTGATTTTTTCCCACTTACCGTTTTCTGTTTCTTTGCCTTCTTCGTCACGCTCAAGTGCCCAGATTTCAACTGGAATACCGATGTGGTCAGAGTAACGGCCAATAACTTCGCGTAGACGCCAGTCGTCAAGATATTCTTTATCATCTTCACGCAGGTGAAGGGTAATACGGGTACCACGTTCCGCTTTTTCTATGCCTTCGATGGTGTAATCGCCTTCACCGGCAGATTCCCACTGAACACCAGAGGCGGCATCTTCACCGGCGGCACGGGTAGCAACAGTTACCTTGTCTGCAACAATAAAGGCAGAGTAAAAACCAACACCAAATTGACCGATCAGTTGGCTGTCTTTGGTCTGGTCTTCAGAAAGTTGTTTGAAGAAGTCTGCCGTACCTGATTTCGCGATAGTGCCCAGGTTTTCTATGACCTCATCACGGGTCATACCAATACCGTTATCATCGATCGTCAGAGTACCTGCTTCTTTATCTACACTCAGACGAACTCGCAGGTCACCGTCGTTTTCGTATAACTCAGACGCAGACAGTGCTTTAAAGCGCAACTTGTCTGCTGCATCCGATGCATTGGAAATCAGCTCACGTAGGAAAATCTCTTTGTTTGAATACAAAGAATGAATCATCAGGTGAAGCAGCTGCTTGACTTCTGATTGAAAACCACGAGTTTCCTTACTGTGCAAGGTTGCTTGATCGCTCATTTGAACTCCATAGATAAGGGCTACCATTTAACAGCAAATAAATAGGGTTGGAATCCAGATTTTCAACCCTTGGTCGATGTTTTTTATTAAAGATGGAGACTTGGGCAGTCTGAATGGGAGATTTTTATACAAAAAAGCCATGCTCAGAGGCATGGCTTTGAATCAGGCAAGTTTATGTCGCCCAACGATGGAATGAGACAGCGTGGTGCCGTCCACTAGCTCAAGTTCACCACCCATAGGAACACCATGGGCAATACGGCTAGCAACCACTTCGTATTCATGACACAGCTCACCGATATAATGAGCCGTAGCCTCACCTTCAACCGTAGGGTTGGTAGCAAGAATAACTTCAGTGATAGATTCCGTTTTCAGACGCTGCTCAAGCAAATCCAGACCGATATCTGATGGGCCTATGCCGTCGAGCGGTGACAGGTGGCCCATTAAAACAAAATACCGCCCTGAGTATTGCCCTGTCGCCTCAATGGCTGCGATATCTGCGGGACTTTCAACCACACATATCAAACCATTCTCCTGACGACGGGGGTTAACACAGATGCCACATACTTCGTCTTCAGTAAACGTTCGGCACTGGCTACAGTGGCCAATGTCTGTCATTGCCGCCGACAGAGCTTCAGCCAGCTGAATCCCCCCCTGACGGTTTCGTTGAAGGAGGTGAAACGCCATACGCTGCGCAGACTTAGGGCCAACACCAGGTAAGCACCTAAGCCCTTCCATCAACTGTTCAAGCAGTTGGCTGGTACGCATGATTAGAACGGCATTTTAAAGCCCGGGGGCATCTGCATACCACCGGTCAAAGAACCCATTTTTTCCTTTTGAGTTTCTTCAATACGGCGCGATGCGTCATTGAAGGCTGCTGCAATCAGATCTTCCAGCATGTCTTTGTCGTCTTCCATCAGACTCTCGTCGATATCAACACGACGCACGCTGTGGCTGCCAGTAAGGGTAACTTTCACCAGGCCTGCGCCTGACTCACCAGTCACTTCCATATTGGCAATCTCTTCCTGCATTTTTTGCATGCGCTCTTGCATTTGCTGCGCCTGCTTCATCAGGTTACCCATTCCGCCTTTACCAAACATATTACTCTCTCTTTTTGATTGGCTGTTTTAAATTGGTCGAATACTGTCTTCATCCACTTCAGCTGAAAAACGCTGGCAGATAAAGCGAATGTTCGGGTCATCACTCAGGCTTTGACTGGCCTGTGCCAGCTTGCCTGCGTATATATCATCACGCCATTCGAGTGGCGTTTTTCCCTGTTGCCCTAGCTCAACATTCAATGAAATGGGGCTTCCCACTTGTTCAGAAAGTGCCTGAGCCAGCTGAGCAACAGCGTTGTCTGTCTTAAGGTGTGCCTGCTCCGGCCTCAGATATAGATTAATCGTATCTTCGTGCCTCTCCATTGACGCATTGAGAGCCATCTGTTTGACCAGTCTTGCTATATCCAGCGCATTTGCCATTTCACACCATGTATCCTGCTGGCGTGATTCGTACACCAACTTTTCCCGCATTTCAGGTGTTCTTTCGTGGCTCAATGCCGATTTTATCTTTTTCGGCGTGAGTTGTGCCACTTTCTCGGGTGCCGGTGTGTTTTTGGCCTGCCACTGGTAATCACCTTGACGAAGATCCTGTTTATCGGGCACTGTGGTGGCCATCAGTGCTGGATCCATCGGCTTGTGTTTGTCCGCTATGCGATCGAGTACCGACACCGAATTTTTTCTCGGTGCTGATACCCTATCCGTCTTTTTTACGCCATCATCTCCCTTTTTTACCCTGCTGCGCAGCATATTACGAGCTGCAACCAGTGTGCTGGCAGATGTTGCCGTAGGCGCTGTTTTCGGCTGTTCAGTTGGTCTGTTAACAGGCGCTGCTGGCTCAAGGTCTTCAGACGGATTTTCGTCATCAAGCTGATCCATTTGTTCCATAGCAGCCATGTGCGAGGCCAACTGAGGATCAACAGCATGCTGCGATGCCTGCGACGGCTGTGTTGGTTCAGGGGCAGAGGTGGCTTTAACTGGGGGATTAACCGGAGGCTTTTCCGAGCGTCCCGTGTTCGCAACCTGCGCTTTTAGCGCTGCAAGCTGTGATTGTCCACCTTGATTGGCAACCTGTTGTGAAGCCAACGTTTTCTCTTCAGCCGGGCGAGCTCTTTTTGATGTAGGCTCGCTGGCTGGTACTTCGATGGTCGTTGGCTCAAACTGTCCGGCGACAGCAGGCCTGAAAGCGAGCATTCTCAGCAATACCATTTCTAGCCCTGCTCTACCATCCGGAGCATAAGGTAGATCTTGCCGCCCTTGAAGAGCTATTTGATAAAAAAGCTGAATATCCTGAGGCGTCGTATCCTTGCTTAGTTTGGTCACACGCTCGGCATCTGGCGAACTGATATCAACACTTGCTGGGAGCGTCTGAGCCATGGCGATACGGTGCAATTGGGCGGCGAGTTCTCTCAGTAAGCCATCCCACTCTACGCCAACTTCAGCCAGTTGTTCGAGACACTGCATCAACACATCAGGCGTCCCCTCAACCAGTGCTTCAAGCAGCAACAAAGCCTGGTCTATACTGAGCGTACCCAGCATTTCAGTCACGTCAGTCTCATTGACGGCTCCATTGCCCAGAGCAATCGCCTGATCAGTGAGGCTAAGAGCGTCACGCATACTGCCCTCGGCTGCGCGGGAGATCAGCGACAGAGCTCTGTCTTCAGACGTAACCGCTTCCTCGGCCAGTATATGGCTGAGTTGGTGATGAATCTGACCTGCATCAAGATGTTTGAGATGAAACTGGAGGCATCGGGATAATATGGTTACCGGCAGCTTCTGGGGATCGGTTGTCGCCAGTAAAAATTTGACATATTCCGGCGGCTCTTCCAGCGTTTTAAGCAAAGCATTAAAGCTATGACGAGACAGCATGTGCACTTCGTCTATCAGATAGACCTTAAAACGCCCCCGAGCAGGCTTATATTGCACGTTATCAAGCAGGTCTCGAGTATCCTCGACCTTGGTACGTGACGCGGCATCAATCTCTAACAGATCAACAAAGCGTCCCTCGTCAATATCGACACAGGCGCTACACTGACCACAAGGGGTTGAAGTCACGCCCTGCTCACAGTTCAGGCCCTTCGCAAAAATCCGGGCGATAGTCGTCTTACCTACACCCCGTGTTCCGCTGAACAGGTAGGCATGGTGGAGGCGATCATGATCCAAGGCGTTTGCCAGGGCTGTAAGCACATGCGATTGACCCACAACGTCTTTGAATACATGAGGACGCCACTTGCGCGCTAATACCTGATAAGTCATATAATCTCTATTTATTCCGGCTATGTTGCCATCGTAGCACATGGCAAAGATCGGCGCGAAGCATCACCTCACAACCGACTATTTTGTCATCAGCCATGAAGTAAAAAGTGCCAGCACTCGATCAAGGCTAGGATGCCTAAATGTATACGACGGTTAGTGGCCTTCGAAATCAATCAGACTGTAAACATCTATTCCAAGTGACGTCAGACGTTGCTCACCACCAATTTCAGGCAGGTTGATAACAAAAGCGGCGTGCTGAACATCACCATTTAAACGCCGAATAAGCTTAGTGGTCGCTTCGATCGTCCCGCCTGTCGCCAGCAAATCATCAACCATTAGGACCTTGTCACCTGACACAATGGCATCTTTATGAATTTCAAGCGTGTCAGAGCCATATTCCAGCTCGTAATCTTCTGAAATCACTTCGCGCGGCAGTTTACCCGGCTTTCTCACAGGTACAAAGCCGATCCCCAGTTCAAGCGCCAAAGGAGCACCAAACAGGAAGCCACGTGACTCAGTACCTACGATTTTAGTAAATCCAGCGTCGCGATATTTGTCAGCTAACATATCTATCGTTGTCTGATATGCAGTTGCATTTTCCAGAAGACTTGTCACATCGCGAAACATGATGCCAGGCTTGGGATAATCGGGAACGGTTTTGATATTCTCTTTAATGATGTTTTTTTTGTCTTGATTCATGATATTGGTATGACTTAGTGAAGTGAAAATACAGGACCAGAGCCTGACATAGTGATGGGATAAATGCATCCAAGGCCGTCAGCTACTGCTCCTGTGAAAGTAATATGTTAAGAATTTTCTGAGACAGGGGCAACTGCATCGCTCTCAGGCAGACGATTAAACCACACTAATAATGTCGCGCAGAATGCCACCAGCATCCATTTAACCCAGAGGATGGGTGAAATAAGAATAGAAATCGTAAAACTGATTACAATGAAGAAGCTGGCGCGCCGCTTAATTTTCTTTGTCACAGCCCCATGTTCCCGCCAATTCACGATAGTTGGCCCGTATTTGGGATGATTGAGCAGCCACTCAGCGATACGAGGTGAACTGTTAATAAAGCAAGCTGTCGCGAGAAGAAGAAACGGTGTTGTCGGAAGTAAAGGCACAAAGATCCCAATTAGGCCGACAACTAGCCAAAGCCACCCGAAAAACAATAATATCCAGCGTTTGAGGTTATTTTTCACTGTCTCTCCTGTTCGCTCAGCCTGCCAGCATTTTAAACCATGTGATGGTGGCCGGAAGAGTGGGTATCAGAAATACACCCAGTAAACCCAAAAAGTAGAGCAGATTAAACGGCTCTTGATATTCTTTTTCCATTTAAATATTTCCCCTCCGTGGATATCTTCTGCCCGCTCTGGGCATCGACGATATGGTTACAATATACCCTGCTGAAGCAAATGTAAGAAGCATTAAACACCAGCAGTTTCACAACAGATGGAATAAAGATCAAATTTAAACAGACTCGCACTGCTATATAAATACCCTAGCATACTGGGTTTTCGAAGGGTCGTGACAGGAGGTTTCGCGACATGAAAACAGAAAAGCCCCGCATAGCGGAGCTCTTGAAACTACGTAAACAACGAACTTTATCAAGAGAATGTCACTGACAATCTTCAGCCACTAGAGTTTTGGTTACAAAGCCGCCACTCCCCACAAACCAGTTGCGGATTCCAACACCAAGCGCCAGTTCATCAGAGAATCGCTCGCACATGTCAGCTCTTATCGAGGGTTCAATATCGGACTTATTCATTGTCCAAGTCCAACTACTGCTTCGTAATCTATGCGTAACAGTCAGTAGAGCGCGTCTGTCATCATAAAAATAATACCCTGTTGAACCACGCATTGATTTGGTAGGAACATAATTTAATTCTAAAAGCCTCTGATTGACTTCATTTGGTACTTTGCCTTCGAATTCAGAAGGCGGCAAACCAGCGCCACTTTTTGCCTTACAACCAGCCAAGAGCAATAGACATATAAGGCCTACTTTTAATCTGTACATCACTTCATCGCCTATTTCTAATCTATATCGATCATCCAGCGCTTAAATGCTTTACGCTCTTCATCAGAGGCCTTAGTGTACCAAAGCTGAAGTTGTACAAGCGTATCATTATTTTGATTAGGTACTTGGGCATCACTCTGTAAAATGACTAGATCGTTACTATCTGAGATCTTATCTGAGAATAGAACAATACCCTCATTACGATTATATTCAGCTATTACCTTTTCAATATTTCCAAAGCCTCCAAAACCGATACCGGGAAGCCTTTTAAAACTAATAGGTATCTCTTTTCTTGTATTTCTATTCAACAAGATCCAATTGGGCCCCTTATTAAAGTGTGCCTTAGCCTGACTTTCAGTCGAAAAGTTTGGTAGGTTTAACTCCAGGTCCTCATTAGACATATCAACCTGAAACACATATGGTTTAGAAGTAAAGATAACCTTTCTTGAGCCATCTCTGACTTCATCATCAAATCTCGCGACAATCTGATGTGTGCCTTTTGCTAAAGATACTTTTTGCTCGCTCAAAGAGTGTTCAAATTTTACTTTTTTTCCATCCACAGCAAGTATTTTAATACCATCAGAAACTGCAAACTCACCGGCCGTAACTGATGTCGAAATCAACAACAAACAAATAAAATTAATTGCTCTCTTCACTTTACGATCCCTTTTGGATTAATTCAGAAACAACAAAGCCGCCTATCAGGCGGCTTTTATTGTGCAAGCTAAATACAGAGATTAGAATTTAACTTCCATACCAACCGTGTAGCCAAGCTCAGTGTCTACGTCTTTACCGTCTTTGTCTTTCTCGTCAGCATTACCAACTTCTGCATAAACTTTGACGTTGCTGTGAAGCTGCTGAGTAACATTCGCGTAGATGCTAGTTTGTTCAGCATCGCCCTTATCGAAGTCTACACGGTCAACACCGACTGCGAACGTGGTGTCGTTCATGCTGTAGTCAGCTGCTAGCTGGAGCAATTTAGCTTTAACTTTACCGCCAGACGTTTTAAGTTCTGCTTGACCGTATCCAGCAGCAATACCGATGTCGTCAAGTGCATACTCGGCTTCTAATACGATAACTCTTACGTCGGTCTTCGGCACTTCTACGCCGTCTTTATCAGTGTATTTTTGAATCTCGCCGTCAGCAAAATAAACGCGTGCATCTAGGCCTTCGAAACGTGCACCGATACGACCGTCCATGTACTTATCTTCGTCGGCGCCGTCTTTGCCGTCTTCAACCAAATCGGCAGCAATACCTGCGTAGAACATGTCATTATCGAAAGTGTATTTAACGACTTGATCACCGTACAGGTCAGTGCGCTCACCTAAGTCCAAACCGCCACCAGCTTCGATGTCTTTACCAACGCCAGCATCGTCTAGGATGGTTGCTTGACGGCCAACAGTAAATGTACCGAAATCACCAGAAAGACCAACATACAAACGATCGTTCTGTACGTCTTCTTTCTCGAATTTGAACGCCATCTCGCCGACTGCTTTCAAGCTATCAGAGATTTCAACTGAAGTGTTAAGCGCCAAGTCACCGTCATCAAGACGAACTTGTGCTTTGCTTTTGTCATTAGTGCTTTTGTTGTATTGCACTTCCATTGCGCCTGAAGCGCTTACGTTCACGCCGTCAGCGTCATAAAGATCAACACCTGCATTTGCCGCGCCTGCTACCATCAGTGCCGGTACAGCCATAGCTAGAATTGTTTTTTTCATGGTAATCCACTGCCTTCTTTTTAAGAATTATGGAATTCCTGTTCCAGAATCCCTGTCTTGTAGAGCTTGTTACTGTCAGTTATTTGAATCAGCAACAAACCATTAAACTTCGTGAATTATCGTGCAGAACAATCAATCTTCTGTCAAATAATGCCAATCAGTAAAAAAAATAAGCTTAAATACTTAAAAAACAACAAGATAAAATAATGCAAATAAAATCCATCTATGTAGTGCATACACAATGTCAGGAAACTGTAAGAGACGTTCAGGAGATTAAACAGAATATAAAACTAAAAATACATTTTTAAATGTTAAAATTAAGATTTATTCACTGCAAAAGATGGGGTGACAGCAAATATATACAATAAGTTCACTAAGCCTCGGTCATATTGTCAAATGTCGTCACAATCGTGATCTCAATCTCATAATCAGAGACTTATCTGCCAAATTTTGACCTCTTTCACATTCTCGCTCCGTGATATAATCTGGCCAATTCACTCATTTTTCTGCCATATATGCTTAATAATTCTCTTAAAAAAGACATAAGAACTTGCTACGAGAACTTGCGCGAACAGTTAGACAACTTTATTCCACGCAAAGCGCAGAACTATCTCGTCGCTGAACTTGCCAAAACGCTGGCTGGCGAATACCACGCCAAACGTCGGATAATGGTGGCCGAAGCAGGTACTGGTATTGGTAAGTCCATGGCCTATCTACTTGGTTCCATACCTTTTGCATTGAACAGCAATAAAAAGGTGGTTATCTCAACCGCAACAGTGGCACTGCAAGAGCAATTGATCAGTAAAGATCTCCCTCTATTTCGCAGGATCTCTCCGCGAGAATTTAGCTTCATTCTCGCTAAGGGCCGCCAACGCTATTGCTGCGCAGAGAAACTTGCATCGGTATGTGGCGATCAAACAGGCATCCAACAGGCCCTTTTTGATCAAAAACCAAAACATAATGATGTGCTGCTGGCCAAAGATTTGTATAGAGCACTGAGTGAAGGTAAATGGGATGGCGATAGAGATAGCTGGCCGAAAACCATCCCAGATACTGTTTGGCGCGTTATTGCTTCCGACAAACATACCTGCCATAACGGACTGGCAGCACACCGTAGTTGTCCCTTCGCCAAAGCGCGTGAGAATCTAGATAAAGCCGATGTCATTGTGGCTAACCACAGCTTACTGATGGCAGATCTTGAACTGGGTGGCGGGGTGATCCTACCTGAACCAGAACAAGCGATCTTTATGATCGATGAAGCACACCACTTGCCCATTGTTGCCCGTGACTTCTCTGCAGCATCGGCAAGTCTGCTCGGTGTCGCATCATGGCTTGAGAAGCTTAATCAAGCTGGAAGCAAAATAGCCAATACTGCCGATATCAAACGGAGTAACCGTTTCCTTGATGCACTTCAAACCGGCATACAAGAACTTATTCCCGGTTTACGCCAAATTAGAGAACAATTGAGTGAATTACCGTTAAATGATGACGGCACATTCAGGTTCAAAGATGGAGAACTGCCTGAGTCGCTCGAGTTGCAGGCTAAAGAAATGCATAAAGCGGCAAAGAAGACTCAGCAGTCTCAAGCAAAGATTCATGACCTCATTGCCGAGCGGGTAAAGGATGGAGAACTCAGTGCCCGTTTGGCTGAGCCTGCGCTGGCTGAGTCTGCTTTCTTTCTCCAACGACTCGAAAACCTCGAAAAGGTCTGGAACCTGATGGCACAGCCCAATTCAGATAAAGGCGCACCTCTGGCCCGCTGGATAAAACGCTGCGATGAGAAGGAACGGGATCTTATCGTTCACGTCTCTCCCCTGGAGATCGGCTGGCGACTGGATCAGATGTTGTGGTCAAAAGCGGCGGGCGTGGGTCTTTTTTCCGCGACGATGCGAGCACTTAACCAGTTTGGTTATTTTTGCCGACAGGTTGGTCTTGAAGAAAACGATGGCAGCCGTTTTCTCGCACTGCCTTCACCGTTTGATTATCAAAATCAAGCACGTCTTGTCGTGCCAAAAGTGCCCTATGAACCTCAGCATGACAAATTCACAGATACCTTGCCCGCGCTACTCACTGAATACCTTGAGGGCGAAACAGCCAGCCTTGTCCTCTTTTCATCTTATTGGCAGATGAACAAAGTTGCGGAAGCACTCAAGAAAACAGCCGTCAAAAATAAGTGGGATCTACTTGTCCAGGGTGAGGCATCGAGAACATCTTTGCTCGACACCCATAGAAAAAACTGTGAGAAAGGAAAAGTCAGTATTTTATTTGGCACTGGCAGTTTCTCTGAAGGACTTGATCTGCCAGGCGATCAACTGACCAACTTGATCATCACCAAGATCCCCTTTGCAGTTCCTACCTCACCTGTGGAAGAGGCACACTCAGAATATATTGAAAGCCGGGGAGGTAACCCGTTTTTACAAATTTCTGTGCCGGAAGCGAGTAAAAAATTGATCCAATCTGCAGGTCGCCTGCTGCGTCAGGAAAACGACTCTGGTAGGATCATTGTGTTGGACCGTCGTATTGTCACCCGCCGCTATGGTAAGTCACTACTCGACTCTCTCCCGCCTTTTAAACGCATTATTGAATATTGATAAATGGACTTTTTTCATGCCTGAGTTGTTTGATACCTCGATGTTTTCGGTACTGGCTGCCATCGCGTTTTCTGCTGGTTTTATAGATGCTGTCGCGGGTGGCGGAGGAATGCTGATGATCCCAGCATTGCTCTCAGCAGGCTTGCCACCTCACCTTGCTCTCGGTACTAATAAATTAGCGGCGACATTCGCTTCATCAACGGCTGCGATAACGTTTTATCGCAAAGATCTCTTTTCACCTAACTTTTGGTTAAAAGCAGGTATTGCCACTCTGTTTGGTGCGGTGTTTGGCACTCTTATCGTTAATGTAATAGACACTGATTGGTTAGAAAAAGCATTACCTGTGCTCATCATCGCAACAGCGTTGTACACGATTTTCAGCCCCTCAATCACGGGCCGCCGAGACCAGTTGCCAGAGAAGACCTCACGATTACGTAAAACGCAAATCTCACAAGGGCTGGCCCTTGGCTTCTACGACGGTGTTGCGGGCCCCGGAACCGGTGCATTCTGGACGGTTTCCACCATGTCGCTTTACAAGCTCAATATGTTACTGGCAACCGGGGTCGCAAAAGCGATGAACTTCATCAGCAATATCACTTCACTGATCACTTTTATGATATTGGGTCATGTCAATTGGGTGTTAGGTCTGACAATGGGTATATGCCTCATGGCCGGTGCTTTTGTCGGAGCGCATTCAGCTATCCGTTTCGGCTCAAGGTTTATCCGCCCTATTTTTATCACGGTAGTTTTGGTGATGTCAGGTAAACTTGCTATGGATGCATGGTTTTAATCTTGAATCTACCTATGAGGTGAGTCTATTGCTATGACAGCATTATCTCCGATTAAACAACAACTGGAACAAATGGCAAAACATGCTGCAGATATAGACAGAAAGCGTGGCGAGGGACGTCGACCGTTATTTGACGAAAGGCTTTTTAAATGCCGTTCAAAATTGCTGACCGCCTGCGTCAATGAAACGCAATCTATTATCAGCACATTAGAAAAAGAACAGCAAAGCGGAAAGCTCTCTGCTGCCAGAGCTGATCACTTGTGTGAAACCTTGCTGAATCAGGTATCAGCTCTGCAAAGGGAAATGGCAACCCTCGGGATCAGGGAAAAAGAAAAACACTATGCGCCAAAGACGTCTGTCTCCATTAGTCAGCTTTATCAAGACTTGGCACAACATCAGGGCTGGGAGAGACGCCTTGAGGATATGGTACGCGATAGTGAAACACAGCTTAGTCAGTGCGACACCCTAAAAGAACAACAGGCATGTCAGAAGAAACTGCTCGCACTGGAAAAACGCTTATCACGTTGCCGTGAAGCAAAAGCCCGTATAGAAGGTCGTATTTCATTCAGGGAGAAAAAAGGCTGATATGCTCCCCCTTATTTATCATCCAATTTATTCTGATTTCCCTCTTCCAGAAGAACACAGATACCCGCTTCAAAAGTATCGTCTACTGAAAGAACACATCGATAAGCAATGCTGGCCTGTTGAGTATCACTTACCGTCATCAATTGACTGGCAGCTCCTCTGCGAACAGCATGCGCCGGAATACGTCACTGCGCTGATCAATGGCACACTGCCGTTAGTGAAAATGCGCCGCATTGGCTTCCCGTGGAGCGAGGCTCTCATCAGACGCAGCCTGACATCACTCGGTGGTACGCTACTTACTGTTGATAAAGCCCTCGAGCATGGTTGCGCGGTTCATCTCACCGGGGGATATCACCATTCACACTTCGATTTTGGCAGTGGGTTTTGTCTGTTCAACGATCTTTTTCTTGCTGCGAGACACGCGCTAACCAAACCAGATATCGAGCGGGTGATGATCATTGATTGCGATGTGCACCATGGTGACGGCACTGCGACTTTGGCAGCAGATCACAATGACATTATTACCTTTTCAGTCCATTGTGATAAAAACTTTCCATCAAGAAAGCCGTCATCGGATATGGACTTACCACTCCCAAGAAACACTGATGACGCCGATTATCTGTCGCAGTTCATCCCGGCAGTTACACTCGCTGTGCATCAATATCAACCCGATATGATCATTTATGATGCAGGCGTCGATATCCACATCGATGACGAACTCGGCTACTTTTCAGTCAGTCAGGGAGGTATTCGCAAGAGGGATGATGCAGTGATGGCTCTGTGCAAAGATCATCAAATACCCGTTGCAAGTGTCATTGGTGGCGGTTACCGAACTGACCAGTCAACATTAATTCCTTTACATGCAGAACTTGTGCGTTCAGCATTATCGATATTTCATTCTCATCAAACCGAATAAGACGAAGGATAATATGAGTGATCAGGGGCTGGAAAATGCACCAGCAGAAATAAAACTGGCAGTCGATCTGATATATCTGCTCGAAACAAATGAAATTGAGATTGATACTGCTCTGAAAGCACTAGAGATAGTTAAACAGGATCTCGAAAGAAGGAAAGAAAATACGCGTTAACTGCATATATTACCTACCGCCCACTTATTTACAGTGGGCAAAGATAAAACGAGGAAAAGAATCAACCCTGCCTAAAATCCAACATTTTCCGAATAAAGCTCACACAATCGAAACAAATTGGATCAATCTGACCGTTCCCATTAATCAAGACCTGCTTTAGACCCTCTTTATCTGTATTATTCTCGCCGTTTTCATCATGGTTATTGGATCAAATTCAAGTTTTACGTCTAACGAGGCTCTGCTCTCTACGAAAAACTCAATGAATGTAGACCTGATGTAAGGAATGGACACCACTCGCAGGCACTGGAACGCCAAAAGGTACTGCCGGGTCTAATGCTCATCGCATTATCTGATCCGGCAAAAGAAAATCTACAGTGGAGTGTAATATGACGGACGTTAAAGACGCTTTCGTTGCATTTGTTGATGCCGGAAATGGCTTGCTTTGGGGAAGTGTACTCATTTATCTCCTTATTGGTGCAGGCTTGTATTTTACGATTAGAATGGGATTTTTACAGTTTCGTCAGTTCGGCCATATGTTCTCGTTGATATCTTCCAGCCGTCAGGGAGCTGAAGGTGGCATATCGTCTTTTCAGGCATTCAGCACGAGTTTAGCTGCGCGCGTGGGGACAGGTAATATGGCAGGGGTTGCCGTAGCTATTTATCTTGGTGGCCCGGGCGCAATCTTCTGGATGTGGATAACAGCACTGGTCGGTATGTCCACCAGCTTTATTGAATCCACACTGGCGCAGGCTTATAAAGTCAACAATGGTGACAGCACATTTAGAGGCGGACCTGCTTACTATATTGAAAAAGGCCTAGGTCAACGTTGGTTAGGTGTCCTTTTTGCGCTTTGTCTGATTGTCGCATTTGGTATTGCCTTTAACGGCGTTCAATCCAACTCTATTGCTGCCGCAATGGATAATGCATTTGGTTTTGATCATACCTTGGTTGGTATTTTGCTGGCTGTCGCCGTTGCCCCAATTATTTTTGGTGGTATGCGCTCGGTGGCAAGAGTTGCAGAACTCATTGTGCCATTCATGGCGCTTGGTTACCTTATCGTGGCCTTCTATGTTGTTTTTGCCAATATCACTCAGCTACCAAGCGTATTCGCCACCATAGTGAAAAGCGCACTGGGCTTTGAACAGGCGGCAGGTGGTGCGATGGGTTACGCTATTGCTCAGGCGATGATGCAGGGCATAAAACGTGGCCTGTTCTCAAACGAGGCAGGTATGGGCTCAGCGCCGAATGCTGCAGCAACAGCAACGACTGATCCGAACCATCCCGTCGCTCAGGGCTATGTACAAATGCTGGGAGTGTTTGTTGACACCATTGTTATTTGTACTGCGACCGCTGCAATTATCTTACTTTCAGGGGTAATGGAGCCAGAAAGCGGCGTTACCGGCATCGCACTGACACAGAAAGCTCTGGAAGTTGAGGTTGGAAGCTGGGGCTCAGGCTTTGTCGCCATTGCCATTTTGCTATTCGCTTTCACTTCATTAATCGCTAACTATTCTTATGGCGAATCAAATATTCGCTATATCTTTGATAGCAAACTGGCAATCAATGTCTATCGTGTTGTGGTACTCGGTATCATTGTGGTTGGTGCAATAACAGACTTGCCGACAGTTTGGGCCTTTGCAGACTTATCAATGGGAATGATGGCCTTGATCAATCTCGTTGCTATCCTTCTTTTATCAAATATCGTTTTTGCTTTGCTAAAAGATTACGAGGAACAAAGGAAGCGAGGCGTCACCCCATCCTTTGACCGGAAGAAGTTTCCGCAGTTAGACAAACAAATAGATAAAGATGTCTGGAACAAACATCAATAAAAGAATATCGGGAAGCGTTAGCTTCCCGTTTTTTGTTGTGGTACCGAATTTAATATTCGCAGAGCCTCTTTGGCATGCTCAACTGCATCGCGACCAATAGAGGTGAGATAACCACCATCATAATCTGTCACCAAACCTTTCTGATACAGCCTTTGTGTTGCCTCAATCAATGAAGGACTCGCATCACTGTGTACTTTTAGACCAGCCATATCTGAAGAGAGCGTAAATTTGACCAGCATGTTCAACTCGTCGACTAGGTCAGGGGTAAATGGCATAAAACCTCCCAAGGTAGAAGTGAGAACTGGTTCTATCTAACGATAGCACTCCTAAAGAGTACCTCCACTGCCAATTTCAGACTCTGCGCTATGTCCAATAACCAGAAGCTAAAAGCTAAAAAAACGACACCTTAACTTTCTCAGGATTCGCCTATTTACCTTTTCAGGTCACATCCTGTGCTGTTTTGTTGGTAGAAAACACCTCATTGCCTGCCGATGGCTTACGTGGTACCAGAAGTGCCAGCACCAACGAAGATGCCGCTAATGCACTACCGAATAGAAAGACAAATGTAGGGGAAGTGAGCCAAACTACGCCAAGGATCGCAGGTATAAAAACAGCGGTAATATGGTTAATGGTAAAACTCACACCCGCCGTTGATGCAATATCCTCGGGAGCCGCAATTTTCTGAAAATATGTCTTTATTGCAATTGCTAACGCAAAAAATAAATGGTCAATAACGTACAACCCACCGGCAATATAACTATTTTCAACAAAAGCATAGCTGGTGAAGACACAGATCAAACCTATGTATTCGACGGTCAGTGCCTTTCGCTCACCAACCTTACCAATCCAACGACCGATACGCTCAGCAAACAACATATTAAATATATAATTAATAATAAAAAGCAGGCTTATTTCTCCCACCGAGTAGCCGAACTTCTCTACCATCATAAATCCGGCGAAAACAATAAAGATTTGTCGTCTGGCACCACTGAGAAAAGTAAGACTGTAATATAACCAGTAACGCTTTCGTAGAATGAGTTTACGGTGTTGTTGATGGGCTTGACGGAACAATGGGAAATATAGCCAAAGCCCCACAACAATAATGAGTCCAACCAAACCAAATAACATATAGACGACGTTGTAAGAGATATTGAAATACTCCATCAATACCCAAACAGCAGAGTAAGCCAGCAAACTTGCCGCACCTTTCCATGCCAGTATCTTCCCCATAAAAGCGGCACTTTCATCTTTGTCTACCCATTGCAAGGTCAGGGATTGATTGACTGTCTCAAAATAGTGGAAGCCAATCGACATGACCATAGTCGTCATGTAAAGGCCATAGGTAGTGGGAAACCATCCTGTAATGGCAACCCCTAGACACATCAACGCAAGAAAAATAAGGGCAAATGTCTGCTCTTTAAACCACAAGAGTAGGTAAATGGCAGTAAAAGCAAGAAAACCGGGAACTTCACGCAAGCTCTGCAAAATTCCTATTTCTTGGCCTGTAAATGCGGCTTTTTCAACGACGAAGTTATTTAACAGAACATTCCATACTGAAAAAACCAGAGTCATGACCACAGCCATTGCAATCAGTAGATATTTTGTGTCTCTTGCCATTTTCCGTCTCTCTTCTTGAGGGCATCTTGCACTATACCCAGACGATTCCACCTTTAACACCCGCTGGCGATTAAAAATACTCAATGCGATCAATCTTTGATCATCTTGAAATACTGAGGCCTCTCGGAGCGTTACTGACGATTTCAATTGCTCCTAGCGTGGAGAATCTTTGACAATGATAAAGCTGAACAAAAAGAGGGCAGATTGTTCAGCTTGTCAGCACTCAGGCTTGAATCAAAATAAAATCAGACTGAATACCTAGAAAAAAAGCCAACAAAGGTTTGGATTTGGCTGCGTAATCAACCAAAAAGATAATCAAAATATTTAGATGATATTTATGAGCAAAATTCTATTCTGCCCTGTGTGTGACACTAAAACTGTTTTCTGCAGAGCCAAGAGAAGTATTATCGAAAAGGTATATAGGTATCGTTTCGCAAAAAAATATGAATGTGCAAATTGTTGTTTTTTTTGAAAAAAACGCTTGATAAAATATAAGAAATTTAAGTTATATGTTTGATGCATATAGCTTAAATAATGGAATATACTCGTAAAGCTATCAGTAACAAGCTGGATTAGACCATGTTACATCTGCTCAAGTTTGTATCCTTTATCAGCAAGCTGTTTTAACAAGCCCACGTCTCCTGACAAATGCCCTGCTCCCACCAGAACAAACTCAGTATTTTTATCACCAAACAATTGCTCAATTTTCGGTATCCAGGCGTTATTTCTTTTTACAACAAGAGACTGATATAGGTCTGGGAAATTCTCTTTTGTCTCTTGGTTAAAGACTTTTTCCAGTTGATTCATGTTCCCGTTACGCCATGCAAGCAGAAGCTCCTTCATTTTCTCCTTTGATTCAGGTAAATCGTTGAGCAATTTTCGTATGAACGTATCTTCGTTACCTTTACCCAGGTTAGTCAGAAATATGAGTTGCTCATCTATCGTCTCTAACCCAAGCACTGGCTTGGCATCTTCATTGGCTTTAGCTTGATAAAAGCTGTCTACTCCCCCACTTTCAAAACCTGCTCTCTGAAGTTCAAGCATTGTGAGTTGAGCCATCAACATACCCGGTTTAAGTATATCTACCGACGCAAGATTTAACCCATAACCGCCAAGTGCTTTATCTAAGGAGGAAATCGTCGATGGAGAGAGTTTGCTGCTCAAGGTTACCCCATTTTGATAAACGCCATGAGCCAAGGCTTTTGCACCAACATCAGGATGATTTAATTCGGCAACTTCCAGAATAATTTCCTGAGATTTACCATAGGCAATATCATAGGCTTTTGGGAGAGGATAAGCCGTGCTCGGTAGCGCATGAATCGTGCCTCCAAGATAAATAACATCATTATTTTTTGATACTTTCCAAACGGCTGAATCCGCATAAGTTACCGCTGAAGCGGAAAGAAATGAGAGCGACAGCAGACCTTTGAGACACATTGATACTCTTCCCAAAACATTACTTTTCATAAACACTCCTGTGTTGGCAAAGCCATTAAATATCTATTTAAAACTTCTTCCTATGTCTGCTTTACAAAACAATATTCGATTGAAGAAAAAAAGACTTTACGGCGTTTAGATTGGAAAAAGTAACACTATGTGTAAAAGTTTCAGAAAAGACTCACAAATCGGACATAAAAAAAGCAGCGCGGTGCGCTGCTTCCACATTGGGGTATATCGAAAAGCTTACAGCTCAATACCCACAATAAGCCAAGGAGCGTTCGGTAGTTTAAGATCTCGCTCCAGGTGCCAAATGTCAGTAATGTCTTCTTCAACGCCTTCGTGGCTGTCTCGGTATCGGCCACTAAACTTGAGGCTGATGTGAGCCGTTGACTGGTCATGGTCCGCTCTCACAACCTCTGCGTCAACAAACATCACTTCGGTGTGTTGCTCACCTTCCATCGACGCTCGCTCACGGCTAAGCTCGTTGTATAGTTCAGGCGTCACGTATTCCTGAATCTTCGCAAGATCATTCACATTCCAAGCTTGCTGTAGGGTGCGGTAGTGATCACGTGCACCATTAACGAACCCCGTGATATCGAAGTTTGGCGGAAAGTTGTGCGGCACGTCCTCAGAAGTCGGTGAAGAGCCAAAACCACCCGCAGGGGCTGCAGGCTCTGTTGATGACGTTTCACGGAACGCGTTGGTACCCTGCTGGAAGCCGTCTTTCTCGTGATAGTAGCCTTTTTTCTCAGCACTAGGCGCAGAGCCAGCCATAGCCGGACCTTGCTGTCGCATTGCGCCGTTTTTTGCCGCCATCATCGAGCGGAATATTTTGAACAGCACAAATGCAATTACGGCAACAATAAGGATGTCCATAAACTGGAGTCCTTCAAACGCGCCGCCAGCAAAGAGCGCTGCCAACAAACCACCCGCCAGCAGGCCGCCGAGCAAACCGCCCATTAAACCTTTCTTAGTTCCGTTCTTAGCTGGGTTTGCCTGTTGTTTGTTGAGGTTATTTTGCTGAGGCTGAGATTTAGGTGCTGGGGCTGTTTTGTAGCTCTTACCGAAGGATTTTCCTCCGCCAAACCTTTTCGCCTCTGCATGCGGTGCCGTTGCGACAACCACGAACATTAGCGCAAAAATTGCAAAAAAGCGTTTCATTGCGTCCCTTATTTGAGTGTTGAGAATTAACGACATGCTAGGTTCTCCAAACAGAATGTCAACGAAAACAAAGATAACAAATGTAACAATGCTAGTCGTTTCATTTTTCCTTACCTGCTTATTATACCCATACTGAAAGACATTGCAGGAATACCCGTAAGCACCGGACTTACCAGTACGTTGAGGTAAGAATGTATTGCTGTGACAGCACCATAATGATGTCTGTTCTGATGATGCATGCTTGACATAAAACTGACCACAGGGACTACCCTTTGCAACACTATTTCAATCGTTATCCCATTTATTACATATTTGTTATTTACATTAGTAATTACGCGATTGAGGCCCGGTAAGATTACCTTTTTATAAATACCGGAAGAGCCAATTGTTTAACCAACATGAAATTTACGCTGATTAATCCAGCGAAAGTTGCGCAAGATTTCGATCCGGTTTGATAAATGTGTGGTTCAGATTAAACGAAACTTGCCTTTTTAACCCAGCTCAATAAACTTGTGAACATTGTTCATCAAAGAACCGGAATCCCTATGGCACGTCGAAACGACCACAGTCGTGACGAACTAGTTGAAATGACTTTGTCCGCTGTCGAGCAATTTCTCTCAGAAAAACCTCATCAGGAATTGAGCCTGAGAAAAGTTGCCGCAATGATTGGGTATGTACCCAGCACTCTTATCAATGTATTTGGCTCCTACAACCTGCTTCTGCTTCATGTTGTCGCACGCACCTTGGATGACATGGGAGAGACAGCGAGAGTAGAAATCGAAAAGTGTACTAATCCTGAAGAGGGTCTCTCAATTCTCGCCCAACTTTATCTGGATTACGCGCGAAAGAATCCACATCGCTGGCAGTTGGTGTTTCAACACAGTATGAATGGGAAAGAGCTACCTAAATGGCACAGCGAGCGTATCGATAGGATGACAGGCCTTATTGAGAAAATGCTGGGCCAGCTCTCGCCTAACAGAGACGAAAAAGCAGTGATTGAGGCAAGTCGGGTATTGTGGGCAGGAGTTCACGGTATAACCCTTTTATCCGTTGACGATAAGCTGTTTACCGATACACCTGTGGATGGCGACGCCCTGATCCAGAATCTGCTCGACGGTTACCTTGCAACATGGCGATGTAACTAATTGCTTCTCTAATTGCTACCGGAACTAGAGCATGACAACTCAGACAGGCCTTCTCAAACAACGCCGATTTTTACCCTATTTTATCACCCAGGCTCTTGGGGCGTTTAATGATAATGTCTACAAAAACACTCTGCTCATTCTGGTAGCCTTTGCGGCTCCCGGAACCTTGGCAATACCAAGTGATGCCTTCATCAATCTCGCCGCAGGGCTATTCATTCTTCCTTTCTTTTTATTTTCCGCATTTGCTGGAGAGCTCGCTGATAAGTACGAGAAATCGTCCTTGATACGAGCAGTAAAACTGATCGAAATAGTACTCATGAGCGCAGCAGCTCTGGCCTTTATAACGGAAAGCTACATCGCTCTGTTATTAATTCTGTTTCTTATGGGCACGCAATCGACATTTTTCGGTCCGGTAAAATACTCACTTTTACCACAGCAGCTGAAGCCCTCTGAGCTGGTGTCGGGTAATGCATTGGTTGAGACTGGTACTTTTCTGGCAATTTTGATTGGTACACTGATAGCGGGCATTATTGCTAATATGGAGGAAAGCCGAGCGATTGCGGCCGTCTGTGTTGTCTTTTTTGCCATCCTGGGATATGTAAGCGCCCGCTTTATTCCAGAAGTTAAAGCCAGTAACCCGGATCTGAAAGTACGTTTCGCTCCTGTCAGGCAAATGCGTAAAACACTCTCGATCGCCCACCGAGACAAAGTTGTCCTGCAATCCATCATGGGGATCAGTTGGTTCTGGTTTCTTGGTGCGAGCTTTCTGACACAGTTTCCAAACTACGCTAAAACCTTTTTGGGTGGGAGTGAAGCTGGCGTCTCTTTCTTGTTAGCTTTATTTTCGGTAGGTATCGCGGTTGGCTCACTCCTTTGTGACAAGCTATCGAACCACCGGATTGAACCGGGTATTGTGCCAATTGGTAGTCTGGGGATCACCATTTTCTCAGGGCATCTATTCTTTACGACGCCAGAATCCCTTCCTGAAACGACCAGTTTCCTTGAGTTTATCTCACACCCAGAGCTCTTCGGTGTGTTTATTGACCTCGCGTTACTCGGCGTATTTGGCGGTATTTTTATTGTTCCTCTCTACGCGATGATGCAGCAAAGAGCCAAAGAAAGTGAACGCTCTCAGGTTATCGCCGCGAACAATATCTACAACTCTCTGTTCATGGTAACGAGTGCAGTTACTGCAATTATTGCTCTCAGTGTTATGGGCATCAGTATCCCCACTTTCTTTCTTGCACTTGCAATCGGTAATCTTGTGGTCGCCATTTATGTAGGAAAACAAGTTCCGCTTTTCGCGCTACGGTTTTTTATCTGGCTACTAAGCCATACTATGTACCGCGTTACACACAAAGACCTACATAATATTCCTGAAAAGGGCGGCGCATTACTTATCTGTAACCACGTTAGTTATGTCGATGCACTGCTGCTGGCTGGCGCCTGTCCTCGACCTATTCGTTTCGTGATGGATGAAGAGTATTACCACATCCCTGTTCTTCATTACTTCTTCCGTGCGGCAAGGGTTATCCCAATCCACACCTCCAGTAAATCAATTCGAAAAGCTCTGGAAACCGTGAAGACGGAATTAGAAGCAGGTGAAGTGGTCTGTATTTTCCCTGAGGGGCATTTGACCTCCGACGGTGAGATGATCCCGTTCAAACGCGGCATTGATCTTATTCTTCGCCAAACACCGGTTCCAGTGGTACCAATGGCACTTCAGGGTCTTTGGGGAAGCTATTTCAGTCGCGAGGGAGGACGTGCATTGTTGAAGCTTCCAAAACGTTTCTGGTCAAAAATTACCATTATTGCCGATGAACCCGTGCCGCCACGCGAGGCAAGGTCTGATCAAATGTTTGAAAAAGTTGCCATGCTTCGTGGTGATGCCCGTTAATACGGTCTTAAAGACAACAACCAGCATTTCATTCCAGCACAACAGGATTAAATAACTTAATCCTGTTTATTCCATGATTTTTATCTGGTGACTATTTAAATATGGCGGGTGACTAGTGTATTTTATTGTTGATAACAATAAACAAATCTGGGAAAGACCATGCAAGAAGTCGGAATGTCCTCAAAGCTGGACAACGTCTGTTACGACATTCGGGGGCCGGTGCTGAAACAGGCGAAACGTCTGGAAGAAGAAGGCCACAAAATACTTAAACTTAATATCGGAAACCCCGCCCCATTCGGCTTTGATGCACCGGATGAAATATTGGTTGACGTAATCCGCAATCTTCCTACCTCGCAGGGCTACTGCGACTCAAAAGGTATTTACTCAGCGCGTAAAGCCGTTGTTCAACATTACCAAAAGCGAGGTATGCTGGATCTGGACGTTGAGGATGTCTATATCGGTAATGGCGTGTCTGAACTGATTGTAATGGCGATGCAGGCTCTGCTGAATACGGGTGATGAATTATTGGTACCAGCCCCAGATTATCCACTGTGGACAGCCGCTGTTTCCCTCTCGGGAGGCACGCCCGTTCATTATATGTGTGATGAAGAGGCAGATTGGTACCCCGACATCGATGATATAAAAAATAAGATCACACCGAATACTAAAGGGATCGTCCTGATCAATCCAAACAATCCCACTGGCGCTGTATATAGCCGTGACTTCTTAATTGAAGTGATTGAACTGGCCAGAACACACAAGCTGATCATTTTCGCAGACGAAATATACGACAAAATCCTTTATGACGGCGCGCAACACCACTCTGTTGCTCCTCTTGCACCGGATGTTTTTTGCGTCACTTTTGGTGGTCTTTCCAAGTCATATCGAGTGTGTGGTTTCCGTGCTGGCTGGATGCTGTTATCCGGGCCTAAACAACTTGCTAAAGGATATATTGACGGTCTGGACATGCTCTCTTCGATGCGTTTATGTGCCAATGTCCCTATGCAGCATGCCATTCAAACCGCATTGGGTGGCTATCAAAGTATCAACGAACTCATCCTACCGGGCGGGCGTCTCCTCGAGCAGCGTGACAAAGCGTATGAATTAATCAACCAGATACCGGGTGTCAGCTGTGTTAAGCCGAAAGGCGCGCTGTATCTGTTTCCGAAAATTGATACCAAACGCTACAACATACACGACGATGAAAAGCTGATGCTGGACTTTTTGATGCAGGAAAAAGTCCTGATGGTACATGGCACCGGGTTTAACTGGCCGAAGCCTGATCATTTCAGGATTGTTACCCTGCCGCGTGTCGATGATCTTGAGATGGCAATTGGCCGCTTTGAGCGTTTCCTGTCAACCTATCACCAATAAACACTTTTTTGTATTGGTCAATAAACGCTACAAAAAAGCGAAAAGCCCGTCAGTCGGGCTTTTTTTGTAGTTGCTGAAAAACAAAAGGAGTGACGAAAAGCAGACCCGCTAATGTACCAGCCACATGAGCTTCAACCGCAACGGCGGCATTAATAAAAGACTCCGTGGATGCAGCCCCACCATTAATGACCTCGTAGATAACTTTGACAATCAAACCAATAAACAACAACAGGCTGAATCTGACTCGCTCAAAAATATCTCTCACTATTCCCCAGGCAAATAAACCATGTAACATGCCAGATAGGCCCGCGTACAGATTATAACTACTGCTAAACATCGCTACACCAACAGCAAGCATACATGTCAGTATCAGCGCCGCTATCGGCAAGGCTTTGTAGTAGTCCTTGTGAACCCAATATATTACCGCTAATGCCGCCAGATTCATCCCAAGATGGTTGTCATTGGTATGAGTAATGTTTCCTGTTACTATGCGCCACCATTGGCTATGGTCAATGATTAGCTGCCTGTCCCAGACCATGAAGTCACGAATTTCAGGTAACTGTGACACCACCGCGAGTATAGCGATTGAGCAAAAAAGAATAATGACTGGCAAGATGGCTCCTTGTTGAAAAATCACAAAGCTCAACACGCTAAACTTCAATGACTATTACCTGTTGAAATTACCAACATTGAATTAGTTAGCATTTACTGATGCGAAAGCTTGATATTAATTGGCCAGATAGATCCCATGCAACGAAATTGCTCCCGATATTGCCATCGCTGTAACAAAGCCCACAAAGCGTGTATCTGCGAGAAGATTACACCTATTGGTAACAACATCCCTCTGCTGATCCTTCAACACCCCAGCGAGGTAAATCAAGCCAAAGGGACAGCAAGAATTCTCTCTCTATCACTGGAGCACTCGCAACTGATCGTCGGTGAAGAATTCGATCAGAACACTGAGTTTCTCGATCAATTGGATAACAGTGATATCAACTGGCACCTTCTTTATCCCTCAGATAACGCAAAAACAATTACTTCGCTTTCATCGGACCAGAATGTACATAACCTTGGCCTAGTTCTCTTAGATGGCACGTGGAAAAAGGCATTTAAGATGTATCAGCTATCGCAACGGCTACAGATGTTACCTGCACTCGTGTTACCGGACGACTTAACAGGTAATTATCGGATAAGAAAGACGGCAAAAACTGGCGGGTTATCGACCGTCGAAGCTGGCTATCATGCTCTGTCTCTGCTGGCGAACGATAACAACCATTACCAACCTCTAATCGACTGTTTCGATAAGATGGTCGCCTTTCACCTCAGTCAACTGCCGCCCGATGTTTATGAGCGACAGTTTGGTCCAGGAAAAAAGACTCAGTGAATGTCGTACAGAGGGCCCTGACTGGCTGCGGTAAACATAGTTGCATGTAAACGTTGCGCAAAACCGTCAGTCATACCTGAGATGTAATCTGCGATCACCCGCTTTCCACTCTCCCCCCCGGCTCTGGCCTCAAGCCAACGTTCACGTGTTGCTGAAGGCAATAAGCGCTTGGGATCGGAGTCAAAAGCATCGAAGAGCTCCATGACTAACTGCTGACCTTTGTATTCGATAACCTGAAGCTCTGGCTTTTTCACGACGTAATTACTCACAAACTGCTTGAGCGTATCCAGAACCACGTTCATGTTCTCTGGCATACTCGCTTTCCACTTAAGTAAGGGATCGTTGAATGCATTCACGCCATCCTGTATCGATGGCACAATCGTTATCGATGTCAGCAAGGTATTGACCAGTGCACCAATGGCATCCTTACGCTCATGATGCTTACCAAACATCTGATCGCTCAGGTAGCCTACATTTGCTTCAAGCCATGGATCACTGCATTCTGCCAGCCTGCTGGCCACCGCAAGTTGCCACTGCTCCCGGGTGACTATTCCCATGACAATTGCATCTTCAAGGTCGTGCACACCATAGGCTATATCATCAGCCAATTCCATAATTGAGCAATCAAGGGATTTAAATTTAGATTTGCCGTGGCTGTCCGCCTCAGGAGCGAACCTCAATGAGGTGAAAAGCTCTCTGTCCGAATCACTTAATGGCGAAAGCACCCAGTCGTAGCGTGCTGCATCGCAATCATACAGCCCCTTTGCAGGGTGCCAGTCATCCACTCTCAGGTGACGGAAATTTTCAACATCTGGTGCGAGCTTTTGCCGATACACAGAACGAAGTGGCACAGGATATTTCATCAAACCCAACAGGGTCCTTCTCGCCAAATTCATACCATCATCTTCGGTGTATGGCTCTAGTAAAGTGACAATCCTGAACGTTTGCGCGTTTCCCTCGAACCCTCCATCGTTTCGCATCAGATAATTAAGGGCAATTTCCCCACCATGTCCGTAGGGTGGATGACCAATATCATGAGCAAGACATAGGCTTTCCATTAAGCTGGTCGAAGGCAAAAGATCACGAAATTCTGATTGTTTCTGCTTTAACTGGGCAACAATACCTGTGCCTATCTGAGACACTTCAAGAGAATGTGTCAAACGGGTACGATAAAAGTCGTTGAGGCCCGCCCCAAGCACCTGCGTTTTAGCCTGAAGACGACGGAATGCAGCTGAGTGAAGGATACGGGCACGGTCGCGCTGGAAGACAGAGCGCCTGTCATCGCGGCGCTTTTTATTCTCTGTTGCCAGTCTCTCCTGCCATTTATCAGATATTACTTGTTTACTCATCGCTGATTTCATCCAGTGTCAGGTTGAAGCTTTCTGCAAACGTTGACATAAAATAATCCGTCGCCTCACTACGGCGTTTCTTCATTGTCTTTTCGAGTCGACTTTTTGCTAACTTAAACTCATGGTTGCCGGCCGACAATTCCTCCAGACACTTGAGATAAGCACAGATTGAGTCAGCTTGTTTCACCAGCCTGTATTCGTCGGGATCTTTATCTTCACTCACGACCAGTCCACGGTAGTCATCCTGAAACTCTTCTGGCAACATGGAGATCAATTTCTCTTCCGCGATTTGTTCTATTTTTTTATATTCATCGGCGATCGCAGGATTGAAATATTTGATAGGCGTCGGTAAGTCCCCAGTAATGACCTCACTACAATCATGAAACATGGCGAGCAGAGCGACACGTTCTGGATTGAAGTTCCCCTCAAACTTACGGTTCTCAATCAATGCTAATGCGTGAGCAACAAAAGCAACCTGCAGGCTGTGTTCAGAGATGTTTTCATTGAAAACATTCCTCATCAGTGGCCAGCGATAAATAAGTTTCATTCTGGCGAGATAAGCAAAAAAGTGACTGGTTTTAGAATCTTTAGTCATAGTGTCCTTACATGGTAAACCAACTGATTTAGACGAGAATATATCCAGTGCGCACATCAAGGTGCCCTAATATCATTGTGTTGTGGTAGGCAAGAATACTCAAGCAAAAGCGGGAAAAAGCCTTATCAAAGCGGGTAAAAAGAAGAGATGGAAGTACGGAAAGGAAAGAAGGGAGAGTGTGATCTCCCTGCACATAACATTCAGTTTTAGTTACAGAACAATAAGATGTCTGTTTTTTTCTACTGTCGCCTCACCAATTCCTTTCACTTTAGACAAGTCCTCGATCGTGGTGAACTGACCGAATTCCAGTCGATAATCAATGATTGCCTGAGCTTTTTTTTCTCCTATGCCAATCAGTATTTTGTCGAGTTCTTCCAGATCGGCGGTGTTGATATTCACCTGTTCAACTTTCGCAGCTTCAGACTGCTCAGCCAATGCCACCGGAGTCAGTAATACAGCAAAAGATAGGATAATGGCAGAGATGATGTGTTTCATGATTTCTTCCTCACTAATATAGTTTAATAAATTAGGGAGGAGCGTAAGTGGTTATTTAAGATGATAAAAATGATATTGAAAAAAAATCGACGGAGCCTATGACAGGCTCCGTCGAATATACTTATCAATTACAACAGTATTTATGACTGCTCTAATTATCTTACTCAGACGCTTCTGCGCCGTTTACCAAGTAAGTGACACCCGTTTTCTCTTTTAGCTGCTGAAGAGTAGCAGTAATGTTGGTCGTTGCTAACGTACGCTCCACACGGGTTGCGAGAGGATTACTCTGCTCAAGCTCTTTGGTGTCTGGCTGGTTTACCGCCTCAAGAGCAATAACCACAACGTCACCATTAACATCCGTTGTGGTTCCGTAGCGCTTCTCACCCTCTGATGGGTTACCTAACGTGAATGCCAGTCGCGACACCTCGCGCTGCTCAGATACCCGCGCAATGTCCTTCGCCTCAGTAAAGCTGTAACCAGATTGAGTCAGCGCGTCAGTTTTACCTTCAACGAGTTCTGCAATCAGAGAATCAGCGAGAGATTTTGCCGCTTTTTCACCTTTTTGCTCAGATAGGCTGGTTTTGACCTTTTCAGAAACCTGATCAAACGGGAGAACAATTTCTGGCTGACTGTCTTCTATGCGAACAGCAATGATATGCTCAGGAGCAATCTCAACCACCTCTGAGTTCAGGCCGTCCTTTAGTACCTCATCGCTTTGCAGTGCACGAATCACCGCAGCATTAGCCAAGGAGCCTTTGAGTTCGTCAAGAGAGACAAAGTCAGTCGTTACCACTTTCTGGTTAACAGCTTCAGCGGCATCCTCAAGGCTATCTGGCATTTCAAATGCTTTTTCAGACAGTGCTGTCTGCAGCTCATAGAACTTTTCAGCAGCCTGCTGCTCTTTAACTCGCTTAATGATCTCGTCTTTAACCGTCTCTAAAGGCTTGGACTCGACTTCTTTTAAGTCATCAAGCTTTAGAATATGGTAACCGAACGACGATTTCACAACGTCCGACAGCTGACCCTTTTCCGTCATGGCAAATGCTGCTTTTTCAAATTCAGCATCCATCACACCCGCTTCAAACCAGTCAAGCTCGCCACCGTTTTCAGCACTGAAAGTATCTGCCGAATTCTCCTTTGCTAATGTTGCAAAGTCAGCGCCAGCTTTCAATTGTGATAATAGCGCTTCCGCTTTCTGCTTAGCGTCGTCGCTGTCACCCTCGATCAGGATATGACTCACTTTCCGCTGTGCAGCACTGCTAAAGCTTGCCTTGTTGGTTTCATAGTATGCGTTGATCTCTTCATCAGTGATTTGAGAGTTATCAGCGATACTCTTTCCAGATACCTCAACGTAGGCAATTTTGTATTTTTCCGGACGAATGAACTGAGAAGAATTCGCTTCATAGTACTCTTTCATCTCATCTTCAGTCACTTCAGCCTTGGCAGAAAAGTCACTGACTGGAAGGGTCAGTGTGCTGACACGGCGCGTCTGATTCTCCAACTTGTAGAGACTGTCAAGCTCTCCTTTGAGAACAAATTCACTTCCCTGCAGACCAGAGACGAGCTGTTCTCTCACCAATTCGCGGCGCATGTATTCCGCAAAGCTCTCAGGTGAGAATCCCGCACGGCGAAGCGCAGCTTTATACATTTCGTTATCGAAGCTACCACCCTGCTGGAATTGAGGCATCGCCAAGATTGCATCTTTGATTTGCTGATCACTGATACGCATACCAAGGTTCGCAGCTTGCTCTTCAAGCAACACATCATTAACCATACGATCAAGCACATTGCGGCGAAACTCCGCCAGATACTTGGGGTCACCCAAAAGTGCTGTAAAGAATTCACCAGCCTGATTTTGCATACGGGCACGTTCATTTTGATAAACCTGCTCAAAATCGTTCTGACTGATCTCTCGATCACCGACTTTAGCGGCCGGTGCGCTGCTTCCGCCCACTAAGTAATTACCCACTCCGGCAAATACAAAGGAGAAGATAATCAATGCCAGGATTATCTTTACCACGAAGCTATTTGCGCCTTCACGCAGTCGTTCCATCATAACTTGCCGTCACTCCTACTCTTGAAACTACTGTTTTGACATTTTGTCTGTTTATAAAAACTAAAAAGGCGCATCCGAGATGCGCCCTTACACTCTGATAAAACTGATTATACGCTCAAGTCGCGATGATTAAAGTCTTAAACCAACATGGTGCGACAAAAGACAAAAGGTGGTGGCTCAGTTTACTGCGTCTTTGAGTGCTTTACCGGCTTTGAAGCCGGGTACTTTCGCTGCTGGAATGTCTATTTCAACACCTGTCTGTGGGTTACGGCCTGTGCGTGCTGAGCGCTCACGAACAGAGAATGTACCAAAACCAACAAGAGCAACCTGATCACCGTCTTTGAGTGAATCAGAGATGGCGTCGATCAACGCATCCAACGCACGGCCTGCTGATGCTTTTGACAGATCAGCATTTTCTGCGATTTTTTCTACTAGCTGTGATTTGTTCACTATTCATCCCCTTACTGAAGCAATTCCGAAAATCCCATTTTTTTCGGTCAAAGACGACTCTCATCGCCACTTATAGTTAACGCTTTGGTTTATAGACGCTGCTGCTACTGAGTTAATAAGGTATGCAGCGTTAAAATTTAAGTTAGCCCTCAACAAAAAAGCTGACAAGCCTTTTGCCGACTGTCAGCTTATTTCGTTGTTTATTTTTGCTGCGCGTCACTATTTCGGGGAGTGACCAGCTCGATTCCAAGAGGATTGTTCTGAAGTGCAAGGGTTAGCACATCATCGATCCAACGTACTGGATGGATTGATAAATCTGCCTTCACATTATCAGGAATCTCTTCCAAATCACGCTCGTTTTCTTTCGGGATAATCACTGTCTTGATACCACCGCGGTGTGCAGCCAACAGTTTCTCTTTGAGACCACCAATAGGCAAAACTTCACCGCGCAGGGTAATTTCGCCTGTCATGGCAACTTCCGCTTTGACTGGATTACCCGTCAGGGACGATACCAATGCAGTGCACATGGCAATACCTGCACTCGGACCGTCTTTCGGTGTTGCGCCCTCAGGAACGTGGACGTGGATATCGCGCTTCTCATAGAAATCACTGTTGATACCCAATTTGTCAGCACGGCTTCGAACAACAGTCATTGCTGCTTGTATCGACTCCTGCATGACATCACCCAGAGAACCTGTTTGCGACAGCTTACCTTTACCCGGTACAGATTCAGTCTCAATGGTTAACAAATCACCACCAACCTGAGTCCATGCCAGACCAGTCACCAGACCGATGCGGTTCTCTTCGTCCGCTTTGCCATAGTCAAAGCGTTGAACACCAAGGTAATCTTTGAGGTTGTCACCGTTGATGGTTAAGGTCTTTATATCTTTGTTGAGAAGGATCTCTTTCACTGCCTTACGACACAGTTTAGATACCTCACGCTCAAGACTACGAACACCCGCTTCACGCGTGTAGTAACGGATAATACCCAGTATTGCAGAGTCTTCAATCGTCAGCTCGTGTGGCTTAAGACCGTTACGTTTGATTTGCTTGTCGAGCAAGTGCTGCTTAGTGATATTCAGTTTTTCATCTTCTGTGTAACCAGACAGACGAATCACTTCCATACGGTCAAGCAGTGGACCCGGAATATCCATTGAGTTCGAGGTAGCCACGAACATCACGTCAGACAGGTCATAGTCCACTTCAAGGTAGTGATCGTTGAACGCGTTATTCTGCTCAGGATCAAGTACTTCAAGTAATGCAGAAGACGGATCACCACGCATGTCAGATGACATCTTATCAATCTCATCCAACAGGAACAGCGGGTTCTTAACCCCAACTTCGCCATTTTCTGTATCAGCTTACCCGGCAACGAGCCGATATAAGTACGACGGTGACCACGGATCTCAGCCTCGTCGCGAACACCACCCAGAGCCATGCGGGTATACTTTCGCCCCGTTGCTGCTGCAATAGACTGTCCTAGAGAAGTTTTACCTACGCCAGGAGGCCCTACAAGGCACAGAATGGGTCCCTTGAGCTTGTTGACACGGTTTTGTACTGCGAGGTACTCAAGAATACGTTCTTTGACCCGCTCAAGCCCATAATGGTCTTCGTTAAGTACTTGTTCAGCTTTCGAAAGATCTTTCTTCACTTTCGAACGCTTCGCCCAAGGTACACTGACCATCCAGTCGATATAACTGCGGACCACTGTCGCCTCAGCTGACATCGGAGACATCATCTTCAGCTTTTGCAGTTCCTGCTCTGTTTTCTCTTTGGCTTCCTGCGGCATCTTCGCTTCATCAATTTTCTTCTGAAGCGTTTCAAACTCATCAGGCGCATCATCAAGCTCTCCCAGCTCTTTCTGGATAGCTTTCATTTGTTCGTTGAGATAGTACTCGCGCTGACTTTTCTCCATCTGCTTTTTAACGCGGCTGCGTATGCGTTTCTCAACCTGCAACAGATCAATTTCAGATTCCATCATGGTCATCAGATATTCAAGACGGTCTGCAATATCAATGATCTCAAGAACCTGCTGTTTGTCCTGCAACTTAAGTGGCATGTGGGCAGCAATGGTATCCGCAAGCCGAGCAGCTTCATCAATCCCGCTCATTGACGTCAGGACTTCAGGCGGTATCTTTTTGTTTAGCTTAATGAAGCCTTCAAACTGGCTAATCGCCGTTCTTACCAGTACCTCTTGCTCACGTTCGTCCATCTCAGGCGTGACGAGATAATCAGCATCAGCAACAAAGTAGTCATGGTCTGAAAATTTCTTAATTTCAGCGCGTTGAAGTCCTTCAACCAGCACCTTTACTGTGCCGTCAGGCAGTTTCAGTAACTGTAAAATGGTGGCAACGGTTCCTACTTCATACAAGTCAGAAATAGTCGGCTCGTCAGTTGCTGAATCCTTCTGAGCAACCAACAGAATTTGTTTATCGTCATCCATGGCTGCTTCGAGGCAGCGGATAGATTTATCCCGGCCAACGAACAGTGGAATAACCATGTGGGGGTACACTACCACGTCGCGTAGTGGCAGGACCGGAATCTCAATGCGCTCGGAACGCTCCAAGTTCATATTTTTCTCTCTTCCGCTTTACGTAGTTATTGAGTATATGGGGTCGTATTAGCCGTATTCAATGCCAAAACTGCAGTATATTGGTGGTTATTTGACAAAAAAGGAGGCGTTTGCCTCCTTTTGTTCAGAACGTCACGATAAGGACAAGTGATAACCTGTCACTTTGTAAGGTATTATTCCGCACCAGCGGCCTGATTTTCGCCCGCCTCGTAAATGAGAAGAGGCTCAGACTCGCCATTGATGACGGTTTCATCAATGACAACTTTGCTGACGTCTTTAGTCGAAGGTAAGTCATACATGGTGTCAAGCAGCACTGCTTCAACAATCGAACGCAGACCACGAGCACCTGTTTTCCTTTCCATCGCCTTGTGAGCAATTGCGGTCAGTGCATCATCTCGGAATTCCAGCTCAACGCCGTCAATTTCGAGTAATGCGCCATACTGCTTGGTCAACGCGTTTTTCGGTTCGCGTAGTATTTGAACCAATGCAGCTTCGTCCAACTCGCCAAGTGTTGCCGTTACTGGCAAACGACCGATGAATTCAGGAATCAGGCCATACTTGACCAAGTCTTCGGGTTCAACCTGGCTAAACAAGTCGCTGAGTGACGCCTCTTCTTCTTGAGAGCGCACTTCAGCACCGAAACCGATACCCGAACCTTTGGATACACGTTGGTCAACGACTTTATCCAAGCCAGCAAATGCACCACCACAGATAAACAGGATCTTGGAAGTGTCTACCTGCAGAAATTCCTGCTGAGGGTGTTTACGTCCACCTTGCGGAGGGACAGAAGCAATGGTCCCTTCAACCAGCTTGAGGAGCGCCTGCTGCACACCTTCACCTGACACGTCACGCGTAATAGATGGGTTATCCGACTTGCGCGAAATTTTGTCAATTTCATCGATGTAGACAATGCCCCGCTCCGCCTTCGCGACATCATAATCACACTTCTGGAGCAGTTTCTGGATGATATTTTCTACATCTTCACCTACGTAGCCCGCTTCAGTTAGCGTGGTTGCATCTGCCATAGTGAAAGGAACATCAAGGAATCTAGCCAGTGTTTCGGCAAGCAACGTTTTACCACTACCTGTCGGACCAATGAGCAAGATGTTACTCTTGCCAAGCTCAACGCCTTCCTTGTTGGTGTCACCGTTACTCAGACGCTTGTAGTGGTTGTAGACCGCTACTGAGAGTACTTTTTTCGCCTGCGCCTGACCGATGACATAATCGTCTAGGTGAGCACGGATTTCATGCGGTGTCGGAAGCTGATTGCTATCACGCTTCGGCATAACTTCTTTAATTTCTTCGCGAATGATGTCATTACATAAATCGACACACTCGTCGCAGATATAAACAGAAGGTCCGGCAATTAATTTGCGCACTTCATGCTGGCTTTTGCCGCAGAAGGAGCAGTAGAGCAATTTACCGCTGCCACCATCTTTACGCTTATCTGTCATTAGCTATCCTCTTTGTGGCGTTTACCCATTATTGCCATGTTTTGAGTCTATAACAATTCGGTACAAATTTCCGACATGCGTCAAACTCATTTGTTAGAACCAGCATTGGTAAACGCGCTAAACTTCTGACTGGATTACTTATGATCGTTTATTGAGCACGTCATCGACAAGACCGTAATCCTTCGCATCCTGCGAAGACATAAAGTTGTCGCGATCCGTGTCACGTTCAATTACTTCCAGTGGTTGTCCTGTGTGCTCTGCCAGCAAGTTGTTGAGTTTTTGTTTGATGGTCAGAATTTCTTGGGCATGTATTTGAATATCTGATGCCTGACCTTGGAAACCGCCCAGAGGCTGGTGAATCATTACTCGAGAACTAGGCAGACAAAAACGCTTGCCCTCAGCGCCACCAGCGAGAAGGAATGCTCCCATAGAACACGCCTGTCCCATACACACAGTGCTGACATCTGGTTTAATGTACTGCATGGTGTCATAAATTGACATACCCGCAGTCACAGAGCCACCCGGTGAGTTGATGTACAGAAAGATGTCCTTATCAGGATTTTCTGATTCCAAAAATAATAACTGAGCCACAACAAGATTAGCCATGTGGTCTTCAACCTGGCCCGTCAGGAAGATCACCCGCTCTTTGAGCAAACGGGAGTAGATATCGTACGAACGCTCACCGCGAGACGTCTGTTCGACGACCATGGGTACCAGCGCATCCATGATTGAAGGCATACCGTTTTTTTCTTGATAGCTCATAATAAAAATCCCTAAAAATAAATGGCCCGGATGAAAAACTTCATACGGACCATTGTTATCAGAAGAGTGAATTCTAAGTCAAATGTCCACTCTACAATTCTAGCACTTAAGCCTGAGCAGGGTTCATCAGCTCAGAAAAAGCTTGTTCTTTTTCAGATACTTTAGCTTTGCCCAGAATTGCATCAATGGCCTGCTCTTCCAGAGCAACATTGCGCATGTTGTCCATCATCTTCTGGTCGTTTTCGTAGTAAGCAACAACTTCGGCTGGATCTTCGTACGCAGACGCCATTTCAGAGATCAGAGCCTTGACACGCTCGTCATCAGCTTTCAATTCTTCTGACTTGATCACTTCGCCCAGAAGCAGACCGACAACTACGCGACGCTTCGCTTGTTCTTGGAACAGTTCAGCAGGAAGCTCAGGTGCGTTGTCAGCGTTACCACCGAAACGTTGAACAGCTTGCTGGCGCAGAACGTTGATTTCCTGCTCGATCAGAGCAGCAGGTACGTCGATATCGTTTTGCTCAACAAGACCGTTGATCGCCTGCTCTTTGATGTTGTTCTTAACGGCTTGCTTCAGTTCGCGTTCCATGTTTTTGCGAACTTCTGCTTTCAGGCCGTCAAGAGAGCCATCAGCAACACCGAAACGCTGAACGAATTCTTCAGTCAGCTCTGGCAATTCCTGCGCTTCAACTTTGTGCAGCTTGATGTCAAACTTCGCCGCTTTACCTTTCAGGTTTTCAGCGTGGTAATCTTCTGGGAAGTTCACGTCGATAGCGAACTCGTCGCCTGCTTTCTTACCGACAATACCGTCTTCGAAACCAGGAATCATTCGGCCTTGGCCCATTTCCAGTGCAAAGCCTTCAGCCTTACCACCTTCAAACTCTTCGCCGTCGATAGAACCTGTGAAGTCGACAGTTACACGGCTTTTCTCTTCTGCCGCTGCATCGATTTCAGACCATTCTGCTTGCTGCTTGCGAAGCGTATCGATCATTTCAGCAACATCTTCGTCTTTTACTTCTGCTTTTGGCTTAGCGACTTCGATGCTTTCCAGACCTTTAAGTTCGATTTCTGGGTAAACTTCAAAAGAAGCTTTGAATACCAGATCTTTGCCTTCTTCATTGTCCACCGGAGTGAAGCTTGGCGCGCCTGCTGGGTTGATTTTTTCTTTAATGATGGCTTCGATGAAGTGGCGTTGCATCACTTCACCCATAACGTCCATGCGTACTGCTTTGCCGTACATGCGCGAAACCATTTTCAAAGGCACTTTGCCTTTACGGAAACCATCGAAACGACGATTTTTCGCAATGTTGCGTAGTTCAGCAGTTACAGCATCTTCAATGTTAGAAGCCGGAACAGTGATGGTCAGATGGCGCTCTAGGCCTTCTGTGGTTTCAACGGTAACTTGCATTTTTAATATAACCTCAAAACTAACTCAGGGTTACTGAGTGATGTTGCCCGGCTTACCGCCGGTAGCATCCTTTCGTGCTGCAGCGTGTTAGATTTGCCACAGCGCCTGTGAATCAGGATACACAGCATGTGAAATGCCAGTATCAACGAGCTCTCGGAAAGAGCCAAATTTTTAGACGCGCCATTATAGCGACACCGTTCGACCGAGTCGAGACAGGTCAGCGCAGATACAATGTTTCTGTGAAATGGGGACAGATTTCCATCTTTCAAGGCGTAATTTGAATTTTATTATCAGATTTTGACGGAAAACGCGGGAAGTTTGCTCTATCCATGTGAACAGTTGTATGCGATCGGCATAAAACATTGTGAGAAAGCAAGACGGCTCTCAAAGTCGCGCCCGAAAATAGAGTCGACATCGTACCGTCGGCATAGTGGATCCAACAACTGCCGATGAAAACATAAATGAGGGAAATAGTATGAGTTGGATCAAAACGGTCAGTTACGAAGACGCCAGCGACAATCTCAAAAAACTGTATGACAGAGTAAAAGGTCCAGACAATAACGTCGACAATATTATGTTGGCTCACAGTCTTCGTCCCCACACGATGGAAGGACATATGACTATTTATAAGTATGTCTTACACCACCCAAGGAACACTGTGCCGAAGTGGTTTCTCGAGGCCATTGGCGTTTACGTCAGCTACCTCAATCGTTGTAACTATTGCTTTGACCATCACTTCGAGGGAATGAAGCGTTTACTCAATACATCCGGTGAACAACCTTTGCACAACGCTGACAAGATCAAACAAGCGCTACAGTCTCACAACTTTGATGAGGCCTTTGATACTAAACATGCAAAAGTCTTCGATTATGTTCGCACTCTGACCGTGTCTCCCGGTAATACAGGCAAACGTGACATCCAGGGATTACAGACACTGGGCTGGAGTGATGGTGAAATTCTAGAGATAAACCAGGTCACCGCCTATTTTGCCTACGCTAACCGGACAGTTACAGGTCTTGGCATCAATACCGATGGTGATATTTTGGGCCTGTCACCTAATGACGGACAGGAACTAGATAATTGGAATCACAGCTAATCTTTTCTCTCACAAAATTTCATAGCCTATCAACGTTTATGATTTGATTAGTATTATGCGGGTAATTTGTTTCGTTGAGGGTACAAACTGTTTTATACGGTGGGTTTGTGGATGATTATTTCTCTATATTGATTCATGGATGCTGCTGAGAAATACAATCAACATTCACAACAACCCATCGATCTCAAATGTCTATTGAGTTCTTGAGGACAAACAAGCGGTTTATTGGAACTTCTATCTGAGATAAAAAGATCACTACAGGAGTCGATTAAACGAGTGGATCTAATTACAAATAGAGCAGTAGCTAACGTGTTAGCGGATTGGCATCCCGATAGTCACTAGGGAAAGCTTGTATTTCGGGGATATTCACGAAAATGTGAGGAAAATGGCACGCCCTACAGGATTCGAACCTGTGACCCACGGCTTAGAAGGCCGTTGCTCTATCCAACTGAGCTAAGGGCGCACATTTTGGTCTGTATTTGACGAGGCCTTAACGAGCTGCGTCTAACACAGAGCTGAATTATATAGACAGCTTTCAGGTCGTCAATGCTTTTCCTACGTGATTTTGTTTAACCGCCTAATAAATAGACATTAGTGACCATTTATCTCTATTAACGACTGGGTTTTCTTAGTATTGCGGATAAAATCTACAGTAATAGACAAAAGACTGTCTTTTCATTTCGAAAGAATCTCTTCTCCACCCCCATCGAAGAGCAACACGGATGATTTTATTTTTAATAATAAACAGTATTGGTGCGAAGTAACTATTCAAGATAGACGCACAGAACTTATTGAAAGCTATAGAGACTGAGTTATGTAAATCTTTCGCCGTCTAATCTTTTCTTTTCGTCCTGCTTATCACCATTAAACCTATACTTTTTCGGATTAGTTTTTTTAATCTTAAACAATCATTTTTTTCATTTTACTCATCTTACTTTCAACTGAATAATCCGCGCGAAAAACAATCAGAGCATTCGGCGACCGCCAAAATCTCTACCTTTCAATCCCATGATTTTGGAATAAAAAAGTGAACGCAAACCCACTCTCTCTCGATGTGGGCAACAGCACTATTGTGCCTGTTGCTAGCCTAAGCATTTTCGCTCTAGCATCTGGCTACCTGATGAGTCTGGTCCCGCTTGCTCTTGAGACGCACAGACTCCCGGTTGAGCTCGCCGCATGGTTAGCAAGCATTTATTATTTTGGTCTTCTTATCGGTGCTCTATTCAGCGCAAAAGTTGTGGCTCGACTAGGCCACCGTATCGCATTAATGAGTTTTTTAGCTGTCATAGCAGCCACAGTATTGATAATGGCTTTTTTTATTAGTCAGACAGTCTGGCTGGGCGCACGTTTTGTTGCAGGGATTGCAGTTGCCGGCGTCTTTGTTGTTATTGAATCCTGGCTCTTAATGGCAGACAGCGAGAGTGCACGATCGAAACGCCTTGGGCTGTACATGGCGTCTCTTTACGGTGGCACCGCTTTTGGGCAGTTGGGTATTGGATTTTTTGGTGTTGAAGGTCTGATGCCATTCGCACTGATTGGCACAATGATGCTGCTGGCCAGTTTGCCGCCTGCACTAAAAAAAGGTTCGCAACCTGCTGATGTGGAACACAGTGCCATCAGAATGAATGACATCCGTTCACTACCTATGGCCGCTTTCGTTGGTTGTGTCGTTTCAGGCCTGCTGATGGGTGTGGTATATGGTTTGCTGCCACTCGAGTTCGAGAGACGCTTTAGCAGTGGCGAACAAGTAGGAACACTGATGTCTGTGGTAATTCTGGGTGGCATGATCATTCAGCCGGCAGTGAGCTGGTTGAATTCACGGGTATCAAAGCGACTCCTGATGGCACTATTCAGCTTGCTGGGCGTGCTTTCGGTAGCAATGACAGAGGTAGCCACTCATCAAATTGGTACTATTGTCAGCTTATTTTTGCTTGGTGCCGCTACTTTCGCTCTCTATCCAGTGGCGATCACCTTAGCGTGTCAAACTATCAGCAAAGGGCAGATAGTTGCTGCAACAGAGCTTATGCTGCTCAGCTACAGTGTGGGGTCGGTTGCGGGACCGAGCCTTGCAAAATTGTGGTTAGTGCAATCAAGCGATTTGATGGGATATTTTGGGGCTGGCTTCGCAGCGACCTGCATATACATGTTCTTGGCCAGTATTCGCAAAGCTAAAATTGTTGTTGAGGAGCCTCAACCAGTGGCACCCGACAGCGATACTCTCTGAAAGTAAACGCGCAAATAAGTGGTGCACTGAATACGGTGCACCACTCATATCACCAAGATAGTGGAAGGTGTGATCTTTCATTCACGCCTCTGCTTCATTAGGCTTCTTTTATGCAGCAAAAGTGATTTCATTTAATATCAATTATATAAAATCTCCAATACTAGGCAGTGTTTCTCAACTCAAGACAGAGCCCAAAATACTGCGGATGAGAGACTTTTAGCTATCTACCTGTCACTTGCACCCACTGCCAGAACGCGCTTGCACTGTGGATATTTTTGGCTTCAACATTATTTCTATCTAATTTGGAAAGAAAGAGCTTTCAGAAGAGTCGATAAATTTATCTTTGCTAGGGGGAACAGACCCATACAGTTTATGTCTCCATCGGTATGAAAACTGAAAAGTTCATCCTAGAAAGGAATCGAGCCTTAGTATCTTCTCGTTAGTATCCGCCAACTGCTTGTTACTCTTCAATATTCATATCTCCCTGAGGAGGGAACTTCTCACTCAAACCAATACAGATACAGCCAGTCACTACTACGTCCAAATAATTCATATCTCTGTTGCGTTCCAAAAACTCCATTCTGATTTTCGTTTGCGGAAAACCTCTATCCAGCGATTCCACCCATTTTCGACAACGGTGAAGTTTGTCAAACGCAACAAGGCGAGAAGAGGAGCCAAGTATGATAGGCACCTATGACTGCTCTTCTAACCAATAGTCACTAAATAAGCAATACTTTCATCAACTTAACACCAAAAGGAAGTAAATCCTTAAAAATCAGCAATATAGCCTAAAAGTCATAAAAATCGGCACCTTAGTTGGCAAGAACAACAATCCCTACCTACTCTCATATTGACAATCTTATTAATGAGACTTTAATCTCGTTTATGGAATAATTGATATGATCCGTTTCTTAAAAAAGGCGACATTAGCCATATTTATATGCAGCTTAGCTGTACTTCAAGGCTGTTTCCTCATAAACGGGCCAACTGAATTCGCAGATGAAAAGTCATCCCCCGAACTTAACTATCTGCCTATCGGTATTCCTTTTTTACTTGGGGGCCATGGAAGCAGTGTTCCTATCACCCCAAAACTCAGCATAACTGCGGCCCATGTAGCGAGATATGACTACAGTGAAGTAGTTGCATATCACCCCTACTGCGATGTGGCAATCATTCAATCAAGTAATATAGATAAACGGCTCCCAATGCTTGGCCGCGTTTATCAGAATCAAACTCTAGATGTATTTGGATTTGGCCTAACTGGAAAAGTGATCACAAGCAGTGGAAAGTACTATCTCGATGTTAACTTTTTAGATAGCAAGCTATTCCAACGCTGCCCTGCTAGTATCACAGACGCTGCTATTCAGTCGGGTATGAGTGGTGGCGGTGTGTTTAATGATAGCGGCGAACTGGTTGGTGTGATTTCAGGGATGTCTGGCTCTGGCTTCAAACTGCTTAACCAACCTTCTCTGGGCAATAAAAGGACAACCGTATTTGTCTCAACCCTTTATATCCAAGAGTGGCTGCAACAAGCTGTCAACAGTTATCACGGTTATGACGTCGTTTTATACTCGGAATCCTCAGCAGCGGAGACACTGGCAACAAATCCACCTCAAAGATAGCCGAGTCTAGAACGTGGAATTGGTTATACAAAAGAGGTTCGGTTAACAAACACAAACCAAAAGCAAACGTTTGCGCTGTAGCTATTCCTGACATTTTTTGCCAAAATACGCGCCTATCCTGTCCTTCCCTGTAATGCCAAAGGAAACCCATGGCCGCCCAAATTATTGATGGAAAACTGATTGCTAAAACTGTTCGTCAGGAAGTCGCTGCTAGAGTTCAAGCACGGACCGATGCTGGCCTGAGAGCTCCCGGACTCGCGGTAGTACTTGTTGGCGAAGATCCTGCTTCCAGCGTTTACGTCGGTAGTAAGCGAAGAGCGTGTGAAGAAGTAGGATTTATCTCTAAATCCTTCGATTTACCTGCCTCGACAACCGAAGACGAGCTTCTTTCCGTTATTGACCAGCTAAACGATGACAAAGAAATTGATGGCATTTTGGTTCAGTTACCTCTGCCAGCCCAGATGGACGCAGTTAATGTCCTTGAACGCATTCGCCCGGATAAAGACGTCGACGGCTTTCACCCCTACAATGTGGGACGTTTGTGTCAACGCATACCTCTACTTCGTTCCTGCACCCCGAAAGGCGTGGTCACACTACTCGAAAGATACAACATTCCAACACGAGGTAAGCATGCCGTAGTGGTTGGAGCATCAAATATAGTAGGACGCCCAATGACTCTTGAGCTTTTGCTTGCGGGTAGTACCACGACAACCTGTCATAGATTTACCAAAGACCTTGAAGGCCATGTTCGCCAAGCTGATATTCTAGTTGTTGCGGTAGGCAAACCAAATTTCATTCCAGGAAGCTGGATCAAACCCGGCGCAGTGGTTGTGGATGTGGGTATCAACCGCCAGGAAGACGGTACCTTGGTTGGTGATGTTGAATATGATGTCGCTTGTGAAAATGCAAAGCATATTACGCCAGTGCCTGGCGGTGTAGGGCCTATGACTGTCGCCACATTAATAGAAAACACACTAATGGCCTGCGAGCAGTTTCATTCTTAAGTTAACTTTATGTCGGAGCCAGCTAAAAGTTGGCTTCTATACGCTATCGACAAGGTGTCACGATGGGCATCTCCACTTAGTGTGAGTTTGATTTGAAGTTGATTTAATTCACGCTTTCTCGAGTAAATCTCCCGCGCTATAATATTCACGTTTCTTAGAGTACATTAATTCGGTTCGGTTTTAGACACTGAGCCATTTGTCTAAAAAGATAGTACAAAAAACGTTCCATACGAGACTCTAGTCACATATTTAATCCACTGCAATAAATCATCCTATATCAAAGAGTAGTATTGCACACAAAAATAGACAGAAGACCCAATTGAGTCTTAGAAGGCGGAAAGAAAATGTCTCTGATAGCTCCATATGCTCAAATAATACAACCCTTTTTTCTCGGGCTCATCACTTCGTTCATTTGTTTACTGCTGGCGAGAAAAGTTGCTATCAAAGTTGGGCTAGTTGATCATCCTAACGCAAGAAAACTACATCAGGGCGTTATTCCTCTTGTTGGCGGCATTTCAGTTTGCCTAACAATTGTCAGTTACATCTTATTACATGAAACAATCGATCCAACGACACTCACTTATCTAGGCTGTGCGATAACACTCACCACGGTTGGGGCTTTCGACGATAAACTCGATATCAGTTACAAAATAAGAATCATCATTCAAGCTGTTCTAGCTGGATTAATGATGTTTGTTGCTGGCCTGAAACTTCAACATCTAGGGAATCTCTTTGCGTTTGGTAATGTCGAACTTGGAATCTTTGGCTTAGCAGTAACGGTATTCGCTGTCATCGGTGCTATTAACGCATTTAACATGGTTGATGGTATTGACGGCTTATTAGGCGGACTTTCGATTGTTACTTTCTCAGGCTTAGCATTTTTATTCTTTGACGCTCAAGACATGAAGTTGTTTGAATTTTGCTTGATATTCATTGCAGCGTTAATTCCGTATGTTGCAATGAACTTGGGCTGGATGGGGAAAACAAGAAAGGTCTTCATGGGCGATGCTGGCAGTATGTTAATTGGCTTCAGTGTTATTTGGCTCCTATTAAGTGGAACACAATCTGAGTCATCAAGCTTATCCATGCGCCCAGTCACTGCTCTTTGGCTAATCGCCCTACCCCTTATGGATATGGCTGCAATAATGGCAAGAAGGATTAAGAGAGGCGACTCACCTTTCAAACCAGATAGGGAACATCTACATCATATATGCCAGAGAATTGGGCTGAGCCCAACCCAGACACTTATCGCTATTTGCCTTCTGTCATCTGTCTTTGTAGGTATTGGTATCGCTGGGGAGAAACTCAACATTTCAGAGAGTATTATGTTTTACTCTTTCATGATTCTATTTGTCGGTTACTATTTTACCTTATCTCATATTTGGAAAGTGACAAGTTTTGTAAGACGTTTTTTGACTAAAAAAGAAACATACTCAGTGCAGAAAGAAGCGTAACTTACTATTTATAAAGCAGCCATTTGGCTGCTTTATCATTTGGGCAGAGTTTTTTACTCGCCTTCGCTATATCCCATAGGGTTTTGCGATTGCCAACGCCATGTGTCTCTCGCAATGTCTTGTATCGAGCGACAAGTGCTCCATTCAAGCTCTCGCTCCGCTTTTGACGCATCTGCAAAGTATTCAGCCAAGTCCCCAGCACGACGTTCAGTAATATCGTATGGAATTTCTCTTCCAGACGCCTCAGAAAATGCCCTAACCATTTCAAACACACTTTGCCCCTGGCCTGAGCCAAGGTTATATGTGTGGAGACCTGAAACAGAACCAACTTTGTTCAGAGCTGAAATATGGCCTGAGGCAAGATCGTCGACATGAATATAATCTCTTACCCCGCTTCCATCCTTTGTTGGATAGTCGTCTCCAAACACTGAAAGGCTCTCTCTTCGGCCAACTGCAACCTGAGATATATATGGCATTAAATTGTTAGGTATACCTTGAGGATCCTCCCCCATGGTGCCAGATGGATGAGAACCAACTGGATTAAAATAACGCAATAACGTGATACTCCAGTCTGGATTAGCCTTCTGAAAATCAGTTAGACACTCCTCAACCATTAACTTGGAACGGCCATATGGGCTTGACGCTCCCTTGGGAAAGTCTTCATTCATTGGTTGGATGTCTGATTCAGCATAGACAGTTGCCGACGAGCTAAAAATAAGCTTTTTGACACCAGCCTCCCTCATCGCATCGACCAGCACCAAAGAACCGTTGACGTTATTATCATAATATTCCAGAGGGTTTTCAACGGACTCACCGACCGCTTTCAAACCCGCAAAATGGATAACTGCATCGATATTTTCATTTTTAAAAAGCTCGACCAAAAATGACTTATCTCGGATATCACCTTGATAAAATGTTGGTCTTTGGTCTGTCAGCGCCTCGATTCGCCCAAGGACAGCTTGTTTGCTGTTAGAGAGATTATCAAGAATTACAGGGTTAAGCCCGGCTTCAATCATTTGCACACACGTATGGCTTCCAATATAGCCCATACCGCCAGTGACTAGAACATTCATATCTATTCCTCAAACAAAAAGAGGAGCACTTCTGCTCCTCATAACAACTTAAACGACACTATTTTTTGTAAATATTTTCATAACAATAGTTTGTCGCTTCGATAAACCCTTCAACACTTCCGCAGTCGAACCGCTTACCTTTAAATTTGTACGCTAATACACAACCATTTTTTGCTTGTTCTAAAAGTGCATCAGTAATCTGAATTTCACCGCCTTTACCTGGCTGAGTATTCTCCAAAATTTCAAATATATCTGGAGTCAGAATATAACGTCCAATGATAGCAAGGTTACTGGGCTCCTTACCGGGTTCAGGTTTTTCAACCATGTCAGTAACACGAATAATACTGTCTGTTAGTGGTTCTCCTGCAATAACACCGTACTTATGGGTTTCATCGCGTGGAACCTCTTCTACCGCGACAATAGTACAGCGAAATTGTTTGTAGAGCGCAGCCATTTGCGCCAGTACACCTTGATCTTCGTTGATACATAAGTCATCTGCCAGTACTACCGCAAACGGATTATCCCCCACCAACTCACGACCCGTTAAGATCGCATGACCTAAGCCTTTCATCTCACGTTGACGAATGTAAGTAAAACTAGCTGAGTCGATCACATCACGAATATCATTGAGTAATGCTTCTTTGGCTGTACCGGAAATTTGGTGCTCGAGCTCATAGTTCATATCAAAATGATCCATAAGTGCGTGCTTTCCACGGCCTGTCACAATCGCCATATCCGTCATGCCAGCCTGAATCGCCTCGTCAACACCATATTCTATCAATGGCTTATTAACGATTGGCATCATTTCTTTTGGCATCGACTTGGTTGCTGGTAAGAATCTTGTCCCATAGCCAGCTGCTGGGAATAAACATTTTTTAATCATTTAAAATCTCAAGTAGATATTTCATTTAAGATGATAGAAGGTAAAAGAAGGTTGACTGTTGTCAATTTAATTGATCAACTTATGGTAAATATTTTCTGAAATATATCTAATAATAAATAATGGGTATTCTTTTAGAAGTCTTTTTCTGACATGTTTATGCATGATTGCTCTTTGTAACCAACGTAGACCAAGTTTCTTTACCACTGGGAAATAGTAGTCTTCACGTATTGACGTTTGAGTTAGAAAACCACCGCAAGTTATAATCAAACAATCATTATGTAAGTTGTCCTTCAAAAAAAGTGCATAGTTTTCTTGATGGGGCGTCCCCATACCCAATATAACTAAGTCAGGCATTACCGATTCAATAGACTCTAATAACAATTGGTCGCGCTTAATATAACCGTTGCTAGTGTACACTATATTAATGCCTGGATACTTCCTTTCAATTATATCAACAGCTTTTCTATTTTCATCATCAGTTGCCCCCACAATGGCGAGTCTAGCGTTTTGATGTAATGCTTCTTCAAAGACAAAATCCGCTACTGAACTAAAGTCAAAACTTGCTCTGGCTATCTTACGAAAAAAAATACGATGTAAAGTACAAAGTAGTAAACCATCAGAAAAAAGCTTATCAATATCTCTATATTTACTGTCACCCTTTAACTGATAGTAAGAAAAAGGATTGACAAAAGATATAATATGTTTTCCTTTTGACTTGAGGAAATAATTAAAAGAGTTTTCAAACGCCGTTCCACATTGAACATTCAGGTTATCCATGTGAACCCTCAGAAAATAAACTAATATAATTTAGGCAAGAAGAAGAAATCAAAAACTCACTCACATCTAGCTCTGGTTTAGGCGAATGGTTGACATCACTCATCGCTGCAGAAAAATTACGATAATCTGCAGAATCGACTAAAAAGCCGTATCGCCCACCACAGGTAAGCTCCTTTGGTCCGTAGGGACAATCGAAAGAAATAACTTGCTTCTTGAGTGCCAAAGCTTCAACCAATACAGTTGGTAATCCTTCCCATCTTGATGGTAATAGCAAAGCTTTTGAATTCTTAATATACGGAAATGGATTTGGCACTTCACCGTGTAACAAGATATTATCTTCAAGATCAAAATCTTTAATTTTCTGCTCCAAACATGACCTCAGTGGACCATCACCAATAATTACCACTTTAACATTCGGATTAAATCTTTTGTGGTATTTAACTATTTCTATAAGAAAGTCATAGCCTTTTTGAAAGTGTAACCTACCGATACAAACAAAATAGTCGCTGTACTCTACAGAGACTTCTTTTGACAACTTGAACAACTTGTCATCTAAAACTGGATTGTATATGCGAGTAACCCGCTCCTCAGGAACAACTTTCTTAGCAATTAGATCATCTTTTATACCGTCAGAAACGCAAACAACACCAGTTACTGTTCTGTAGAGAAAAGTTGCAAAAAGCCTCCGTAAAAAATTCAAGTGTAACCTATTCCTTGGCAAAGCTATTGGAACGTGTTGGACCACGTAAGTCTTTATATTACTGCCAAATAAGAAACTAAAGCGACTTAGACCTCCTTTGGTGAAAAAGACAATATCTGGCACTATTTCATCTATGTTTTTCTTTAGTGATTTGCACTGCTGAAAGAAATTGTTACCTGTTAAACTAGTGACATTTGAAACGCTGTCAAACTGTCTGAAAAGAACCCCATCAGTTCTTAACCCAATTACAGAGATATTATAATTAGGGCTAATATCTAATAATCCAGATATTAATCTTAGAGTAACATTCTCTACACCACCCATTTCGAAATCTTCCATAAGGAATAGAATATTCACTATTTTATATCCAATACTGTTGATAACCAATTACTGACTTCATATGATTCGATACTATTTTTAGCTTCCAAAAAACAAGTGTTTTCAAGAGTTGCATTGCCTAAATTTTCTATTGTATTAAAATCAAAAACTAGAGTTTTCAAAGACGGATGGAGTTTTTTTAATTTTTCAATATCTGGTGTATCACTGAAAACATACCTAGACAAAGATAACGCTTGAAAAACTCGCTGGGTTATGCCGTCTTGACCAGAGTGGCACAAATCTACCACACATTTTGACCTCGAATAGATTTCCCGTAATTCTACAGCCCCTAACTTCTTATCAATTAGATAATCTGATGGCACAAATAACCGTAAAAAAGTATTCCTGCTATAAAGTTTAAAATAAACTCTAAGATTAAGTGCTTTACACTTCTTTTTAATTTTATTCAATCTAAAATACCTACCGATGGCGAAAACACCAACGAAGCAAAGATCATATTCTAATGTACATTTCTCTAAAGACTTATCTTTTCTATAGAATGTAGGAAAATATATAGATTCAGGATACTTAAAAACATCTGTACTTTGAAATGTGAACACTTTTTGGTAGTGATCGTAAGTTTTTAATACATCGGGATAACGTAACAACGGATCCCATTGGTACAGAATTGAATTGTTTTGTGATGCCAGATTTATCTTTTTAATAGTGCTGTAATTTAACCCGAAGCCCTTAACTACAAGAACTGATTTATATATCTTCCCATTTTTAATCAATTTATCTATCTCAGATTGAAGATAGTTATTTAAGTTTTCTTTTCCTCTAAGATAGATATAATTTTCTATTTTTGCATAGCTTTCACTTTTCTTGTAATCCATACAAAAAATACAAAAAATACATCTTACAAGAAGTATTAATAGGTACTTTAGCTTATTAATTCCAAATGCTATTTCTTCGTTATAAGTGATGAGGTCTGATTCGTAACCTTTTTGCTCCACACCATGCTTTATCTCGTTTTGATAACCATTAAAACTTGGGCAAATAATTAAGATACTATTATTACTCAAAATTAAACCTACTATATTTAAATGCATAAACTGAAAAAGCTGTAATTAAATACAAGAAAATTCTATCGCCCATAAAATTATATGCCACCGGCATTACACACAAATAGATATACACTGGAAAATATGAATCCCTATTTACATATAACTTCAACGATGTGTAAAAAATAACACCTAAGAAGAACGTAAACCCAAGAATACCATAATCAATTAATATTGAAAGATATGCACTTTCAGGCGCCCAAACAAAATTATCACCAAAAAATTCCTTTCCTAATATATAACCGGACGAATATGGGCCGCCTCCAATGAACATTGAAGATAATGAATTATTGGATAAATAATACTTAATATACTCCATGCGCTGACTCGCACTGCCGTCATTGACAGAAAACCGCCTTAAAATATTTTCCAAAAGCTCAGGCTGTGTTATTACAACGTTAATAAAGACGACAGAGACCACAGAAAAACCGAGGAGGGTTAGTTGATTAAGCGAATGTTTTCTGCCTCGATAAAGCCCAAATATAGACAATATCAGAATAATCAACAAAGTAATTAATATAGAAAAAATGGCAGTCCTTGATAATAAAACAAATGCTGGAAAAAATAATGGAAGGGCGAAAGTCCACCTTTTCAATGAAAATGTAGATTTATTTTTGTAAACTCCAAAAAGGTAAATAATACATAGACCACTATAACCTGCCATAAAGTTTGGATCTATAGATAAACCTGATGGTCTTATAAAGCCTTGGTTTATATAGTCAGTGATTTTTTTTGGATCAACGTTTATTACGCCGAAAATGGTTTTAGAGACGGAGTAAGTACCTCTTAAAATTTCAATATACTCCACCATAACAAAAATTGATCCTAGAAAACATATAGCCAATAGTCCTTTAAAGAAAAATTCAATAGAATCTCTTCCTATATAAAATACACATAAACCATATATTAAAATCGGTACTAATTTATTGAGAAGATATAGAAAAGAATATCTCTGGTATATGTCATTGTAATCCAATATTGAAAACATTGACATTAAGACGAATGTCATAATTATTAGATATACTATCAGAAATTTATAGTTGATTTTTCTCTCACTAAGTATATGTGAAAATATAGAACATGAAAATATATAAAATCCTATTTCATAAATTCTAATATTAATCGGACCTATTGTTAGAAGATAGGCACTTATTATCGAAAAAAAACCGAATATTGAAGTGGATGTTCTGATATTGAATATTGAATTACGCATAACATGCCGTTAACTATGAATTAATTTGAGTACTGCTTTACCACACTCATTTCTATAAAAAGATTTAGAGTAACTAAATCCATTCTTTTGGACACGTTCTAGATCAAAATCATTATTTGCAAGGCTTATAACTGTGTCACAAAATGATTTTTTACATCCATATTTAAATAGAAATCCATTGATATTTTGTTTGATAAGCTCTGTATTTGCACCTGTATCACTTGCAATTACAATTTGTGAAGACATCATTCCTTCTATAGTAACTCTACCGAAAGCTTCAGCAGTTGAAGCTATAACGGCAAAGTTGTAACTTTTTCTGATTTTTTTCACGTCATGTCTAAATCCATAGAAATGTACATTTTTCTCTATCTCTAGTTCAGAACATTTTCTTTTTAGATAACTTGCATATGGTGTAGAGTCATCTCCGATGAGGCCCAAATGAATATCTAGACCTTGGTTTTTAAGCAACTGAATTGATTCAATTACAAATTCTTGTCCTTTACCTTCTAAGAAGCTGCCAACCATTAATAGTCGGATTTCACTATTAAACTTTCTATATTGAAAATCTTCTAGTTCATCGCCTACATCATCATATATCTCTACTATTTTTCCACATTCAATATTTCTCTCTTCGACTAAGTATTTCGAGATACTCTTTGAAATAGCAATCACATTTACGGTGCTTTTATTGAGAAGATTGTAATAGTTCCGATTGCCAATTGACTGCAATTGATTTTGATCGTCTAGTCCGAATTCTCTAATGTGGCAAATATGATCAATACTTGAAATTATTGAATAGATAGAGCCCCAAAAATTATCAGTTGTATTACTATAGACAAGGTCAAATTTATTATTTTTTGAAAAGTGAAACTTTACAGCAGATAAAAAAGTCAGCGCAGACTTTAATAATGACTTTAATGTCGGTAATTTGGCAAAGAATGAACTCTCTTTATTTCCATATCTACATGAATAGTATCTTTCTATGAAAACTTCCACATTCAAATCTCGTAAGTTGCTCTCAAGATTTCCAGGTTTATGAGGAATAACAGCACAAAGTGTTAAATTATTTTGATTAGCTAAATATTTAATAATATCCAGCATTGAGGCCGTCGCACCACTGTGCCCATCATTATTATGAAAGACAAATAATATTTTTTTAGCTTTCAATTGCATTTTTTAAAAAACTCAATGATTGATTTTTCATTAAACTTAGTTTATCTTCAACTTTGGTATAATTTATATCAAATTTAATATTAGATATCTCATCGTCTTTGCCGATCATACGCTCTGGAATTCCAAGTTTTGCAAGGATAGACTTACTCCGAATATCAATTTCATTGTCAAATCCAATTGTTGTAAATGACACATTATTAATGATAGAGAAAACTGTTCCATGAAACGATGTCGTTACAACATAAGCCGCGTTTCTAAAGAGGCTAACATATTCGTTTGGTGAAGCGTTTGATATGTGATCCTTTGGCGTCCTAAAGTCTGTCCTAGCTGACAATGTGATGACTCGTAAGCCCAATTTTTTTGCAATATAATTAACAGTAGGTTGAGTTATTCTATTCTCTTGAACTTCATATACTAATAAATACGGTTCTTTATTAATATTTTCTGCACTTATTTCTTGCCAGTCGTCTTTATCTAGTAAAAGAGTTGGATCAAGATTGACTTCGGCTTCCATTTCGTAATTTTTTTGGATAAAGTCTCGTAAGCTATCCTCCCGAACACCGATTGTATCTATTTTAGCTAATTTTCTATTAAGTTGATTTATCAGTTTTTCTTCTAAGTCGGCTTTTCCCATACTCGCGGCATACGATACTATTTTATCGGCGCTGAAACTGCAATCTTCACCAAAATATAGATCATCGAAACCATCTGTATAAGTAAAATTCCATATTTGGTCACTTCCTAAAACTACTGAGCTAAAGTTAGGTTGGTTCTTATCTACATTTAACAAATTAAGATTTTCTGAAATAAAACTTTCAAATGCAGAGTGTCTTTGGCTCTTCCTTTTAAAATCAAGTAGTAGATGTGCAAGTTTTCTTGTTTCACTTTTAATTTTCATGAATGAGAATTTAGGATACAACTTGTAAGCTTCTTCAATTTTTTTGTTTTGTTTGTCAATAAATCCAACATCAAAACCCAGATTTTTGACTGCTTTCTGTAGCGCATATGCTTGAAGAACAGCGCCATAGTTATGTGCTCGATGAAAAGTTATAATTCCAATTTTTTTCATTTTAATACTTCTTTTTCTATTTAGTTTAATTAAGTCGTAAGATAATATTTATTTTGTTACATTATTTTTTTGAGAGGTAAATACACTCCATGCCCATTGTAATTCTCTATATTTCAGTCCAAATATGACCCAAAAAAATGTAGACATAGAAATTGATATTAAAATATTAAGATATAACGGAATGGATTGATCTAAAAATGTATATTTTAAAAATATTAGACTAAGAATTATTAGTAAGCCTCGGAGTAGCGAGTTTATAATATAATTACTCAAACATACTATATTTAAATGTTTAACAAATATAAACCTTTCTAGCATACAAATAAGAGATATGATAATTGGAATGATGTAAACGACTAGTGGCGATTTATGTATACCCAATAAAAAATAGCAAAGAGGTATATTCATTAGCATCGTTCCACCTACAACAATTTGGTAAATTTTAATTTTTCCTGTCGATTGGACAAGAGAAACAAGCGCACTTGTTTGGCAAATAATATATATATCGACAAGCATAAGATATATAAATTTCACAAGGTATTGCTGACTATCACCAAGCCACAATTCTAATATTTTTTCAACATTACCCACTAGGCTAACGATAATAAGGGTGCATAGATAATTTACAACCCTACCGTTGACTGTAATTAATGATGATAAATAACTATAATCACTTTTAGTATAATTCTTCACAACTTGTGGGTTGAAAGAAATTTGTACGCTGTTGATGATTTGGATTATTGCAGAGTTTAGTTGCAGAGCTATTGCTCTGTATGCACTGACATTTAGAGAAAAAAACGCATTGACAATAAGGCTCACGCCATGACTATTGGCAATTGCTGCCAATGAGCCAAAAGCATTCCAAGATACATAATAAAATATTCTTTTTAGCTTGTTTCTGTCAAAACCAAAGCGGATTTTCAAATTTTTAATATATATTCGCAAAAGCCAAATTGCTAATAATCTAGATATTAATACTGAAGTTAAGAGTGCTAACGAGTAATATAGTACCGAGTCATATTTTCCATTCATTAAAAATATCAACAACAATAGCTTTGAAATTACCTCACAAAAAGTGATCGCTGCATATAACCCCATTCTCTCAAATGCTACAAAAATAGAGAGTAATGGTGATGAAACAACACCAACTATAAATGTGATTATCGCTACAACAAATATTTTATCTATTGTTTCTCTATTAACTACATTTTGGACTAGTTTATATTCAATATAATATTGTCCAATGATATAAACTATCACTGACAATGTAATAGCCATGACTAAGTTAACTGAAAATAGGGTACTTATTGTCGTTTGCTTGTCGTCTTGTAATGCAATTGATTCTGAGATAAACCTTTGCGCTGTAGATTCTAAAATTGTAGTTAAAAAAGCCCCCAGTACGATAACGCCTGTTATTAAACTAAATAACCCATACACCTCTTCACCGAGATAATCAATTGCGACTCTTGATGTATATAGAGTAATCAGCATCATAACCGCCATACGCGAAAACATTAAAACGCTATTAGTTACTAGCTTTTTTACTTTCCTCAAAGTTCTACCTTTTCGATAAAGTCTTCTGACTTGCATCTTATAGAGTATGGTACTTTTTGGTCTTCAGTTTGTTTACCGAAAGAAATCAATGCTGAAATCTGATAATATTCTGGGATTCCAAATGCTGTTTTAAAATCTTGATCATGAGATGGACTTACACACCAGTTAAGTACACAGGAACCGAAACCATTTAAATATAAACTATTAACCAGTGACATCAGCCATATGCCACCTTCAATATAGCCTAAGTTCCTTTCTTCAACCCCCTCTTGGTATCTTAAATCAGATGCTACAATTAGCAAACCTGGAACGTTGTCTCTAAATGTTCTACTACCATTTTGATATTTTAGAATTTCACTATTTTTGTGCTTATCTAGAGAGTAAAATATTTTTATTGCATGTCGGTTACACGCTGAAGGGCACAACTTGGCTAAATCTATGACTCTTATTATATCCTGCTTATCAATTAAAAACTCTCCGTCGTAGTCTCTAATGCTATGTCTTTTTTTTAAAATTTCTATCGTTTCAATTCTATTTGGGTATTCAACTTTCTTTACAGATTTTGTACCTCCCCCAATTTCAGTTTTACCATATTTTTTTTTCAAATTTTCAAAAATTCTTGCCTGAGCATTAAATCGTTTACTACACTCTATTTTTTCATGTATGGAAAAGTATATACCCAGAGTTTTAAAAGCGCTTAAAAAATGAGGTTCATTTTTATCGCCGCAATATGTCATCATTTTTTTTTGTAGTAATTCAATGTGATCCATTGAAAATTCGTACCTTCTCTCTTTAACTGAGAGACCTTTTTCAATCGTGTGATATAAACGAATAATAAGACCTAGTGAGTGTACTCCTTCTACATCTTCGTGCTTTTTTATCAATGATGCATTTTGATACACTCTGTAGTCTTTCATATATGAAAGAAATAATACTAATGATTTCTTTATGTATTTTAATCTATTTATGATCACTTGATTAATCTCTTATTACACAAGTTGGTTTCTAGATAGTGGAGAGGCATTTTTATCTTTTACAGACAATATAGGTTCATTCATTATTGGCCATTTAATACCAAGTTCAACGTCATTCCATAAAATTGAATGCTCTGCTTTAGGATTATAAAAATCAGTACATTTATATACGAATTCAGCTTCATTGCTTGTAACATAGAAGCCATGAGCAAAGCCTTCGGGTACCCATAGCTGGCGCTTGTTTTCTGCTGATAGATATACACCCACCCACTGACCAAATGTCTTAGAGTTTTTGCGAATGTCCACCGCGACATCATACACTTCTCCGGCAACCACACGAACAAGTTTTCCTTGAGTATTTTCTGTTTGGTAATGTAGGCCTCGAAGAATTCCTTTCTTTGACTTGGAGTGATTGTCTTGTACAAAGGTAGTCGGCTTTCCTGTGACATGCTCTTCAAACTTTTGTTGATTCCACGTCTCCATAAAAAATCCGCGCTCATCTCCAAATACTGTCGGCTCTATAATTTTCACATCAGGGATTTCGGTATCAATAACTTTCATATTTAACCCATGTAGTGTTTCAAATTTTTTAGAGCCAACGGCCAATTACTTGGGACTATTCCGAACTGGATATTAATTTTCCCGCTATTCAGTTTGGAGTTTACCGGACGTTTTGCTGGCGTTGGATAGACTGCAGTCGTTATTGGGTTTATTGCCATAACTTTCTTTAACACATCCTGTTCTTTCGCTTCAATAAAAATGGTATTAGCGAAGTCATACCAGCTCACATGCGGCATACCAGAATAATGGTAAATACCAAATTCTACGTTTTTCTCTTTGACAATAGCCGCTGAGATTTGAAGTAGTGCATCGGCAATATCACCCGCATACGTTGGGCCGCCAAACTGATCGGCAACAATGCTTAATGCGTCTCGACTCTCAGCTAAACGCAGCATAGATTTTACAAAGTTCCCCCCGTGCTCACTAAATACCCAGGCCGTTCTAATAATGATATGACGATGACACGCCTCGGCAACAGCGATTTCACCCGCCAGTTTACTTTTACCGTAAACACTTTGCGGCACAGTTTCGTCATTTTCTACATATTCGCCATCTTTGTCGCCAGCAAAGACATAGTCCGTAGATATATGTAGTATTGTTGCACCAATTCTAGCTGCTGCTTTAGCCAAGTTTTCTGGGCCATCTCTGTTGATAGCATATGAAAGCTCAACTTCTTCTTCAGCGCGGTCGACAGCCGTGTGCGCTGCAGCATTGATTATCACGTTAGGCTGGAAAGACGTTACAATTTTATCAACAGAAATCGAATCAGTGATGTCAAGTTCGTTTCTATTTAGTGCAATAAACTCTGTACCAATCGTATTGTTCAATTTTTCAACTAAACAACGTCCGACTTGTCCAGAGCTTCCTGTTAATAGTATTTTCATAACTTATTTCCGTCCTCAGCAATTATGCGAATGAGGTATTGACCGTATTCATTTTTTAACATTGGTCTAGCTAGATTTACAATTTCTTCTGTAGAGAGCCATCCGTTTCGCCAAGCAATTTCTTCAAGGCATGCCACTTTCAAGCCTTGAACATTCTCTATTGTTTGAACAAAAGAAGATGCTTCATGAAGGCTTTCATGAGTTCCAGTGTCTAACCATGCGAAACCACGTCCCAACAACTCAACATTCAGTGAACCATTGTTTAAGTACATTTCGTTCAGTGTTGTTATCTCTAACTCACCACGCTCGGATGGTCGGACATCTTTTGCAAAATCAACAACACGATTGTCATAGAAATACAGGCCTGTTATCGCATAATTTGATTTTGGCTTTATTGGTTTTTCATCGATAGAAATCGCACGCATTTGGTCATCAAATTCGACGACTCCGAAACGCTCTGGATCTTTTACCTGATAGCCAAACACTGTGGCTTTACTAGTTGCAGCAAGCTCTCGCGCATTTTTCAACTGCCTACCAAAAGATTGACCGTAGAATATGTTATCACCTAAAACCAGGCACACATTGTCATCACCAATAAAGTCTTCGCCTATGATAAATGCTTGAGCTAACCCGTCAGGACTCGGCTGTACGGCATATTCTAGATTGATACCAAAGTCTGTGCCGTCACCCAGTAAACGCTTGAAGCTCTCGTTGTCTTCAGGAGTGGTAATAATTAGGATATCGCGAATTCCCGCTAACATTAAGGTCGATAGCGGGTAATAAATCATAGGTTTGTCGTATACGGGTAGTAGCTGCTTTGAAACACCGCGAGTTATGGGGTAAAGACGAGTTCCTGAACCACCAGCAAGGATAATACCTTTCATAAATAATTAGTTCCGACGTTTAAATTTGAGGGGCTGAAGACAGCAAAATAAGAAGACTCAATTAATTTGAACCCAAACGTTCGCGAGAGTAAGAGCCATCAAGTACACGAGCCCACCACTCTTGATTTATAAGATACCACTCGACAGTTTTACGAATACCTGATTCAAAGGTTTCCTCTGGTTTCCAACCTAAATCACGTTCAATTTTGGAAGCATCAATCGCGTAGCGGACATCATGCCCCGGGCGATCTTTTACATAAGTAATAAGTTCTTTGTACTCAGTGACCCCCGTCGGCTTATTGGGAACCAACTCCTCAAGGAGCGAGCAAATCGTTTTCACTACCTCAATGTTGGCTTTTTCATTGTGGCCGCCAATGTTGTAAGTTTCGCCAACAACGCCTTCAGTCACTACTTTGTAAAGCGCACGTGCATGATCTTCAACAAACAACCAATCACGAATTTGCATGCCGTCACCGTATACTGGTAAAGCTTTCCCTTCCAACGCGTTTAAAATCATCAACGGAATGAGTTTTTCTGGGAAATGATATGGCCCATAGTTATTCGAGCAGTTCGTCACTAACGTTGGTAAACCATATGTACGCTGCCACGCACGAACCAAGTGGTCGCTAGATGCTTTTGATGCAGAATATGGACTAGACGGTTCGTAGGATGTTTCTTCGGTAAAAAGGTCGTTAGTTCCTTCTAGATCACCATATACTTCATCAGTGGAGATGTGATGAAAACGAAACGATGCTTTTTTATCGTCATTCTGAGCATTCCAATATTGACGAGCAGCCTCCAATAGTGTGTAAGTGCCGATAATATTGGTTTCTATAAATGCTGCAGGGCCATCGATTGAGCGATCAACGTGAGACTCCGCCGCTAAATGCATTACCGCATCAGGTTGATAGATAGCAAAAATATCGTCCATCGCACTGCGATTACAAATATCAGCCTCAATAAATGCATAACGCTCATTGCATTCAAAGTCAGCAATGGACTCTAAATTCCCAGCATAAGTTAGTTTGTCTACATTAATAACACTGTCTTTCGTATTCTTTATAATGTGACGTACAACGGCTGAGCCAATAAAGCCCGCACCACCAGTTAATAGAATCTTCAAAATTGACTCTCTTTTTATGTAGTCGGATAAATTTCGGGGCTATAACTCCGAGGTAAAACTCAGAGCTATTCGGTAAGAAAAATACGAATTTTATATGGATATATTGGGATAAGTATCTTTATTTGTGCACTTAACATGCCACTAAGTGATATTTTTGACATGTTAGAATATACCATTAACTATTTAGCTTTATTTATAGCTGTAGTTGTAATACCCATAATTACCACCATATGCATTGCTTGCTTTTCGCTCAACGGCATTTAAGATAAATCCCTTCACTTCTACGCCAGCTTTTTCGAAACGCTCTCGTGACACTTCAATTTCTTTGATCGGATTGACGCCGAATCTCCCAACCATCAAAGTGGTCCCTGCAAGTGCACCTATAATTGCAGGGTCTGTCACTGCCATCACAGGCGGCGTATCTACAATCACCAGATCATAATTATTCGATGCCCAATCAATAAATTCTTTACAACGCGAGTGCATCAGAAGCTCTGATGGATTGGGTGGTACACTACCGCGTGTCAACATATCTAGGTTCACAACGCCGGAATGTTTAACAGCATCTGCAAACTCTGCCTTACCTGATAGCACATCACTTAAACCGTTTTCCCAATTAATCCCAAAATATTTTTGCAAGTAACCTTTACGCATATCTGCATCAATCACTAATACTCTCTGCCCGGCTTTCGCCATCACTGCAGCAAGGTTAGCAGACACAAAAGATTTACCGATATTTGGGCTAGGACCGGATATCATCAATACATTGTTCTTTGCTTCCATCATTGCAAAATGCAAGCTGGTACGAAGTCCACGAAGAGCTTCAATAGAGAGATCTGCCGAGTTTAATTCCGCTAAAAGTCCCTCATTTGAAGACTGTACTTTCTGCCGTTTATACAGCTTCTCTAAGCCAGATTGTTGTTCTGAAAGCGGGATACTTGCGTAAACCGATAACCCTATTGCTTCAAGTTCAGCAGGGTTCTCAACACCTTTATGAAGTGCAGCTCGTAATAACGCGATGCCAACACCCAACATCCCCCCAAGAATCGTAGCGAGAATAAAAATTAAGGACTTTTTCGGTTTTATCGGCGCGCTAAACACTTGAGCGGAATCAAGTATGCGTACGTTCCCCACCGTACTTGCTTTAACGATCTTTAGCTCTTGTACTTTGTTAAGTAGTTCAACATAAAGTTGCTGTTTAACTTCTACATCTCTTGTATAGCGTAGTACTTCGCGTTGCGTCTTCGGTAAAGCTTGAGTTTGTTTATTTAGTCTGGCTTTTTGCTCAAGTATTGCTTTACGTTTCTCAATAAGTGCTGAATAAAGAGGGTGTTCTTTGGTAAACCTGGTGGCTAAATCCCTCTCTTCAATAGCTAGTTGGTTTAAAGTGGCTTCCACTTTTACCGCAGCATCTAAGTTCGCTTTCGCCTCAAGACTTAAGTCAACCGATTCGTTTTTTAATCGGAAGGCATTCAACGTGTTTTCTGCGTCAGTTAATTCTTGTTTTACTTTAGGTAGGTTACTTTCAAGGAACGTTAGGCTTTTCTGTGCTTCTGCTGAGTTTCTGTCAACATTCTGAAGAAAGTAATTGGTTGCAATATCATCAAGCAGCTTTCCAATAAACTGTTTGTTTTCTCCGGTAAAAGAAAGCTGAAGCACTCCCGTTTTTTTACCGCGCTCACTCACCGTCAAATGTTTTTGAATCCACTGAATGGCATCAAATCGACTTCTTTTACTGATTGTAAATGAGGTGCCGTTTTTGGCATCTACTTTAAGTATCCGGAGACTAAAGCCGTTACTTTCAGCGAGTTCACCAACAACGCCTGTTAATACAGTCTGATCACGGCTGTTTAACAAGCGGTATTTGCCAGCTTCAGTATCATCAATGGTCAATACAAAAGAGGAATCATCCACATCTTTAGGTATGGTGAAGCGAGCAACATCAATAGTTGGCTGAGCATGGTTTAATCTTGCTATGCCCTTTCCAACAAATGGCAGGTAAACAGGCTCTATCACTGTGGTAAGCGCAAACTTATCGACGGTTTTGCCCAACACCATACGTGATTTAAGAATCTCTATTTCAGTCGACGATGATGACTCGCTACTGAATAGCTCTCCCATTTCACCAAGTGCTGGCATGCCATTACTTTTTTCTTCAACTTGCAACAGGGCATCTGCCTTGTAGATGGGTGCACTCAGTACCGCATATGCCACACCAATAGCTGCGAACAAAAATATAATGCTGATTATCATCCAACGGCTGTCAATTAATATGCCGAATAAGCGACCTAAATCTACTTCATCTGATGCTGTCTGCGTTGTATTCGTTGTTGTCATACGCTTCTTCGTTTCGCTCTCAAGTGCCACGTTTTGGGCAGATTAAAATTTGTTTTAATTAAAGTTAAAAGTAGGTAACCAATTTCAGCTTTATAACTTGGGCGACCCCTTTGTGAGCTGACTTTTCAATTAGGTTCTCAAAATGCTGATGAACTTCTTCGCTTTTTTGGTGGGCCAAAGATACCGGCTTCATCCAGCCAATGACTGAACAACGTAATTTAGCTTCGGGCTTCTGGCGCAATATCGTAAACTGCATCAATATGTCCTTTTTCCATCACCAGAATCAGCTCGAAGTCCTGGTACATTGACCCCGTGAGTTGCGGATTAATGATCTGCTCTGAGCTAAGTTCGTGTACTAGGACAGCTTGTCATGCAAATTGGCCAGCAAGCTTACTTCTGTCAGTAGCAATTCCCGCTGATACTATTAATTTACTGGGAGCAGACGATTTGGCAGGTGCTCCACTGTTCGGAAGTAGCAAATATTCCTAATACATACCTAGCGAGTACTGTTAAACATATATCTATCCTTTTTCGTCGTCTGCATCATTGCCCTTAGAAGTCGAGAAAAACCGTGCTTTCTTCCAAATGCACTATTAATTTGGCCAATTGCGTACTCTTCTCACTCCGTTAGTAAGCGTATCAAAACCGCTAATAGTGGGTAGCAGCTGCCTAATGACACGATTCCAGCGAGAGATTGGGGCTGCGGTAACATAAACTATGTCTTTAGGTTCAAGTTCAAACTCAGTACCAACTACTAGAGCTGTCGCATCTTTTATATCCAGTTGGTATAGATCGGCGATATAGTGATTATCACTGTCTAAAGTCTTCTTACTATTCATCGCGTCAACTTCTCTACCGCGAATAACGAAGATGCCTGTTGCATCCGCCTCAAGCTCATTAATTCCACCAACACTACTCAATGCTGCTGTCAGCGACATACCATTTCTGGTTATATTTAAAAGTTTTGGATTTTGAACCTCGCCAAACACGTAAACATTTTGGTTGTCATTGCTGTCGACATTAATAATGTCGCCAGCTTGCAGCAGACGGTTTTCCTGCATATCTCCTCGCTGCATCAGCGCATACAGCGAAGTGGTTTCTTTGACGCCGTCTCGAACAATGGTTACCTTTTTCCAGTTGGCATTCTCCGACAATCCACCAGCCATGTTTACCGCATCTAGAAGCGTCATGGGGATGTTAGTGATAGGCTGTTGGCCGGGTTGGGCAACCTCACCTGTGATATGTACTTTCTGAGAACGAAATGCCGCCACGTTCACATCAACTTGTGGCTTTTCAACATACTTTGCTAATCGCTTGGCAATAATGGCACGTATCTCTGATACGGTTTTGTGTAGTACATCGACACGGCCGATATAGGGGTAGAAAATAGTACCATCAGCATCAACCCAAAGTCCTGAGTCACTCGGACTTCTAAATTGTCCTGCAGGCGTCGTCAATTCAGGGTGATCCCATACGATCACGTTAAGTACATCACCAGCGCCCACACGGTATTCATAAGAAGCGATCTGAGACTGAAGCGATGGATTGGCCCGAGACTGCGGTAATGGTGATTTAAATTCTGAAACACTTTCTACTGTCAGGGGATGGACCATAACCATCGTTGAAATATCATTAGATGCATCGTTGGATTCAATCGTCTTTGCATCGAGCTCTATATGACTTCCTACCATGGAACAACCTGATAGAGCCCCCAAGGCCAAAACCATAATAAAGAATTTGGATTTTATATTCATAAACGCTCTACACTACCTGAAACTCGTTCTTTAATCGTTGACTCTGAAGTCAAAAACAAAATGAAGAGATTAAATCAATATTATTGTCAATTAGTCTAAAATTTAAGTCTAACTAATTAGGCACAGAATTAACCAGAACTCCGCTCCTGAAAAATTGGTACGCTACCGCCCTTAGGTGTAGGCCCCAAATCCTTATCATTAAATATCTTGTTGTTTTTCGTATAAACAGCTTGATTTTAGCTAGTAAATAGAGTTTGCAGATACTCATTCTGCAAACAGAGTTTCAATGTTCACTAGACCTAAATTCGATGTGTGTCTTTTCGTTTTACTAAATCAACCAACAGCGGAGACCGTACTGTCTAGAAACACAAACTTAATTTTCACCAAACATTATCATATTTATATGACAATCACGCACCAAAGCAGCTTGTCGATTGTGACACAGCTTAAAGTTTAAGAAAACTGGTAGCGTTAATTATTCCGTGTCAAGGAAAATTTGTGTAGAAGTTCATTTATCTCTGGACGCATTTTGCCCTCGACACTCAAAAAGTTCATCACGAAAAGCAAATTCAAATTACATCTAAGGCTGCTAAATACACGGCCTATGTTCCCAAACCGAGCCAATATACATCTTACTATCACTAACGGCATTTAAGCTTACGACGAAAAACCAATCGGCCTGATCAAAAAACAGATAACTCATGACCGTTCAAAAATCTTCAACCGCCCTACATTCAAAGTATTCCCACCTTGAATGAGCTTAATTTCACCATCATCACATAGCGTAAGCCTTGCTTTTGGATTAGGCTCGTTAACGTAATACTCGCAACGCGCATCAGAAGCACCATCAATTCTACTATAAATTACGACATGTCTCTGGTTAGCAAAACCTCTATCGACAAATGTGAGGTATTCAGCTGTTAGTGATACATTCACATATTCACTCGTCCCGCTAGACCACTCAATAACACCGTTATGGGTTTCCATCAAATTTGTCATTGGTGATGTGCAAGCCTGGGACATCAAGACAGCTATAAGTAGTATTGCTGGAAACACTTTAGAGGATAGAGAATTAATCATTTCGATACTCCAGGTATACATTTGGGCTATGCCTATGTAACGATCTTGTAGAGACAAACTATATAGGCCGCATTATTCTCTTCAATGCTGAAAGAATAAAATCAAATAGTTTTGGAATCACTGATAACATTTGAATTAAAAAATGTAATTGTTACTTGATTGCAGTTTACTCTGCTCAATCTTGCAGATAGCATATGCTTTGTTGTGGAGTAAGCCAAGTCTTGAGTGAAATGGAGAGAACAATGAAAAAATTATCAATAGCTTTATTAGCAACGGCATTTATGTCGTCTTCAGTACTTGCTGCAGGTGAAACAGCTGGAGCTGCAGGTTCTTCTGTAGGTGCTGGTTCGACTGCAGGCGCGGCTGCTGGCGCTGGTGCTGCAGGTGGTGCAGCTATCGGTGGAGTGAGTGTTGCTGCTGTTGGTTTTGGCGTGGTTGCAGCAGCAGCAGTAGTTGCAGCAGTTGATGCCGCTGGTGATACAGGTACAACCGGTACAACTGGCACCAACTAATCGCTTCTTTATTGCTAGAGCTGGTTGATTACTTCAGCTCTAGTAATTGCTCCATCACACCTTACTTTACTGAAAGAGTCTTGGTCGAGACTACATGAATTTACCTATCAGTACCATCCGGTCACTTATTCGGACAAAGCACATATTTTATGTACTTTTAATGATGTCTGCAGGATGCAGTCAGACTACTTCACTGCTTGGCCGTACTGTTTCTGATGCGTGGGATAATAGTAATGATGTCTTTGTGTCTCAAGCTGATGTCGATGCCCTTCCCTATGCCAGCATGTACGCAAAAGTCGGCGATGGCGCACGAGCTTTCGTAGTTTTGGCATTTGCCGATAAAATTACACATCGCACACAAAATGGCTTAGTAAGTAAAACAGAATTAAGTTGGTTGTCTGCCGACAAAAAGATGCTGGTCACCGAATCAGGAAGGTTAACTCGCACTCATGGGCTTCGCGAGGGCGAGTTACTCAATGTTAATACGGCGAGTAAAGACCCAATATCAGATGGTCTTTTACTCAAAACAACGCCAAATCACTGGACACGGTACTTAGATTGGCAGCCAGGTAATCACTTCGCAGTGAGAGTAGATTCTACTTTCGAAAATAGAGGTAGTACACTGATTTCAGTGAACGATAAGCCCGTCAATACTATCCATATTGTTGAGCATGTAAGAGTAAAATCACTTGACCTACAATATTCTAATGATTTCTGGTTATCCCCCGACTCTGGCGATGTACTTGCAAGTCGTCAACATCTTGCCCCAGGTCTTCCTGAGATCAAAATGACTATCCTGAAACCTTTCGGATAGTATAAATAAGGTATCATTGAGATGTTAATTGCAAATAATTGTCGTTGCAAAACACGAGATTTGATAGGCGTTTTTAAGTCTTTGTTTTATTGCTTTTTTTTTATTCTATTTATATATTCCATACAAGTAAATGCCACTTCAATAAACATTGTGCATTCATTTTCTGTGGAGAAAAGTAAAATCGAAAGCGATCAAAATATTACACTCAGATATTTACTACCTCCTCGCTTTGCTCGGGTCGTGACAGATGGGAAAGCGCAGCTAGACATTCAAATAAAAGCTGATAAAAGTAAAGAGCAATCGTTTAATGGCGTATTTTGGTCAGCTGCGGGTCTTTTTGACTCAAGCAAGACGGGGGCAATTTTATCAGACAAACAAGTATTGGTTACCTTACTAAATCGCTTAGCAAATTCACAAACTGATTTAGACGGTTTCAATGTGTTTTCTAGCGACATTGAACAACTCAATCGCTCCGTATTTGCGTCTCGTATCTGGTTAGATGTGAACTACGATGCGGCAAGGATCGGCCCTCCCAATAACCCCTTGTTAGATGGTAATTTTTTACTTTATCTTCCACCGAGACCTCAGTACATATCTGTTTTTGGTGCAACTACAGGTGATAATGACATACGGTGGCAGCCCGGTATTCGTTTGAGTGATATCATTAACACAGCTAAACCTCACACAAAACTTGCTGACAGAAGCTATGCCACTGTGATCTCCCCCAATGGACAACAGAAAAAAGTTGGCATTGCTTACTGGAACAAGCAAGAGCTATTTTTAGCCCCGGGAAGTGCAGTCTATTTCAATTACAGAAACATTTCAGAGAATGCTGAGCATTTAAATTCTACCTTCCTCACATTGCTCTCCAACAGGGTTCCTCTTTAATGAAATCTTACCAAAAATCGCTGTCTCAACTTATAACCCTCTGTCTCGTATCACTTCCTGCATTGGCAGTATCTGCAGATCATCGATATTTCGAGCCCTCACAGACAGATTTTGGTGGTGTTGGTTTAATGCAAATGCCCACAGGTCGCGTTGCAAGAGATGGGGAGTTTTCTTTTGGTTTATCATTTAACGCAGATTACGAGCACTATCATGCCTCGATACAATTGTTAGATCGCTTGGAAGCGACCCTGCGATACACTCTTTTGCCGAATCGAAATTATGGTTCTGGTAGCTTCGGTGGCGATACTAAATACACAGACAAAGGCATAGATTTTAAATTTAAACTTTTTGATGAAAGCTTTTGGGTCCCAGAAACCTCGGTTGGGGTTAGAGATCTTGGAGGAACTGGTTTATTCGATGGTGAGTACATTGCTGCAACAAAACGAGTAGGACCGATTGATATTACAGCAGGTATCGCATGGGGCTATATGGGTAATATGGCAAATCTGCGCGGAAGTCAGACCTCATCGAACAAAGAGTGTGGTCGTGTATCTGAATATGGCGGTAAAGGCGGAGAATTCGATATAAAACGTTGGTTTACTGGCTGTGCATCAGTGTATGGCGGATTAGAATATCAGACACCGTGGCGACCACTTGCACTAAAAGCGGAATACGATGCGAATGACTATACTGGCGATTTCGCGCCTCTGGAGCAACCACCAAAGAGCCATATAAACATTGGTGCGTTGTATGCGCTCGGAGATTGGGGGCGTCTTAGAGCAAGCTTCGAGCGTGGAAATATCTGGACGCTCGGTTTTACGCTACGAACCAACTTCAATTCGCTACAACAGGAGTGGTTGAACAACCCAGCACCGGTATATTCTCCAAACACTTCTCGAGATTGGTCTGAGATTGCACGTTCTCTGTCAAAAAATGCTGGGTATTCAGACGTCTCGATATACCGCGATAAACAGGATATTTTGATATACGGCAAGCAAACTCATTATCGTAATGCTGGAAGCGGCTATGAACGAGCAGCTACGATAATAGAAAATGCAGTGACAGGCGCCAGTTCATTTCGGATTATTGACCAGTCAAAGGGATTGTCACTTACAGAGACCATTATTGATGCGGATAAGCATAAGAAATACGCTAACCAGGAGCAAATTGGTCTGACATTTGATGAAACAGTATCTGCAGTCCAACCACCCAATCCCAAAAACTCTCCCGAGACTGAGGTATTAGCCTCTAATTACGAGCCTTTTAGCTATGATTTCGCGCCGACGTTGGCCCAATCACTTGGTAGCGCGGAAGACTTTTATCTATTTAGCGTAGGTATTGCTGGAAACGTCTTATACAGATTCAATCAAAATACAGAGCTTAGTGCTCAAGTTCACCTTAACCTTTACAATAACTACGATAAGTTCAGTCATACCGTTGCACCCGGAGACTCCACCCAACTTAAACGGGTGAGGACATTGGTAAGAAATTACTTATCAGATCAACCCGTGAGACTGAATAACTTGCAACTTACTCAGTTTGACCAACTCGGAGACAGTGTCTTTGGGCAGTTCTACGCTGGCTACCTCGAGAGCATGTTTGCAGGTGTCGGTGCAGAAGTACTTTTTCGACAACACAATAGTAACTGGGCGTTGGGTCTCAACGCCAACTATGTGAAGCAACGCGATCCCGCATCACAATTTGGATTTTTCGATACTGAAACCTACTATGATATGCGTGATAAACGTAACTATAGAACTCAAACTGGAACTGTCACTGGCCATGGTACGTTTTACTACCGCCCCCAGTGGACTTGGATTGAAGATCTAGAATTGAAGCTTAGTGCTGGAAAATACTTAGCAGAAGATAAAGGCTTTACGATTAATATATCTCGACAATTCAAAAGCGGTGTAAAAGTGGGAGCATTTGCCACCAAAACAAATCTATCAGCGGAAGAGTTTGGTGAGGGTAGTTTCAATAAAGGATTTTACATTTCGATTCCGCTAGATACTTTAATGACTCATCCCACTGTAAATCGCTCAGTTATCAGTTGGATACCACTCACACGTGATGGTGGTCAGATGTTAAATACTAAATATAATCTGTATGACCTGACTAATCAAAGATATCAAAAAAGTGAATATTCGTTAGCCGACTAAGTAAATAAGGAAAGGCTCTTGCCTTTCCTCAATTTATGATATTTTTTATGACACTTTCTATTCGAAAGATGGCTAAATAAAGTACGAATAAAATTAAGAAAAGTGAAAAGGATACAGAATCAGAAACATTATTTACATCGAGCAATATTCCAACTATTGCCATAATCGATGAAAGCAGCGTCACAAAGAAAAGAACCTGTAAATTACTCAAGCCCTGTTTTAATAATATGTGATGAATGTGATCTTTACTGGCAGAGAACGGCAGTTTTTTATTTACGCAGCGTCCTGTAATAACCGCTGCCATATCCATTAGAGGAACAGCTATTAACCAAAGAGCTGTGGTTGCGTTGAATGCCTTTAGCTCATTTCCCGAGCCCTCGACCAACATCCATACAATCAAAAAGCCAAGGAACATACTGCCCGAATCACCCATGAATATGCGGCGTACTGCACCAAATGCTCCGATATTGAATAAAAAACATGGTACTAAAGCCATAAACACGATCAAACAGATTTGCGTGTGCTCAATATTTTCTTGTTGCTGAAAAAGATAAGCTAGACTTAGAAGGGTAACAGAGCTGACAGCACTCAAAAGACCGTCGATACCATCTATCATATTGAATGCATTGACGCAGCCCAAGACAGCGCAAACAGTAACGAAGATGGATGTGATCCCCAAGTGCACCGGCCCCGTGCCGAATAAGTCGCCAAGTGAGTTCAGACCAATACCAGATAACATCATGATGATAGCAAGGCCTGTCACCCCTATTAATCTAATGCGGTAATCAAGATCAAGTCTGTCATCTGCAACTCCAAGCATTGAAACTACAGCTAGACAAAGAAGTAAAATCAGGTGTTTTTCGTAAATGTTTGGGAATACTGCGGCTGTTATCAACACTGACATAATCACAAGTATTCCACCAACCTGAGGTGTCGGATACATATGATCTTTACGACCATCTGGTACGTCTAACAGGCCATATTCGTCAGCAAAACGCTTTAGAGGCAGAAAGGTGAGTGCGAGAAAAGTCAAAAAAAGTGAAAATAGTGCGGCCATTTTTCGTCCTTATCACTCGGTCTGCTGCAATATTGTCCGTTAGTAAAATACGTACAATTCGCATAAGATAGCGCACTCTCCGCGATTAAAATGTTTAACATTTAAGACACAGCGTAATTGAATGTAAATATTGTTTCCGAGTTAAAAATAACTACCACATTTATATCGGAATGGTATTAAAATACCCTACATATATAAGGAAACTCAAAAATATCAACCTCTATTAAATATATTTATCCAAAGTAAGTTAACGTGAAAATAAATAGTCAGGTTTGATTAGCTATTACTTTTCTACAATTGTATTTATATCTTAAATACAAACGAATTTTTTTGTAAATAGTGTACGCTTCTCTGGATGGAGCTCGATACCATGCCGTTTTTTGTAACTTTTTTTCTTGTATGGTTGTTATCTCGTCTCCGTGATGTACTACCAAAGTAGGTGCCATCTGAAAAGAATCAACATTATGAATATAATTGGCTCCTACAAAGCAGTCAACCGGGAAATACCAGCGATGTTTGATAAGTTGTGATGCCGCTTTTGGGGAAATGGCATATGCTCTTAAACCGCCATAATTATCGTGCATCAATCGAAAACTAAACTCGTTTTCACGATGGACAACCAGTGAACTTCCACCCGGCTCTATACTTTCCAAACGCAAAAAACCGTACCTATCTACGTTATTAAGTGCCTTTTTTATAATCTCGTTGGCATCTTTGTGTAGGTGAATATCATCCTCGCAAACTATCAATGGCCTTTGCTCGGAAACACATTTTAACCAAAGCGAATAATGGCTCGCATAACAACCAACTTCTCCAGGCATTGGTTTCTTACCACTGGTAAGCCATAGCCTCCGGACCATATCATAGTCAGATGCCAACTCAGGGAACGACTCTCTTCCATCGATAGCATCAAAGAACCGAAAAGCTGTGTTAGTTTTTTCAAATTGTTGCTTTATTAATCTTCTACGCGAATCACTAGATTTGAGACTAATTACATACACGCTAGCTAAATCTGACACGATTTTAAGAAACCTATTTTTACAAAAATTTTGAATAAGATAAGGCGAACCAATATCTGACTTCCGTAATGCATCGCTGCAGGTTTGATGTTAACATTTACGAAGTTTACGATCTATATACAGCATAAAAAGCCAGCGTATGACCTACAAAAATATTATCAAAGAAATTGAAAAAGTATTTTTACTGTCCCCAATTTTAGTTTTTATGACGACTGCGTTTACCGTACCTGATGCCAAATCGTTGATTTCACGCCTTGTTCCCATAGTTGTTATCTACTGTCTATTGAAATATCGTGGCGAGATAAAAAAAAATGTAGCTAATAAAAACCTTAGGTTATTTTTTATAGTATCAGCTGTATTTGTAATTTATGGGGCTACGCTTTCGTTTTTTCGAGGAGAAGAATTTGGTCCATACAGAACAATACTGACGAGTGTAATCTACCTTGCTGCCATACCATGGCAGAAATTCCAGTCTCGCCATCTATTTTTAGCATGCGTTTTGGGAGGAATATCATCTGGTACTTATGCACTGTATGCCACCCAAGTCTTAGAGCAGCAACGAGCAGGTGAGGTGGTAAACCCTATCCCTTTTGCTTTATTTTGTCTTATCTGCTCTATATTTTTAATTAATACAATAATTACAAAAAAACAAAAATGGTCTTACCAAGCTCTTTATATTATCGGATTAATTTTCTCGTTAATAGCAATTGTACTATCTGGCGTAAGGGGAATTTGGATCGCAACACCATTGACGTTTATAATATTTTTCATATTCCAAGAATCGTTATCAAAAAAATTTAGAGTTAACATGGTAGTTTTATTCTGTGTTTTTACATTTTGTTTTTTTTATATATTCCAAGAATCGATTAATAAAAGAATCAGCATATCAGTTTATGAATATAATGAAATAATGAATGGTAATTTAAATACGTCAATTGGCTACCGTTTAGGTATGTGGTCCATTGGCCTAAAATGGATTAAAGAGTCACCAATTATAGGCATTGGCACAAATTCCATTATTCCGAGAGCCCAAAATGCCGATATTAGTGATGGCGTGAGGTATTTTTTGAGAGCTCATTTTCATAATCAGTTTATTGACACCACAGTTAGAAATGGCATATTGGGATTATTCGTCTTTTTATTCTGGTTTATTTCATTACCATATTTACTAATAAAACTATTGCAAACCAATCAGAAAACTTTTGTCTTTTCAGCTTTAACTGCGATACTCATCGCCTCTTTAACTGATGTTCCTTTCCACCATACACACATTATGTATGCTTATACCTTATTATTTGGAGCACTACTGTGTATTACAGTGAGAGAGCGATAGACCACCTGTTTTAATTACAAGCTCATCAGTCAAAAAAAAAGCTCGCATTACCAATGCGAGCTTTTTTACAGTAAAAGTTATATTTAGCAAATATTACTTGTCTTTGTAATATAAATAGAACTCAGTTTTATCGGTAAAGAACCGCTTACGTGTTCCATTCAAAATACTACCAGTAATGGAGAGCCCAGAATGTTTAAATCTATCGATAACTAATCTAACCTGCTCGATAGTGGTCTTCTCTTCGCGGCAAACTAGAATGCGCTGGTCACACGCAGCACCAATTACTAGTGACTCCGCTGCAGCGAGCACCGCTGGTGTATCTAAGATCACAACATCGTAGTTTTCCGACGCCCACTGCATTAGACCAAACCATTCTTGACAATAAAAAAGTGGAACAGGATTCTCTACTACACCGCCTGCGTCAATTAAACTAAAGGCCTCTGGAGTTAAATCGACCACAGAGGAAGCAGACTTCTCCAATTCCAGTATTTGCTTCAAGCCATGAACCGATGAGTTAGTGGGCTTTCTCAGGTCTGTATTGATGAGTAAAACACGTTGCTGTGATTCGGTAACTGCGGCTGCTAATTTTCTGGCGATGTATGATTTCCCATCACCTGGGCATGCTCCTGCAACCATAACAATACTAGCTTTTTCCTGACCTTTTACATTAAGCATTGGTACCAATGCTCTTAGCGCTTCCATAGTAATATCAGAAGCTGATTTTCCTTTATTGATTTTTTCTAATGGGACACTAACTAATAGTGGAATCCCAGTTGTCCGCAATTCCTCAGTTGAGTGTATACCACGTTTAAATGCAGCATTCACCAAAACAAAACCGATTGATACCATTAAACCCAACAATCCTGACAGTGTAAGAATTAATGTTTTTTTCGGTTTTGCTGCCTTATTAGATACAGATGGGAGCGATACGACATCTATCGGTAACTTGAAAGTTTGTTCGCTAATAAGATAACTTTCAAGTAATGCCTTGAGTTCGTTTAATTTTCTTTTTTCTAAAATTACTTTCTCTTCATCTAGGTCCCTGATTAATTTAGTATCTTGGAGCCGTAGATGGAGGGCATCAATTTTTTTCTTTGTTATATCTATTTTTCGTACCAAATTATCCATAGCTGTCTGCAGCACATGTTGAGTATACTTTTCAACTATGATGTTTGTCATTGAAAGTGCTGTCTGGGGAGTGTCACTCGAATATTTAACGTCAATAATATTCGTTCTTCTTCCAGCCTCAGACACTGAAAGATTTGACAGTACATCTTCTATGGCCTTTTGCTTGGCAATCTTAGATATTAGGAATTCGTCGCCAACCGCATTACGACCTGCTTCTATCAGTACTGAAATGCCTTTGTAGTCAATATTTTGCCCGAAAAACCCCTTCAATGTCTCACCATCTGGCAACGTTATATTATAAGTGTTTGAGTTTAAAACTTCGAGTTTAAACTCTTTACCTAACCATAGTTTGGCCACATCAAACTTAGCAACGTTTAATTTGGTTTCTTTTCCAATAACTCGTTGAAGTCCTCTACCAATAATGGGAACTAGCTTAGGTTCAACAATTGTAGTGAGATCCATTGCATCAACAACCGGACCGATTACCACTGTTGATTTTAATAGTTCTTTTTCGGCAGGAGCATCCAATGAAATATTGCCATTACCAACCAATTTTAGCGTTGCCGAGGACTCGTAAACAGGTTGAGCAATCAAAAACGCGTAAAACGCACCGAGGATTATGAAAGAGGCTGTTGTGGCAGCAACAACGACCGCTTTATCTAGCAAGATACCAAACAATTTGGCTAAATCAATTTCATCCTCTCTTACCATTGTATGAGAGGTGATATGAGGTGAAGATGGTGTTGACATGAATTACCTTTATGGCTAAGCAAAGACTACAGTTGCTTGGTTTCGCTTTTCATAGACGTTATCAGAATGAGGGATGACTCGTAATGGGAAGAACTAAAAGCTCCACTCACTGTCACAGTTTTTTTGTGCTGTCGTAGATATCAGACATTAAAATGCATCTCTAAATAGCTATTATCTCTTTATTTTCTACTGACAATGTAACCTTTTTATTAAGCATTGACAGTAGGAGAATAGAGCGGTTATCGCCATCCTTCTCCTTAAAAATTGCTTTGATACCAGAATAAGGACCATTACTGAGGGTAACCCTATCTCCCTCAACAAAACGCTGCATAAAATACGCTCTTGACTCATCCGAATCTTCATTAATCATTAATGATTTGACGATTTCTATATCAACAACACTTGGCACACTACCGTTTCGGACAAATTGCATCACACCGCGGGTTGAACGTATAGTGGTGTAGCTGATTTGTTCAGGATCGAAGGAAATAAATAGATAGTTAGGGAACAGTGGCTCCAATGTTGAAGATGGCTTTCCTCTTTTCAATTTTTCCACTGTAACTTGAGGATAGTAGCAATCTACTCCTTGTCGCTTCAGGTGGACCTCAGCCCTTTGCATCTCATTGCGCTTACAATAAAGTAAATACCAGTTGTGCAAAACACATGCCCCCACTAGACCAATCCCACAAATTGAGCGAGATATAGGCTTAAAAATAACAGGCGCAAGTATATTCTTACATGCATTCGGCAGCAAGCCTGACGAAAGAAAATCGACATTTCAATCAGTGTACAATTAAATAATCATATGTTTTTTCGACTAACTTGTTGATCTGAAATTTAATAGGAAACTGACGCAGTCTTTTAATCAAGAGTTTAAACGCTCAATTTCCACGCTGAAACTGCTCAGTCCTATCTGGCTCAGTGATAACCTTGCTTTCCCTTGCTCCAGCTTAAGAACATTAAAAGAGGAGTCACATGCATCGATGCCCAGCATATGTGCATTACGAAGAGAATGAACCTCTCCTTCTGCGTCTGCCTGAACATCTAGACCAACTGATAGCAACTCAAGCTCGCTTTCTGGTGCATTTAGGATGCCGAATAAGGCATTGATTGGCGAGGCATAAGAGGATTTTTTTATTGCTGTTTCTATTTGCTGAATGAGTTTAATCAATGAACGCTCTGTAGCCTGATTAGAGCGAAGATATTCATTAAAAAAAGCACGAATCATCAGCGTTGTCGCTGGACCGTTTTCTTCTGCTGAAGCTGAATCAACAATATAAAACGCAAGCTTACCATCAATGAGCCAAGTGTAATCAAGCACGATTGGACTGGCATCCGTCGATTGCAGAGAGTGATAAGAAAGTTGCCAATCACCTTGTTTAGATGTCTGCTCGGGTAGCAAACCAATCAATAAGTCTCTCGCTATAACCGGGTTATCCAAAAGCTCGTCCAAGTGCCACTTTAGCTCCTCATTGAGAGGTCTTTCATCGTCATGATTCACTCTGAACCATTGTTGGCTGAAATCGTTGTTCGCATTTGCAGCCAATTTATCATCGCCGAGAACAGATAAAATTGATGACTTGACGGTCATCACGTCTTCTATCGGTTTTATCAGAAAATCTTTTACACCAAAACGGAGAGCTTGAGCGACATCAGACATACCACCAGTGCCAGAAATAACAATCACAGGAAGCATAGGGTATTCGCGGCTGACTTCTTCTACAAACTCAAGACCTGTCATTACAGGCATCGACAGATCGCTGATAAGAAGATCAGGGATAGCCTCACGTAGGGAACGCAGCCCCTCAAGGCCATTCTCTGCTATGCGAACAACACATCCCTCTTTATGAAGAAAACCTGACACCAGCCTGCTGAACACTGGATCATCCTCGACAATAAGTACTTCTCTACCTTCCAGCACCTTCACTCTCCCCTGAACTTCCTAACTGCACCTCCAGCCATGTGCGAACCACTTATCTTTCATGTATAAGGATAGTTGGCTTTCACTGACTCGGCATATTGCATGGAAAAAAAGACATTAAAAATATTATATTTTATTGTTTAATATACTATTTATTTTTTATTTGGTTTCAATTTACTTAGATGAGCATGCTTTTCAATGCAAATCATCTCTCTATTATTTTACTCTAACTTTATGAAAACAAAGAAAAGGTTTTAAGCAAAAAATAGAGAGTACTCAAATTGAGACTATCGACCATAAATTGAAACCGAGTTCAAACAAGGCAGAGAACATCATAGGTGTAAAAATTTATACCTCAGGAATACCTCCCCAAGAAGCTCATACATATCTCTTTACATCCTTAAAAGGTTAAAACCTGATAAAAAGTCAGGTTTTGGTCACAGTTTCTCTCTCAATGATCATCTGCGGAATAATAAATGTTAAAAAATAGTGAAATTTAAGTTATTTTTAAAACCGAATGTCGTGTTATTTTTAACAAAAAGTCTGTCTCTTGTGGATTTATTTCTGGCCACAGCAGAAGCAAGACACATCTAATTTCCGCGTAACCAACTGTTAATAATAAATTTTAGTCATAGTTAGAGTTATTAGATTACTCTATTGATCAAATACTGGGAGCGAGCATGATACTGGGACATTTAGTCGGGCTTTACGTGCAGCCCAAGCAAGAATGGAAAAATATCGATAGATTACACGAAGGAACATTTAACAGTCTTTTCCACGCATTGATCATGGCGTTGATTCCACCATTGTGTGCCTACTACTCAAGCGTGCATATTGGCTGGAAAATTGGAGTCGGAGACCCTATTTTTATTACCCCAGAAAGCGCCATAATGATTGCTGTTGCAATGTATTTTGCACTCATTATTGGTGTTTGTGCTCTTGCATATCTGACTCATTGGATGAGCCGCACTTTTGGGTCAGCACCGACCTATACTCAATCTCTTGAGTTGGCCGCTTATACTGCCACACCAATATTTATGGTTGGATTAGCAGCACTCTACCCTGTTGTCTGGTTCGTCATGCTTGTTGGATTAGTGGGGGTAGCGTATTCAGTCTACCTTCTTTACACCGGTGTACCAATTATCATGCACATACCAGAGGAACGAGGGTTTATTTATGCCAGCTCTGTTGTGACATGTGGTCTGGTTCTGTTGGTCTCCATTCTCGCGGCGTCTGTCATACTATGGAATTCAGGTCTAGGACCCGTGTTCGTTCAGTAAATATTCGCAAACAGAAAACGCAGCCAATGGCTGCGTTTTTTATATACCTGAGTTCGAGCTATATCCGTACTACGTTAGCTCTCGTTATGTATTTCAAGGTTTGCAAGTTCCTGCTGCTGTTCACGAACCACTTTTGCATCGTCACTACGAAGGCTTTCGAGGTAGTCGAGGTAGGTTTGGTCAATATCATCAGTGACATACTGACCGCAAAATACCGAGCTTTCAAATCTTTGTATGTCAGGGTTTCCTTCCCGCACAGCATCTTCGAGATCAGTAAGGTCCTGGAAAATAAGGCCATCTGCGCCAATAATTTTGCAGATCTCATCCACATCTCTACCGTGCGCAATGAGCTCATTAGCGCTTGGCATATCAATACCGTAAACATTCGGGAAACGTATCTCGGGAGCTGCTGAAGCCATATATACTTTCTTTGCTCCAGCTTCACGTGCCATCTCAATTATTTGCTCAGAGGTCGTGCCACGTACAATCGAGTCATCAACCAGTAAGACATTCTTACCTTTAAATTCAGAGCGAATAGCATTGAGCTTACGGCGAACCGACTTTCTTCGCTGTTGTTGACCCGGCATGATAAAAGTACGGCCAACATAACGGTTTTTCACAAAACCCTGGCGATAGGGTTTTCCCAGCACCTGAGAAATTTCTAAGGCAATGTCCATTGAGGTTTCCGGAATGGGGATAACCACATCAATATCCATATCCTCCCACTCCTGACGAATCTTAGCACCGAGCTTCTTACCCATATTCAGGCGCGCTGCATACACTGAGATTTTATCGATGAAAGAATCTGGACGGGAGAAGTAAACGAACTCGAAAATACAGGGAGACAGCTTAGGCGTTAACGCACACTGCCGAGTGAACAATTCACCGTCGAAAGTCACATAGACTGCCTCACCCGGGGCTACATCGCGGATAAAATCGAAACCGACAGCATCTAGTGCGACGGATTCAGACGCCACCATATACTCATTCTTGCCCTGCTCGTTAATTCGCTTGCCAAGACACAGCGGACGAATGCCGTTTGGATCTCTGAAGGCGATAAGACCATGACCAATAAGCATAGCCACCACAGCATAGCCACCGGATACCTGTTGATGTACAGCACTCACCGCTTTGAATATATCTTCTTCCGTAAGCGGATGCGCGGAGGCTTTGTCTATCTGGTGAGCCAGAACATTAAGAAGTACTTCGGAATCAGACGTGGTATTTAGATGGCGTTTGTCTTGTTGGAAAAGAGATTGTCTGAGGTCGTTAGCGTTGGTGAGGTTACCATTGTGAGCTAGGGTAATACCATATGGCGAGTTAACGTAAAAAGGCTGAGCCTCTGATGCACTCGAACTCCCGGCAGTTGGATACCGGGTGTGTCCGATACCCACGTGCCCTTGAAGTCTTTGCATGTGCTTGAGTTGAAAAACATCCTTTACCAGCCCATTCGCTTTCCTGAGCCGGAAACGGTTATCATCTATGGTTACGATACCGGCAGCATCCTGGCCGCGATGTTGCAACACTGTCAATGCATCATAAATCGACTGATTTACAGGCGTTTGACCAACAACTCCAACAATCCCACACATGTAAATAATTTCCTTTTTAAGCCTGAATTAGCCCTCGGTGTCATACCACCTTGGGTAAAAAGCTGGAGCTTTGCTCCAGATACGAGAAGAACCACTCAATCACAATGCCGAAACGCGGAATAAGTTGTGATTGTTTCCACTCGACGAGGTTTGGTGCTCCAGTGAAGGCGTCGAGCGCAAACAGCAAAGCGGCAACGACCAGTACCCCTCTTACACCACCAAACACTACACCGAGTAATCTGTCTGTGCCTGAAAGACCCGTTTTTTCAACCAACTGCCCAATAACAAAATTCAACAAAGCACCGATGATCAGCGTTGAAACAAAAAGAGCAGCGATTGCCAACCCATTTCTCAGCATCTCATCCTTAAACTCAGTAAAATATGCCGCGAGTTGAAGGTAAAATTTACTGGCAACAAAAAATGCGCCAAACCAGATGATGAGAGAAAGAATCTCTTTAACAAATCCCCTAACAATACTGATTAATGCCGAGAAACCAATGACGCCAAGGATAATGTAATCAATCCAATTCATATATTCTTCTTCTATTGGATTTGCGCGCATTCTAACAGAAAAAATGGCGACGCAAACGTTTTCTTAAAGGTTTAAAGGGTTAAATTTGACCAATTGGCCCTTGAGGCCAGTCAAAGACTCTAGATCTGCACGCATCCCCTGTAACTTATCTTTTGATAAATCAGGACCGACTTCGACACGGGCCAATTGCCCTACCCGAACATCTTTGGGATAGATGTGAGCCGGATAGCCTTTGTTGCGCAACTTGGTCACAAGGTTCTTTGCATTATCTATGTTTCGGAATGTTCCCAGTCTCAAGACCCATGCGGAATCTTTGAGCCCCAGATTATTCTTCTCGGCATTAGGCTTCTGAACGACAGCGGGCTTTGGTGACTGAGCAGATACCTTTTCTTCAGTGTCGCCAAGCGTAACAGTGGCAAGTCGATCATCCAGGAGGTGATCGGCATGTTTATCGATATCTTCTACCACCCCCCCGGTATCCGGTAGCTTAATTTCACTGTCTAATAGAGTTTTATCAATGGGTTCTCTGAGAGGAATAGCATCGAAGTCTTCCTGAAATTTTTCTTTCTTCCCGTCGAGTACATCAGGAAGAAAAATCACACCCAGACACACCAGCATAACAGTGCCGACCAAACGGTTTTGAAACTGAGTAGCCACAATTACTCCATTGTTGAAAGATGCGAGGTAATTTGCCCCACAGTATGGAAGGAGCCAAAGACAATAACAATATCACCATGCCACGAGAGAGATACCAATGCCTCATCATAAGCCTCAGCAGGTGAATCATATGATTTTGTCCCATCTGGGAGATACTGACAAAGTTCGGCGGCCGATGCAGCTCTCGGGCCAGACAAACTAGCAGGGCACCATACATCAACTACATGTTGCATTTCAGCCAATGTTGCCTTGATATCTTTGTCATGCAGCATAGCAACCACTGCGTGTACTTTTGCTTTAGACTTGGCTTTGAGCGTTGCCAGTTGTTTTGCAAGATATTGTGCAGAGTGAGGGTTATGAGCAACGTCCATCAACACCAGCGGTGAATCGCTGACCTGTTCCATGCGTCCTGCTAATCTGGCATTCTCTAGTCCTGCAACAATATGCTCGTCGGTAATAGATAAGTCAGACGCCCCCAACGCCATCAGTGCGGTAGCTGCATTTTGTAACGGTAGCGCAGGGATGGGTAAGTCTTTTAAATCAAACGCACCGCAATGCCAATGCCACACATCACCCTGCTGTTGGTATTCAAATTGATATCCCACCTGAAACAGCTTGGCATCAATCTCATCAGCCCTCGCAGATACGCTGGCAGGGGGTTCAGGCTGACCACAAATAGCTGGCTTGCCCGAGCGGAAAATACCCGCCTTTTCAAAACCAATGACTTCTATATCGTCCCCCAGCCAGTCAACATGGTCTATTGCTAAACTGGTTATCACCGCTACATCATGCTCACAGACATTAGTTGCATCAAGACGCCCACCCAACCCTACTTCCAGAATGACCACATCCAGTTTATGTTGGGTAAAAAGCCAAAGCGCAGCCAGTGTACCAA
>NZ_LYBM01000001.1 GCF_001707825.1 Veronia pacifica | reverse complement strand
GGTCAAAGCTCCTTTGCTGCTGCATTAAGATCATTTGTATTTGGCTCGACTTCTAGAGCTAAGACAACAAACAAACTCATAGACATGCTAATTCCTTAAAAATAAAAACCGAATTCAAAGTACGTATAACGAATGACATGGATTCCCCCTCACGAGGATTTGCCACACTTAGGTGTCGCGTTTAATACCGGAGGTAACCATGTCTTCTCTATTCTTTTGTGGCGTTGACCTCGCCAAACATCACTTCTCTCTGCACGCCGTTGATGACCGGGGAAAAGTCATCCTCCACAAGTCCGTTTCACGTACTAAATTGCTGACTAAATTAGCAAATATGCCCACCATGCGTATAGGTATCGAAGCGTGCTCTGGGGCGCATTATTGGGCGAGAGAGTTCATCAAGCTAGGACACGATGCCCGTATAATGGCCGCGAAATACGTTGGCCCTTATCGGACAAAAGGCAAAAATGACCTTAATGATGCCATGGCTATCTGTGAAGCGGTTCAGCGTCCTTCAACTCGATTTGTTCCTGTTAAATCACCTGAACGACAAGCGATTCTTTCTATTCACAGAATGCGTGAACACTGGGTTCAGGAGCGCACTGCTCTCATTAATCGTATTCGTGCTTTGCTCAGTGAGTTCGGTATCGTTTTCCCTACGGGGCGAGCCGCTGTACAACGGGAGGTGCCGCTCATTCTCGAAGCCGCTGAAAACGGCTTACCTGATATTGCGCGCGCCGTCTTGGCGGATTGTTTTGAACACCTACAGACATTGAATCAACGTATCGACGACACGGAACAGTGCTTTGATATGGTGACCAAAGCCAGCCCCAATGCAAAGCGTATTCTCACGTCCGAGGTGTCGGGCCTCAAACCGCCACAGCCATTATTGCAGCCATCGGTAAAGGTGAGCAGTTCGACTCCGGGAGAGACTTCGCTGCCTGGCTAGGTTTGGTGCCGAAACAGTATTCAACAGGCGGTAAACCCAGACTGGGGCGTATCAGTAAACGCGGTGACAAATACCTGCGAACGCTCTTGGTTCATGGTGCAAGAGCTGTAATAACTAACTTGGGCGAAAAACAGGACAGGCTCAGTGTCTGGGGGAGAAACGTCCTTGAACGACGAGGGATGAATCGAGCCATTGTGGCACTGGCAGCAAAGAACGCCCGCATTATCTGGGCACTGTTACACAACCAAACTGAGTATCAAGACTACGCCGCCTGAGCACGAGGCGGCGTAGGGAAACACACCAACCGGGTCATTGCAGACGCAGCTGATGAGGAAAGGTTAAGACCATTTGCAGAGAGCCTGTTAATGCGGCGGGCACATTGATGCCTTCTAACGAATGAGGCACTGCAACCGCGCAATGTCATCAGGGCCATGACGTGAGTCAGTAAAAGGCCGAATGTAGAGCGGCAGTCCAAAACCCATCTTCAAAAGTCTAGCGGATGTTTGACGAACGGGGGAATCCATGTAGCCCTGTTAAGGTGTGAGCAACGCAATACCGAAACTCCCGAATACCACCTTAAACACTAAATTCAACGCATGGTAAAAATGCCTCGCGTTGCGAATCATTCTTAAACAGATTTTTATACAAACAATTAGAGTTTATCGGCAAGCTTCTTTAAATGGTTCTTAGCCAACTCATAATTTCCGCGACTTAACCACTTGATACAATCAAAAAGCTCCCAAGTAAGACCTTCATCACCATTCGTATAAGCGGGAAAGTCCTCATGCTTTGGAGCTGGTTCATCCGTTACCCTTTGCTCGATGATGCCCGTTTTGTCGAATAGCACTTTAAACGGTTTTGAAATACTGAACGATTCACTCAGATCTAAGCAATGAATTTCGGTACTCGTTAAATCATTGAAGATGTACTTTTTAAAGTAAGCATTATCATTGTGGAAACCATCAAGTAGGTAGAATATTTCCTTGTCGCACTCAAAAACTGAGAAGCACTCATTTGCCGACTTATGGAAGTTGTTCTTAGTGAACACAATAATATCTGCATCCGAAACACGGTCACCTTTCCCTGCAGCCAATGAGCCCAATAACACCGCCGCTACTACGTCATTTTCTGAAATAAACACTGAGCACACAGATCGAACTAACTCACTTTGGAGAGGAAGATGCTCAAAATCTAGCTTTTCTGACCTCAAAACCACCTCCGTTTGTATAACGCCGCTATCATTTGCGGCAAAAAGTGAAGTGAGTGAAACGAACGAAGCTTTTTGACGTCAAATGCATAGCCTTGTTAGCTGCTCTCTGCGAATGTAAATTGAATGCCTTTGAACGGAATACTAACCTTTAAAGGCAATAGTTCTTCAATCTCTGCGAGACCTACATCGTTTTTAAGTTCACTGATTTCCTCCTCCAGAAGATCAAGAAGGTTGATATTAATATCCCATTCCTTTTCTTCACCGAATAAGCAAACACAATGCCCTGAATTAACTACATAACCACTTAAATTTTTTCCAGATTTGGTTATAAAATTGGCCTTTCGGTGCTCAAACATAAATGAGCCAACTTTAGTTTTATCTGGGATGGCAAACCAATACTCGTCAGACCAACCAACGTTCTCCAACTCCGACGATACTACTTTTCGGTCAAAACCAAGCTCTTCGAGTGTATCGATATCATCAGGCTCATAGTATTGAGCCCAAGTCAGTGATTCTTCGAAATACTTCCTATTTAGTTCAGTATATTTAATTAATTCGAATTTCATCTTGTATAGCTAACAGTGAAATAAACCCCAAAGTGTCCAATATAATTCTCACGATTTGTCCAATATAATTCATGGGTGAAATTTGCGATCGTCTGCACGCCCCGCAACCTCTTGCGTGAAGAGAATTGTTCAAAATCCTTTGCGGGAAAAAACACCAAAATGGGAAATATGAATTATATTGGACAAATTGGCCGACATGGATATTTACACAGTGTCATTTTATCGGTTAATTACCCCATCGCACACATCAAGTATCGAGAAATCCCTCATCCAGATTGACGGTAAATTTTGGATAAAATTTTCTTATCTAAAACCTCGGGATTAGACTCGAATAGTGCTATTGCACTAACAAGATTTGGGGCAATGTTAAGCTAGCCATCATGTCTCATTCAAAAGCGAACAAAAGCCAGTTTCAGAGAATAAAACATTAGCAAACCACGAATAATTAAAGGTATGGCAAATAGCGACACTGAACTTTCAGGAGGCACGCGCTGAGAGAGGAACTCTGCTTTGCGATGACGACGCTCGAAGCAAAAAAAGCGCTAACACCCCCACACGTCCAAATCAGATCGTAAAATTAGCTGACAGAGAAACATCGGGCTTATTCAACACTCAGGATGTCGTGTTGACGTTGCAACAACTTACTCCTTATTTGTTATACCTTAAATCCAAACTTGCTCTTCTGATAACAGAGTAACTTCACTTTGTTGTTCACCAGTATGCGCGGCAGAAGACGGCCTGCCATTATGAAACGGGTATTATTTTGGGCTTTGGGACAGTGCTCAACCCTTTAGGAACAACATACCATTCACCGAGGTAACGAATTTGATTTACAGCTCTCATCGTTACAGTTAGCTGTCCTTTCAAGACGATAAAAAGCGCACCGTTATTCTCGCCTTTACGTCACATGTAGTGATTCATTATCTATGATTATGGTTTGATTAAGATGAATTAATGATGGACGCCAAGATGCTAAAATTGTGTCTGACTCTCTCTGCCTGCTTTTTTATTTTTACAAATGCATCACCTTCATTTGCTAAAAATGCTGTCACGACTCAGAAAGCCAGTTTTATCAATCCATCACAAACACCATTTTCTACCAACCCGAGAAAAGACTATGGCGTTCATCTCGGTAATTGTCGCGGAGCAGTTATTGCTCCATCTTGGATATTAACGGCAAAGCACTGTATTACCGATAAAAGAAAGCGTAAGCCTGGAAGCATCCCTGCCCGCTTTTTTTACAAAGGCGGTGCTAAAGAACGTCTTAAAGCCTCAGCCGTTTATCTTTACAAAAAAGCAGATTTGGCATTGATTCAGCTTACAACACCCATTCACCAATCAAATGTCTTGCAGCCCGTTCTGCTTTTAGGCACACCGCTCAAAGCGAAGCATGGTTCACTGCCAATGAAAAAATTGTCTGTACCCATAGGACCATGGAAAAATATCCCTGTGCGTGCCGGAAAAAAACAAAACGCATACATTTCGAAAGAAGACAGAAGAGGCGGGCCAGGAACCAGCGGTTCCCCATGGATATTTGAGACGGCTATCGCGGGTGATGTATTATTCGCGGTAACACATGGTTCAGGCAGAGGCGTTTTGGTCGCTTATGCTCGCAAATGGCTGGATAAGACTGTAAAGCGCCATACCCCCGGAGAAAAACTGCACTGGATAAGGCTAAATCCCCTGCTTCCTGATTTGAATTGAGCAGCTTGCGCAGCGGGGCCCACTTCCCCTTTAACGAGACAACGCATAGCGAGAGTTTTCCAGTAGTAGTAAGTCGCTTTACTGATCCCATGCTGGCGGCAAATATCATCTTCTTTCATGCCTGCATCTGCCTCTTTGAGAATGGAGACGCTCTGAGATTCAGTGAAACGTGATTTTTTCATGGTGCTCTCCTGCTTTTATGTGGCAGAAAACTCCCGTTTTAGCCTGTCTCAGCATAGGGGAAGTGGACAAAAGCAACGTTGTATAGCAGTAGTGAAAAAGTGCGATTTAAACGAGAAAAAGGCGTAAAACACCACATTCAAAATATCGTACTTGAAATGAGACGAACTCAACGTGGGGTAAAAGCGTGCTGGGTAATTACTTATTTATTTCTGCCCATGTATCAGCAGCACCATCAACATACCGGGTTTTAAGTGAATGAATAATACTTGGATAAACTAAACGAAAATTGACCGCCATTCTGTTTTCATTGCCAATTTTTGTTGGCGTGTAATGAGTTAAGCAACCACAGTTATCACAGTGGTGAAATTCAAGTGTTTTATAACCCCAGCAGTATGAAGAAATAGCCCCTTTTGTAGATGTAATGGTCACCTCTTTGGGTGAAAAATATGCCCAGAGTGCCGCGTATTTACTACAAGCGGAACAATTACAACTTGTGACTTCTTCTGTAGTGGCAGGAACTGTTATTCTGATATTGCCACAATGGCAACTTACTTCAATCATCGAGCAAAACACCTTGATACTTAACAGACAGCTTTTTCATTACTTTTAAAGCGACTGTAAAAATTAAAGGCCGCATCTTAAGTCACCTTTAGCATCAATGCATTAAGATTGTTTCATACACAGTATTTAATTTTATACGAAAGGAAAACAACACTATATAGTTCACATATTAGTGACTGCGCAAGTGTGAATATATGACGAAATTTAAGGCAGCCCTTTCCCGAAATGATTAACGGATAGGGGAGAGTGAAAATTATCGTAAACTCTGGGCCATACGGATAAGATCCCAGTGTTTGCCGTTGAAAAACCTCAACCCGCTGACGACTTCGTAGGTTTTAAAACCTAACTTTTCATAACAGGCGATGGCAGACCGGTTATGCGCAAAAACACCGAGCGATAACACTTGCGACTGATATTTGTGCTTCGCCCGAGCGATCGCGAGCTCCAGCATGATTGCGCCATAACCCTTTCCTCTATGAGCTGGATGGATAAACACTCTGCATAGTCGATATTCAGTCTCTGACACCTTATATAATTCAATAAATCCTACAGGCTGATCATCGCGGATAAACAGGAAGGGCAAGGCCTCATCTCGGGCATAGTGCTGTTGGAGTTGCTTTATTGTCAGAGGATATTCGAACTGTGGACCACCCCATAGATAGTTGAGTTCACTTGAATCTATCCAGTTTATGAGTAACTGATAATCCTTTGACTGGAATTCAGTCAGGTTAGCATTAATGCTATTTTCAGTTTCCATACCGTGCTATTTCCCTTACATGTCAGGCTTACACTATCAAATCTAAGGTCAAAGGTAAGTGCCCGGAGGCCCTGGCATAAACACGCCAAACAGAAATGGGGGACTTTTGAGAGGCATATTAACGTCTTAGCGATTTCCCCTCCCACGCTTTGCTGTTGGAACATCAGCACCACCTATTCACGGTTTATGCTCTGGATGCTTCTTATTTTCGCGGATGTTGAGATCCAATGTACCGATAGGTTCGCCATTTTCACGGGCAACCAGCCTACATAGCGCCTCTGTGTTGGCTGCTTTTAGCTTGATATCATTCTGCACTGTCTCTTGGCGCCGGTATCCCTTCATAGCGAATCAGCCCCGCGAGAAAAATCAGGCGGCCGCCATGATGCCGTTCATACTCAATGCATCCCCCAGAAACAGCCACGCCAACCCCAATGCAAACACCACTTCAAAGCTGCTGATCATGGTGGTTTTCTCCATCTCTGCTAACTGCGCGCCGCGTGAAAACAAATATTGGGGCAGGGCTGCAGAAAGCACACCGAGCGCCAGCACCAGTCCAAGCTGCTCAAGCGTAGATGGCAACGAAAAGGCGTGTTGGCTGAAGAGTGTGACAGGGACAAGCACCATCACATTACCGAGCAAGGCCGCGAACATTCGTGCGGCGGTACCGTGGCTTTTCTCCGGCAGAGAAAACATATTGATCACCACCGCATACGACGCTGGCGCAACAAGACACACCAGTATATCGAGCCAAGAAGCGTTAACACCCTGAGCGTCTTGCATGATACCGACCGCGATAGCGATAAGTATCGCCGCTATCATCCGGTTACGGCTCATGGTTCGATTAAAGCAAAGCCAGCCAAGCAATATCGTAAACATGGGGTAGGCGTAATACATCAAAATCACTGTGTTGGGCTCGAGCTGAATCAGGCTTGTCATAAAAGCCAGCATGCCAACAGCCGAAAGCCCGCCCACGACGACAAAGCGCAGAAATTCAATATCCAACACAGGGCGCTTTTTGATTAAAAACAACATGAGTAGCGTCGGGATAGCAAAGCGATAAAGCGTGATAGAGTCGGCGGAGAATCCCTGACTCAATAACAACTGCGCCAACAACGGGTTCGAGCTGAATCCAAACGCGGCTGCCAGTACCATCCATCCCCCCATGGTGTGTCTCCCTCCTTCTGTTATAGCGCCGTGTATCTGAAGAACCAAAGGAGAATGTTAGTGGTTTTGATATAAAGTTATTAATGAATAACTCTATAAATACATAAAAGGAATGCATGTATGAGGCTGGAGATTCGTCATTGGCAGTTGCTCGATGCCATTGGAAAATATGGTAGTTTGGGCGCGGCGGCAAACGTGCTCGGCGTGACACAACCCGCCATGAGCCATCGGCTTGCAGAAGCCGAGCGCCGATTAGGTGGCGCGATATTCGAGCGAGACGGACGAAAGCTCAAACCGACGCCAGCCGGACAAGCACTGATCCAAACCGCTTCCTCTGTATTGCCGGAGCTATCGCGTGCAGAAGACGAGTTTGAACGCACCGCCGCTAATGCCAGTCACTTAGTGAGGGTAGGGATGGCGCAATACTCCGCTTACCATTGGGTGCCGGGGTTTCTGAAATCGCTCGCGTTTTGCAGGGAGAAAGTACAAATAGATTTTGTTGCTGCTGCAACCCGTGAAGCCGAAGTGACCCTGATAACGGGGAAAACCGACATCATCATTTCGCCAGCGCGGTCAGAGAACCCGTTACTAGACTGCAAACCCCTGATAAGAGACGAGCTTGTGTTGATCACACACCCTGAACACGCCCTTGCTTCCAAACCTTGGATTGAGGCGCAGGATTTGGTGGATGAGGACTATCTCACCTACAGCCTTGATGCGCTTCCCGGCTTTGAATACGAGCGCTTTATCCGGCCATCCGGCATTCGCATTCCACACATACAAATGGTGGAAATGACCGATGCCATCGTGGAAATGATCGCCGTTGATTTGGGCGTGAGCATTCTCTCTCGCTGGGCACTCAAACGTTCGATAAAGCAAGCACTGGTCGCAGCGGTCTCCGTCACCAAACACGGACTCCCTTTAACCTGGTACATCATCAGCCGCAAACAAGACGGTAAAAACGAAGCGATCAAGACCACGGCTGAATCCTTGCAGCAATGGTTTTTGGTTAACGAGTCAAGTTAACTGTCCAGACTAAATATTCAGGCTCAATCGCGCCGCGCAAACAAAGGTTGTCCGCCGATTTCGATACAAACCTGCGGCTATAAAAAGAGGCGTTTTGCAGCTAAACCTTGGGACTCAAGATTCTAAAATTGATGGGGGATAAAGCCTGTTAAAGAGTGAGCAAGGCAATACCGATACCACCGCATACCGCCTTAAACATTAACACCAACGCATAGTGAGATGTCACGCGTTGCACATCCCTCTTGAGCAGCTTGTTATGCTATGGCCTGAGGAAAACAAATTCACTGTCAGGAGCCCAGAGTACATCGTCTGTCGCTCGATATCCCCTTAACCAAAGCCCAGTGCTATTAGCGCTGAGATAAAAACCTCTTGGATACATGTCATCAGAAAATGGTGGGACTGAAGCGACGGTTAATAGCGGACCGTCAGGTTGCGATAGGTAATGCAATCTAAGATAAGGGGCGAGTTCAAGACCACAAGGCATTAAGTTCTGCTCTTTCGCCGCATCTAAAATATCAACAATCAAAGCGCCTTCTGAATATCCTAATTCGTGGACACTTACCTTAACTAACTCTACTGTTTGTCGCTTATTCGAAATCTCAAACTCTTGGGACATAAATAACATGACAGCGTAAGCATTAAGATTGATTTTATTCTTTGAAAGCTAGAACAGTAACTCATCTTTACTGTGTGTACCGAGCTCTACTTTCCATGCCTTGTATTCCAACAAATATCTCCTCATGTCGATACGCATAACAGGTTAACACCCCACAAGGTGTCCAAAATAATTCATGCGAGTTGTCCAAGATAATTCGTGGGTGAAAGTTGCGACCGTCTACACGGCTTTATTCCTCTCGCGCATAGAGGATGGTTCAAAATCCTATGTGGAAAAAATACCAAAATGTAAAATATGAATTACATTGGACAACATTTAATGGAAATAGATACTGTCTTCGACTAGCTCAATGACACAGTCAGCGAAACTGCAAAGATCAGTAATACACTGCTCTGCGAGGCAAGCGAGTTGCAAGGACTGGTCGCGCAATTCAGAACCTCACCAGCATCGGCTGAGCGCTAAACAAACCGATTAATCGGCCAAACTACTTCTATTTCAGCGGGAGTTTGGTCCGGATAAGCTCACATTTTTTAACCCTTCCCCTCGTCTCAGCAGGAATTTCTTGCCTATTGTTCTTGAGCATTTGACAGCACTCGCCAACTGATTCACTAATACTCTGACGTTGTGAGTTTCTTACTATTCGGTAGTCATCTATGACTCGTTTATTGATTGTTGAAGATATCCCAGCCTATCAACAGTTTCTCGGACAGTTGGTCCTTTCCCCAACAATTTCTCACTGTGATTGTGCTGGGTCTTTAGCTGAAGCCTTGTCACTGGCAGGAGAAGACAGCTACGATTTGGCCTTGGTCGATTTAGGGCTGCCAGACGGTAATGGGTGTGAGCTGATTCATTTCTTGCGGCAGCACTCGCCGAATACTGAAGTCATGGTACTCACCATTTTTGGTGATGAATCCAATGTGCTCAATGCGATTAGGGCTGGCGCACGGGGCTACCTGTTAAAAGACACCCCGTTTGAGAAAATTGAGGAAGCCATTGCCAATCAAATTGCGGGCGGTGCTCCAATGAGTGCGGCAGTCGCGGCTCATGTATTGAATCAAATTCAGAGTGTGGCCCAAACACCACTGAATAATCCGCTGACCCAGAGAGAAAATGAAGTATTGGTGCTGTTAGCAAAAGGGCTAAAAACCAGTGAAATAGGCAGCACAATGGGGATTTCGCATTATACGGTAAATGATCATATCAAGGCCATTTATCGCAAACTTGAAGTAAACAGTCGCTGTGAGGCGGTGTTTGAAGCCAACCAGCAGGGATTGCTCTGACCGTTATCCGGGGAATAATCAGCCAGAGCCTTTGTTTCAGTGGAATGTTAGCCTCCTCAGGGCGGATAATCCTGCCAAGACAACTCAAAGTGAGGGCCGTCAGGAAAGGTTTTCCAATCTCCGCCCCACTGAATGGCGATGGCTTCCTTGTCAGCCGCCTCTTTCATGGCATCAGCAATCTGCCAATAGAGTGGCCAATCCCAATGAATCTGACCACATAGGTAAGCACCAAGATCGACCGCGTGTCCGGTCAGGTGACGGCTCTTCATCGTTGTCGTGGCACCCGCCTCAAGCAACTGCTGCTGCCGATTGACGGTTCGACACCCTTCCAGCACGGAAAAGTCGACTGAGGACAGTTTGATGGCGTGTCTCACCACCCGGATCAAGTCTTCATGTACCCCGTCCAATCGCTTCAATGACCGTTCACCTAAGTAAAATGTCGTCATTTTTCACTCCCAGAGATCTGTGTCTTCCCTATCCATGAATTCATGCATCTATTGATGTGTTCATTAATCCATAAACATTTTCGGTGGCGTCACTTTGACGCCAACTCAATGAGGCGGGCATCGAGTCGCTCGACGTGAGAATAAAGCTGTTTGACCGATTCAAGCAGCAGTGGAATCAAGCCTTCGTAGTCAACACTTTTCAGTCCATCCTCGTCTTCATCAACCAACGAAGGGATCACGGTTTCAACTTGCTGAGCAATCAGACCAAATTCCTCCGTTAGATGATGAGTGTCCTTCCACCGGTAGGTCACACCTTCAATTTGGTTAAGTAAGTGCTGCGCAGAAACGATCGGTTTGATGTTCTGCTTGAGTCGTTCGTCAGATGAACGCCGGAATTGGCGGGCCTTAATGGTACTGGTTGTTCCATCGATATGAATGTCTGGAGTCTGTTTGGGGGTTGTGACTTTCAACGAACCGGGTTCATTATCGATAGATTCAGAGACAGCAGCCAGCATACCTATTCGTATTTCACGTCGGCATTCCAACTGCCCGGTAAACACCTCTTTGGTGATGGCTTTGGTCGTCGACACTTTGTCAGGGGTGATATACGTCCGCTTACTGCCGCCACGGAAACGGGCGATATTGTCAGTAACAAATAGCGTATTGCCGTTGAGGACCATGCCACTTCCACTGTTGGCGTCCAATTGTTCACCAAACCGGATCATGCGGGCAATGTTGTCGATACGTGTTCTTTGAAGTTTGATATCTGTCGCCATGATGACTGTCCTTTTAATGATGTTGAGTAGAGTGGAGGCCGAAAGGAAGAGGAATACCTTGTGGTCTGAGTGCAGCGGCGGCCTCCTCCAGATCAAAGGCGAAACTCGCGCCATTGATCATGACCTGCAAATTGACGTTGTTCACTTTACTGACGCCCGATGTGGCGCAGCGAAGACTGAGCTTAGTCAGTGAGCGGATAGGCAGCTTCGCTTCCAGATCGAGAACCACCTGTTCAGATGCAAACAATGTCAATGCGCCCTGATTTGCCGCGGCTTTTACTACAAGCGGAAATTTTCTGTTGCCATAGTGAAGGTGGAAGATGAGCTTTTTGGCGCGGGTTTTCGCCTGTACGGTCAAAGTAGCACCGAGCATATTCAAGGTTTGATGCGGAATAAGGTTTCGCAGTGAGCCGTAGAAGGGAATACCCAGCTCTTTTGTGGCTTTACGCAAGCTGTAACTTGGCGCAATGTTATTCATGATTTTTCTCAGACTGAATGTATGATGGTCTGCCATCATTGAGCGCAGTCGTGAAAAATACTGATTTGCCCCTGCTTTGTTGGGATGCAGCATATGGGCTTTGCGGCAGGCGATGGCAGAGAACAGGTTCTGCTCGACGTCAAATCCACTCTTCTTGGAATATTCCAGACCAACCTGATAGTTGGGGCAGAGTTTAGTTCGCTCTCGGGTAACCAATCTGTCGCCATTCAAACCCCAAACCTGCGGGCGCTTGGTAAACATGGCACGCGTGGCAGAAAGCCCGGGGTGAAGAAACCAAACAGGCGCTTTTGAGGTATCTGCGAGTTCGAGATTTACCTTATTGATGGCGCGCATCGCGCCCAGCTCCATCGCAATGTAGAACAGATAGGCGTTGAGTTTGGCTTGCTCTACCGCATCTGCGGGTGTCTGTAGCCCTTCAGCAAACCAGCCGAGAATGTCATCTAACGGCGTCAGTTCCTTAGCAAAGTCGATGGCCGCGTCAGCAAAACGATTCCCGGTGCGAAAATTGATAATCTCCTGCAGTACCGAGCCCGCTTGCTCCATCAAATCAATAAACTGCTCGACTGTGTCAAACCTTGACTGCGGGGATACAGATGGAAAATAGCCGGTATAGACAATCAGGGCATTTGGGCACTGCGACCTCACTTTGCGGATAAAGGGCACCAAACGCTGATCGATCAGTCATCAAGCTTTCTGACTGTCTTTTCATAGTCTGTCGCGGCAGATGTAAAGCCAACATCATTGGCGAGGCCATTCACTAGAAGTAGGTCGATACTTTCAGGCCGCTCAAGCTCTGTCAGTTGTTTGGTGATGGTGGGATAAGCCGCCGGTAATTCACCAAAAAAACCGGTTGGGGATGATGAGTATCATAAGCCGGTCGACGATGATGCTCTCTCTTGTCACCAATAATCGCACCCGAGTGAGCCTTGAAATCTCCGGTAATAGGCTGGTGAATGTCGTCAATAGAGGCACGAATACCAAGCTCATGGGCAAGCCAAGATACCAATTGGCTCGCATATGTTTGCCGCCTGGGGATCCCTTGTCCCCACATGACAGAATCGCCAATCACTGCAACTCGCATAAGTTTCTCCTTTACAAGCGTTGATAGCAGGGGCGTGAGTAAAAAGAAGTTGAAAACGCCCGCAATGAAACGTGTTAGGAATCAGGTTCAGTCTTGTTGTATTTGCTTGAGGCAAAGTTTGATGACGTCAGCATCACACATCGGCTGATTGAAGAAAGCTGGAGATAGCAAGGTGGTAGCGCCGGGGAGGTAGGCTTCATGCCCGCGTCCCGCAACGACGAGAATGTCTTCATCCGTTTGTTGAGAGAGTGCCTGATAAATAGCGTCAACCCGGCTTTTCACCACACGCGCATGAGGCAATGTCTGACGTAAGGGAGAGACGATATGCTCAATCGGCTCAGTGCGTGAATTGTCGCCAGTGATAAAAATGTGCCGGGCATGCTTACCGACTTTCTTTGCCATCGGAATGCGCTTGGTCTTGTCACGATCTCCCCCGCAGCCGAATACCACGGTCAGGGGTTTCTGATAATGTTCTCTCAACGCAGACAACGCGTTATCGAGGCCATCTGGGTTATGCGCAAAATCAACAAAGATATGACGTTTTCCTCCCGCGTCGACCGCTTGCAATCTGCCTTTGGGCAGAGTGAGTTTGGGAATCGACGGCAGCGATTTTTCGATGGCTTGTTCGCCGCAAAGGCTTGCTACCAAACCGAGTGCAGTGAGGAGATTGCAAACATTGTGTTGACCAAAAAAAGGCACCCTACCCTGCCAGTGTTCACCGCCCAAGCGCAAAGTGAGTTGATCTTGATTGAGTGCGCCATACCACTGGCTGGCCGATGTTTGGCAACTGAAGGTTTTGGCTGTGCAGCCATGTTGAGCGCAGGCATCAAACCACGCGCTGCGGTGCGGCTCCTCGTTACGAAGCCAGATACTGGCACCGGGTCGGCAATGGGCTGCCAAGGTGAGTTTGGCGTTGAGATAATCTGTTTCGGTTTTATGGTAATCGAGATGATCGTGAGACAGGTTGGTAAAAGCTGCGCAGTCAAAATGGAATTTTTGATATTGTCCCAAGATAAGAAGTCGGCTGAAGCATTCCATCAAGCAAATATCGATTTGCCATTGCGCCATCACTTCCTGCACATGGTCGTAGATCCTCTCAGGCGTGTTGCAATACCAAGGCAGTGATTCAGTGACGTCTTGATGGCAGATCCCTAATGTGCCCCACGTCATCGCGGACACACCGATATGGCTCAGCAGTTGACGGGCAAATTCAATGCTGGTGGTTTTCCCGTTAGTTCCAGTGACAGCAGCAAATTTCATGATGAGTTCCTTGCCAGAAGCGGTTAGCAGTATGCGATTAGGAATTGGCTACCAGCGTAAACCTGACAGGAATATCCACCATCCCAAGTTCTAGGGGGTAGCAATGCACGCATGAACGACAAGCTGTCTGCGATGATTGCTGGGAACTCGATTATCGCGGCTGTTTTTCGCCTGACAGCCGTGTTGTTTTTGCCTGCGCTGCTGTTACTGACAATGGTGAACGGGCTCGAAGTCAGTCATCGTATTAATTTGCCGGCAGTAGATTCGGCAAAACAACTGATTAAGCGGAACGACACACCGACCTATCGCGACGTTTCACTGCCGCATAACGCCAGCTCGGGGAAGGGGTTTTCATACGGAAAATATTTGGTCACGCTCCCCAAAATGGCGGGTGAAACCACCGCTATCTTACTTCCTCCATTCAGAGACACATTAGTGATGCGCTATAACGGCGACTTACTTTGGCAGACCGCTCCTGTGGCCTACTCCCGGGAACATATGATGCCGAGGTTTCGCTATCAACCCGCCTATCACGAATTTCCTCATCGTCTTTTTAATGGTGAACGTTTATCTGTGATGGTGGAAATTGGCTCCAGCGGTGGCCTTCGATTACCGCAAATTTATGTGGGGACACCAACGGAGGTAAAGCCAGTTTATTTCCGTCTTTACTGGTCTCAAATTGGCGTTCATAAAATCATGCTTTGGCTGACACCGATAATCGCCCTTTTCTACTTATTACTCTGGTGGTTTCGTCGTCAAAACAGCGAATATCTTTACTTTGCGCTGGGTACCGTATGTTGGACGATGACCAATATGACGTTCACCATTTCCCAACTGCCGATTTCTCAACAAATGTATTGGATGCTGTCTGTTTCCTTTCAGCCGCTTCTCACTCTTTTTATGGTGCTGTTTCTCCACCGCTGGTATGGCATTGCAGCAAGAAGGCTTGAGTTGGGGTTTTGGTGGATCTCCTGCTCGCTGGTAGTCGCCTCTTTCGCTTTGTATGAGTGGGATCCTCAGTATCTTTGGTGGCGATTTAACGAGAGTTTTCTGCGGGGATTCGTCGCATTAAGTGCCGTCTATATCGGCGGAAGACTGCTGTGGCAGGTTGTTTTACAACCAAGTCGCAGTGCAGTTTTTTTGGCGATCTCCGGCTTGTTCGGTGTCTACGCCGGAGTGTTGGATTCGCTGGATGGGATGCAACTTCTGGATATGTATTTTCCACTGAGCATACATGCAAACCTGCTTTTCTTTTTAACCCTCTCTGCGCTGCTGATGTACCGTTATGTCAGTGCCTTGAACAAAAGTGAAGAATTACAGAAGTCGTTGGAAGACAAAGTGGTCGAGGCAGTAAAACGCTACGAGAAGGAACAGTCTATCGCCTACGAAAGCGAAAAGCAGCGGGCTCTCCTAGCTGAGCGACAACACCTTTTGTCCGACATGCATGATGGGTTGGGAAGTCAGCTCGTCGAACTGATCACACTGATCAGAGTCAACACAGTTCACCGGAACGACCTCCAACGCAAAGCGCAGCATTGTCTCAATGACCTTCGCCTGATCCTTGATAGTCGTAATCCCCTATTTGAATCTCAGTTTTCCGTTTTGCTGGGTCAATGGCGCACTCGTATCGACCCGGTATTAGACGCGGCAGGGATTGTGCTGCACTGGGACGTGGACATTAACGATGAAGAGATATATTTCACTGCCCAACAGAAACTGGATTTACTCAGAATACTTCAGGAAGTAATGACGAACACCATCAAGCATGCACAAGCCGCAGACAGAGTCTCTTTCCGCTGCCGACTAGAGACAGAGAAGATGACGTTGAATATTGAAGACAACGGGCGGGGTGATAACACTCTCACAGCGAACCCAAATGGTTACGGCTTGGCGTCAATACAATCGCGCATAGAGAGACTGGGCGGAGATTATGTTTTCGAAAGAGACGACACACGCACTATTACTAGGGTGTCGATACCTTTGCGCAGGTAAAAATGGCATCAATGCATGAAGGGAAAATCATTGGAAAGCTAATGGGTATAGGTATCTGATAAATTTTACTTTTTTTACAAACATCACAACGCTTATTTTCGGTGAAATTATTAATCGACTGAACTCCGATGGACCTCACTTTTCCACTATTGATACATGTCGCACGTGGCGAGATATTGCACAATGTTCGTTGAAGTAAGAGGGTAAATGACTGATTACAAAAGCTTGCGGACAAACAATGAAATATCAGCAACCTTTAGTTTCTTCGTCGTTAGAATTGCCAAGGCGATAAAGGTATCAAGGAAGAAAAAGGAAGAGATTTATGCAGTCAATGTTATTAGCGCTTGCTCTAGCCGCTACCAGCGACATAGCCCCGTATACTGAATGTACAGTACTGCTTCATGGGATGGGACGCACTGAATATTCCATGAGGAAAATAGCGAAGGAGCTCGGAAATGAAGGCTACATAATCTCAAACTATAGCTACCCCTCCCTGAGTATAGGTATCGAGGAAATTGCTGATCTTCATATCCCGCGTGCCATTTCAAAATGCGGCAGCGCCGAAAAGATACATTTTGTGACGCACTCGCTGGGCGGGATTGTTCTGAGAAAATATTTATCTACCACGCAGCTAGATCGATTGGGACGTGTCGTTATGCTTGGGCCTCCAAATCAGGGCAGTGAAATTGTAGATACCCTCAAAAGCCTCCCGGGCGTCAAACTTATTAATGGACCCGCAGGTTTGCAGCTTGGCACTGATGAAAATAGTGTGCCTCGCACTCTTGGACCTGTTACCTACCCTGTCGGTATTATTGCCGGTAGCTACACCCTCAACCCTATTTTTTCTCACCTGTTGCCAAATCCTGATGACGGAACGGTATCTGTCGCAAGTACGAAAGTAGAGGGAATGACTGACCACGTGGTCATGCCCGTTACCCATACCTTTATGATGCGAAACGAAGACGTTATTACCCAAGTTAAAGCATTCTTGAAGTCAGGAAAATTTGATAGCCGAGATTGACTTTGATACAAACCCAAACGACCTGAATTGCCCGTCCGTAGCTTGTTTGGCTATAACTGCGGATGCCTTCGGTCATCATGAAATAATGCTTTTTGGCAGTGCCGATAATCACTGCTACTTAGCATCAACGTGCCTTCCTCCTCTGCTATTTTGGCCGATACGACAGTTGTGAATCGCACCATGGGTTCCGGAGGTATCTTCTCACTGATTAGCTATCGACTTGATAGACACATTTCAGTTAGACACTTTGATGGGCAATTTTGAACTAGCTTAAATTTGGACAAAAATGAGTTGGCTAGGGTAATTACTGGATAGCTAAACTAATAAATACTCATGCTTTTTGGGTAAGGTCTAGTTTTTAGGGAACAGGTCAATACACATTATTGTTGTCTGAATATTATTACTATCTGATTGATGCAACGGTCTAAAACCCAACCTTGTATACAAACCAACGTTATGGCTTTCGCATTGCAGGTAAAGACAAGACACACCATTATCAATTGCAGTCTCTTTTGACTTGCATATTAACGCCTTCGCTATTCCCCTCCCCCGCTTTGGTGTTGGGACATAAACACCCCCTATCCAATGTTCATATTCTGGGTGCTGCTTGTTTTCACGGATTTTGAGCTCTAGTGTACCGACAAGCTCGCCATTTTCATGGGCAACTAAACTGCATGGAATCTTAGTATTTGACGCTTTGAGGTCGATATCATTCTGCACCATTTCAATAGTGACGTTTGGAACTTTTGAAGCCCATTCATCGAAGTACCAGTTTGCAATCACTGATGCATGCTGACGATGTTCCGCTAATAGTGAGATTTCCATATTTCCTCTTGGCTGCAACCCGTCTTAAAACCACAAAGAAACAAAAACTGAATTTGAGTTCAAATACGTCATTAGAATTTCAGACACGCAACGCAAACAAAGGTTGTTCAGCGATTTCGACACAAACCTGCGGCTATTAAAAGAGGGATTTGGCGATTAAACCTTGGGGCTCAAAATTCTAAAATTGATGGGGATAACGCCTTCCAGCACAGGTGAAAAATGCAGGAGAAGTTTTTTGACCCTGTGGCTGCATTTGTTCGCCCTTGCTCCATGTCTTTCGCGGCTTACTGCCAGCACCTTTTGAAAAAGCTACCGCATAAAGCTTTGCTGCAAACCATGTTTGAGCCGCCAAGAAACAACAACCTGATTGTGAATTTAAATGGGCAAACTGGGGCAGGCATCTTAAATGAGATATCAGATGGTTCATATGGCAAAGTCCGTGCCGGGTATCTACCCTAATCAACTTAGCTTCAACACCTGCGCTCATTCCATCATTCATGTCATTTTAGGATTCTTGTTGGCGTCGGCGGGAACCATTCCTAAACGAATAACACACTTACATGAAGAAGTGATACATCATGTGCTTCCTGTTATACGAGAAGAGCGAACATACCCGAGGATCGTAGAGCCAAAGGCAAAGAAATTCCCCAATAAAAAGAAAGCCAGTCAGCTTAACTGACTGGCATTAGCCCATTTGGGGCGCTTTTATGACATCGAAAAAGTAATAAACTCATTGCGTCTTAAACAACTACTTTTTCATTGTATTCTGAGCCTCTTTCAAGCGATTGAGCTGGGTCTCGGACAAGCCTTGTACAACCTCCACCCAGTTTTCTGGTAGTTCGAATGAGGTCAAGCCATTGTGTGCAACGTATTTGGCAACATCGCCAAACACACCCGTCCAACCACCATTGCTATAACCCAGATATTGATTGTGTGTTGCCGTCCCCGCACAACCGACAGGATAAGGACACCTTGGGTAATCGCAACCATCGGCTTTGTCTGACCATGGAGGCAGGGCTTTTGACACAACCCAGCTTTGTCCCCAGGGCATATTACCCGATTGTGCAACAGTTTTTAATATGTTGTTTTTGAACGCATGGTTATTATTGACATAGTCGTAGAAGCAATCTTCTAAGCCTATAGAAGTATTACCAATTCGACACAGTGAACCCAGTCGGTTTGCGTCCTGACACAATGACACCATTCTGCCCGAAAAGTCCGGGCGATATTCTTCAACTGTTGCGCCCGTTACCTCAACCCACGGTTTCACCGTGAACATAGAAAAGGTATTTTTCCAGTATCGGGTGTGAGTCATAATCTGTCGGTGAATGCAGCGCTTATGATCCAGAGCGGTTTATCCAGCATTGATCATTGCTGTTCGTCTTGCTTGCCCCTTAGCGTCTGTGCCTGGCATTAACAGCGTTTCTGCTGTTTCCATCGCGCATGATGAAATAGCTACTTCAGAAAGATATCGACCGTTATTCGCTGAGCCATCATAGCGCGCAGCCAGATTTTTCATCATGTGATCATATCTGTCCCAATACCTTTCAACCCAAAATTTGGCAAGATAGACCTTTTCTCCTTAACCCGTCGTTTTGCCAAGATATTGCCCCGCTTCGCCCTTCAGCCAATCTGGCGCATACTCACCGGTAAAGACTCTCAAGCGAACTTTTTTGCCTCGATTACTCATAGCACTCAACGCTTTATCAATCATCGAATAATTGAAATTACCTTTAGTCGGCTCAAGATATTTCCAGCTAACAGACACTGTCATGCCGTCAACCTCAATGCCCCTAGCCTTCATTCGAAGATCAACACAATGCTTGTTATCAGTGATAATAGCCTGACCATTCAGCTGCAAAATAACGCCATTCTTCGCACACTGAAGGCCCTTTGTCACAAGCCCTTTTATGGGGTCTTTCTGTTGCGCATGTGCCTGCCCTCCCCAAAGTGCTGCCGTTGCCAGCAATACAAGAGCTGTATCCTTACATAACCGAAATCTTTTCATTTCATTCACCACTGTGATTATTTTTGATGTGATCTAAGAACTCGATTTACAAAACCATGCGCATAAATGTGACTTTAGTCACGTTTTTATCTTGTAGCCATACGAGATAAAATTTGCGAGGAAATTGAGAAAGTTTGAGAGAGTTAAAAGGATTGTGAGAAGAATGCTTTCATATCGAATGTTGCATTAAAATTTCACTTTCCGAGCTTGCCAGTTCTAAAGAAGGTTGAACGCACACATCCCCACTCATAGGTATCTGTTAGTGTTGTTATTTTCAACTCCCAAGAGGAAATAGCGACAATGGCCCTGTCAACCTTCATAGACAAATCTCAGAGAAATTGGTAGCTCTTGGAACAAATTAAGACGTCTTAGATAGGCCGAGTCTGATCAAATTGTCTCAAAGGAGCTTACAAAGCTAGTCGCTATTCAGTGAGGGTTTTGGGTCTGAGCAGCGATTCAACATCAGTAATACGGTCGAGGATTCGCGTCGCGTCTGTGAAGGTTGCCTGACCGGTAAGCGCTGTCGGAATGACCCAGCAATCAAGCTTTGCTGCCCGGGCAGCCGTTACACCTCGTGGCGCGTCTTCGATGGCAAGACATCTGCCTGCCGCAATCCCGCTGTGGTCGATCGCAGAGAGATAGGGATCAGGCGCAGGTTTACTGTGTTTGTAGTCCTCACGCGCCACGATAAAGTCAAAAAACGCGAGCAGTCCCGTACGTTGGTGCATGGCTTCGAGGTGTTGACGACGAGAACTTGTTACGATCCCCATGACAAAGTGGGGACGCAACGCCAAAAGCGTTTCGCGAACACCGGATATGGTGATGGGTTCACTCTCAAGCAAATGTAGGTATCGTGCGTTACGGGCACGTTTTATCGCAGCAATGTCTGCCTCGCTCAGGCCGTGAGCTGCAGCAAACGTAGAGGTCCCGCCGGAGCGTTTCAAAAAGTAATCGATGTAGTGTTGTATGGTGAGATCAATCCCTGCCTGCGCGAACACATCACGAGTGGACTGAAAGTGTAAACGTTCGGTATCGACAAGCACACCGTCGTTATCCCAAAGGAGTACTGCATAGTTGGGTGGCGCAGAGGGGGTATGTTGTAAGCGCATGTCGATCTCCTTATTCTGTCAGCGGTCAGTTTTTCCATCCTTGTCGTCGTTCAGTATTCTTATGTTCTGTTTGGTCGTGCTTCGCTCATACGATCACGTTAATTCCTTTACATAACACGTTAATAATCCCCAAAGCGTCCAATATAATTCCTGCGATTTGTTCAATTAAATTCATGGGTGAAACTTGCGATCATCTATACACCCCGAGCCTCTCGCATATAAAAGTTTTTCAAAATGCTGAGCGGGCATAAACATTGAAACCTTCGCCATAAACGCAACTCAACCCCTAAAAAAATTATCGGAGTTGATTAAGGGTAGGTTGTCACTCTCCTCAGGTTCGAATTACGCCTACTCGGGTGAGCTGGCGAAAAGTTGGACAAAATCAAGCTGACAATTAAGCCCAAGCATTGATGTTTACGGACAAAAGAAATTTAGGGGACGTATTCAAAAAAATACCCCCTGAATTAACAGAGGGGACTCGTTATAGCATGCGTTTCATTCTCGCATATTCACCATCTGTTTTGAGAGTAACAATAACAGTTTGGTCGTTGCGATTTCGAAAAAACCACCCGTGATTCCCGGTAAAAGCAGCAACTAGCTCTCCTTCGTCATTGGGAACGCCACGGCCTTTTTCATAGCTGATAGAACGTCCATCACCGTTACCATGGGTGTCGTAATTAACTGGCCCACCCTTGGATTTCCACTCAAACGTTGCTGTTTGCCCTTTCTGCATCACGAGTTTTACTTCGGCACCCTGTCCTGGTTCCAGAGAGAGCAAAATAGTGTCTCTCCATACTGGTTTAGCTTGATCTTTTGCCTCCTGTAGTGGTGCAGGGTGGACAACAGGTTCTGACTGTTGGATTGTGATTATAGGTGTAGGCGGTGCTTCAACAGCGACTGGCACAGTATTTTCAACAATCATGGCTGTTTTAGTGGTGGCATTATCCTCATCAGCGACTGGCACCGCATTTTCAACAATCACGGCCGTTTTAGTGGTGGTATCTTCAACAGCAACTGGCACCGCGTTTTCTTCAATCATAGCCGTTTTAGTGGTGGCATTATCTTCAACAGCGACTGGCACGGCACTTTCAACAATCACGGCAGTTTTTGTAGCGGCTTTATCTTCAGCGGCTTCTTGCGCTAACTGCTCCTTTATTTCACCCATTTCAGTTAAGCCGGTAACCTTACCAATCCCTGTAGGATCAATGCCATACTCGGCCGGAAAAATGACAGTAACGAGAATAATAATAGCTGCGACGAAAGCGAGAATGGTCGATCGTACCAACTGCTTCGTGGTTGGCAGTTCCTCGCGGCTAGGCTTATCAGAGTTATACATAATTCAATCCTTTTAATTACTGGGTAACCACATAGCCCGTTAACTGATAACCAATGAGCATGAAACCAAAGCTGATCATAACGACGTTGGCAGTATAAGCGTGGCGATAAAAATGCCTGTGTCGCCTCCAAAAACCCATCACAATCAACATGACGCAAAGTGCCAGTATCTGGCCGATCTCAACACCAATGTTGAATGCAAATAGGTTTGGGACTAAACCGTCAGGAGAAATGTCGTACTCGATAATTTTCGAGGAAAGGCCAAAACCATGACAGAGACCGAATAACAGCGTCGCCAACTTGGTATTAGGTTGAAACCCGAACCAACGCTGAAAAGCACCGAGGTTATCCATGGCTTTGTAGACCACTGAAAGCCCGATTATGGCATCAATAATGTAGCTGTTAATGCCAATGTTGAAGTACACGCCCAAAAGCATGGTTGTTGAATGCCCAAGGGCAAACAGGCTGACGTACAACGCCACGTGCCTGAGTTTATAAAGAAAGAAAATAACCCCTAACAGGAATAGGATATGGTCATACCCAGTCACCATATGTTTGGCGCCCAAGTAAACAAACGCGATAATGTTGGTACCTGTGATTTCCTGAATATAGCCTTTGTCACCTTGAGCGACAGCATGTGCAAGCGCATCTGTGCTCATTACAGTTAACAAGGTAATTCCTATTAGAAAAAGTACCTTTCTAACATGGTTTCCTGCCCCAATAGGTAGCAAGCTTCCTTCCCTTGAAGAAAGTAACATCATAAAAACTCCGTATTTTTTGAGTGATTTTATCTCTATGTATTCAGCGTAATAGATATTAAGCACACAATGGCACTTTCGGAGGACGCTCTATTTGGAAAGGGGTATGGATGGGTAATCCGATAGCTGTAACAATTAATTGGGTTGCGGATAAAGAGGTTACCGCCAGCACACGGCTAACGTTGAAATGGGCGTTATCGTGTGAGTGATTGCTGGCATCATGATGGAATGGATGTTCTAAGTCCTCACCATGGCCGTGGGAGTATATGTGCGAATGACCGTGTTCTAACTCGATAGCCGCAAAGGGATTGTGAGACTGAAACTCGCCAATAGCAAAAGACGTCGTGCTTATCGCAACAACAAGCAACATCAAATAGCAGACAAAGTGTACTACCAATCGAGAAAACATAGTCTTTATCGTCTTTTTAAACAGGTGTTATCGAATTCAGGTTTTAGCGCACAATGAGTATTAGTAGAGACTACTAAATTAACTGGATACCGAATACCTACAGCAATGTGGCAACGATCTCAAAACACACAATCGACACCAATGCCCCAATTCCTGATGATATCCAGATTGAATATCAGGTTAATAACAGTGCGAAGAAAATGAACATAGGCAATTGCATTTAACGAATCAACACAGACTCGCTTGTAACACAACGCGTGATCTCTTGTGATGTGTGATGTGTGATGTGTGATGAGCATTTCAATATTACATGTAATAAACCCAAGAAGCGGGGGAAATATTTGCGGTTTAACATTCGCCTATGGCTGGTTGATTCATGTCAGGAATAAAATCACTCACATCCTCGTATACGCCCTATTAATCTTTGATAACCAAGTCATTGATAACCAAGTCATTGATAACCAAGTCATTGAAATTATAAAATAAATTTCATATTTTCTCTATTATATTTAATAGCGTTTTTCTAATGGAAAATGATGACCTTGATTTATTCTCTTCCCCAAGATCATATTCTCTTTTTCATCAATTTTTATTGCGCCAAAGTCAAAGAATATTTTTTTAACCTCATACTTAGTAAGTTAATTAATCGTTTTTTTTCGTTTGATTCTTGGTTGTCTTTGGGTAACAGGCAACTGAGTGTTATATAAGGTCGGAAATAAGAGGTATTGTTTTAAAAGGGCGTATCAATAGTCATCATCCACAATATCTGCAAGAATAATAATATAATAATTAAATTTATGATAAATTACTGAACTTCAGTACTTTATCTCTATCGAAAAAGTGACTCACTTCAAAAATATCATTGTAGACAAAAGAAAATACAATATTAATTTTTTTTGTTCACAATTTTAAAGTGATAGTTCTAATAGTTTTTTAAATGATAGATGGTTCTAATGCTATTGAAATTAAAGATAAATTTAATTATATTAAAAATTTATGCAATTTAACTTATATCATCATGTTTATTATAGAAAAATCTTTTTATTTAAACTTTAATTTTATTTATGAGTCACAAATAAGAGCTTGATTGTATATTAAGTAACATCCATTTTTATTTTATACTTTATTCGTAAAGTTAATTTCCAAAAGGTGTAAACAATAATAAATTTATTAAATTAAAAAATAGACTACAAGCTTAGTTAAGTTTACTTAAATAAACTTATCTACAGTTTATGATTATTTTTAATAAAACCAGAGAATTCATATCATCGTTCAAAACGGTGTCATTTATTATCGATTTTTATTAAATATCATCCATTTCTAATTATATAACCCTTCCCCCTTATAAATAAGGGGCATGTAAAATAAAAGATGGTTTTAGCGATTGTAGAACATTAACAATTACTAATTAAGATTCCCAAAATAAGATTTTTTGGGATAAAGGTATTTATCAAAGCAGTACTAAATTTATTTTACTAAGGCAGTGATAAATACTTATATAGGTGAACGCTAAATATAAATCTAAGGATTGAGAAATGAAAAGAACAATAATGGCTATACCCATTGTTTTCTGTATGTCATTTTCCGCATATGCAGCTAACTATGATCAAAGAACACCGTTGGCTAAGAACTTATCAGCAAAAAAACTTGGAGATACAATTTATATAAATGTAAGGAATTTAAAATCCAATGATATTAAAGGGTTGAAAAAGAAACGGAACCGAGGTGATGTTTTACTTTTTGATTGCACGAAAGGTATGACGAAGAAGGCGAGTCATGTATTCAATAAAATTACTGTTCTTGGCCCTGAATGTAAAAATAATATGATCTTGCTAAGAGAGGCAAAGGGCGAGGTCCATATTGACTCTATTGACGTCCAAAATCGCGGCGATATTAAGGCCGTTATCAAGCGGAATAAAGAAATTTCAAGCCAACAACGAAGAGATATTACTCAATCCATATTGTCTCGAGCGGGTTGGAACCAAAACGTAAAAAGTAGTATCGGGAAGTACGATACTTTTAACGCCAACTCGAAAACAATTTATTATGTCGTACATAATAGTCGATTATCATGTCCGCAGAATTCATGGCGTCAGACAGGTGATAATTATTCCTTCACTGGTCCAAAAATTGATCCATGCAAGACCAATAGAGCAGGCATTCATCTTAGGTTTAAGATAGAGCTTATGCGTTCAGAGCCTGTGGGCGGCGCGCCTGAAATGAACTTTGTACGTGTGACGACCAATCCATCATTTGGTGGCGCTGGACTTTATTCTGGTAAGCTTGCTCGAGAGAAAGGTGTTGGGTCAAATGGTCGACTGATCAGTCCATTTATTGAAAAAAGTAATATCAGTATCTTTTCCTGGGATAAGAATGTCAGATTGTGGAGTTCACTGCCAGTCAATATAGACAGAGAGACATCTTATAGCGAATCGGATAGCCTTGAAGTCGGTGTTTCCCATTCATTGGGTTGGAATGCCAGCGCCACCGCATCTGCAGGCGTTTCTGTCGGGTGTACTATCAGTATGTCTCCTGGCTGTACAGGTACTTTTAACGCCAGTCTCTCAGCGACATTAGGCGCTAGCGGAAACACTCAGACCAGCTTTTCTCACACAGATTCATCGAGTGTCTCTTATTCCAAGAAAACCTACGATGTTGCTGACCAGTCTACTTATCGACGTGCAACCTGGCTGATTGATAGAGATTCAGAATCTTATGGCTGCGATACAATGAAAAGACCGACACATGGCGGGTGTAGTTTTGCCGGACATACTCGCTATGCTTTCAATCCGTATTATTACACAAACGGATTTAGCCGAAATCAGAAGCCATCGCTTACTGCTGTGTTTGCGATGAAACCTTCAGCTGTTCACCGCTCAAAGTTTCTCATAAGAGTGAAGTTATTCCCCGGACAGGTGTTAGCAAAGCGAGGAACGACGTCCGAAGGTCGTAAGTACACCAAGTTTCAGGACTCTGTTTACGGAAAAGCTGTTGCGAAAAGAAGCTTCTATGTCGATTGGAAGGAAGTTGGAAACCTTGCAAACACGACGTGGATAAAGGAAAAGTAACGCTCGAAAATGAACTGACAGTTTGTCGGCTCAATACATTCGCTCAAATCTTTCAAGGCGACCCGATTTTGGGTCGTCTTTCTTTAGATTTGATGGCATTTTTAAGTACCTATAGGGCTGGAAGATTTCTGCGTCGTCGCTATCTAACACATTGATGAATATAAGGTGCTTATCATCTATCCCTAGCTCTTAGGTTTTTCGCCTAAATACTGGGTAAACCTTAGCAGGTAACCGTCAGGGTCCTGAACCAGAAACTCTCTTTGTCCGGACAGAGAATCACCGACGTTATACCAAGTCTCTTTCTGTTCTCTGAATAGTTTGATTTTTGCAGCGAGAATACGCGCATGCACAGAAGAAATATCTGACAGCTCTATTTGAAAATTGACGCCTCTGCCGAGAGGGTAAACGAAATCGCCTGTGACCCATGCCTCGTCATGAATTTGCTCCAGCATGATGTGAACTTTTTCAAGTTCAAGATAGGCAAAGTCTGGGTTTTCCCGCTGATTTCTGACGTTAAAGCTAAAAATGTCACGATAAAAACCCAGTGATTCAGCAAAGTCTGAAACCGATAACTCGGGAACCATAGGGTTCCAATACTCTTCCATATCACTCCTTAAAACGTGATGGGTTCGAATGTGAGGGGTTTAAATGCAATATGTTTAAAGACGAAAGGTTCAAAGACGATGAAACGCCTGCCAGTGCGTCTGCCAACCTCATTACAGTGTGCCTGATTCTGACAATCGTTGACCGATAAAACTCATTGCCAAGGCTTTCACTAGCCAAAGCGTTTTACTAGCCAAGGATGATGTGCGGGACAAACAGACTGGTGTCTTTGGTGATATACCCTTTATCTTCCCGTATCGATAAGCCCGCAGGGTGGTCGTCAACAAGCCAGCTTCCCACCAGCACATGATTGTCGTTGAACCGGGGGAGAGGGTGAAACTTCTGCAGAATAAATCCCTCTTCACCGTATGGGCCATCTACGCATTCCAGTTCTGTGCCTTCTTTGACCACGGAGATGTTGGCGCCCTCGCGTGAATAGATGGGTTTTTTAACATAGCTGGTTAAATGTGTTGCCTGCGGATCATCTTCAAAATACGCTTCCAGTAAATTGGGATGTCCGGGATACATCTGCCACAGCAAAGGCAGAATGGCCTTGTTTGAACTGATGCACTTCCACATTGGCTCAAGCCAGTTGATCTCAACGCTCTCCAAATGTTCAGAAAAGGATTCGCGGTGCATAAACTCCCATGGATAGAGCTTGAAGAGCGTATCGATGGGCTTGCTGTTGGCATCGGTGAAATACTTTCCGCACTCACTGATCCCGATATCTTCAACATACACAAACTGGGTTTCAAGGCCGGCTTCTTTTGCGCAGTCGGCGAGATAATCGACGGTGCCCTTGTCCTCTTCGGTTTCTTTACAGGAAGCAAAATGCAGGGTGTTAAATGGCATCACGCTTTTCAGCTGTTTCAGTCGGCCAATCAATAGCTCTTCCAGCAGATTAAATTGGTCTGATTCACGGGGCAGCTCGCCACGGTCAACTTTTTGCTCCAGCCACAGCCAGCCAAAAAACGCCAACTCGTACAGAGAGGTGGGCGTATCAGAATTAAATTCCAGCAGCTTGGCCGGGCTCCTTCCGTCATAGGCAAAGTCGAGGCGGGTATAGAGGCTGGGCTCGTCCATCTCCCATGACTTTCGAACCAGAGGCCACATGTTCTTGGGGATCTGGAATTTTGTCATCAGTCCGTCGCTGTTGATAACTTTTTCAATCGCCTTCAGGCTCATCTGATGAAGCTCAGCGGTCGGGGCTTCGATGCCTTCTTCTATCTGTTGCAGGGTGAATTGATAATATCTGTCTTCCGTCCAGTAGGGATCATCGCCAACAGAGTGAAAACCAAAGCCGAATTTTTTCGCTGTTTGCTTCCAGTCACTGCGGGGTGCTGTCGGAATTTGTAACATGGTGAGCCTACCTGTTGGTTAGCGGGTGAGTGAGAGACGGGTTAACTGCGGACACGCAAGCAGGTTTGTACGATTGAGATGCTGTTTACTTTGAGTACACCGGGCCCGGTGACAGGCCCGGCATGGCGGTTATCCGCCCCAACTCACTTTTGCAGCGGATGTTTTACCAAAGCCACCTCTGGACGACGTTTTGACTTTCGGCTTGTCGGCATACCTGGGCTTACTTTGGGTGTTGTATTCCCTGACTTTTGTCTGACTGGGAGCCGCCTGACTGGTTTTGACCAGTGTCGAACTGTTAGGCGATGTTGACGCGCTTTTTACTGGCGTCGCACTTTTGGGTGATGTCGATGCGGTTTTGAGCTGGTTCTGCTCGCGACGCAAACGTTCTTTGTACGTCTTCTCTTTGTGCTTGCGCTCGGCATGATCGCCCAGCTCGTCAATCACCTCAGACGCAACATAGGCCGCAGCAAGTGTCTCCACCGTACCCCAATCATCATCGTTACTACCGGATAACTGGTTATTGGATGTAAGACCGGCCTGTGCCTGAGCGGGCACATCAGACGCGATAAATGGGTATGCGGCATTCGGCAACGGGCTCATGTAGTCGTACGACACATAACTGATATCGGAGAGATCTCTCAGATCACCCACTTCTTTCCTGTCAGCAAAGGTCAGTTTTTCGCTTGGCCAGTCGAGGGCAAACAACGGCTGGTAGTAAAGCCCATTGAGAAATTGGGACCCGAAGGGATAATCGCTCCGGTTCTCAGGGGTCAGTTTTGCCACGAGGAAGGCGTGCATTTTGGGCTCCCAACCCAAATTACCCTCTTCGATATAGCGGCATTCGCGATATATTTTGGTACAAGCCGTATAGTTTGAGAACTTCTCAGCGGTCCGTCTGGCCTCACGCAACGCCTCTTTATATGCGACATCACACTGGGAGCTGGATATTTTGGATGCGCTTTTGCAACTGTCCGTGTCGAGGTAAATGGAATAGTCGACTTCGCTGCATCCCGTCATGGCCACCGCAATTGGGGCCACTAACAGGCTGCTGTGGGTCTTTCGTCTACTCAGGATCTGGCTGGCGACACTGCGCATTCGGCGTTTATTCATCAGATACCCCTTAGTATGTCATGCAAGCCGCGTTTAACAGACCAATCACAATGGAGACAGAGGCCAGAACGGTCGCTGCAGGTACCTCGTGCTTCTCTATCCTTTCTGAAATTTTGGGCAACATCAGAAACCGCACCAGAACGAATGCGACGATTTGTGCAACCAGAGCCACACATCCCCACAAGGCGAAATCTAACAACCCAACTGAATTACTCGCTGCACTGGAGATAGCAATACCGTAGCCAAGCGTGGCGCCACCGAACGCGATAGCCGCAGCCACATTGCGCTCTTCTTTGATGAGGTGCCATTCGTCATAGGGGGTGACCAGTGAATAAATTGATTTGAAAATAATCAGGAAGATCAGTGATGTGCCGAAATATGCCCCAAACGATTGGAGGCCGCCCAAAAACTGTACCATGGATTCGCTGTTTATAAATTCGATCATGCCATTACCTTGAAATGATTGCGTTTTAATTGAATACCTGTACTGCGGGCGACGATCCTCTCGAAACCCATTTCGCTGCCTTTTTCTTCTGCAGCGATCATTAATTCTTCTGTTAACCCATCGCTGATGTCGCGGCTGTAGAGCATCACAAACTGGTCTGTTTCCGTCTTCTGGCCATCGGATGTGTAGGTGGTTTCTGTCATCGCCACGGGCCGCTCATGTCCCCAGTAGGCGTCAAACTGATTGCCATCCAGCTCATAGTGCCGCTCGGGTGTCACTACTTCGTCTGCCAGCACAGTGTCCCACCTTGAATCGGTATCGATGGGCGTATTGTCAAAGAAATACCAGAGGCTTATCTCCTTCACGCCGCTATCCTGGGTGCCTTGCTGTAAAATCTGAAAAAATCCGTCGTCATCCGTGTAATAGCGGATAACGCGGGTTCCCTCTCCCAGCGGGACGACGCCTACCGCGAGGATTGTCTGACTCGCGCTGGCGTTTTCAAACGTCAGGTCGTCTTCGAGTATTGCCAGCCGCACTCTGTCAACATTGACCACAGCGCCAAGTGTAAATCCCAGTACCTGAGGGATAGCTGATTCGCCGGAAGCCTGCTTATGCTTGCTGTCAGATATAAGGCCAATGGCGGATAACCACTTCTTTATCAACGTAAAAACCTCAAAAAATCCTGTCACAGATGACAGGTAATAATCGATGCCCCGTCACCTAAAATGCGCTGCAACGTACCATCAGAAATAATGAACGCCCGATGGCAGTGGCCATCGAGTCAATCTGTTGTTTTTGACTGTTGTCGTAATATTCATAGTGACATTAACTGTCTGAATAAATTGCATTTTGCGAGCGTATTCTATGCATCCCAAACGCAGTGAGGTAAGGGTAAACAAGGGAGGTGGGCAAAATATGCCGGTGGTTCATGTGTGAGTCCATGCTTCACGTCTTTCGCGGCTTAACGCCAGTCCCTTTTAAACAATTTACCATGCTTTGCTCGGTCGCAAACGCCGTATGAATCACTAAGAGACAATAAGCTGCATATGATATCAAATATGAGGTTCATTTTTCAGGCACATCACACAAACAACGCGTGTCTGACGGGGGACGTGCCGAGATGCAGGGAAGAAAATGGCTGGCGTGGGTTATATCCGGGCTTCTGCTATCAGGGCGTCAACCAGCTCCTTGGCTTCAGAAGGAAAAACATCAAGCGATGTCATCTCGCTGATATCAATCCATTTCAGGTCGTAACTGTTCAATCTATTCTGAGCGGTAAATTCAGGGCCACAGGGCGATAATTGCGGGGTGAATTCCACCGTTCTTGCTGTGTAAAAGTGTTCATGCCTCACATTGTTATTTATCGAGAAAATAGGCGTTGCCTCTTCAATAACAAACGATGTTTCTTCAAAGGTTTCCCGCCGAACGGCCTCGTCCAGCGACTCATCGGGCTCTACGCCACCGCCGGGAAACACCCAATACTCTCTGTTACCTTTAGACCGTTTGATTAACAGTATTCTCTTGTTGTCGCTGATGAATACAACACTCACTCTTGGCTTCATTTCTACTCTCTAGGTTATTGTTTCTGGTGATGGGATATAACAAGGTTTACGGTGTTGTGAAGTACAGCGCCTTTTGCTGAGGAGGCTGGCAAGCGGTATACGAAGGAATCAATGTGACAGTATTAGCTCGATACGGCCAAACAGCATGGAATAAGACTGGCCGCTTGTAAGATTGGAATAATTCACCGCGGGCAGAGGCGCAGCTTTGCTGCGTCCTGCTGGCTCGCCTTGTTACGAATTGTATGCTTTATTAGACGTGATATTGGCGAGACCTTTAATGACTTTATAAATTGACCAAATCCAAACAGCGAACAATATAAAGTAACCAACAAAAATAAAGGCTAAGAAAAGGCCCAGTATTGTCAGTACAAGCCCCCACCAAAATGTTTTGATGATGTTTGAATAATGATCCTCAAATATTGTCCCTTGAGCGTCTCCTTGCTTGGCCATTGCCCAAATTGCGCCGATAACCCAAAAGATCCCCGTAAAAAAGCCAACTGCCATAAGACCGTAAGCAATAAGAGCATTTGTTTTTGCAGCATCATCTCTCGAAGATAAAGACTGGGGTGATACATTTGTTCCTTGAAAGTCTGACATTGATTTCTCCTTTGTTGTCAATTTGATGAAAGTCATAACGCCTTCCAGCACTTTATGACAAAGCGACCGCGCTTGATCTTGCTGCAAACCGCATTTAAACCACTAAGAAACAACAACTTGAACGCAAATTTAAATGTGTAATTGGAATTTCAGACCCGTCACTCAAACAAAAATTGTTTGCCGATTTCGATACAAATCGGCGGCTTTGAAAGGAGGGGGTTAGCGGCTAAGCACTGAGACTCAACACGCTAAAATTGATAGAGGATAGCGTCCACGTTTATTGCTTTGTTTTATACAAAATCACAATATCAGTTTTGACTGAAGTTCCTGATAAGAGCTCTCTACACTCTTACCAGCTGTATCAACTGTGATCACTTCAGCACTCCAAGGCTCGTAAGCTCTTTCTTGAATTTGTGTCCAACTGGGGGGCACAAGGTTCTCAACCGTTATGTTTCTATTTTTTGCACGGTTTTCATGTTCTACGAGGTCAGAACAGACGACTTCGATATGTACAAATTTTGCGCCAGATCGCCGTGCAACTGACTCCCACTCTCGGCGAACGAACTCGAGTGTGTTACACGAATCGGAGATTGCACTCAGCCCAAGTGATAAGTTGTCCTCTATGATCCTATGGCTGAGCAGATAGCCTCTATTTTTGACATCCGAACCATACATATCTTGCAGATTCTGTTCCACAGTGTCGATGCGAATATACATAATTTGCATCCGTTGCGATAACAGTTGAGCAAGTGTTGATTTACCAACCGCGGGTAGACCTGAAAATATATATAGTGTTGGGCTGTTCAATTAAATACCTTTTTATATGAAGGGTTATGAGTATCAAAGCGTCCAGAAGTCTTCTCTTTTTCCTTACATGGAAAGCAGAAATCAACTGATTCTATAAATTCTTGCCTGGTCATCATTGACGCGTAACGCCCCGAGCATAGGCAAAAAATGGCAGGGCGGTTTTCCGTCCTGTGGCTGCCCTTGTTATAGCGCTTGACCATTTACCAGAGACCAATGATGAGGCATCAATTCACGTAGAGTTCTGAAAACCAATTTGTTTTCTGAGGTGGTAACTGCCGCTTTTACATCGCCACCCCAATGAACTAAGCGTTCCTGACAAACACCGCATGGTGACAGAATGAGAAACTCCTCGTTTTCACTATTACGGAATAAACATAATGAGTGAGTGACTTGTTCATTGAGCCTGTGAGCCTCTAAATACGCGCCAACTTCCATGCAAAGTGAAAGAGCATCATTTTTGGTATCAGGAGCAATACTCGTCAATATTTTCCCTGACTCAGTTCTGACCGCTGCTGCACCACCCCAGCCTCTAGGGTAACGTGTCTTAACAAGCTCTACTGCCGCTTGATACATCTCATTTTCGGCTTTTTCCATATTATCCATATTCAATTTACTCTAGGGCTATAACCCCCGCAGCACAGGCAAAAAATGGCGGAGCGGTTTTTTGTCCTGTGGCTGCATTTGTTAGCCCTTTCTCCATGTCTTTCGCGGCTTGCCGCCAGCACCTATAGAAAAAGCTACTGCGCTTTACTTCGCTACGAGTCGTGTTTGAGCCACCAAGAGACAACAACCCGAACACGAATTCAACTGTGTGATTGGAATTTCAGACACGCCGCTCAAACAAAGATTGTTTGCCGATTTCGCTACAAATCGGCGGTTATGAAAGGAGAGATTTGGCGACTAAGCCTTGGGACAAAAATGCTAAAATTGATGTGAGATAACGCCCAGTTAAGGAGTGAGGCACACAATAAAAAAGCTGCCGAATGTGCTTCAAAACTCAAATCACGGCGTATCAAAATTGCCGCGCGTGCTGAATCGCTCTTAAATTGTTTGTTTAGAGTATATCCTGACTGAAATGACCTGTTTTAGTGGGGCGACACCTAGGCTGTAGCTGCAACTAACGCTTTCTACATGACTGTTTTTAGTTTTATTTTTCCAGTAATCGACAATGATATTCTACGATGCGCCCCAGCTCACCAGTTTGCTCAGGGTATGTTGATTGCAAGAAACAAAGGGCATCTGCTAGCGTGACCTGATGAAGGTTAGAAGTATGATTGTATACAAGCGCTTTAGTCGAGTTAACGAACGCTTCCGAGCCACAACTATTCGAGCATTGATCCCATAGACTTATGTCGATTTCGTCGTCCGGATCTTCCAAAGGACTATTAGCCTGTGAATAAAGGTTGAAGAGCATTGACGCAAACTGATTCTTCGACAAGCTATCTTTACAACGCAAAACCCAAGTAAGGGTGATCAAGTTGTGTCCAAAGAAACCGAATTGACCGATACAAGACTCGAGCACTTCATCGACTTCAACAATGCGCTTTTCACTTACCCCCGCATCATTTTTCGAAAGTGTTGAAGTAACAAACTCTGTAAATCGGTCAAGAAATGCGGGTATCTGTTTGCTTTCAAGTTCAGCGTAAACACAATTGAACGCAAGCAAAATTGTCACATTGTGAGAGAGGTACTCTCTGGTAGATGAAGCATCATTAACATAGTAAGAAAAGATATCTTGAAAACCTTTGTTTTCATGCCACTGAGACATAGCTTGGTAAGCCGCTGGGTAAATACCTCGTTCTAACACCCTATGAATACGAAAGTCTGAAAATTTTGGAGCTAGAACGGACTCAGACATCACCGCTGTAACTCTAAGTTCACTTTGATCTATTAACTCGCCAGTTTTAGCCCAAATATTTTCATCTTTACCAAAGCGCTCATAGAGATGCTTAGCGGATAAATATGCTTTTAATGAATGAGGTTGATGAATGGTCGCACTGCTATAAAGTGCTTTTTCAATTAGCTCTCGATCTGTCATTTTTCCTCTATGAAACTGACGTCCAAAGCAGCGGTATGCGTTAGTGCGTCCTTGCTTGAGCGTCTTGTCATGAGCCTTGCTGTACAAACTGCTGCCACAACTGCTCAAATTGTTGTTGAGATCTAATGTTGCCTTGAAACTCATGTTGGGAATTAATGTCTTCTTGTTCTGGTACTCGAGCAATGCCACGCATGGTATTTCTGGTATTAGAATTTAAAGATGCGAAACCGACTTCACCCGTTCGGAAAAACGCTAACTTTCTAGTTTCTTATTGATCGTCAACTATTTCCGACACAAGACGGTAAGGATCCTCGTCTAAATCATGTAACCAATTTACGTCGACGTTTCTCATTTCTTACTTGGCACATAACAGATTAATAAACCCCAAAGTGTCCAATATAAGTCCTGCGATTTGTCCAATATAACTCACGAGCGAAATTTGCGATCGTCTGCACACCCTAATTTCTCTATCTTGTAGAGAATTGTCCAAAATCCTTTGCGGGAAAAAACAAAAATGGGAAATATAAATGGCATTGGAAAAACTGACTGGCTCTGATATGTAAACAGTTTACTTGAGAAGCTTCTGGTCTTTACGCATACGAGAAGTATCGAGAAATCCTTCATCCTGTTCGATTGCTAATTTGGGATAATATTTTCTTATCTAAAACCCCGGTATTAGAATCGAGTAATGCTATTACCATAAATTATTTTTGAACAGAAACAGCTTAGGTTTGCTGCTCTAAGCCATCTGTTAGGATCTGAAAATAGAGTCTCAAGTGTCTCTATTGGAACGGTGGCTATTCAGAAACGTTAGGGCTTAACGTCTCAACGGGGCTATAAAAAGTCGAGCTCTTGTGGAGGTGCCGACAATATTGTCGCCGCCAACAAGTTGGCACGGGAGTTTAATTTTACAGAGCCTAATCAATAATGGATAAGGGACATTGAGACGTATGAAGAATGCCTGACTGCCTGACTGCCTGACTGCCTGACTGCCTGACAGTAAAGCTAACTACGTGTGCCCTCCGGTACAATGATAGGTAAATCGGTACAGCCAAAGTCCAGACCTAATTGACTTAACACACAGGTTAATTGACCTCTGTGATGTGTTTGGTTATTGAATATATGCTGTAAAAACTCGGTAAGATTGCGCTCGATTTTTTTACCTTCCGTCGTGGTATACCGAACGAGATTATTGCAGTCTGAAGTCTTGAGTGAGCGGGTAATATCAACGTAGATAGAATCCACCAGAGGCCGCAATATGGAAAGTCCTTTCAGGTCGGATACAAACTGATCGTCGACTGCTTTTGCATTAGGTAGCTGCTCTAATGTTGAAGGTTCGATATCAACTAAACGACTCGCTACCAGCCTCTGAAGCATGATTAAATCGCCGAACAAGATGTGATTCCAGTGAGCCATCACGCTTGGGAAGAACGCATTGGTATTTTGCTGCAACTGTTCGTTTGTTAACTGCTGACATACTTCTAGAAGCTGTCTGTTCATTCGCTGATTGTATAAAGCGAGCATTCTAAAGTTTGCAGAGATATCCATTTCATTCGTTCCATCGTCAATATGTTTGTTCTAATTCAAATCCTCCCCAAGGAGCAACACTTCTTAGAGGGTTAATTGGTATTCAGGTATCGCTTTCGGTTTTACAGAGAGTGAAACCCCGCGCTCGATAGTTGTTAAGCGCAGACTCGTGGTCAAGGTTACAGGTATGAACCCATACACGTTTGGTTGATGGAATGCTCCACGCGGACTGAATTGCCTGAGAGAGCAAATAGCCGCCAAACCCTTTGCCGATAAAGGCCTCAGCTAGACCGAAGTACATGATCTCTGTGTTGCCGTCATCTTCAGCGTGCAGTTCAAAATAACCAGCAATCGCCCCTTTGAAATAAGCGACCCAGGTGCGAAGATTTGGATTTGAAACATACTCGGCCCACGCTGAATCAGGGAGTGACAGCTTGTCTTTCCATTGCCAAGGTCCACCGACATATTCATAGAGAAATTTGTTCAGTCTGAATTCATCAATTTCTGCTTCAATAACATTCAGGCCCTTCGAATCGGGTTTATCCTTCAGGTCTGAAGGCGATGTCATCTCTAGATAATATGTCGTTACTGCTTCTGCCATGCTCGATGTCTCCGACGTGGGTAAATACAATCCGTTGGGCCTTTTAAGATAACAGCTGACGTTAACATTCAATAACGCTGTTAAATGTTGAGAGATTTAAACGCACAATCGCCATTCATGAGTGTTGGCCAATCTGGAGAGGTGATATTTCGTCTTGTCGGGAAGTGATAAGCCCAAAAAGCGGGGGACATCCCTGAGAAAATATTTCTCAAAGCCGTGTTTGCCAGAACAACAGAAGCGTGTGCCTAATTACTCTTCAATCACTGACACTAGACGAGTGCCATCACCCAACAAGCCTACACTGCATTCGAAAGCGGGGTTGAGGCAATTTTCGACGATAGCTCGCATAATGTCGTTATCCCATCCGTTCATCCAGTCTGCGTGGGCACTGTGGCCTGCGGGTAATTTGGCGTTCATATCTGAGGATAAGCGCCACGCTGTCGATGGTCCGGTTTCATCGGTAACGTAAATAGCAAAGTTATATGAGATTTCGGGGATCGCGATAGGATGACTGGCAGGGCAAGCGCCTGTGCCCGTCATTGGTGGCGTTGCTTCGCTTGGGTAGGCCATATGACTTTGATGGTCGTCTGAGTCAAGGTTTTTTCCATCCCAACACTGCGGAAAGACAATCCTCATTTCCACCAAATCACCTTTTTTGCAGTCAGGGATATGAGCAATATGATCCAGTGGGTCACCGTCATCAAACCAAGATTGATTTGAAGTCCAACTGGCACATCGAAATTTAACCGCTTGGGTACTTTGCAACACGTTTGGCATTGCTTGCCCAGCAATCATTCGCAGGTCTTCTGGTGGTGTTTGAATGGAACTTGCCGGTAAGTGATAACCCGTTTTGTAGTAAAAAAGTGGCTCGATGTAAGGTATCCGTCGACCATCGGCACCATAAAGCGCTGGCACCCAATATGCTGAACGATTAAGCGTGTTACCGTCGCAGGTGGTTTTGGTTGCTTGTCTTAAACTTTTCGCTTTGGTGAAGGCATCGACCGATGGATTACCAAAAAACACATGGGAATGAGTGGCGTTTGGTTGATCTGGATAAACCAGCGGATCGTCATTGCTTTGATGTGATTCGAGACAATGTGTTCTGAAGGCACCGCTCCCATCTTCACGCTCGCCGTAATCTTCGCTTGATAGCTGTAGGCCGGGTTTTAGGTTTCTTCCTACATCACTGGTACCGATGTTCGCACCTGATTGGCACGATATTAAAGTCGTCGCTGAGGTTACCAGTAGCATCCATGATTTTATTTTTGGCAAAAATATCATTGTCTTTCCATCTATCGGCAACGCACACTAATTGAGAGGTGCCGGCCGCTGTTTCTGTGGTTAATGCAGATATTTTAGTAGTTGCCAAGATTATCGGACTCACGTAATCACAGGTGATTCATCTGGGAGATTCGATCCACTCTGTTTATAACATACAGTTATGCAGGTACGACTTAGGTGTCAGCAAGGAATTCGTGGGGCGTTTGGGTTGGGAGAATGAGTATCAATATAAAAATCAGCAAATGAGGTCAGCGCGGTAGAAAACACATGCCTTCCAAACGCCGGATAACGTCTGAGGATCTGAATATCCATATATTTTCCAACTACTTCCTAAATTAAAGATGGCTCGCCTCACGCGAGCCACTTTAGTTATTTCAATCGATTCTCGATAAAGTCCAGATAGGAGTTCTGAGGTAAGTCCATAATATTTTGTCTTCGGGGGGAAACCTGTGCTCATCTAATTATTGGTGTAGAGTGCATGTTGCCTATCACAGACTTAGCCTGCATTCTTGCTCGGGTAAAAGACAACGCAAATTACGAATACACAATCACTCACCGTCTTTCGACGGAAATCATAATCTTTGTCGCTCGCCTATTGTTCGTAAAACACTTGTTGATCTTTGATAAATACATCACTGCGAAAATAACACTGAGTCAGTCTCATTTATGCAATGGTTTATTAGGGTTCCAAGTATAGCGATGCGGCACGTTAAGGGATAATCTCACCACTCCAAGCTATCTATCATTACTAAACGGCATACACTTACGTGCTACTCCAACACTCTTGTCTTGTTCTGATTAATGCTTCACGTAACCGTATGCGATATGAGCCAACAGGAGGCTTCTATGAAGATTGCATTTACTTTAACCTGCCTTGCCATGTTTACATCCAGTCTTGCAGTCGCCGAACACCATGGTTCGAAAGGAGGATTTAAAGGTCCATCGGCCGCTAAAGTATTACAAACGGTCGCATCAGCGCGCGATGCAGTAGATGATACTAATGTCGAACTGGTCGGCAACATCGTCTCCTCTCTCGGTGGAGATGATTACCTATTCCGAGATCAAACAGGCGAAATAGAAGTAGATATTGACCATCGATTATGGAATGGCGTGGAGGCAACGCCGGAAACAAAACTGATATTGAGAGGGGAAGTCGACAGAGATTGGAGAAGAATTTCTGTTGATGTAGACCGGATTAGCTATGCAGAAAAATAACAATATGACGATCCGCTACCTTAAATAATCACTGAATCTACGTATAACAAAGGGTACGGTAATACACTCTACCCTTTCTAACACTTATATGTATTGTTATGGCAGCAGAGACCCACCAGCTTTATGAATATCAACCGCTTGAAGGCACCTTTAGACCATACGTGTACTTCCTATCTTCTCCTTTTTAACTGCGTATTTCTTATTTTTTAGCGCTTAACAAATAAAAATGTGTCCAGAGACAAAAGCACATTAATTGACAATTCTGTTGATAAAGTGATTTCAGACAAATATACTCCCTACCAATTGAACACCGTTTTCAATTTTTTTCCCCGTGGATAGTCTATCTGATGCTCAACAGGCAAACAGACGCTTTGAGACGGGTAAATAATTAACCCAACCATCTAAGACTGAGTTATGAATAAAATAAGAGCGATCTTTTTACTTGCTGTTGCGATTGTTTTCACTGGCTGTACATCCATCCCCGATGCACCCATCAATCATGAAAAAACCAGCTATAACACCAGCGAAAAGAGTATTGCCTTCGGCAGGATCACTGTAAAAAATAACAATGCGCCATCATTCCAGCCCGAGCTGTGGAATTTAAGCGTTATGTCAGAAGGTAAAAAATTCGAATTTTCTATTCGAACGAACATGATTGCTGACCACGGCGAAAATGGCCGTGAATACTTTTTCAGCTTCGAAGCGCCTGCAGGCATGACACAAGTACAAAAGTTTACCCTGCATGCAGGCGTTCCACTTCTTGTATCAGCAGACGGAGCCTTTGAGCTTGATCAGATGGTGAAACTTGAAAAAGGAAAAATAACTTACTTGGGTGATATCACGGCGACAATCGTTGAGAAAAAAGATAATGAAGAAGCCGTAGGTCCTCTGTTACCCCTTATTGATCAGCGTGTTGCTGGGTTCTCAAATGGCACTTTCAGTGTCGATGTGAAAGACCATTTCGAAGAAGATTTAGAGCTGCTAAAACTCACCTATCCCGCAATAAAAGGACAAGTGTTCACGAAAAATATCGTTAAAAAACCAGCTCTTTACCAATAAAAATGTAAAAAGCACTGTCCCAATGGCAGTGCTTTTTTCTTACAACCCTCTCTGTAACACCCTGAGCTACGCTTTTCCTTGATTTTCTAACCAGTAAATCAATCGCAATTTATTCCAGTTCACAACATCTTCTTTACTATCACCCTGCATCATTTGCGCATTTCGATCGCCATTCACACGCATAAAGAGCATATCAGGTTTTTTACGCGTCTCACGATACGATGCTACCTGCCAACGTACCCAATCATCTTCGGTAGTTTTATCACTGACCAGAACCAGCATTTTTGACACTTGTGAAAGAAAATCTTTAACTGCTTCTTTCTCATGATCAGGCAGGGTAAAAAGGTCGTCTGGCTGACTTTCGCCTACCGATAATATGCCTTCAGGCAAACACCTTCCGCTCACACATGACACGCCGCATTGAGGACTGGCACACAACGATTTTATGGATTGGAAGTGCGCTGAATCATCCTGCGCATAACAGACGAGCATTGCTGGCATAACCTTCCCTTGTTTGCTGCATATCCTTAAAAGAGAGTAACTATATCTTCTCGCTTTTTCAGTCAGATAACAGCCCGAAAAAGAAAATTAGCAGGCATGAAACGGTAGCAATGATCGCGAGACAACCGATAAAGCAAATGAACATGGGATGAGATCACACTCTGGCATTACCCTTGTCGATAAACGGCGCTAGGCCAGCGACTCACTGACGAAATCAGCGCATATCAGCTTCAATGATCCGCATGAATTCAGCATCGGTGACATATTCACTGCTGTCAGTGCGATCCAAAAAGACAATCCCTTCAAGGTGGTCAAGTTCATGAAGAAACACGCGAGCAGCAAAACCAGAGAACTGCGTATCAACAGTGTTCCCATCCAGAGTCTGATAACTTACCTCTATCTCACTCGCGCGGGGTACTTTCGCTCGAATGCCCGGTATGCTGAGGCACCCCTCCCAATCCATTTCTATATTCTCACTTTGGCTGATTAACTTAGGGTTGAGCATAAGTGTGGGAGGCATTAAAGGCGCATTGGGGTAACGACTATTTGGCTTAGGTGCCACAATAAATGCACGAATCGACTCACTGACCTGAGGTGCAGCAATGCCTACACCATGATGGACTATCATGGTTTTTTCAAGATCAGCAAAAAACGGCTGAAGTTCTGAAAACTCGCTGGTTTTGACTGCCTCGGCCCGCTGGCGCAAAACCGGATTTCCTAACTGAGCAATTTCCATTAACCCCTCCATACTGAATATCCATATTAGAAGAGTAACTAGCCCTATCCCGGCTGACAAGCCACCATTGCCCTAACCCTGTGAAATAGTCCTTATAAACAAAGACGGACTTGTCTACTCATGGCTCAATCAACTGAAATGAAGTGAAAATTGCACAGAGCAGGTTTGCTTTAGTTCAATTTTTAGTGTGCAAAGGAGGAAGATAGGAAGCGGTATGATATATGATTCACTAAAATTACATTTATCAAATAATCCACGGGATCGTAATAATGTCAGATATCTTATTGATGATATCGCTCTACAGTGCCCTTATGGTGGCAATGGGACTCATCGCCTACAAACGCCCTAATCGAACCTCGCGAAAATGATATGCCAACATCCCAATGACATGTCCGCATTTCTAAAACATCGCTAAACCGAGACATTACGACATTACAGTACGCACTCATCGTCAATATATGGCTATCAAGTCGAGTTGCTCGACGAATGTATTCACTCTATATCGTCATCAATCAGACATAAATGTCCTCTAGTATCTATCACCAGTAACAGAGATTTTTGCTGGATAAGATGTATAAGGAGGTGGTATGTCCCAGAGCATGACGCTTATTTGTTACATAGTTGCGGTTTTTTTCACCTGGCAAAGTTCTGACGATTTAACAGCTCAACAGGCAATTGGCATTTACCTGCTAGGTGGTTATGCACTAATGGGGATATCTCACTTACTAACAAATCATCACCGTGACAATGTCATCAACCACTATTAAACCGAATTAAAAAAACGACATTTTAAAATGCCGGGTGCTCCCATTCCCGGTTTGGCCCAACGGGCAATTACTGTTGGCACTGATTGTTACCTCCCCCCAATATGTAACATCGGTGCCTTTTCTTTACACAAGCGTTCGACGTCTTTCAGCACTCACTCCCAACCAAGTTGAATAGAAAACAGACTATTACAATAATCGCTCATCTCTCTTATCGCTCTTGACTACCAGAAAAAATATCAAACAGTGTTTTAAATAACTCAAAAAAATCATTTAGTTACAAAAAACCGTCAAAATATCTTAACAGTTCATGATCTTGCTCAAATTTCATAACTCTTTTTTCAAATTAACTTGATCTATATCATATTTCCATTAACAAGAGGAGAAGCCGTTTTGATGAGTCTGATTTTCCTACTGACGGGCATCGCAATGTTGCTTGTCATGTGGGGCAAAGAAAAACCTTCGTATGCTTTATGGGCAGTTACCCTTGCACTGAGCATTTATTGGCTGAATCACCACGCGACAGATGCTCTGTCGATTTTGCTGTAGAGGTGATCATGCAACAAAAATATGTTTATCAACTGAATGTTCTCGGCATGTTTGGCATTGCGTCAGTGCTCTTTGCCGGTATTTTTTTCCAGTTTGCTTTGAATGAACTGCCTTGCCCACTCTGCTTATTACAGCGTGTTGGTTTCGCGCTGGTATTGTTTGGATTTGCACTTAATGTTCGCTTCGGTATCCGTCAGCGTCACTACGGTGTGATTCTACTGGGTGCCCTTTTTGGTGCCATGTCTGCCCTTCGACAGGTATCACTGCATGTTATTCCTGGCACGCCACATTATGGTTCTGATGTCATGGGAATGCACTACTACACTTGGGCATTCGTTATCTTTGGCCTGACAATTTTAGGGGTTTCTGTTTTGAATATGCTCTGGCAGGAAAAGTGGAGCGAAAACAGCGAAACAATGACCAAAATTGGTAAATATTGCATGTGGTTTGCTATTGGATCAGTGTTCCTGAATTTTGTGCTGACATTCGCAGAGTGTGGGCCTTACGAGTGTGCCGCTGACCCAGTTAAATACTGGCTTTTCAGCTAATAAAGAAACACGTAAAAATACTATAACTAGATATACATTAACGGATTTTTGGGTAATTGGGGAGCACTTCTCAATTACCTTTTTTTTCGAATTGCCGCAACATACCGTCTATTGTCACCACCGGATCCCCTACAAATCCCCTCAAACCTTATGACTTGTTTACACAAAGTTATTTCCACATAAGTTGTATGAGAAAGATGTCGAGGCAAGAGAAAGCTGAAAGCTTAGGCCATCTACTCTGGGCCTTTTCTTACGAACCTTTGGCACTCTAGCAATCGATAAAAGAGAATAGTAGACACCTCGCTGCACTTGGGCAGAATTCGCGTCTCTTGCCAGCTTGGTGATTTTTCACGAACAGGACATCTATCCATTGCCTGTGGGCCAGATGATTGAAGAGCGTGTAGGCACTCGCAAAATTCCTTGTTGAATTATTTTGGGCAAATATTAGGAATTACATTGGAGGTATTGGGGTTTGTTGCACTGTTATGGCCGATGAGTATTAAGAAACTGCTTTACATTACTACTATATTAATAACATTTTTATTATTGCTGTTTTTTATTGACAGTAAGATATGGGAATCCCCACTGAAGAAAGATACAGAAGTTAAAAAAGGGTATATTTTTGAGTCTGAACTACAGGTATTAATTTCAGGTAAATATTCTCTATTCGTAACTTTTGATTCTAGTATCGCTGAACTTCAAAAGGTGTTTGGAGAATTTGGTTGCTGGAATAGACATAAAAAAGCTCCTTGTGGCACGTATAAAGACTACGAAATTCACTGGACATTCACTTCCAATAAAGGTGTTGAGGTTAAAGGGAAGTCGACACCTCATATACAGCAAGGAGGTAGCTTAGGACAAAGATGGAAAGAAGGTATTGGCTTGCCTGTTCTTACATCTGGCGTCTACACATTAAAAGTAAGGTTTAATTCTGACTTTAGTCAATTAAGCCATCTCAACCCTCAAATCGAACTCTCTCCCGGTGGGATGGGCGCCAAAACATATGCTTCGTCACTACAGGCTAATATTTCAATATTTTACGTTGCGACCACTTTAGTCTGTTACTTTCTATTGAGCATAATTTTGTTATTGATAATTTATCGGCGTACAAAAGGCAAATTAATAAGGTCTTGAAGCGCTTAGCTATCACTCCTTCATCGCAATTATTTGGACGTGAGCCGTGTCAACATATAACAAAAGGAAATAAAAAATGGACGTTAATCTAAGAGAAATCACTAAAGACATTTGGTTCGAAATGCTTGACGTTGAAATCACTAAAGAGCAAGAAAACTATGTTGCGCTTCCGTCAGAAGCTATTGCCGCATCAAAATTCTATGACTATTACGTTAATCGGGGCGTTTATCTTGAAGATAAGCCAATTGGTTTTATCCAGTACTATCCCAATCATGAAAATGGAAAACCCAGTGAAATCTTCATAGACCAGCTGTTAATTGATGTGAGTTTTCAAGGTCGGGGCTATGGTTCAGAAGCAATAAAGATTGTACTTGAAGAAATCAAGCAATTGGAGGGCTTCAAATCAATATCTATCTGTCACGTCGAAGGACATGACGCAATGAAAAAGTTCTTCGAGCAGTTTAATTTTACCGTTGTAGAACAAGATGAATTTGATGAAACTATTATGGAATTACATTATACCTAGCAGGCTAATAAACGTCATTCCAGGCCCCCTTGCTAAACGGGGGCTTTCTACTTTTAGCCTCTTACATCCAAACCTTTCACACAGTCGCAATCGATAAAAGGGAATAGAAACCACATCGCTGTACTTAAGCAGGATTATCAACTTAAAACAGTTTGGTGATTTTCACGCGCAGGATTTTGTACAAATCTCTTCACACGAGAAGATTTATGGCGTGGAGACGGTCGCAAATTTTAGCCATGCACTATATTGGACAAATCGTAGGAATTTTATTGAACACTTTGGGGGTTATTAATCTGGTATGTATACAAGGAGTAATGGCAAAGAAAATCCTCAAGTCTCCGGGTTTTGGAATGTTGAGTACCGTTATATTTTTATTTAGTGTTGGAGTTTTCACATCAATAAATTCTGTTGATGGAGATGTAGTCTTTGAGCCTTACATTGCACAGGCAGCACAGAAGATCAAAAAAGGGAGCCAAAGCCCCCTATCAACTTCACTGCTGCGCAAGAAGCTTAAAAAACCATAGTCTCTGTTATAAAGCGTGCTTCAAACTGACTAGCAATGCTTCCCACTTGTTTAGTCACAGCCTCAGTATTACCGAAGTGAATACAATGTCAGCTATTCCCCACTACCTTAAACCGCGTCCAAACAGTCTACTGGCTGGTGTTCTGTATTAATTGTCAAGTTCCGCAATTTCGATTTTGTAATCTGTACCTTTTGCTGGCTGATTATGTAAAACAAGTGCAGGATATTTAAAGGTATTTACTGCGCTGATAAGGTTTAAATCAAAGCTGGTTGTCTGGAAGTCATTCTCTCCACTCACTCGGTATGTTATTGAACCGCCGGAAAGTTCAGAGCCCTCTGGGCATGAGAATGAAAAGCTGTCGCCTCTTTTGATATCTAATTGGCTTATTGAGCTTGATTGATATGAATCAGTACATTGGCGGTTGAGGATAATATCGCCGTCTCTAAGGTAACTGATCACAGGCACTTTGCCTTTGATGTCTTTCTTTGCGTATGGAAATACATCTACCTGTTCGTAACTAGCTGGAAGTTGCGTTCCTTGGGTAATGGTTTTTGTCATAAAATAGGCATAAGAATGGTCAGGACCCAACTCGCCGATAAAACCATTCTTATGGTCAACTGGTGTGTCTTGGTCGTTTAGCATTTCGAAATCAACCATACCCTCTAATGTTGAGGGCTTTTGAGGGTTCGCGTTCGCTTGAAGGGAGTCTTTAAGCACTTGCCCTTCGGAAAGTATATTTCCCCAAACGATACGAAAAGCATCACCCCATTTTTCATTTTCGACTATTCGGAATTTTTTGATTGAATCTGTGTAATTGAATACTGAATAGTAGAAATTACCTTTTCTTGTAATGGAAGAACCTGAACCTCCAGTGCCTTTAGCGCCTGTAGTACTTCCTGCATCACCGCCTCCGCAGCCGACCATACATAAAGATGTAAACAAACATAAAGGTATAATTTTGAAGTTCATGATTTATCTCTCACCTGAATTAATTGGACGACGTATTATTATTTAAGCGAAACAAAAAAACAACGTTCAAAAAGATATCATATGGTGACTGCACTGTTTCTTTCTTCATATCTATGTTGGTTTCAGATAGTTATTTCATAAAAAAGATAAATAGTATTTAAGAAGGTTATATCGATTTATCAAGTTAGCTTTATGGGTAGAAATACACTTCTTCGGCAACTTCATGCCGTTAGGCTGTACTCTATCTCGATACTTAAGTTTCAAATATCAATAATTTAATTTTGTAGTAAGCAATAAACAAGTAACGTGCATTCTTTACTGATTTGTTGAGTTTATGCCTGTCATTTGACCCAGCTCAGTCGGCGGGGTTATCTCCTAAGACGCATTTAACAGCTCTGACTAGAGTTGGACGATACCTGATGAAATAGGAGGAATTGTACTTTCAAAGAGGCTCTTGAAAACCCCGTCCTCGGGGAGGTGCTGAAAATATCGTTGTCGCCAATAAGCTGACACGAGCGTTTACGCTCACTGCTCCATATCAATCATAGGTAACAGACATCACTTATATCAAAACGCATGAAGGCTGGTTATATCTAGCCATGATCATCGATTTATTCTTCAGACGTGTAATTGGGTGGTCAACGAATCTTTGCACCGCTCTCCATTAAAACGCCATTCTCAAGGATGCTGCTCACCAGTTTTTCAGTTCTGGTCCGATATGTTTTAACAATGCTCACCTCACAAGGAAGCCCCATCCCTCATCAAGTGTCATTGAAACAGTACCCCTCAAGGGTACTCTTGCATAGGGTAAAAGAAGCCGTGTGAATGTGAGCACTTGCAGTGCTATTCACTTTAATATGGTCTAGGGGCGTCACAATTAATGCTGGAGCGCTTTTGCGTGTAGCTAAAGTTAAAAGTCCACGTCGCTTAAGTCACCGCCAGTTTCAGCATTACCCCATGCGACTACCGTACCGTCTTCCCTTACTGCGGAAAATGAAGTTTTTGATGTATATATGTCCTTGATAGGATTTTGGGGATCAAAAGAAACCGTGTGACTATCTCCACCACTTTCAGGATCACCCCAAGTAACCACCGACCCGTCCTCTCTCAATGCAGCAAAGGCTGTTTCTGTCGAGAAGATTTTTTTTACGGGATTCTGGGGATCAAAGGTAATCGCGTGGCTATCTCCACCACTTTCAGGATCCCCCCAAGTAACCACAGAGCCATCTTTTTTCAGTGCTGCAAATGCGAAATCTGTTGAAAAAATACTTTTTATCGGATTCCGCGGATCAAAGGTGATTTTACCAAGATCACCACCAGACCCCTTCTCTCCCCAAGTAACGACTGTGCCATCTTTTCGCAGAGCAGCAAATGCGATAGCTGAAGAGGTAATTTTCTTGATTGGGTTTTGTGGCTCAAAGATTATCGAGCTAGAATCATCCCCTTCACTCTCTTCATCCACGTTCCCCCAGGTAACAGCACTGCCGTCTTGTCGTAGTGCTGCGAACGCGAAAGATGATGAGACAATCTCTTTGACAGGGTTCTTCGGATCAAAGGTTACTGTACCCAGATCACCTCCACCATATGTCTCTCCCCAAGTTACAACTGTGCCATCTTCCCGCAATGCGGCAAATGCCACCGCAGTTGAGAAAATACTCTTAACAGGATTGTCGGGGGCAAAGGTGACGGCACCAACGTCACCGCCCTGTTCTTTGTCTCCCCAAGCAACCACAGTTCCATCATTACGAATTGCAGCAGATGCACTTTGCGTAGAGAAAATTTCTTTGACTGGGTTCATGGGTTCGAAGTTGAACGAAGCAGGGGCACTATCACCCAACGTCTCTCCCAAAGCCACAACGGTAGCGTCTTTTCGCAAAGCAACGAATGCAGAGTGAGTCGGAAAAATTTTCTTTACGGGGTTTTGGGGATCAAAGGTGACAGTTCCACGTTCACCGCCAATACTTCCCCAAGTGACCAACGTTCCATCTGCTCGCAATGCGGCGAAAGCCATCTCTGTCGAGAAGATAACTGTTACCGGGTTTTGCGGATCAAACACACCCTTGTAAAGACTGCCACCATACTGGGTATCCCCCCAAGTGACCAACGTTCCATCTGCTCGCAATGCGGCGAAAGCCGAACCTGTCGAAAAAATTTCCTTTACAGGGTTCTGAGCGACCAATTTCAACGGACTGCTATCGCAGGCTTTACACTCCACTTTCGAAAGCGTTAATTCATCATTGCCCCAGCTATTAAATTTTTTATTTAAAAAAGCATCGGAAGTTTCTGATTCTGGGGTAAAAGTTGGATCTACTTCTGGCGACTCTGTTACTGTATTTTCAGAAATAGAGTCACAGCCAGATAATATTGACAAGAAGAAGATGGTTGATAAGGCTTTATGTTTGAAGTTCTTCATTTTCATCCCCGATGAAAGGTAACAATTAAGTAATAAACATGATTTCGTTTAATAATCTTAAGTCGCTATCAATCTACATCGGCTAATTTTTATACTCGCAGAGGATAAGGGCAGTTTCGAGATACATCGCAGAAATACAAACAAATGATATGGGGATTTTCTGTGTCACTAATGCAGCATCACACTCTTCCACGTAAACCAATGCTCTCGAGGTTTGAGGCCTTAATTGATACGCAAAAATATACTGACTTAAGCTTTTTTGTCGTCATGTTTTCATAGTCATAACAACAATTTTGCTACTCTATTTAAACAGTGAGCACAAGGTTTTATAGGTATAGCGCCATCACGTATTCATACCCACACTGAGTATTTTTTACTGGCAGTAGAAGTCAGCGAAATGATCCGATAGGCGATGGGTGTTCACTATCATCTCCCGCTTTTCGTAGCCATAAACTGTGTACTCAACTTACAAGCCAGTTCCAATTGGCTTGTTCACTGATTTCAGTTTCAACGGCTTGCTTATAAGGTTATAGGCAGCACCGAAACACACATCATTTAAAACACATCGCAAACAAGGTTACAGCGCCGACAGAGCCATTTATTGCCATAGCTGTAATCATCCTGGCTGACAACGTGACTTCTTGCTTGGTAGCTAGCCACTTTGAAAACAACAGAAAAGGAAAAAGGAAAGTAGCCAGAGTTATCTGAATAAGAAAAATGAGTGAAAGTGGCTCGTACCATTCCAAAGAAATAGATTGATTTTGCACAGCCAAGATAATGATACTTCCAATCGATTGGGGGATATTTAACATCTCAATAAGGATGAGGCCAATTAACGATGCACCAGCTGAGAGGATTGGATGTGTTATTAATACTGGATACAAGCTCTTCAGCGTGACAAATATAGCGCGTGACAGTAAAGTAAAACTGCTAGATAAATGAAAAACGTAGTTATCTTCACGTTGCCGCTTGTTCCTCCCCGAAAAAAAACTGTTAATAAAGCATGAAGGCTAATCACCAAGCCTGAGGCGACAGAGATAACCTTGATGGAGAATTGCGACTTTTGCGGATTGATGCGAACAGTATAAAGACAAAGATAGGCAGGGGTACCAATACTTAGCACTGTCAGTTGAACGAGTTCACTTATCCGGGATTGCTGCCAAAACCAATATAAAAAAGAGACCAGCAACAGTGACACGAAAGCGAGCGTCCATCACTTTTCTTCAACTTTCACCACAACTGGTCTCCTTTACGTTATCTATTTATTGACAATGTCGATGTTGTTTACATCACGCCCAGTTCTTCAATCGCTTCATCAGTCTTTAATGTCATTGCTTCAACGTCTTCAACTGGTATCAGGAAGCCGCTCAACACTGTGGCTCATCTCTTGAAATCAGCTAGATAGCTCTGCGCGACGGAGAAGTCGCCGTTTGCAATGAGGATATCAATGATGTCCAGAAGATACAGCGGTATGCTTTCAATGGAATCAAAGATATCCACAACTTTCACCAGATCTCGTAACTCTGCCATCAAGTCATGGATATCCACCGGACTTTCTTCGACCGTCAGCACACAATCTGACTGGATCACGTAACCAGCGACTAGTTGCTATCGGATTTTTTGAAGGATGGAAGCAGAATGACTCGCTGTGTGTTCATGCTACTTATATTCATGTTTGGTCGACTATTTATGCTTGGCCGACGTATCGGCTAATCGCGTGTTTGTAAAAAATCAATAATCACACACTGGCCTTACGCCCCAGCTTTAAGTACGATAAGTTATTATATTTCAATAATTTAAAATAAGATTGAGAGTAATATTGTTGAGTTTACTTTGCTCGTCACTCCAAGCTTGTGTCACATGAACCGAACACTACAGATTGTTCATCGGTTTACGCTTCTTGAACATTACTATATTCAAGCTCCTGATAAGACATATCTTGTTTATCATGCCTTAACATATAAACAAGTGAACTCTAATTAAGTATTTAATAAAATATTATTGGCCAATCTATTTCTTATATAACACTATTTATAAGTTTATATTCAATTATATGTTACTCATAATAGTGATTAATATAGTGTAATAATCTATAAAATATATATTCATCAGAGTTATTAATAAAAAAACAAATAACTTTATTTAACAAATAGTAACTTCCTCTCTCTTGTTATCCATCACACCTCCAATTATAAAGTTTGGCGTTATTTTTAACTCACTTAATTGAATAAGGATATTTATGGATAAAATAAATAAAGAAAGGAGAGGTTTTCTAAAAAGCACATATGGTTTGTTATTTTCTCCCATTATAATTTCTTCGCTTCCCATGTCTTTTTTACTTACTGGATGTGACAGTAGATTTTACAGAATTACTTATGAAAACTGGTCACAGGACATACGCGTTCAAAATGTCCTAGCCGCAAAAGTGTATAGTAATCAAGGGTTAGAAACATTAGCTGATTGGGCGCTTAATAATAACTATTACATCAAAGCCTTTGGTTCAATGCATAACTGGTCGCCATTGATCATCTCTGAGGAGGCGTCAGACAAAAAAGCGCTTCTCATCGATATATCTCAGTTTGATCACCTTGATATGGTGTCCTCGGCAGAAGACCATGGTGTAGTGAGAGCTGGAGGTGGCGTTCAGGCTGAAGCTCTTTATCAATATCTCTCTGATCAACCGGGGGGAAATCCCAATATACCGGGCTATGCATTCTCAAATACTCCAGCTCCTGGAAACCTTTCTTTAGCAGGCATGCTGTCAATAGGTGGCCATGGCACCAAAGTCGATTATCAGGACTCCACAGAGAATGAATACTTTAATGGCTCTATCAGCAACTGTGTATTATCGCTAACCGTAATGGTCTGGAACGGAGAAAAATACGCAATCCGCACTTTTCAACGAGGTGAAGAGGATGGCGATTTATTTCTAACTGCACTTGGCTCAACCATCATTATTGAGGCCACTCTCTTTGTTTTACCGAATTATAATCTTCGTTGTCAGAGCTTCACCAATATTCACCATACCGAACTATTCGCTGAGACCGCCTCCGAGTCACCTTTGACAATCTCGAATATTATTGATGATGCTGGGCGTATGGAGGTCATTTGGTTTCCGTTTAGTCAGTATCCATGGCTAAAAGTGTGGACCAACGAACCTGAAAAACCGCCGTCTTCAAGAAGGGTGTCTGGTGCCTATAACTATCCTTTCAGCGACAACATACCTGTTTTTATCTCAGATTTTATTAAAAGCACCTTGGTAGCAAATCCATCGTTAGTACCCGCATTTGGCAAGCTTCAGGCGGCAATCACTTCTTTTGCTCTGAAAGGAGGCGCAAAACGGGAGACGTTATTCAAAAAAATGACTGAACCCACAAAGTCCAGGAGAGGAGAGACCACTACAGACGTCATATCTGAAGCCGAATTCAATATCTTCGAACCATACATCAAGGCAGTAGAACATACTCTACAGGGAAATAGTCATACCAGATCTTTCCTTACGCAAAGCAATGATTTGTGGGGTGATGCTTGGAAAACCTTAGTTTATGTCCGAGAGACAACGCTGCGCATAACAGCTAATGGCTATGCTGTTCACCTCAATCGGTCTGACATACAGTCTTTTTTACATGACTTCACTCAGGTCTATCTGAGACTGCAGGATAAGTACGCATCACGGGGACAATATCCGATGGCTGGTCCAATGGAAATTCGCATTACGGGGACAGACACCACAAATGGCCTCAATATACTTGGAGCAAAACCGCCCGCTTTTTCGGCAACAACTGCAACAACAGATTCTTCCCTAGATTCTGTTGTGTGGTTAGATTTATTAACCTTTAGTGATATGCCTGAAATGGGCGCTCTGTATCAGGAAATTGAAAATTGGCTTTATGAGAAGCTGCCTGCGGAGCAAATCAGAGTAGAATGGTCAAAAGGATGGGGCTACAACGCCTCTGGGCCGTGGCAAAACCACGACTTCATCGCCAATACTCTGCGAGACACATTTGCATCAGCCACCAGCACATATGAAAACACGGTAGCCCGATTAAGACGGTATGATCCTCATTACCTTTTCTCTTCGCCTTTTATCAAAAAGCTGGTTCCATAAAACTTTTTTGCTGAAGTACCAACGCCTCAGCATCTTATCTTCTCAACCTGACACTTTCGAAAGCGGCTCATATTATATTGAAAGAGACAATGTCTGGGCTCAGTGTATTGGTAGTTGATCCTGACATTTAAGGTAGCACCTTACTCTTCCAGCCTAATTCTGCAAACGCATCAAAACTTTTGTTCGTCACGCATAGACACAAGCTATGCAAGATCGAAATATCCATAAGGCCTAGTCGATAAAAGAGCGCTAAATGCGATCTCTCAGGTTCATTCTTGGAATCATTCGTGTAAGTCATAATATCGATGATGTGTCCTTCCTCCAGAGGCTCGGCACATCAGCTATGGATATTGCCCCATCTCATCGTGGCAAAGGAAATGGTAAGTGGATACTCGAGTTGCTACTGCAAAAGGTCACTGCATTAGGTATTGAACACGTGCTTGTTACCGCGGACCGAAGACAATGTTCTCTCAAGGAAACTTATTGAAGGTATTTCCCACCCCGTAAGCCAAGTATTAGATTGACGGTCGGTAGCATCCAAACAGTTCGTCCCTCCTGACCAGACAAGTATTGTCTATCAAGCAAAAGCATGTTGATCAATAAATAAAGAAGTTCTGGCATTACCTTACAACGCTTAGATATGCATCGGATAATAATTGAAAAACATGTCATAAATATCAGTAGATTTTTATATTTATCGAATATATCGGTTAAATGTTGAGCATATTTTTGAATAATAAACAATAGGATTATTTTAATGATGGATTAATCAATAAATGAATTTTTTTAAAATTTATAACCACATCTAAAAATAGAATTAATACTCAATTTTATCAGTCATTTATCTGATCTTCATAATTTCTCAACCCGTAAAAGTTAGCGTTATTTAACTATCAGTGAATCAAATACACGACGCTGATTTTTCTTGTTAATTTTTGATATGTCGCTTATATGAAAACGGAGTTATTATGAAATCGACAATAAGCAAAACCTTATTACCTCTTGCTCTAACATTTGGTGCAACCGAAGCGATGGCATTAGGGGATATCGTTTTAGATTTTAAGCAGCCTGTCGAAAATATTAGGATGATCACTGACGCGACAGAAAGACAGGCAGGTTTGTCTCACGCGTACAATGGGTTTCAGAACAGTAAAAACAACAAAAGCCACTTTTTCTTCACCCAACTCAATCCGCAACCAAGCGGTGCCGCTTTTGCCAGCTTCGTTGCCGGAGTAGATTATGATCTGTCTAACTCTTACTCACTATGTTTGACAGGCAAGTCCCTCAACGAGAAAAATGCTATTTATCAGCTAATTGTTGAAACAGAAGAAAGTAGAACACAAGGTTTTTCGTACAAATACAACTTTGATGTTGTGCCGAGCGCGGAATTCGAAAAAGACTTTTATTTCGGCAATTTCCAAGCTGAACGCAGAGGTAGAGCATACCCAGAGGCACCTTTCCTTGATACCAGCAAAATTGAGTCTATCGGCATCAGAATCTCTGGTACTCCAATACAAGGGGACAATGGTGTTCGTCAGAAAGGACTTTATGGTCTTCAACTCTTGAGCCTTAAATCCAACTGTGACGGTTAACCGCACAAGTACCACTTTATAACATGTTAAAAGATAACCGTTTCCTACTTTGTCTGCATAGACGCTAAGTGCGAGGCGGTTTATTACCTTTTCAATCCACCACAACAGGCCTGTGCCTTCCTCCCGTACACAATTCTTCGCCTTTTCCATTTATTGGTTAGTATTTAGTGGTCGTAAATCATTAGCCGATAGCAACAATCAACCTACCTTTCTTTGCCTTAACGGTTATTTGTTTGAACTCAACGCCAGCCATTCAGTCAGATACATATTTCGACAAAGATCACACTGAAAAGCTCATGAGGCTCACATGAAAAAGGTATTGCCACTAATTGGCCTGCTATTCACGACTTCAGCTCTGGCTGATTCACTTACTGGCTGCTACCTAGACACCATGACAACTGAAAGTTATGTATCGGATGAATCAGCGGAAGTAGCATCCTATATCGAAGTAAAAAATGAGGATGACCAATACTTTGTCAGGGGGCTGCTCTGGGGAGGCAACTATCACATTTGTAGCATCGAAGGCGACGAAGAGGGTGATGGAGCAGGTGGAGCACTGCCAATGAAACGAGTCGGTGATACCTTAGTGTTTACCGAAAATGACGAAGAGTTTGGCATCCACTGCAAACTGGAGATGTCTGTCAAAGACGGAAAGTTAAGAGTGAAAGATGCTAACTATGATTGTGAAAAGTGGATCTTCACATGTGGCGATGGTGTTGGTCTGGATAGTGTTGAATTACCGAGAGTTCAGCAACAATGTCCAGGGCCTGATTATCCGAATTTCGATGACCCTATTGCTCCCAGTAGCGACTCAACAAATAAATAGGTAACCGAATAGTCTGGCGGTAACATCACCCTTCAACGTCATACTGGTCTGGTGGTATGACGTTTTTTATTAATTACAGATATCTTACGATAAGCAACAGTGATCCATCAGTCCGACATACCATTAAACGTTTGTTTTGCTGCCCTCGGCGAAATTAACCAATGTCTCACCACTCATGCGATAACCAATCCATTCATGTTGTGGCTCAGCACCCAGTGACTCGTAAAACTCACGGGATGGAGTATTCCAGTCCAGACAACTCCATTCGAAACGGCCACATCCTCTCTCAACGGCAATGCGGGCCAGGTGTTTTAGGAGGAAGATGCCAGCACCTTTGCCCCGATAATCAGGTGACACATAAAGGTCTTCTAGATAAAGTCCGGGTTTAGCGAGCCACGTCGAGTAATTAAAAAAGTAAATCGAAAAACCGATTGCAGCTCCCTCAAGCTCACAAATCAGTCCGTACACGCCCGAGTGCTCACTAAACATGCTTTTTTCTATTTTTTCTGGTGTGGCTAACACCTCATGCTCGGCCTTTTCATAGATAGCTAACTCTCTAATAAAGTGAAGAATAATATCTATATCAGCAATTGTCGCGGGACGAACAGTAAGGCTCATAAGGTCTCCAATAAATAAAATCTAAAAATTTATTAAATATTTATACATTCCATCCTATTCAATACTTAACTCATTGGATATTTTTATGGAACGGATATTTTTTTCGACGTCGTTATGACTTATTCATACCATAATTCACTTTCTAACCGATTGATTCAGTCTTTCTTAGAGATATGCCGCAATTAGCTAAAATGAAACGGGTTGGCAAAAGCCAAAAGCACGCCGGCAGACAGACGGCGTTAGAACTCGACAAACTGCGCGAGGCTTATCAAGCCCGGTAGAACTTCAGGGCGAACGGTGACATCAAAATACCCTTTATTAATATTCTCGATTTTTCCATTCTCACCCGCATGCGATTTGGTGAAGGGTGTCACCTGAAATGGAAAGACCTCAATCTGAAACACAAAACATTGATTGTAAGTGACTGCAAAGCAACGCGGAAAAAGAAGGTGTCCATATGGTGGTGTCGCTGCTCGGTGATTCGTTTTGACCACAAAAAAATCAATATTATGTGGTAGGTATACACCCGACTATTCCCGCATAAGCTACATGCTAAAGCATCCTAAGAATGAAAAATTTATACTCGCCACTGCTAGGGCTATCTACTTTTAGCTTTTTTCACCTAAACCTTTCACACACTCGCAACCTATAAATGATAATAGAAATCAGTTCATTTTATTCAGGAAATTTTCTTTCCAAAATTGCTTACTTTTAGAACGAAGGCACCTAGCCAAGATATTCGCCTCATTCCCAGTTTGGTATACTCAATGGAAAATAATTAATATTCTTCATTTGTGTTTTTGATGAGCTAATTTTGTTACTATTCTGCAATTAAGAGGATTATAAATTAATAGACAGTCTAAAATTTAATCCTATATTTTTATTAAAAATATTGAATCTTATTAATTCAATTATAATTGAGCATTTATGGAAAATTTATTTATATACAGTAAAGATGAATTAAAATATCAAGCTTTTGAAGTTTCTGAATCTGAAATTAAAAAGGCTATCAGCTATAGAGAAACTCTAGTTAAATCCTTAGATATAGAAATTATTTATGATCAAATTATTGAATCTTACTGGGACTATAAAAATAAAGTTAACTATTGGAATTTGAAGTCACTATCATTTCCAAAAGCGGACTATATATATAATCATGAGGTTCGTAGTTCATTAAACCGTTTAGCTTTTAACTTATTTAATTTAAGTAAACTATATTTAGATTTACATTACAATGAAGATAAGGGAAAATGTTTTTCGTTTGAACTGACAAAGGAACAAAGCTCAAAGCAAAAGGTCATCGATCAACGAAGTGAAATCTATGAAACAAACCTAAATTATGTAGTAGGCTGCAAAATTCGAAACAATAACCAGCATGGTCAATTACCAGTTAGAGAGTTCACAACAGGTATACGTTATGATAAAAACACTTTAAGTCGTACTGTAAATTTTAATATATTTTATTATTATGAAGATTTAAAAAAAGCAAATGTACCCACAAAAAGGCTATCCAAAGATATTAAGCTTGAACTTACAGATATAATTGATGGTTTTGTTTATGCTATCTCTCAGAAACATATGTTAAACCGTAATTTAACTGAGGTAGTTGTGAGTAAGGCGCGAGCTTCACTCTTATCAATGTGGAAAAGCTATGCGAATGAAGTAGGATTTGAGAAATATCGATGTGAAGTCTTATTACAAAACAATAAAATATTAGGTTTATCTCTCGAGTGGTTTGATGTTTTTGAGCATTTAAAAAATAAGCATAGTCATTCAATCAATTACTCGAATTTAACTTTGGAAAAATAAGGCTCAGAAAATAGTTTAAGATTAATTCTGTATTATGATAAACCCGCCATGCGGTTTTTTCTTTTATCAGTATTTAATAATTATCAAAACAACTATCCCACTTAAGGACATATGCGAAAAATTTTTCGGGCTGACTAAAAACACGGTAGAGATTAAGGCAAAAGCCCAAACCTTACCTGTGCCCACCTTCAAAATGCGCGGCAGCAACCGAAGTCCTGAGCTGATCCATGTTGATGACCTCGCCAAGTTCAGAGACGTCCAACTCGAAGAGGGGCGCAAGGCATTGGTCAGCGTTAACAGCACCGCCGCATAACATAACCAGCGATGGGCGCAGAAAGCGACACTCCCGCGACGCTGGGCAGTATCCTCCTCTCAAGACATACAGTCTGACTCTATGTATTTTTCTCTCCCACCAAGAAGAAAGAGTTCGATGCCATAGTAGGATAAAAAGGCATCGACAAAAGAGGGCACTTCAATGCCCCTCATCGAACGTCTTGTATTGAGGGCGGTAGAACCCCTGAATTCGGGTATCTTTTCCTCGTTGGATATACGCATTGAACTTGGTAATCATTCAAGGTATTTCGCAATTAATCATTGTACAAATGAAACATAGAGGAGGTGTTTGCTATCGTCGATGGGTATCAAGCAATACTTTTTATCTACATAAAATGAGAGTAAGAATGAAGTTTTTAGAACTCAAGATACCACCTCTGTTTCTGGTTGTTATTTGCATAACACTTATGTGGTGGATAAACGGTGATAGTCTGGGTGTGTTAGTAACACTCTCCTATCGTTTGGCAGCCTCAGTAATACTTCTCCTGGCTGCGATATTATGTTGCTATTTAGGCGTGCGTGAGTTTGCTGTACATAAGACAACCGTCGATCCCATGCATCCAGATTCTTCCAGCCAGCTAGTACAGAGCGGCATCTATCAATACACCAGAAACCCTATGTATGTCGGTTTCGCGCTTTTACTGCTGGCAGCTGCGGTATTTCTCGGTCATCCCATTGCATTGCTTTTTGTTCCTTTATTTATGATCTATATGACTATTTTTCAGATCAAGCCTGAAGAGGTGGCGTTAACGCAACTGTTCGGTAGCAGTTATACAGACTACACAAATAAGGTGCGTCGGTGGCTGTAAGGCAAACCTCCGTACCTCCAATATAAAAGCACAATGCAGCCAACTTGAAGCGACAAAAGCAATGACTTTGAAACTGCCTTAAAGGTGAATTAACACCGCCGAAGTTCAAAATACGGACTCATTTAATCAAGCAACTGAATTGAACGAGTCCGCACTCACCAGCCATATCTGGCATAGCGACAACAACCAAATACTCCCCCCTTCGTTGTGTAGTCGCGTTAACTCGCAATGCGAACTTTGCTTATGGTTCTATCGACGCCAATGTCTTGTCCCACTGAATAATCCTCCCAAAAAATAACAAAAAATTCAGCCCTAATATTGCCCTCTCACCGACGGTTTAGGCCACAGAAAAGAAGGCGCTAGACCAACGAGTGAGCACTGACATACACAATGTTAAAAAGGTGTCTCTTGCCAAATTTTCAGATTTATCATTTGCGGTTACTGAGAATGATAATTAGAATCATATTCAACATATGGTGATACATATTTTATTTAGTACTACATGTAGTGGTGTTATAGCATTGATCAATAGGGGGCTTTAATGCACTGGCTAAACGACCTATCGCGACAATTTCTTGAAAGTGGTTATCTTGACAAGGGGGTTGAACCCGAAACTCGCATCCGAGAAATTGCAGATCATGCAGAGTCGTTGCTTGGCATTGAGGGCTTCGCAAACAAGTTCAATGACTACATGCAGAAAGGCTTTTATTCACTCTCGTCACCTGTTTGGTCTAATTTTGGTAAAAAGCGCGGTGAGCCCGTTTCGTGTTTTGGTTCATGCATTGGCGATAACATTGGCGACATTTTGTACACCCAGTCTGAAGTGGGCACCATGTCTAAACTGGGTGGCGGCACATCAGGATACTTCGGACACCTGCGCCACCGCGGGGCGGAAATCACAAACAACGGTCATTCATCAGGGGCGGTTCATTTTATGCAGCTGTTCCAAACCATGGTAGATGTGGTCAGTCAGGGCTCTGTTCGACGTGGACGCTTTTCACCCTATCTCCCACTCAGCCACCCGGATGCCAATGAGTTTTTAGATATTGGCATGGAAGGAAATCCGATTCAGGATTTGACGCATGGCGTGACCGTCGATGATCAATGGATGGAGGAGATGATCGCTGGCGATCAACAAAAACGTGAGCTGTGGGCGAAAGTGATCCGCCGTCGGGGTGAATTGGGTTATCCCTACATCCTGTTTGAGGATAACGCAAACAACAATACGGTTGATGTGTATAAAACACACCAGAAAAAGATCGTTGCCTCAAATCTTTGTACTGAAATCATGCTCCCCTCCGACGAGCGGTGGTCTTTCGTTTGTGTGTTGTCGTCAATGAACCTTCTGCATTTTGATGAGTGGAGAGATACCGATGCGGTAGAAACCTTGGTGTATTTCCTTGATGCGGTGGTTACCGAATTCTTAACCAAGCTGGAAGTGTATCGTGACTCTGAGTCATTGGACGACCAGCGTATTTTCCAGTTCATGCAAAAAGCCTACGCCTTTGCAAAGGAGAACCGCGCACTTGGTCTCGGCGTACTCGGCTGGCACTCGTATTTGCAATCAAAAATGATCCCGTTTGAATCACGAGATGCTGCCCGCATCAATCTTGATGTGTTTAAGCTGATCAAAGAAAAGTCTTATCAGGCATCAGCAGCACTGGCGGAACAGTTTGGTGAGCCCGACATGCTCAAAGGAGTCGGACGCCGTAACACCACCTTAAATGCCATCGCGCCAACGACCTCATCGGCGTTCATTCTCGGTCAGGTGTCACAGTCGGTAGAGCCGGTTTGGCGCAACTGTTATGTGAAAGACATCAGTAAAGTCAAAACAACCATCAAAAATCCGTATCTAGAAAAACTGCTGGAAGAAAAGGGACAGAACACCAAAGCCGTCTGGCAGGATATTCGTGACCACGACGGCTCTGTTCAGCATCTGTCATTTTTGACAGAACTGGAAAAAGAAGTCTTTAAAACCTTCAGCGAAATCGATCCCATGAGCATCGTTGATCAAGCTGCTGTTCGTCAGGACTTCATCGATCAGGGCCAGTCTTTGAATCTGGTCGTCAACCCGGCGACCCCTGCAAAAGAGATTAACCAGCTATACATCAATGCCTGGAAGCTGGGGATCAAGTCTCTCTACTATCAGCACAGCGTAAACGCTGCCCAGATGCTGAACCAGCAACGTCAATGTAAAGCTTGCGAAGCCTAACGAGTAGGAACCCACTATGATTCACGGAATTAACCAGATACAGAAGCGCGATGGCTCAATTGTGGCCTTCAAGCAAGAAAAAATCAGTAACGCGATTTATAAAGCAATGCAGGCAGTCGACAATGGGTCCCAGCAGGATGCTGATAATATTGCCCTCCAGGTCATGGGCGATTTGGCAGCGATTCGCGAAAAAGACCGGCGCTATGTCCCTTCTATCGAAGGGATTCAGAACATGGTGGAGGACGCGCTTATGTCGTCGTCTTTCCACGATGTCGCAAAGGCTTACATTCTTTACCGTAATGAGCACGCAAGGCAGCGCCAGACTAACATCTTTGAAAAACGCGTGAATCTCAAACCTTATGAATACCCTGATTTCTGTGAGTATGTGGATGCCATCCGCCACTCCTATTGGGTACATACTGAGTTTAACTTTACCTCGGATATTCAGGATTTTAAATCCAGCCTTTCTGTTGAAGAGAAGGAAGCGATAAAACGCACCATGCTGGCAATTTCCCAGATTGAGGTCGCTGTGAAGACCTTTTGGGGCAACATCTACAGCAAAATGCCGAAACCCGAAATAGGCGCAGTGGGTGCCACTTTCTCAGAGTCAGAAGTACGCCATTCTGACGCCTACTCGCACTTGCTGGAAATTCTGGGTCTGAATAATGAATTCGAGGCACTTAAAGACAACCCGGTGATCATGAAGCGTGTACGTTATCTGGATATGGCTCTGAAAAATGCCAACTCTGATGACAACCGAGACTACGCAGAGTCCATTTTACTGTTTGCGTTGTTCATCGAGCATGTTTCTTTATTTTCACAGTTCCTGATCATTATGTCGTTTAACAAACATCGTAGCTTGTTGAAAGGGATCTCAAATGTTGTTGAGGCGACATCGAAAGAGGAACAGATCCACGGAAACTTTGGCGTTGATTTGATTAAACAAATTAAGCGTGAAAATCCGAGCTGGTTTGACGAAACCCATGCCAAAACCGTGTCCTCATTGTGTCGACAAGCAATGGAAGCTGAGAGCGAAGTGATCGACTGGATCTTTGAGCATGGTGAATTGAGCTTCTTGCCCAAAGATCAGATCAGGGAGTTTATTAAACAGAGATTTAACCAGTCTTTAAGCAACATTGATATAGCGCCTGTTTTTGAGATTGACGAAAGCCTGCTCGAAAAAACCGAATGGTTTGATGATGAAATTATGGCGACAAAACATGTCGATTTCTTCGTCAAACGCTCAATCAATTACAATAAGCGCCAACAATCAGTCACGGCTGACGACCTATTCTAAGAGATGTCAATAGTCTCTGTAGGCACATCTTTCTGTCTACAGAGGCTGTCTATAACTGACAACCAACGAAATTTCATCCTACTTTTCCCGCTCGTCCACCTCACTTTTTATCGCTGCTTCCAGAGTGCCATCACTGAGCTGCCCTCAATATTTGTTGCTTACTCACACTTAATGAAACAGACCTTGCCCTGTAGTCACATAACTTGTTATGCAGTCAGTCATGTAACTGGATAGTCGTCGCCTCAAAATCAGAGCCAACGGTTCAACACTGACACCCAGCAAGTATCGGGGACACAAGAGATGCGAAAAGTAACAGCCATATCGATATTACTTTTAAATGGTTACCTTATAGCGGCCATGATAGGCAGTTATCTGATTTGGCAAGACAATTATCGCTCTCTGGTGATTGACCAGCATCGACAACTGGATGTGTTTTCCAATCACATTATTAGTCGTCTTGAGAAATATTCGCCAATCCCACAACTACTCAGTCAGAACACACTGCTGTTAAATACCTTATCTGCTCCTGCTAATGCCGCCACTGTGCTCAAAGCAAATCAATTTTTGCAAAGGGTGAACTGGGTGAGTCAGGCAGCTGATACTTATCTACTGAGTAAAAGTGGGATGACGATAGCTGCAAGTAACTGGCAAGAGTCCAATACCTTTATAGGCAAACGCTTTGACTGGCGTCCTTACTTCAAACAAGCCAGAGATGGTGGCAAAGCAGAGTATTTTGCACTCGGATCGACATCGGGTAAGCGGGGCTATTACTTTGCTTATCCGGTTCTCCAAGACAACAGGGTTCAAGGGGTGGTCGTGGTTAAGATGCAACTGTCGGCTATTGAGTCTAACTGGGAGAATCAACAAAGCCAGTTTGTCGCCACTGATCCATATGGGGTGATTTTTATGTCGAGTCAGCCTGAATGGCTTTATCAGAGTTTGCGACCGCTGACCAAACAGGAACAACAAACGCTCAAAGAAAGCCGTCAGTACTCAGACCGAAAGATTTCATCACTTCAGCTCAGAGGGAAACTTGCCGATTCACCTTCACGTGGTGACACCAGCAGACTGATCAGCGACGACATGGACGTGATTGTCAGCTCAAAATCCGTGGCTGGCTTTAATTTTGATATCCGGGCACTGAGTCCCAGCCACCTGCTTTATCATGGCCTTGGATATTTTCTCACTATCCTGACTCTCATTTTTGCTGTGATCTTACTGATCTCATTGGTTTTCTATCAACGGAGACAGAAACAGCGGCAACTGGAAAAGATGCGTGAATCCGCTAACCAGCATCTTGAAAGGCAAGTGCTGATGAGAACCTCCGAACTGCAATCAGAGGTCGGTGAGCGGGAGAGAGCTGAACAAGCCCTTCGGCTTGCTCAGGCAGAGCTGATACAGGCAGCAAAACTTGCCGTCATTGGCCAATTGTCTGCCACTATTAGTCATGAGCTGAATAACCCTCTGGCTGCAATTCGCAGCTTTGCTGACAACGGGCGAAAATTTTTAGCACGGGAACAATGGCATCGTGTCGATGAAAACCTATCACGTATTACCGCCCTCACAGAGCGGATGGCAGACATCAGTAAGCAGCTTCGAGCGTTTGCGCGAAAGCCCGATGACGTGAAGGCCAGTCAAACTGATTTACGCACCGTCATAAACGAGGCTGCTTCCTTGATCGCAGCTGAAGCCAAACGCTATCAGGTAGACATCAACCTGTTATTACCCAGCTCACCTGCTTTCGCTCTGGTGCACGCATTACAGTTAGAGCAAGTGATCATCAACCTGATCAACAATGGCATTCAGGCAATTAATGAAGCTAATACCGGCTCAACCGGTTTGCTTCGGGTATCACTTGAGGCATCAGAGACATGCTGGCACATCCATATTGATGACAATGGACCTGGCATTCGTGTTTCAGACCAAGAAATGCTATTCGAACCTTTTTACACCACACGTAAAAATGGGCTGGGGCTTGGTCTTTCGTTGTCACAACAGTTAATCGTAGGAATGAATGGCACCTTAGTTGTGGGGCAATCCCCGCTAGACGGGGCCAGACTGACCATCAGGTTTGAAAAGGATGAAGATAATGCGTGATGTGTACTTTATTGATGACGAAACAGATCTGCGTCATGCCTATCAACAGACCTTTGAACTGGAAGACATCGATGCGGCGTTTTTCTCTTCTGCAGAAGAAGCTCTGCTGGCGATCAAAGAACAAGGGCTTCCGTTAGTGGTCGTCAGTGATATCCGCTTGCCCGGCTTATCTGGTATCGACCTTTGCCGAACCGTGATCCATCGCAACCCGGATTTACCCGTGGTGCTTATCACCGGCCACGGTGACATAGCGACAGCAGTCGATGCCATGAAGGATGGCGCTTACGACTTTATCGAGAAACCATTTTCCTCTAAACGACTGATCGACACCATACGTAGAGCAATAGAAAAGCAGAAACTGATCAGAGAAAATGAAGCATTGCGACGCAAATTAAAAGCCAGTCAGGTGCTTGGCCCGCGAATCATTGGTACTAACGAAGACATCGTGGCGTTGAAAGAGACGATCAGTCAGATTGCAGATACCCAAACCGATGTCCTCATCTTAGGCGAAACAGGCACAGGTAAAGAGTTGGTTGCCCGGTCTTTGCACGAACACAGTACGCGTAATGCGCATCCCTTCGTCGCCATTAACTGTGGTGCGGTACCGGAGAACCTGATTGAAAGTGAGCTTTTCGGTCACGAAAAAGGCGCATTTACGGGTGCAGACAGCCTGCGGGTAGGGAAATTTGAGCATGCTAATAAAGGAACCCTTTTCCTTGATGAAATAGAGTCGATGCCGATGCAAGCACAAATACGCTTGCTCCGGGTGTTACAAGAGAGAACTGTTGAACGGATTGGGTCAAATACGTCCCGTCCTATCGACATTCGGGTGATTGCAGCTACCAAAACAGATTTGTTTGAGGCATCGGAGCAACGTCAGTTTAGACAAGACCTTTATTATCGGCTCAACGTTGTGACCCTCAGCTTACCGCCGCTTCGGGCGAGAAAAGACGATATCCCAGCTCTATTTCACCACTTTCTTTTGATTGCCTCTGACCGGCACGGTAAAGCGACACCAACACTCGATAGTCAAAGCCTGAACCACCTGATGCAACATGACTGGCCGGGTAATATTCGTGAGTTACGCAATGCCGCCGAGCGATTTGTTCTGTTCCGAAAACTGGACCCTCTGACCAATGAGAGGGAAAAAGCAGAGACCGTAGCGTTGGCTGATAAAGTGGCAGAGTTTGAACGGGCAGCCATTGAACAGGCGTTGATCGAAAATGGTGGTTCAATTAAACACACGATGCAGATGTTACAGTTAGCCAGAAAAACGCTGTACGACAAAATGCAGCGTTACGGGCTGGATAAAGAAGATTATAAAAATGCCGATCTCTGATGGTTCAATAATTAGCAATGGCGCTTTTACTGCCATTGCTAATTTCCTATTTTAGCGGGCGATCATTTCCGGTCCCATCAGCGATGTCGGTAGCCAAGTCGAAATCGTGGGAACATAGGTGACGATAATCAAGAATAAGAACATCACTGCCACCCACGGCAAGGCTGCCCGAACTACACCTAACATCGACATTTTCGCGACACCAGCGGTAACAAATAGGTTCAGTCCGACTGGCGGGGTGATCATACCAATCTCCATGTTCACCACCATGATGATGCCGAGATGAATCGGATCAATACCCAGTGCGATAGCAATGGGAAACACTAATGGTGCCACAATGATCAACAGGCCTGATGGCTCCATAAACTGACCGCCTATCAGCAGCAATACATTGACCACGATCAGGAAGGTGATTGGCCCAAGTCCGGCGGACAGCATAGACTCGGTGATCATCTGCGGGATACGCTCTTCGGTCAGTACATGCTTGAGAATTAACGCATTAGCGATAATAAACAGCAGCATCACTGTGAGTTTTCCTGCCTCAAACAGGGTTTTCTTAGTATCGGGATGAACAAACGCCTGCATCACTTTTATCAGCCAGAAACGACGGTTATCAGGATCGGCAAACGGTCCCATATCTTTATAAACGTAATTGGCAATGATGAAGGCATACACGGCCGCCACTGCTGCCGCCTCTGTCGGAGTGAAAATACCGCCGTAGATGCCTCCCAGAATGATCACCACCAGCAGTAATCCCCAGCTTGATTCCTTGGCAGCCGCAATGGCTTCAGGCCAGCCGACAAAAGGTTGTTTGGGCAGACCTTTGACCCTTGCAGTGATGTAAATAGCGATAATCAGCATCAAACCTGCAACTAGTCCCGGGATCACCCCGGCGAGAAACATCCGGCCCACCGACACATCAGTGGCTGCGGCATAGACCACCATCACAATGGAAGGCGGAATCAGAATGCCTAGCGTCCCAGCATTACAAATCACCCCGGCCGCAAACTCTTTGCTGTAGCCATTGCGCACCATACCCGCGATCACAATGCTGCCAATCGCTACCACGGTGGCAGGCGATGATCCCGACAAGGCGGCAAACATCATGCACGCCACCACAGACGCCATGGCCAGCCCACCTCGAAACCAGCCCACCATCGCGATGCAAAACGGATGATCCGCTTTGCCACTCCACCTGTCGACATGAAGCTCGAAGCCAGAATAAAAAAGGGAATCGCTAATAAGGTGTAATGACCTGAAAAGGCGTTGAACAAAGTTTGAGCGACAGATGCCAGCGAACCATCAGAGTAGATCAAGAGAAACACAATGCTTGAAAAGCCAAGCGATACGGCAATCGGCACACCGATCACCATCAGACCAATTACCATCAGAAATAGAAATACAATATCCACGCCCTATTTCTCCTTATCTGCGTTCACGTCGCTTCCCTGCGCGGCATGCTTAAATTTTTCTAATTCATCATCCACCTCATGGCTGCTGATCACACGGTCCAGTTTTCCGGTAACGACCTGATAGCCCAGCTGTAAAAACCGAACCGTCAATAACGCTGTTGCCAGTGGCAGTACAAAGTAAGGAATAAAACGGGGCAGCTTTTCGTAACGCTCTCCCTCATTGAGCCAGCCGGCTAAAAACTGCAGCATCTCTGGCATTGGAATATCATCGGTTTCATACCATGCCCGCTCAGTCACAAATGGGAACCAGTAATTCCATGAGCCAATAAACAGGAGGACTGAAAACAATATGCAGACAGACACTGAGATCAGCGCGAGCACATGCCGCCAACGCGGTGAAACCGCCTCAAGCAACACATCCACGCCAATATGAAAGTGCTTTTTCACGCCATACGACGCGCCGATGAGGACCAGCCAGGCAAAAATAAACACAGTCAACTCAAGCGCCCACAAGATATTGTCGTTAAAGACATAACGGGAGATCACATTGGCAAAAGTGAGAAGAGTCATTGCCCCCAGTAAAATAGCAATCAGAGTCTCCTCAACCACGTCCGACAAAGATGTCGAACCAGAGGAAGGTGTCGGTTTATCCATAAAAAGTCCCGAACATTGAGAAAATGAATGAGCCCATGTTTGGGCTCAAAGGTTGATATCAGGGTCAGGTCAACGATTTGTCGCCTGTGCAGCAGACAGCAAATCGGCTCCAATATCTTTCTCAAACTTCTTCCAAACCGGTTTCATCGCATCGCGCCATGCCAATCGTTGTGCAGCAGTCAATTGACGAACCTTGCCCCCTGCTTCTTGGATTTTTTGCTTGTTTTCAAGATTAACCCGGGTTGACTCGGCATTTCGCTGCGCAGTGACGTCGGTAATGATCTTAGCGAGTTGGTCACGCACATCGGCTGGCATACCATCCCAGAAAGAGGTTGAGGTGACGACCAGATAGTCGAGCACGCCATGATTCGTTTCTGTGGTGCCATCCTGTACTTCAAAGAACTTTTTGCCATAAATATTCGACCAGGTATTCTCCTGCCCATCAATAACCTTGGTTTGCAGACCTCCATAAACCTCTTTAAATGCCATTTTCTGTGGGTTTGCGCCAAGCTGCTCAAACTGGGCAACCAAAACATCTGACGCTTGTACCCTGAACTTTAACCCTTTGACGTCAGAGGGGTTGATCAGTGGCGTGTTGGCTGACATCTGCTTCATCCCGTTATGCCAGAAAGCCAGTCCCTTGAGGCCACGGCGTTTCATCGAGTTTTTCAGCTTTTCTCCCGCCTCAGAATTCTGGAATCGGTCAACGGCGTCAATGTCATCAAACAGGAAGGGTAAATCAAAAATGCGGAATTTCTTGGTGAACTTTTCGAACTTAGACAGTGAGGGAGCAGCAAGCTGAACGTCACCATTTAACAGAGCCTCCAACACTTTATTGTCGTCATAGAGTGTGCTGTTCGGGAATACCTGCATACAGACTTTACCGTTCATTTCCTCATTAACTCGCTTTTCAAGCAGCGAAGCGGCAATACCTTTCGGATGTTTGTCTGTATTCGTGACATGACTGAACTTGATCACCAGCTCACCATCATCGCAGTTTGCCGCTGCCTGAAAACTTCCTAATGCCAGCGCAGACGCAGCGAGTACATGTAGTGGCTTAAACATATCTGTTTCTCCTTGTTTGACGGAATAGTGCCATGGCTTTGGTTGCACAAAGTCTGTCTAGACGATGTAGTCGCACCCAATAAGCAATTGCTACGCCACCCAACCAGCAGGATTTAAGATATTGATTTTATTTAACTTAAACTCAAGTCACTCTGAATGAGTGAGGAGGGACTTTTTGAAGGAATAAAAAATGGGTGGGTAATGACCCATGGTGTGGTGAAATTGAGTCATTCTCTACCCTTACCGGACTGATACCAGCAAAGATATCCCCCTACCTGAAAACAAAGTGCTCATCGGCGGGTATTAGAGATATCAATACAAGAATACGGAGAGACAAGACGATATAAAGATTTGGTTACATCTTTACCCGTTTGAATATTATTGAAATTAATTATCCCTTCAATGTTTAGGTATAATGTTGCGCCTTTCTCTCCTTCTAAAATACCACTACCGGAGACCATCAGTGCTCAGCATTTTGCTTACTCAGTTCATCGTTCTTTGGGCTGTTATCGACCCCATTGGGTCAGTTCCCGTTTACCTCTCGCAAACACAACACCTGAATGCAAAACAACGTCGTCTTGTCGCGTTGAAAGCTGTCGGTATTGCCACAGGGGTTTTGCTCTTTTTCCTGATTGCAGGGCAGTTGTTATTAGAAGCGATGCAAATCCCCCTGCCCGCTTTTCAGGCAGCCGGCGGACTGGTTCTTCTGCTGTTCGCACTGACGATGATTTTTGGTGAGAGCAAGCCGGAACAGGAAACCAAACTCTCAGAAGAAGTCAGCCATTCTGACTTAGCAGACTTGGCCGTCTATCCACTGGCCATGCCCTCAATTGCCTCGCCGGGTGCCATGATGGCAATCGTTATGTTGACTGACAATGCCCGAAATTCACTGATTGATCAGAGCATCACCGCAGGCATTATGCTTGTCGTGTTGTTACTTACCTTATGTCTTTTACTCGGCGCGACACAAATATCAAAGCTTATCGGTAATGTCGGCGCTGCCATTATCAGCAGAGTCATGGGGCTGATTCTGGCCGCCGTTGCACTTAATAATCTCCTCATTGGGATAAAAGACTTTTATCTCTAGATAAGACCTCAGCCAAACTCCCCTTTACCCTTGTTCATGTCTGGCGTGTTAGCGATTTCACTGGCACGCCTTTGTTGTCCGATCTGACTCAGGATTTTTTAGAGGATCTTTCACTCTCTCATCGATTGCCCAAAAGCCATTTCCCGGATCTTTATTTCAACAACTGTATTTCTTACGACCCACATCATGAAATAACCCCAATGATTTTAATCTGTTAGACGAATACATCACTTTATTAATCAGCAAATAGCACCACATATACTAAGTGTTAATCTTTTAACCGTTTAGCTACTCGCAGATCAATGTTTTTAAACTACTCACAGATCTATGCTTTTAGCGCTCGCCTCAATCTTAATCGACCCAATTGACAGGAGAGTCATAATGTTTCACCTACGTATTCTTTAGTTTCTAACTGACTGATATTCAATAAAAGCAGCTTACCTATATAACGATAAAGGAACCAAATTATGCCTTCAGAAATCATTCGAAAGCGATTTCTAGAGCTGGCTCCAAAAGAGCTTGATTATTGTTCGATTCGTTTTGTTAACAGACGAACCGAATCATTAGAAATGGAAAAAACGTTCGTGCTCCCTGTCAGTCATCGCTGGGATCAAGGGGCGCAAATCACGGTTATCGATAATGGCGGAATGGGCTTTGCCAGTACCAGTGACTTGACCGTGTCAGGTTTGCGCCGTGCTCTTGACCGTGCGATGAGACTCGCCAGACTGGATAAACACGCATTTGTGACTGATTTCAGCGCAATTGAAATGCCGCATCAAAAAGGCCGCTATCAAACCCCGGTAGAGATAGATGCTCGCAATGTGCCACTCAGTGAGAAGTTATCTGTCCTCCAAGAAAGCACTGCGCAGTTGAAAGTCGACGATACGATTGTTGACTGGCGTAGCCAGCTCGCTTTTGATGTTGAAGACAAGCTCATCGTGACAAACCATGGCGGCGAAATATCTCAGCAATTCCATTTTGTCCATGCGGGCCTGAATGCAACGGCTTTCGCCAATGGCGAAGCACAGACACGGGACACTGGTCTTGGTCGTGTTGTGATGCAAGGGGGATGGGAGCTGCTGCAAGATATTTGGTTTGGTAAAGCACAGCAGCTTGGTGATCAAGCCAAGGAGCTTGTGTTTGCTGATAACTGTCCAGAACAAGCCATGGATCTTTTACTGACATCCGATCAAATGATGCTTCAGATTCATGAGTCCATTGGTCACCCAATTGAGCTGGACCGAATCCTTGGTGATGAGCGTAACTTTGCGGGCACCAGCTTCGTCACACCTGAGATGTTTGGCAGCTATCAATACGGCTCTGAACTATTAAATGTCAGCTTTGACCCGACAATTCCTCATGAGTCTGCAAGCTACGGTTTTGATGATGACGGCTCAGTTGCTCAGAAGGCCATGCTCATTGAAGGTGGAGTGCTGAAACGTGGGCTCGGCGGAACGATTTCTCAACAACGTCTCGGTGTCGATGGGGTGGCATGCTCACGATCTGACACTTGGCGCCGCCCACCACTCGACAGAATGGCAAACCTGAATGTCGAGGCAGGTGACAAGTCGATGGAAGAATTGATCGGTGGCATCGAAAAAGGGATTTTGATGAATACAAACCGTTCATGGTCAATCGATGATTCACGGAACAAGTTTCAGTTTGGTTGTCAGTACGGACAACTTATTGAGCGTGGTGAGCTGACCAAAGTGGTAAAAAACCCCAATTACCGTGGCATTTCGAGTGCTTTCTGGCGCAATCTCAGTGCGGTCGGTGATGCGTCAACGTTCGGCGTGCACGGCACACCTTACTGCGGTAAAGCAGAGCCTATGCAGTTGATCACGGTTGGGCATGCGTCACCTGCCTGTGTGTTTAAAAACGTTGAAGTGTTTGGGGGCTAAGGGATGAAAACGTATTTTAACGAAACGATAAATACCATCGAATCTCTTCGTCGAGAGGACGAGGGCTTCTTGCTCTCATTTAACGGTGAAGATACTGAGTATGTGAGATTTAGCCAGGGTAAGGTGCGTCAACCTTCCAATCAGTATCAGGCCGAAATTGCTCTGACTTGGATTGATGGTCAGAAGCAGGCTAAAGCTCAAGTCTCTCTCACCATGGACCACGAGGAAGACAAAGCGCTCTTATCTTCCTTGGTTGAGAGTTTGCGTCAGTCCATCTCTGTATCACCTGAATACACACTCTTCGATTATAACCGAGAGCCCATATCTACATGCCGTGATGTTGAGAGGAGCTTTAACGAGTCCACCAAGATTGTCAGCGATATTATTCGTTCGTCGAAAGAGTATGACTTAGTGGGCTTATTAGTGATGGGGCAACAGTATATTGGTTTCGCCAATCATCTCGGTCAAATCAATTGGGCTGCTTATGATGACGTTACGTTCAACTGGAGTATCTTCATCACCGCTGACAAGGCAGCAACGGGTAGCTACAGCAGCGATACATGGTCATTAGATGATTTCAGAGCCAAACTTCAGGACTCTGCTCGCGATGCAGAGATCATGAGACGGGACGCCATTACACTGGATCCCGGTGAATATCGTGTCTATTTATCGCCAGCAGCGGTCAATTACCTAAGTTGGTTTCTTGATTGCAGCTACGGTGCTTTCCGCAATAAGTCCAGTTTACTGCAAAAGCTTCATGACGGAGAACATACCCTCTCTCCGCTACTGACAGTGAAAGATAACTTCGATATTGGCATGAAGCCTGATTTCAATGGCAGCGGTTTCATCGCTAAGAGCCGTACTGTGATTAATCAAGGCAAAACGGAAAGTTTATTTATCAGCCCAACAACAGGTGCCGAATTTAACGTCGAGCACAATGGTGCTGGGTCATATGAAGGGTTTGGTAGCCTCGAAATCGAATCCGGCGACCTTTCGAAAAATAAGGTACTAAAAGAGCTGGGTACAGGGATTTACATCAACAATCTTCACTACCTTAACCCGTCAGATAGAGCTTCAGCGCGGATCACGGGGATGACACGCTTTGCCTGTTTCTGGGTTGAGAATGGTGAGATTATTGCTCCGATCAATGTGATGCGCTTTGACGACACCTTGTATCGTCTGTTTGGTAGCGAGTTAGAAGCGCTAACGCAGGAATCTGAGCTATCGGTTGAGACTATTGAGTTAAATCAGCGTGCCCGCGGAGGGTCAAAAGCGCCCGGCGCACTGATTAAATCAATGCGTTTTACACTGTGATAGCTTCCAGTCTCAGGTACATAGTTAATTAGCATGACAAAGCCGGAGGATTCTCCGGTTTTTTTGTCGACCAACTCGTCAAGGGAATATCTCGACACTTTTTCAGATCGTTACTCCTTAAGAAATAGAACTGGGTACATTGGAATATTACACTCTACTCCTTCATCTCACGGATCCGCTTACTATCTGCATCAAATCATCACATCACAAATATCGATAATTGTCAGAATACTATGGGAACTGAACGGCAACGTGTGGCACTCAACGACGTGAAGATAAATACAGAGGATGTTAGTGTGAACCATTACAGTCACATCGCCAGCACTGGTTTTTCAAGGCAGGAACTGCCGAATAGACGCTCTCGTCAGGATGTTTATGGATATTGGTTTGACAGCGATAGAAATGATGAGAAAACCATCACTGTCACTATCGTTGGTGAAGAAGAGAAGCGAGAGAGAGTGTCTTACTGGAGCATGCACGATCATATGAGAAACAGTCGCATTCAGGCACTGCAGCAAGCTTGTCACTGAACTCTTGCAATGTGGTAAAGCACGCATGACTTCTTGAAATATAAAAGCCGCTAAACGCGCTTTTTTAGTCAGTGCAGCAGAAGACATAGTTAAAAAGTATAACGGGCACCTAACTCTACACGGGTATCTCTGGTGGTAGAATCAGAACCATCCTCTTTGTATTGCAACACATTAAGATTGGCTTCAATACTGATGTCATCAGTTACCTTAAAACTGTTACCTAATCTCAATTCATATCGATTAATATCATATCTTCTGTAATTGATCGCAGGCTCAAAAGACCAAATATCAACCACCTGATACTTAGCGCCGACCTCAACGCTCAGACCGTTATCTTTGAACTTCTCACCCAATTTTGTGCGCGTCGATGAGTAGCCAGCCAAGGCGTTTACTGAAAGCTTGTCATCAACGGGATAGTAGTAACCCAGCCCGATTAACCCTTCCTCATACGACAGGTCATTTTTCTTGCGATAATCAATGCGTGCTTCTCCATAAACATGGTCGAAAAAGTTCCAACTACCACGGAGATATAGACCAGAAACGTTTTTACTCTCTTTGCGATCGCGGGCATCAGTTTTTGTTGGAATCTCATCTTTCAGACGCGTATGTGAGAGCCCCCCTGATACGAAGTCATATCCACCACCATGCCCGGCAGCGACTGCTGTTGGAGACAAAATAAAAGAAGCGGTGACGAGAGCACTGGATAATAATAATTTTTTCAAAATAACACCTTTTTATTCTCTGAATTGTAACCTAGTCATTTCCCTAAGAGACGAAACGTGAAAAAGACAACTTCCTTGTTAACGGCTGAATAACAAATGTGATATCACATAACTATCTAACCTTATGTTTGTTGCCATCTTTGCTTTCTCGGAAACGACTATAAGGCAGTCACTCTGAGTTTTTCTGTGTTATTGATGAGATATATTGCATTCATACTTAGATACTTTATGAATGCAAATTTATGCATATTGGAGTAAATAACCTAAATATGACTGAAGAGAATAGTAAGTTGCTGTATTTTTTGGGAACTGAAAAGTAAAAAAGCCGCACAAGGCGACTTTTTAATGTACATGCAGATTAGAAATTGTAGCGTGCACCCAACTCAAAGTTGGTTTCTTTCAATTTGACTTCTTGATCGTGATTCTCACCGTACATAAGTTTCACGTTATTACGGGCAACGTTTGCTTCAATACTGACGTGATCTGTCACTTTAAAGTTGTTACCCAGACGGAATTCGTAACCAGCTTTGTGATACTTGGCGTAACGCACGGCAGGCTCTACTGTCCAGTTATCCATTACCTGATACTTAGCGCCAACTTCACCTGTCAGGCCTTTCTCAGTTACTTTACTCTTGCCTAGCTTAACGTGTTCCGCAGAATATCCAGCTAATCCGTACACTGACATTTTGTCATTAACTGGCATAAAGTAACCAACACCAGCTAGCGCACCTGTTTCTTTCAGGTCGCCATTTTTAGTGCCTTCAGCACGAGCCTCAACGAACATGTTGTCGTAGAAGTTCCAGCTACCACGAAGGTATCCACCCGCAGTATGTCTGGTCATATCACTTTTTTTTGCGTTTTCAGCTTTTTTATACGCCTTATCTTTGTAGTGGTTGTACTGAATACCGCCTGATACAAAGTTATAATCTTGGCTCAAGTTAGTTGCTGCCGCAGCTGAATGTGCAAAGAACACTGATGACATAATCGCGGTGGCTGATAAAACTAATTTTTTCACGCTTGCTCCTAATATGAATTAAGTTCGTCTTTTCTAAAAAGGTGATAAAAAAGCATCCAAGTCGTTCTTAATTCACTAATTTTTTGGAGCACATGGTTTTTTATTCTTTAAACCATGTTTAATGTACGCCGTACAATTGATGGTGAGAACTCTATCACGGTTTTTTTCTAAATCACAACCCCTATTTTCAAATTATTTTTGAAGAAATGAGATTTTACCCACGATTAATGGTTGGTAAATAGTTGAAATGTGGAAGTAAAAATGTTGGATTTTTGACGTCAAAATACGAAAAATGCATCTGAAGATGTCGGTAAAACGACTAAACAAAGAATGTACATACTGACGATTTTATGGACACCGACTCGGATTTAAAAAGCGCTAAAGCCAACGAATGTTAGAGTAAAAAATAATTGCACGACCACTTTTTCAAATGCATGACGCGGCACTATTGATCCAAAAATAGCGTTATTGGCACAAAAAAAGCAACCTGAGAGGTAAGACATCAGATTGCTTTGTATACCAGATAGACTTATGTTTCAGATAGCATTTTGAAACCGAAAACTCAGCGCAACTGTGCGTGAGGACAAGGTTAATCAGTACTCAAAAAATTAAGACTTTTCTTCAGCTTTCTTGAATGACAATAGTTCTACATCGAATACCAACGTTCCTTTTAAGGCGCTAATCGGCGGATTCTCCCCATAGCCAAGCTTGGCAGGAATCCAGAAACGATATTTTGCGCCCTGTCCCATTAACTGTACACCCTCTGTCCAGCCCTTAATGACTCTGTTGAGTGGAAATTCAAGCGTTTTTCCCCTCGGGTATGAGCTGTCAAACATCAAACCATCAGCAGACCAACCAGTATAATTCACCTCAACAATGTCGGTCGCATCAGGTTTCGCCTGATCACTTTTTTCTATGACCTGATAAGCCAGACCAGATTTGGTGACTACCGCTTCTTTTGGCACAACAGAAACATCAACGGGAGCGGTAATCGGTGCCATGTCCTCGATCACCTGAACTTGTAAAACCTGATCGCCCTCTGGCGCGACCCGATATCCCGGCTGTAAGTGCTTGTTGGCAACCCACCAAATACGAGTTTCTCCAATCGGTGTCAGGCGAATAGCCGTTGCGATACCCGGATGTATTTCGTTCAACATATCTATGCGGGTTAAGTCGATACCTTGATCGTGTGAGTTGGATATTGTCTTACCGTCTGTTGACCATGTAATTATGTGACTTTTTACAAATGCTTTTTTTGCTGTGTATCCAGAGCCAGCTTCAACGACCCGATAAGCAAGACCAGGCTCGACTTCAATGGCGTCAGCTGGTTGTTTAGCGACATCTTTAGGTGCACTGACTTGAGTGGCTGCAAAGGAGTGGCTGCAAAGTACAACACTGAGCAGCAGTGATTTTAAGACTGTTTTCATTAATTCAACCCTGTAGTAAGTAACATCACGACTCTATAAAGAGTGACGTTTTTTACTATCAGTGAAGTATCGACCCGGGAGTCACATTAAAATTAAATGTGTAAATGACAACATGACGTTTTACACTGGCACGTGTATTGTTACAGACACAGGAAAGTGACTGTTAACATGAGATCTAAAGGTTTTTGCCTGACTAATATCAGAGCCTTCTGAGTTGCAGCCTCTAGCGGCAAAGAGATGAAAGACGATGAGTTCAGTGATGAACGAAACTAACATTGCTGAGACTAAAAAATAACCATTCTCAGACCGTGCCATTCGCTTGGAGAGACAAAAGAAAATTCTTAATTAATTTTTTTAATAGTTTAGCGCAAGCTCTTTGGATGATATTCCCCATTAAACCATGTAATGCGTACTCTAATAGTGGTACTGCTGTACATGGACTTTCAGCGCAGGCTCTCTCTGTTAGATGTAAGCTAAATTAACTAGTTTATCGCTTAAAATAAGTTGGTTGTTATGAAATTGAATTCATTTACAACCAATTATTTCGAGCTAGATATTCTGTACCGCTGTATGTGTTAGTGGCTAGCACCTTGTTTGGGTTCCGCAAAAGATACGAAAAGTGTACGTTTATTTGCAATATAAAGTGTGCACTGGAGAGTGCAACGACTCAAAATCAACGTCTACTCATCAACTTTCGCTTCAATTAATCAGCATACAAAACGACGTAAGGCGCCCCGCCTACACTATCGGCTACAACGATTTTTACTGCCCTCTTTCGCTCTATACATAGCTTCGTCTGCATGACGGATCAGTGATGTGACGTCATCTGCGTCTTCTGGATAGATAGCGACACCAAGACTAAGCGTAACCGGAATGGTCGCGCACACGACACTCAAACCTGTTTTTATTGCAATCACAAGTTTGTTCGCCACTTCCAGCGCCGCCTCAGTGTCCCTGACATTTGACACCAAAAGGATAAATTCGTCACCGCCAATGCGTGCCACGAAATCATTCTCTTTTAACGACTCTTTGAAGATCCTTGCAGCCGATTTTATTACCTCGTCACCAATGTGATGGCCGAGGGTATCGTTCACTGTTTTAAAGTTATCCAGATCAGCAAACATTACTGCAAAAGTCTGCTCGTCTTTGTCTGACTCTGAGGTGATATCCTGAAGTCGATCCATGATGAGCTTACGGGTCGGTAACCCAGTAAGCATGTCATGATGAGCCATATGAGTGAGCTCTTTTTGCAGTTTGTCTCTTTCAATTGCATTTGATTTGAACACCTCAAGGGCTTTAGCCATCGACCCCACCTCGTCATCCCGTTGCGTGACAGATATGTTCACATCAAGTTCATTGTCCGCTAAACGCTCCATTATATTTGTCATATTGGAGATGGGGTTCGATATGTTGGACGCGAAGTAAAAACCAAAAAAGAAGATAAACAGCACACCGATTAACATGGCGGCAGTAAGAATGATGGCGAGCTCATTCAACGCATGAAGTATTTCATTCTTCTCAACCTCCGCAATGATGACCCAGTTTAGTGCCATGTAAGATATTGGTGAAAATGCCGATAATACATGAGCATCACGATAATCTTTGTCGAACTGTATACCGGTTAGTCCTTTTAGTGCCTTGTTTACCGAATCTGTATCTACAACCGTACTGAGTATACTTTTTGCCCCAAAAAAACGTGAGTCACTTCGCATGAGCTTGTCTGGGCCAACTAAAAACGTTTCACCCGTCTCTCCCATACCCGCAGTAACATGCATGACCTTATTCAGAGCATCAATAGGCATCTGAAAAATCAATACACCGGTGTAGGTCTCGCCATTTATATGAATAGGTGCAGCAAAGAATGCCTCTGGCTCATTGTTACTTGGTCCATACCTGAAATAGTCGGTCAGGTAGATATTATTCACAGATGGGTTTCGGTTAATTTGGGTAAAGGCATAGGCGATATGGCTGTCTTTCCATTGCCCTGTAAGGATATTAGTGGCGTAATCACTTTCTTTTTTTACTGAATAGATGATATTACCCAAGGTATCAACCAAAAAAATATCGTAATAACCATGTGTTGCGGCTAAATTACGAAAATAGCCGTGATACTTTCGATGAGCGACGCTATACGCAGATCCATCTTCCGCATCAAGTAATGACTCTTTTTGTCCTGATGCAAAAGGATTATTCTTGGTATACAAGGTTTGAAGTATTGTTTCACTATCGCTTCCTTCTTCACGCCACCCATTAATAAATTCAATGGTAGCATCTCGTGTCGTCGGAGCCTTGCTGTGAAAAGCTAGATCCTGCTTGATGATATCAAAGTAGTGAATGAGAGACTCTTTGCGCGATTCAAGCAATGCCGTTAACTTCGCCTTTGCTGATAATGTCAGTTGATCCGCTGCGTATGTATAACTTATTACGCCAGTGATAATGGCTGAAATCAGTGCAAAAGATATGAGTATAATCGGAAGTTTTAACTTTATTTTCATGTTGTCAAACATAAAACATTGCCTAATTGTCTCATCTATAACAATTAAATAATTATAGTCATCTGTATGAATTAGCTGTTAATTAAAACTAAAAAAATTCAATCAATGTAAAACGGTTATCTCTTTACATTACTTTGTACCGTTTAATTCCATTACACATGAAGTCACATAACAAAAAGCATTCTTATTAATAATCATCATTCATAACCATAAATAAAATATCAGATCTGATTATTTGACTTTATTGAATAGTGATTTCATCCGTTTGATATTTATTTCGAAGTGACAATAGCGTTATTGTAATTGTGTTCACTACTGGCATACCTCTGTAAGCAACAGCACTCATTTAAGAGATGAATCTTTAGGTGATGAGTATATTAGTTAAACTACGATAGGGAAAATTATGAAAATCAATATAAAAAAATCATTTCTTAGCGGTGTTATTACAGCAACATTGCTAATGTCGTCTCATTCGGCCACTGCACATGAGCACAAAAAACCACAGCCCAAATTACCTATGGATGTTGTTGAATATTATAAAGCACCTCAAGGTTTACAAATAAATGAAGCAGACAAAAAGCGTGTCACCAAGGCTGTCTTAAAAGCCAGCGAGGAATGGAAGAGTGCTTTCAACCGTGGCGATGCCGGGGGGGCTGCTGACCAATATGAAGAAGGTTCAGTCATGACTGCGATGCCGTTCGGTATATTCATTGGTAAAAAATCAATTCAGGCATTCTGGACAAATATCATCAGTCAGGGTTTTAAAGATGTTAAATACATGAATACAAAACTTGAAGTGGTGAGTAAAGAGGCTGCTGTCGTCTCTGCATCATGGGAAATGAATAATGCTTACGGCATCATTACTAAAGAGCTATGGATATTACAAGAAGACGGCTCAGCAAAGTTGCGTGTCGATGACTTCGAAATTGTTGGTGCGAAATAATCAGACAGCAGAAGAGTCATGCGCAATAACACTAAATTTCGGCTAGTAAAGTTCTGCACTCAGCATGTTTATTAACGAAGAATCTTTAAAGCTATGGTTACAGATTAGTATCGCTTAGCATAATTCATCAAATATTTATCAAAAAGAGCAGCCGAGAAAACTGAAATAGTCGTCTGAAAATAGTTTAAAAAAGCTGGAGCTGTTGCTCCGGCTTTTTATTTGAGCAAGAAAAACACCAAAAAGCTGACGATGACAGTGAGCAGCATCTTGCGACTGAAATAGGCAAGTAACACAGCAACAATAGCAGCAGATAGATAAGGGTTATTAATATCTAAGCGTAATTCGCCACCTTGTAGAAAGATAATTGGCGCGCATAATGCAGTTAATACCGCCGGTGCAGAGAAAGAAAGGAAGTCCCTGAGTCTGTCTGAGATTTTTAGTGGAAGTCCGGGAGACAAAAATAGATATCGACTAAAAAATATCACCAGTGTCATTGCAAAGATAGATAGCCAAATCATCACTTCACCCTCACCTGGTGACAGAAAAAGCCTACGGCCATTGCAACCAGGCTAGCCACCATCATACCGCCTTCCAAATGAATCAATTCAAAGAAAACAGATAAGGTCATAGCGGTCAGTACTGTCATCAACACTGGCATATTTTTTATGGTGGGAACGACAATAGCAATAAACGTTGCCGCAATCGCAAACTCCAGACCAATGTTGTCAAGATCAGGAATTAGCTCTCCAGCTACAATTCCGACGAAACTGGCAACATTCCAACAAAGGTAAAACCATAAACCTACACCGAGTGCATACCAACGATTGAACATTGTGGGTGTTTGATGGGCGGTGACCGCGAATAATTCATCGGTAAGTAAAAAACCAAGGCCAAGTCGCCAACGGAGAGGGAGCGGGCTTATTCTGTCACGCATTGATAGGCTGTACAAAAGGTGGCGCGACGTAATGATTAGTGTTGTCAGCATCAGTACCCAAAAGCTTGCATCCGCTTTCATTAGCCCTGTTGCTGCAAGTTGCGCTGCTCCAGCAAAGACCACAGCAGACATAGCCTGAGCCTGCAAGGGCTCCAAACCAGACTCAATTGCAAATGAGCCTGCGAGTAGCCCCCACGGCATAACAGCAAGGCAAAGAGGGAATACATCTAATGCACCACGTCGAAAGTGATGCCAGTTTGTCACATCAGACTCAGATACCAATCTTTTTTCTTTACGTTCATTAATCAAACTGCAAACTCCATTTTTTGCACTTTTTCCTGACAAAATCAGGTGTGCTCAACTGAGAGGAAAAAGGAGACAAGAGGTATTATGACCTATACAAAGTAACTATTGGTGTTGCCAGCCTAACTGCCGCAGTGTAGGCGAGACAGACGACACAATGAAAACTGAGAGCGATAACAAATCTTCACTCGATTTTGAATCTCAAAAACCCTATGTTTATGTTTTCAGCAACATTGAATATAAAGATATTCAGCAGTGGGCAAGTAATCGTGTAGAGGTTTCAGCTATCATCAAGTGATCCAAATATCCGTGATCTCAGTAAACTGTCAGCAATTGGCTTAATAAGGAAGAATACTCATGCATTGGAGCCGCACTGCAATTGACGCAAGTGACGATCGATTTAGAGCTAAATTTATCAACAGCCTATCCGGTTTTAAAAGTGCTAACTTAATCGGTACTGCTGATACCAACGGTAATACTAATCTGGCTATCGTAAGTTCTGTTTTTCACATCGGCGCAAACCCGCCATTGATTGGCATGATCGTCAGGCCACATACAGTCACACGCGATACGCTCGAGAATATTTTGGCCACGGGCAGTTACACAATAAATCATGTGTCAGCAGATATATGGAAACAGGCTCACCAAACGTCAGCAAGATACCCAAAAGAACAATCTGAGTTTGAGGCCGTCGGATTACATGAGCAATATATAGAGGGTACGCACGCACCATTTGTTAAGGAAAGCAGGTTAAAGTTTGCTCTCAAATTAGCGGAAACACAAACACTGGAAATTAACAAAACAGTCATGATAATCGGCGAGATAACAGATGTCATCGTAGAGCCTCTAGCGGTACAAGAAGATGGTTTTATTGACATAGAATTATTGGAAACGGTCGCCGTCTCTAGCCTGGATGCTTACCACCGGAGCCATCGCCTAGGTCGTCTAAGTTACGCCAAACCTGACGTCAAACCAGATGAGATAGGATAAAAAGAACAACACATTCGACAGGTCGCTTGGTTATAAGTGGCATCCGATATAAGGCAGACAAACGCCGAACCGATTGTCTGCCAATCTGCTTCGGCATGTTCCCACCAGCGAAAATCCACCGCACATATTGCTTTTCACAACCAGCCATAACAGAGAGAAGATAATATACGGTTAGAGATGATAGCCTTCCGGTGCAAATTCACCCGGACATTTTCTAAAACATATTTATTCAGGCATCTGACATTGTCATATCACACCTTGTTTAGCTGATACCCTACCTTGAGCTTTGAACCTAACCAAGATGGAGTTCACCGCTTACGACAGGGCAGTCGCTATGCTCAAATTGTTCCAGTCTATACACCATTGATGCCTGTTCTTCTTCACTCTGTCTCTAGATTGAGCTCCTTAAAGCGGGAGGATTGACTTCGTTGCCCAGCGATCTTGATACTATTATGTCAGGAAGTGCGCCTGTGATTAGACACTGGTTGCAAAATCTAGCCGCTATCAATGCGAAAAACACTGGCTTTCTCGGTATTTATCGAATGACTGAGGTCGACGGTGTTGCTGTTGTCATTCAGAAAGTTAAAGGTGGAGAGCTTATGTGATACGCACATTTATGAATTTTAGAGAACAGCATTAACATCTGTTTGAAAATCGAAGAAGGGCTAAAGCATATTCCTGAAGAGATAATTGTTGGAATCAAGGCACTCAGAAACTATCTCCAAGAGATGTTACAACGAATAGTTCAACATCTCGAACTGCCAGGCTTGTCTTCGCGCTAGAACCCACGACTTAATGCGTTAGAAAAGAGACCGTTTCGCTCTAAACACGAATACGACTTTAAAAATAGGAACTGGCGACGCAAGGCAAGATACAGAACGATTTCTTGCCTACGTATTCAACAAGTATCGTCATCTTTTTCAGCCGGCTTTTGCCCGCCATTTAAGGCATAACATGTTAACAAAGGCAGCCATTTTATAGACTACCCTCTTTCATTAGATACTGCGTTGATTTACACGTTTGGAGAGTGCCTCAGCACTTTCAACCCGTTCTGAATAACGATCAACCAGATAATCCTGATTATCTCTCAGCAATAGCGTGAACTTGATAAGTTCTTCCATCACATCCACCACCCGGTTGTAATAAGATGAAGGCTTCATACGGTCGTTCTCATCAAACTCCAAGAACGCTTTTGCGACAGACGACTGATTAGGGATAGTGAACATTCTCATCCAACGTCCCAATACCCTGAGTTGGTTGACGACATTGAATGACTGCGATCCGCCACACACCTGCATAACAGCCAATGTTTTTCCTTGTGTTGGGCGGACTGCGCCAAGGCTCAATGGAATCCAGTCTATCTGGCTTTTCATGATCCCTGTCATAGAACCATGCTTTTCGGGAGAACACCAAACCTGACCTTCTGACCACATGACCAGCTCACGTAGCTCACTGACCTTTGGGTGAGAGGGCTCGCAAGAATCCGGTAGTGGCAGCCCCTCAGGATTGAAAATTCGCACTTCGGCACCCATCGCAGTCAAAAGACGTGCGGACTCCTCAACGAGTAAGCGACTAAATGAGCGTTCTCTCAACGAGCCATACATCAGTAATATTCGAGGAGGGTGCCCAGTTTCAGAAAGAGAAAGACTGCTTTTTGATGGTAGACTAAACGACTCTTCCTCAATATTTAAGAGGTCGTCAATATTTTTTTTACTCATTGAATTTACTCAACTAAAACACAACATCATAGGCCATTTCACTTTCTAGTACGACCTCAACTTAACAGTATATATGATTTTCCATATATACTAAATTGTCTATTCGTTATAGTCAATCAACCTCATAACATAAATATTAACTAAATTAGATATTATTAAATAAATACCTTAAGATATATAATCGAAAACGGAATATGATTAATGACTAATTTTTCGACTCGCCATGAGTATAAAACTAAGTCATATAGCAAATAAATAGCATATCATTTTTTAAACATTACGCTTGATAATGTGAAAAATAAACAATCAATATTGATACTATATTGATCTAGATATATAATGGCGTTTATTAATATAACTTATTATTTTTTTAAGAAACATAAAAACTAAAACTGCGAATTCTACTCAATTCCTGTCTTTGACTAGTTGAATATGAATAATTAATTTGACCTAAAGAACATTCTTAGTTATCAGTAAGTCTGGCCTGAATTTTTCCTTTACGCTGGGTTGACTTTTTTTTAGCGTAAACAGAGCCTTATCAGCTCTGTTTTTTTTCTGACTATAATATATATCTATCTTTGTACTAGTTTGAAGAAGTAGTAATTCACTCCCCCCATTAAAATATAAATTTTAAAAACAGTTAAGATAAAAATAAAAATCTTATTTCATATTAATTAATTTCATATGAAATAACTAATTTAGAGAGTCCTCCGTACTAAGAAAAATCAAAAAGTTCTAAAATCACTTAAAAAACCATACTCAAAAAATATATAACAGCTTCTTTAATATAAGGTACAAATTAAATAAAATATCAAATTTTCAATAGCTTGCAAAAATATACACTCCCAAAAAACCTAAAAACATAATGTTTGATATGATTATGGACTATTGCGTCATCTCTTTTCTTTCTTATTCTACCAGTCAATGACTTATAGGTATATAACCTATATCTAACAGCATACGTATGCATTGAAACGGTAAATAAATAATATCCAAATCACTTATTATCAATATGTGAAACTAGGTACTGATAGTAATAAATTAAAATGATCATTCTGTTATCAGACCCATCATTGACTCAATTTTTCTGATATTTAAATGTTGCTCACAGGCGTCAGCGAGAAAATCAATTTGCTGCTCCCTTTTTATATCAATATCAATAGCAGGCGTATCTAGACGCCCGTTACTCGCCCATAAAAGTAATGCCTGCGACGCAGAAGGATCGTCAAATAACCCATGGAAATAGGTTCCAATAATCTGATCATCTTCAGATATAAAACCATCCGACAGAACTCCGTCGGGGTGCCCCTCAAAATCGACAAATGATTTTCTTAATGCACTGCCATAACTGCGACCGCAATGAATTTCGTAGCCCGTGACTGTCGAATTCAGCATTTTCGAAAAGCCACAAACATGATTTAGTGTTTTACTTTCTGTCAGCTCTGTTGAAAACTCAGCAAGGCCTAAACCTTTCATTTCCTTTTCTGTCGACTCGATATGCAAAGGATCATAAATGTATTCTCCAAGCATTTGAAAACCACCACATATCCCTATCAACTTACCGCCGTAACGAACATGGCGCTGAATGTCCTGATCCCAGCATTCACTGTATAAAAAATTAAGATCACTAATCACATTTTTACTGCCGGGAATGGCAATAAGGTCAACATTGCTTATTCGTTGAGTGTGTCTCACGTAGCAAAGGTCAACACTTGGATTCAGCCTGAGAGCATCAAAATCTGTGTGGTTACTGATATGTGGGAGCAACAATACAGCAACTTTAAGCGTTGGTTTGCTGACAATATTTTCAGCAGCCACCGCGTCCTCTGCGTCAAGATACAAGTTGTGAAGATAAGGCAATACGCCCAAAACAGGTTTACCCGTTTTTTTCTCCAACCAGTCAAGACCAGATTGCAGGAGTCCTATGTCACCACGGAAGCGATTAATAACAAACCCCTTCACAAGCTCCTGCTCGTCTTCACTTAACAACATTAAAGTGCCGATCAAGTGAGCAAAAACGCCCCCTTTGTCGATATCCGCAATGATGATCACCGGGCATTTTATCTCTGTTGCAAAGCCCATATTTGCTATATCGTTTTCGCGAAGATTGATTTCCGCTGGGCTCCCCGCTCCCTCAACCATAACGCAATCGTAGCTTTCATTTAATCGTCGGTGGGAACTGAGCACCGCTTCCATCGCCACTTTTTTGTAATCATGATATACCGCCGCTTCCATGTTACTGATCGCCCGACCATGAATGATCACCTGCGCCCCAGTATCACTGTTGGGTTTCAAAAGAATGGGATTAAAATCTGTGTGCGGCGGCACGCCTGCCGCAGTAGCCTGCAAAGCCTGAGCTCGTCCAATCTCGCCGCCCTCGGGAGTCACAGCGCTATTTAATGCCATATTCTGCGGTTTAAAGGGGGCAATGCGATAGCCTCGCCTTGCAAACACTCGACATAGCCCTGCGACTAAGGTGCTCTTCCCGGCATCAGACGTGGTGCCTTGAACCATAAGGGTGGTTGTCATTCTGTTTTTCCATTTTCTTCTTGTCGTCAAAAAACCCAAAAACAGTGGTTTTGACATATTAAAAATATTCTGCGCGACAGGGTAATCGATAAGCTCACTCACACTGAAATCAAACGTTCAGCCAGCGAATTTTACTGTCGTTGAGCGCACCGAGCACATAGAAACCATAACACTTGTAAGCTCTTAAAACCCCAATAAGTGTCTGTTGATAAAACGTATAGGACATGGCTATACTAAACATTCCTTTGGGGAGTAGCCTCTCTGTTAACAGAGATGATTGTCAACATAATTGAAGCTTAATCTTCGTGGCAATCATGACTCACATTCGTATGAGTTTGGCGAGACCAATGGCAAAACAGCATGAACCGGGCGGGGCATGTGGATTGCCTTTGGTATCTATAAAACCTCGCCCTGAAGAGTACACTGTGAGCGTGTTAGCATTATCATTATCATCAATAGCCCTCGCCGAAATAGGCGATAAGAGCCAGATATTATCATTTATATTGGCCAGTCGGTTCCGCAAACCCATACCCATTATTCTGGCCATTTCACTGGCAACCCTTATAAATCATGCTATTGCGGCATGGATAGGCGTTGCAATAGCCGAATATCTATCAGCAGACACTCTACGATGGCTGTTAGTGGCCAGTTTTATTGTGATGGCAAGCTGGATCATCATCCCCGATCGTTTTGAGGAAAATAGCCGTTTGTCGATAGCCAGTCCTTTTTTCTCCAGTTTTATTGCATTTTTTATCGCTGAAATCGGTGATAAAACTCAGGTGGCAACAACTGTACTAGGTGCCCAATTCAGTCAGTCTTTATTTACCGTCATTATAGGCACGACTATTGGTATGCTGTTAGTCACCGTTCCTGTCATTGTCGCAGGCCAATTCTGCGCAAAAGCGCTACCACTCAAGATTATTCGACGTACAGCATCCGTGTTTTTCCTATCAATGGCATTGATGGCTGCATTTAACCCCTAACGACACCTCTTTCACCCACAGAGCCGATAGAAGCGACACATTACTGATTCAACACAGAAATACCGTAAATACGCCTTGGTATCAGTCATGGTGAGCTGACATGTTAGAGAGCGTTCCGCTTACTATGATTATTTACACGCTCTCCCTTTGATTTACACCACGACTGATACCCTGTCTGCAACATCTATCTGAGGCCTGGTAAAATAACAACATTAAAACCGTTTGGTAACAGTGTATGTCTTATTTTTCAGGCTTTGTCATATTATGTTAATAAACTTGAATCTCTATAATAAAGGGTACGAAGAATGAGTAACGAGAGAGTTAAGATAAGAATTTCTTCGTATAACTTAAAGACACACAAAGTTATCAGAAAATTAAACATGTTGATATTAAGTTATTAATTTAAATGAGTTTAATTTTATTAAAATGAATATTAATTCAGCAAATCAACGTATTTAATACCACTAACAGAAGATGTTTTAGTCACTTCGCTTAAACAGACACACAAAAGTGTTTAGTTTTTATGAATTACTCTTTATTATCCCCACTACTCGAAAGATTTTTGCTCATTGTCTTTTTCTAAAAGTAAAAATGCCTGATTCTTAGTACAAATCTACATTCCGTGAGCTAATTTAAAACAACCTTTGATTCAAACCTTTGCCGGGTGTCAGGCAGTGGACCGATCATGAATGAATACAACGTGCTAAACCAGCTATCAAATCCAATTTGGATTTTTGACTTTGAGAAAAAATCAATCATTTGGGCAAACAGCTCGGCTGTAGAACTATGGGAAGCGACCTCGCTTGCTGAGCTGGCGGCAAGAGACCTGAAAAGTGGCATGTCTGAGGCTGTGGAAGCGACGCTTGAAAGCTATAGGGCTAAGTTCGAAAAGGGTGAAAATATTCGAACCTGGTGGACGTTCACGCCCAAACAAAAGCTTAAAAGAAAGCTCTGTGTGTTCTCCGGCTTTAAACTTTCAGATGGCCGACAGACAATGCTGGTTGAAGTGCTGTCTAACGAATACAGTCTTCGTCGTGATCTAGCCATTACTATAGGCTCAAATCTGTCTCTTCTGTTTGATAAGTACGGGGTCTTGATTAGCTGCAATGACTATTTCAAAACGTGCTTTTATCGACCAGTGACTGAACTCGCTGATCTGGTTTGCTGTCAAGCTGTCGCTGATAATTGGATACGAAGAGCGCAGATAGAGCAAGAATTCGATGCTGAAATTGAACCCGAGCTTGATGGGAGTTATCACTGTTTTAAGGCATCCGCCAAGTGGCTGCAAGACAAGGCTCAGCTTCTGGTATCGTTGACAGATATCAGTGAACAGAAGCAAATGTTTCATAAAGCCAGTTTTCAGGCAACCCACGACGAGCTCACCGGTCTTTTTAATCGACGCGGCATGCTAGAAGTTATTGATGAAGCGGTAGTACAAGAAAAGCCATTTCATCTCGTCTTTATTGACGTTGATAAGTTTAAACAAGTTAATGATATCTATGGTCACCATGTTGGCGACCAACTGTTGAGTAAAACAGCAGATAAACTCTCTGAAATCCTCAAAGAACCATGCAAAATCGGACGTTTTGGCGGTGATGAGTTTCTTGCACTTGTCCCTGCACAAAACAGTGCCAGTATCCATTTAAAGTTGGGGCAAGTGTTAAAGAAAATGCAACTGCCATTGCAGCTAAAGAATCTTGGTGACATTTGCATCAGTGTCAGTGCTGGTTGTAGCTCTTTTCCTCACAATGCAAAAGATACCGATTCACTATTGAAACAAGCTGGCCTTGCCATGCATCAGTCGAAGCTCAATGGAAGAAATAGGTATCACCTTTTTACACCTCATTTAATGGAAGAGCAGTCTCGGAAAGTTCATATACGACAAAGGTTGTCTAGAGCTGTCGAGCTGAATAAGTTTACCCTTGCTTATCAACCTATATATGATGTCTGTGAGAACCGTATCCGTGGTGCTGAGGCACTGCTCCGGTGGCATGATGAGGAGCTTGGTCAGGTAGCACCTTCAGAGTTTGTTCCGGTAGCAGAGGAAACGGGACAGATTGTAAATATTGGAAAGTGGGTGCTCAAACAAGCACTAAAACAAGTCTCTCAGTGGCAGGAGAAACTGGATCACACCTTCACAATAAGCATAAATATCTCGCCAATTCAGCTGCATGCCGGATTTAGTAATGATTTAAGTCAAATGCTGAAAAAATACGGTGTGTCAGCAGCTAACATAGCTCTTGAATTAACAGAATCTTGTAATGTCCTGAACAACCAAGATTTAAGATATTGGCTGGAAGATATTGCCAAGCTTGGTGTCAAACTTTACCTAGATGACTTTGGTACAGGTTATTCATCCTTGTCGGTGCTTCACAATTTACCTTTTCATGTGGTTAAGCTGGACAAGAGCTTCACAGGTACAGATTCAGAAAGTAACAGAACAATTATTGCAGCCACGCTTGCGCTTGCCAAAGCACTTAATATGGCCGTTATCGCTGAAGGGGTAGAAACGGAAAATCAATATACTTCTCTTCAAAGTCAGGGTTATCGTTACTTACAAGGGTATTACTTGTCCCGGCCTCTACGCCAGGAATGCTTCTCCGCATTGTTAAGTCCTGGTGCTTATCCTCTGCCTGCTGAAGTGTCGGAAAAATGTGAGCTGTAATGAGGCACTACGGATAGCAATTCGCTATCTTCTGTCCGATAAGAAGAATGGTCGAATATTAGTTTATTGATGGAAGGTCGCATTCAGGGGTAAGAATAAGCACCTAAAGCTGAAAAACCATCCGCTTTACGTTAGTGTTTTGATCTCAGACATTAACAACACAGCTAGTATAAACAGATAAATATGCAACTGAATGAAAATAGACAATATCCCCAAAACCTTCATCACCACTACCACGCTCATGTCTATTTCGACTCATCAAGCGCAGCGTTTGCACAACAACTTCGTGAAAGTATCCATCATCAACTTGGAGTAGAGATTGGACGTTTTCACCGGAAAAAGGTTGGGCCGCATACTATGTGGAGTTATCAAATACTCTTTCAAAAAAATAATTTTGACACAGTGGTGAACTGGCTGGAGCTACAAAGAAAGCATTTGAGTATTCTCATTCATGGTGTCACAGGCGATGACTACCTTGATCATACTGACAACGCCTACTGGTTAGGGGAGTCTGTGGAGCTTGACCTCTCGGCGTTTACAGCAAGCCCAAAAATGACTTGAGATCCGCTGATTGAGTGTGAAGTGCGGCAATGCGATTGAACATGCTGGTTTGTTTGAAAATTGATCTGAAGAGTTAATACCATCCACTTTTCTCTGACTAGCAAATTGCTCATCAGATTTGTTCATTGTTATTAATCGTCACAAAAACATGGCCGGTAAATAACAAAAGCGTTTTACCTCTCAAAAACAATAAAGACCATATTACTAGTCATATCCACCTGGAGACTTGCAAATCACTTTCTTGAAACCCATGTGATTCTGCAGCTATCAATGGTTAAACCTTTATAATAATTAAATTATTAATCCATTAGCCCTTTAAAGTAGTAAAAACACCTAAAAAGAACATGCCCTTAATTTAAGACATCAATTGCGCCCTCACTTTACATATTCAAAGCTAATAAAATTCAAATGTAAATTCCATGGAACTTTTATTGAAAAAAATTTTATATAAATAATTAGATCTCTATTTTTTAGCTTAAAAAATCAATCAGTTTAAAACGCTAAAAATTATATTATTCATATGGTTAACATATCATTTGAATCTCGACATTAAAACATTCGTGATATCCGTTGTTGTTAATAATTTGGATACGGCATCATCACAAGTTAGTCACATTTATATGAGAACCATCACCAGAATATTCAGTGTTGCTACATTCAGACCAATGCCACTTCTTCTCTTTTTATGGTCTTCAGTCGCTGTATTACTATTCTCAACTGAGATATCGGCAAACGAAAATAGAAATTTGTCAGAAACGAGAGCTACTGTAAAACAACAAGCCGTGTGGCCATTCGTTGTGGCTATCGTTCGATCAGAACAGTCAGTCGTTCTCGATGAATTAAAGTGTTACGGAGCGCTGATTCACAAGCGTTATGTCGTTATTCCCGGGATTTGCCTAAGCAGCAGTGACACTGACGGTAAAGTTGACGCCATCGTCGGATTCACAAAATTTGGCTCGGACCAAGGCACCCAACGAATTAAAGAAAAGAAGAGGTATTTCTTTAGTGAAGGTGCAGATTCGGATGACAATGCCCAAGTCAATAACATTGTATTGATAGAATTGACCAAAGATGCGGACGCATCCCCCATCATTCTGGAACTTGACCAAGAGACCAACACAGGTACAGCTGCGTTTTCCAGAGTCTCTTCACTCGATATCGGCCAAATACCACCAGTCATTAAATTTAGAACCACTGAATTTACAACGGTGAGAGATGAGGACTGCAGTTCTGGTTACTTCAATCCGTCAACCTATGTGTGTGCGAAACCCACAAACGATGAAGACAGCAGCGCCTCTTGCCTGTTTGACCGGGGAAGCCCGCTGATAGTTGATAATAATGGTCTCAGAAAGCTCATCGGAATTTACACTGGCACCACCTGTGCTATAAACACTGCATATTACCGTTTGAGCGACTTCAAGGATAAGATAGAAGCGATAATTGGAGGGGAAAATGTCAACAATGACCAAGCGTTAGAGCTTGAGTACCTCTCCGAAGGACAAACAACACAAGAACTGAAGATCAGCAATAACGTAAATCTCTCTTTTTCAATCACTTCCGTCACGACTCCCAGCGACATCACATTGCTCGAAAACAACTGCGAAGACAAGACATTATCACCTGGAAGTAGCTGTGACCTTCGCGTTAAGATTAACGTCGTCGGAGGTGACCAGACAAAGACTATCGATATTCAGACTGACGCTGTGGCGCTTCCCTCTTTCATCGTGACTACTCGTTATGAAGGTCTGATTGAAGGGTCCAATTCTCTCGTCAATATGGTGGAACTCAGAGGAAGAGAGGATTCACGGGTACCGGTCAAAGTTTACGTTAATCAGAACCCATGGCAAACAGATGGAACAGACGTTTTTCCCGCAGCGATAGAGCAAGGGCAGAAGTCCGTTATCATGTTCACCGACTTAAATGAGCGCAGATTTCAATTCGAGATCAAAGCACAGTCAAATAGCCAGCAGACCTTGGTAAGGTTACTGAAAAATCAGACACTGGTGGGAGAGGTAAAAGACACAGGTGGTACCTATCAGGCGAAAAATTTCCCGGACTCAACAGTATTTGTCTTTGAGTATGTACCCTCATCCTCAGACAATGATGAAGTGAAAGTGCAAAAAATTTCTGCCGGCACCATATCCCTCATCCCATTCGCTCTGTTATTGCTTTTCGCTGGTAGCAAAAGACGGAGTAATGTCAGCTAACGTGATTTTATAACCCTATGACGCAGGTTGAGTGACTCCTATCAGCCTGCGTCATAGACTGGGATTCAATTGTCTTGAAGTCTGTCAGATACTTGTAAAAAAGAGCCAGATATTTCCTGCATTTATCACCTGACGACGACAACGCGCATTTTAGAAACGGGTATATGAAAATCAATATAATTAGCGGACATGCATGACTTTCGATGGCTACTTTATTCAGGTATTGATTGTTTTATCTCCGACGCTGATCACTACAATAAATCCAATACATCCTCATCAAGAAAAGCACTCTCCTGCGTTTTCATCTGCCACTTAAATGGTATAAAAAATTCGACGAATATCTCAGGGTAAGTAGCAACAATGCTAAACGTTTTTCCGCACTCACGAAGGAGTATAAATACACATCCATCGCGATCGATTTACCGAAGATGATAATTTTCCATACCCATTGAAATGTATTGCAATTCAGACAACAAAAGAAGGCATTTACAGATAAGGTGACAGGTAAATAAATCTAAATAATGAGTTAGCCGTGACTGATCAGATGAAAGTCATCCTGAAGGGGAAGGCAGCAGTAACTTTGTGGCAACAAGGCAGGGATGCATGGAATCGCTGGGTTGGAGAGCACCCCGAAGCTGACATCAGCTTTGAATCTACTGATTTGTCCTCTTATCAACATATCAACTTTACGGGCTATCACTTCCCTAACGGTCTTATCTCGTTCAAAAAAACAATATTTGGTGATGGAGAAACTAACTTCGACAGAGCTAAATTTGGCCATTGTCAGGTCGATTTTACTGGTGCAATGTTCGGATTGGGAAAGTTGTCGTTTCTCTCATCAGAATTTGAAGCAGGACAGTTCAATTTCAACAATGTGCATTGCGGAGATACTGAAATTGTTTTCGATATGGCCGCTTTTGGTCATATTAATGCCGACTTTTCTCAAACCGAATTCGGAAAAGGAAATTTGAGTTTCAGACATGTCACATTTAGTGATGGGGATATCAACTTTTCGAATTCTCGTTTTGCAGGCGGAAATGTTAGCTTCTCAGATTCTGTTTTTAATACCGGCGATATTAATTTTTCAGGTACCCATTTCGGTAAAGGAAATACCCTATTTAAAGGCACACGTTTTATCGGCGGCAATGTGCATTTCATTGATGCATCATTTGAAGGCCCTCTCGTCTCTTTCTCTGAAACGCATTTTGGTGATACTGACGTTAATTTTTCAGATGCTTCGTTTGGAGACAGAAATGTTAACTTCGAACACGTGTTTTTTAAATGTGGCGATGTCGATTTTTCTGGCGCTCATTTTCACTGTAACGATGTTTCTTTTTTCGCTGCACGCTTTGAAATATGCAGAGTGAACTTTACCAGTGCTAAATTTCGCTGCGAAACATGCGAATTCAACAAAATGTACTTGGATCAGTCGCCCATTCGATTTAATAGCATTTTAATTGGGGCAGAAATCTTTGAGTTTGAGGATTCGATAATGAATCATTTTGTTGACCTAAGAGACATCATCATTGATGAGAATGTTCAAAAGTTGAGTTTCCGCCATACCGCTTTTCGCGACAGTCTCTCTTTTTCTATCTCAGGCTCATCTTCAATGATTCCTGACTTCACAGAGTCGCTATTACCCACCCAAGTCTGTGTGCCCATGCTGAATGTAGATCTCCTCATACAGAGGAAAGGAATATTCACAAAGGCACTGCGACCGAACGACAGTGAAAAACTACGCATACTCAGACGACTGGTTGAAAAGAGTGGGAATACCCGATTATCAAAAAAATTATGGAAGCTACAACGCAGAGCACAGCGCTGGCACACGTTAACAAGGTTAGAATCAGTTCTCGACATACTGGTCAGTTTCATCAGCGGTTACGGCCAATACGTTTGTCGACCTCTCTTCATCATTTTAGTGTTGATACTGCTACATACTGTCTTTTCGGTATCAGATTTTTCTCCACAAAGTCTTAACCAAAAAGACCTTGTCGCATCAGCAAAAGAGCTCTTGTTACTTACTCAACACGATTGGTTAGCAAGCCTGAGTTTTGCGATACATGAGCTGTTCCCATATTTACCGAACATCGGCTCTTTAAATAACCAAGATAGTATAACCAGTCATTCACTGACCACAGTGTTAACGCCACTGCCCACCTCAGTCCGAATCATTTGCCAATTTTTCTGCATCGTTTGTGCTGTCTCTGCTTTGATAGGCATTCGAAACGGATTTAAAGATTAAACGTATGGAAACATACAACCTGCTCGCTTTAATCGATATCGCCGCTGTTAACATATCAAGATACGTGAGTATCGTTATCTGATGTCATGAATCCACTGGCTACGTGGGGCAATCAGTTATTACATAGAGTATGGAGCCAGAGTTATGAACATACTCTCAACTTTTACGCCAAAGCGCACTTTTTCAGCACTTTAATATGAGATGTAAGAAACTCGCAACACTGTCACTAGAATATTAGCCACGTCTTATTTAATTCCTATGGAGTAAAGCCGTGAAGCCCTTATTTATTCTTTCTGCTATTACCGCTGCACTAATTTCCAACTCGGCCATTGCAACCCCGCCACAACAGTCAGATGCTTGGTATTCTCAAGGCCAGAATGCAATTAAAAAAGCAAAAGCAAATAAGCCAATTGTAGGGAAAGCCAAAAACGTTATCCTGTTCGTTGGTGACGGCATGAGTGTTGGCACCATGACTGCGGCACGAATCTATGCAGGCCAAATGCAGGGTAATCCGGGCGAGGAGAACAGCCTGATGATGGAGGCTCTGCCGCATGTTGCGCTAGCGAAAACATATAACACAGATATGCAAACACCCGACTCAGCAGGAACAGCAACTGCGATGGTCTCAGGTGTCAAAACGAAAGCCGGTGTCCTGAATATTAATGACAATGTAAAACGTGGCTTCTGTAGTACTGTCGATGGAAATAAAACCAAAACAATATTCCAGATGGCGGCAGAAAAAGGTAAAGCACTGGGTGTGATATCAACCGCCCGCTTGACCCATGCAACACCCGCAACCGCCTACGCGCATAGCCCGGACAGGGGCTGGGAAAACGACGGTAAAATCAGTAACGTCAATAGGATCCAAGGGTGTGTAGATATTGCCCGCCAGTTTGTTGAATTCGACCACGGAGATGGTTTTCAGGTGGCGTTTGGCGGTGGACGTCGTGAGTTCATTCCTGCTGAAATGGCGGATCCTGAAACTGAAGGGAAAAAAGGTAAACGTAAGGATGGCCGTAACCTGATTTCCGAATGGGAAACACGCTATCCCAACGGTCAATTCGTTTATGACCGCAAAGGTTTCGACACCATTAACGCTGCAGCGGCGGAACGTGTTTTTGGCCTATTCGAAAATAGTCATATGCAGTTCGAAGCGGACCGAAAAGAAGCGAATAACGAGCCGTCACTCGCTGAGATGACAGAAAAAGCCATTGATATTCTTAAGAAAGACAAAGATGGATACCTAATGATGGTAGAGGCAGGACGTATTGATCATGCTCACCATGGCGGGAATGCTGCAAGAGCTCTGGAAGACACGCTGGCGTTCGACAAAGCCATCGACGTTGCACTGAAAAAAACTAATCCAGAAGACACGCTGATTATTGTCACGGCGGATCATGCTCATACGCTTATCATGAATGGGTACTCTCAACGTGGTAACCCAATTCTTGGGCTGTCAAAAGCGAAGGGTAAATATAACGAAGACAAGGATGGCAAAAAGTACACCACGCTTGTTTACGGTAACGGTCCTGGTGCAGAAAACAGTGTGCGAGCTAATCCTAACGACGATGATGTTACCGCTATGGACTACAAACAGCAGGCATTGGTTCGTTTGAGCTCAGAAACACATTCAGGGGAGGACGTAACTATTTTTGCTCAGGGGCCTCAGGCTTGGCTGTTTCAGGGCACCGTCGAGCAAAGTTATATTTACCATGTCATCAATGATGCTGCGGGGCTGACTAACTAGTCCAGACAGTATGTATTACCTTCACTGACAATGATCGTATAAACGCGTACTGAAAAAAGCTAAATTCGACAAACGTTAGAAGGCACTTTATCTCACGAAGTGCCTTTCCTTTCGTCACACCCCGCTGTTTACTTTTACAAATTGCCCGTTCCGTTTATCGTTATAACTATCAGAAAAACAGAATCCTGAGCAAGTCATGCTTACCCGCTTTTTCACAGTTGTAGGATTGGCAATATTACTGTCAGGATGTGTTGTATATCCCTCTTCCCGAACCTATTTGGCACCTAATCCAGACGACGGCACATTGAGTCGCTCACAAGGTTGTGGCTATCAAAAAACAAAACTGGATACCTTGTCGCGTAAAACAAAAGATTATTATTTGGAAGTTAAACCCAATAATAGTAACGAACATTCGTTTTATGTGCATGTATATGTTCAATCAGAAAAGGATATTATCTCACTCAATGCCAGCAAGGTTGTCATTTTAGTGAATGGAAAACCGCAAGAGCCAGAGCATTTTACTGTCGATAAACGCCAGCCCAGAAGGGGGAGCGAATACTACAGTGCCTTTATCAATATTTTTTATCCTACAAATTTTGACTCAATTCAAACGCTAAGTGTCGAGTTTGGTGAATCCATGAAACTGAACGGCAGCCCGGAAGAGCAAACCCCGTTCAGGTTTGAGAAACAAACCGTCTCTGATTTTTATATGGCATCTATAAACTGTTAAATAGAAAATATTGAAATGAAGGCAACGCTATATCAAGCTCATAAAAAAAGAGGGCTTTTAAGCCCTCTTCAGATTGGCTAGCGGAGGTAAAACTCAATACAACTTCCATCTACTCCAGTCCAGAGATAGTCGTTATGAGCACACACTATGACCGCCTGATAGGCGTTATCTATTAAGGTGTGATTAAAGGTGCCATTTCGCACAATTTTTGTGGGTGATGAGCCACGAACATAAGAGTAATACGCAACATGATTAAAGGGCGAAGCAGAACTAAATATTGATTCAGTCCATCAAAACTCAACGAATCACCCGGTTCAGCATCTAAAAAGTAAACAATCTCTCCCTTGTGATCACTTCCTTTGTAGGTTTTTCCGTTAAGTTTTACCACTACTTCAGGCGCGTCATCTCTATCTCCTCGCACATGTAAATATTGTCGCTCAGGGAAACTGATCGAGTCGTTACCGTAGTAGTCATCGACAATGCGCGATGCACCTTGCGCCTTTACCGATATTTTTAAATCGCTTGTCTTAGAGGGCAAGGCAATATCCAGCTGAGCGCTATCCGTTATCATATTGCCCAAAACAACACTATTGGTGGAGATGTCAGTGATCGTCCAGTGATAAAAAAGTTCGCTATCATTACCATCAGAGACGTTAGCACTAGCAGCAAACACTGTACCCACTTCTGCCACCTCTGGGGCCATTCTCTCAAGTTTTGGTGCCTCAATAATGCTGCTTCTTTCTAGATTGGTTTTAACTTGCCAAAGATCGCTCTCACACTGATTCGGCCCTTCACACCAAGACAACCAAAAATGACCATAAAACGGATATTTGAAACGGATTATCTGGCTATCGGCATCGATACCCAGCAGTGCCTCAAAGAGAGTGATGTCATTGAAAGAGCGAATAGTATCCCACCGACCTGATGGTGAGTAATTACTGGCATCCATCTCAATACATTCATCAGGTTCAATGATTGTTGGCTCGTCACCCCATGCACCCGGCTCGATTCTGCGGCTATTCCCCTCATGGCATGCAGGAGACGACGCCGTTCCAGAAACGGTTAAACGGAGTGTCTTTATGACTGTTTGAGTACCATTGGTGAGAGTGACATTGATGTTCTGCACCTCAGCGGGCATATCATCCATAAGATAATCGAAATCCTTGAAGGGTCGATACGTTAACGTTTGTCTTGCTTTGTCAACAAGTAGGACACCCCGCTTTGGTTGCTCGACATCAATAAAACGCATGCCATCATCATCAATAAATTTGCTCGCAGGAATATCAATCGCCGTATTTTTATCGGTCACGACATCTATTTGTTCTGGATTAACTGCATGAATATTAATGTATAGACAATGAAAAAAACCATCGGGCAAGGTGGGATTATAGTTTCGCTTGTCCACGCAAGACTCCAGCACATACTGGCCTGGCGAGCTGGGTAAAAACTCATACTGTTTTCCCCCAAGTTTTGTCACTCCCACATCTGTAGTAGATCCGCTATCAGATTGCTTCTTCAGGGACCAAGTGTGACTGGCGATGATGTCATCGGACAAGCCTCTTAACCAAAAAGAAGCCGACTGATTAACAGGAACATAAACCTGGCTGGTTTGCTCAGTTAAGGAAGGATAAAAAGTGCTGTCACCCAGCTCGACTCGATAATTAGGATTGAGTTGTACGATAGATTTTTTGGGAATGTCAGAAACGGGTGACTCGCTGCCACCACAGGCTGTAAGGCTTATTAAAGCCCATAAAACATAAGATTTATGCATAACCTAACCCATTATTTTTAGATTGTTTTTTGCACAAACTAGCTTTTTATGTTTTAGACGGCAACGTTGGTAATCGTTTACATCATGTGTAAGGTCAAATGTGTTTTACTATATGTGAATCACATCAAACTCGATTGGATTATTGAGTTTTTACAGTATATTCCGACAGAATAACTTGAAACTTATTTCTTTGCCGTCACCTCAATTTCAATTTTCATTTCATCGTTCATTAATCGTGCTTCGTACATGGTCGCTGCAGGTCGAATATCGCCCAGCCATTTGGCAAGTACAGGCCAACAAGCTTCAAAGTTGTCTCTGTCAGGCAGTATATAAGTGACACGTACAATATCTGTCATATTGCAGTTTGCCTGCTCAAGCGCTTGTTGGATATTAACCATACATTGTTCAGCCTGAGCAGTGACATCATCACTGATTGTCATCGTGTTATAGTCGTAGCCCGTTGTACCGGATACAAAGACCCAGTTATCATCAACGACAGCACGGGAGTAGCCAATCAAAGCTTCAAACTCTGAACCACTTGAAATGAGCTTTCTGGTCATAAAAGTATCTCCAAATGCGTAAGGTATTTCAAAACTAACAGCCGTCGTTGCATTATCACTGTTTTTCAGTTGTATTTGCTAAAAATGTGTTTGAGCGAGAAGCACATCGCAAGCTGTGAAATTGATTAGTTGGCGTCATTCCTCACACAAAAAAGATATCACGTGAACCTGCGCTTATATTTTTCAGAGGTATCTTCGCAAACTGTGATTTATCTATCTCATCGATAAGGTTTCACACCGACTCTTTTTTTCATGCATGGGTATAGTGAAGAAAAGGTTTACGCGGAGAACAAAATGAAAAAGACAACAATTGCGATATTGACTGTGAGTCACTCAGCGATGCTTATTGTCGGATTTGCTCTGGGAATTTACGCATTACCTATTCTCATCGCACCACCCGCTCCGGATGGTGAAGCAATCGAAGCGGCTTCCGCAGCCACTGAGTACTCAGGTAAATTCGAACGTGACCGCATTGACAGCGATAATTTCCATTGGGGAGAAGGAGATGTATCCATCACTGATACACAAGTGGTTTTCTCCGGCGAACTGGCGCCCGGTCCTGATTATTATCTGTATTTCTCTCCCCAGTTCATTGAAACAGAAGAGGATTTCAACCGCCTAAAAACAGACATGTTACGCGCAGGGAACATTAAAACCTTCGATAACTTTATTGTCGACCTACCAGACACTATCGATCCGTCAAAATTTAATACCGTCATTGTTTGGTGTGAAACATTCGGAGAATTTATCACATCTGCACAATATACCCCGTACCAATGAAGAACCTTCTCTTACGGTTGCAGGCAAGATGAGGTCATTTTGAATGGCTGACGTACACCCAATATAAAGCACTGAGCTCACTGCACTATCGTTTTATGTACAAAGCATATGGCGGGTCATGTCGGTCGGCATATCGACCGACGAGTCCATCGATCGAACCTTTCTGATGAATAACACAGTTGCAGTTAACATATTTTTGCTGAACTATGTCAGGCATTATAAAAACCAATGCTTGTAAGGGCTGGACTCAACATACACAGCAAGGAAATCCACATGGAAAAAGGACACAACTTTGTTCAAGAAGGGCGTAAAGCTAATCTATTGAAAGAAGATATCAGTCTCCCTGCTGCCGTCATTTTCTCTGATCTTCTCGAACGCAACCTTGCTTGGATGCAGACGTTCTGCGACAAACGTAATGTTCGTTTTGCCCCTCATGCTAAAACGACTATGTCGCCTTATATTTTTACCCGTCAGCGTGAAATGGGAGCATGGGGTTTGACCCTGGCAACACCGATACAGATTTATAATGCGTACCAGACAGGTGCCAAAAACTTGCTGATGGCTAACCAACTAGTCGGTCAGGCAAACATGCGTATCATCTCTCAGCTACTCTCTGATGAAGACGTTCAGTTTTGCTGTGTTGTCGACTCAATAGACAACGTGAAGCAATTGGCCGATTTTTTCTCAGCGGCTGATCAACAGATAGATGTATTAATTGAGTTGGGTACAGAAGGCGGTCGATGCGGCTGCAGAAGTGACGAGCAGGTCCAACAACTTGTTACTGAGATCTCAAAGCATCACGCGGTTCGCCTGAAAGGCATTGAATTCTACGAGGGTGTGATTAAGGGAGAGAATCCAGTTAATGAAGTATCACGCTTTATTGAGCGGGCAGTAGACACCACTCTCCTACTCCTTCATCAGTCTGCCTTTGATACTGACGAGGTCTTTCTCACCGGAGCAGGCTCTGCATGGTACGATGTCGTCGCGGACATTATTAGTCACGCCATTCTGCCTGACAACATTTTTCCTGTTCTCAGACCCGGTTGTTATATCACTCATGACGAGGGTATTTATCAGCAAGCGCAGGATAAAGTGATAGAGAGAGATGACATAGCTGGTTCTGTTCCCGGCCAGCTACTCAACTGCCTTGAGGTTTGGGCGTATATCTGTTCGGTGCCTGAGCCGGGAAAAATTATAGTGAATATCGGTAAACGGGACATCGCGTTTGACGCTGGATATCCGAAACCGATACGTCATTACCGCAATCAAGTTGGCCAGAAAACTGAGATGTTCAAATGGCAGGTCACTGGCATTATGGATCAACATTTAATGATTGATATACCGACTAACAGTAATGTGTTGCCGGGAGACATTGTCGCATTTAGTCAAAGCCATCCTTGCTTAACGATGGACAAATGGCGACAAATACACCTTGTTGATTACTCATTCAATCTGCTGGACACCATCAAAACAAAGTTTTAAATGACGTAGTTTTAGCAATACGCCCAACGTGGGTAGACACTAGCGCAACCTCACAGTAGGCCTGTCCGTAGCCACACTAGATGTTGCACCATTGGGTAAAATGGGATGCATTCAGTCGTGGGGGATGGTATCCAAGACCGCAGCCCGATGCTCATGCTGCTGGAAAAAACGACATAAGTTAGTATGTTCAGACCAATCATGAAGCGAACGAAAATTGACCCAATCCAGCAAACAGTAAAGAGCAATTGACGGAAAGTCCCATTCCGAAAATTGGCCCCGAGCAGCCTGGTCATCAAGGTAGTTAAAGAGCACCCCCGCCCGTTCTCTTTGAAGATTGAAGACAAACTTATCATCGCCAGTTTTAAAGCCTGAACGCTTCATAGTCATCACTTGCACCATCGTATCGTTGACCGTATTGATACACGTTAGCAGGTTCTCCTGCTGCCAATCGAGAACTGGATAGGTATATTTTTCTGATAGGTATCGATAGATGACACTAGAATCGAAAATTATCTGACCGTCATCATCTAGCATGGGAATCTTCAAGGTGGGATTAATTTTCGTCAATACTGCCCTATCTTCAGACCCAAAAATATTTAAAGGTATAAATTCGAAATCTCTTTCTGCCAGTAAGATACGTATGCGTCTTACATAGGGTGACGGGTGCGAGCCGAATAAAGTTAGCATTGCTTCTCCGAATTATCATTTGCGGAAAGATGACTATATTCAACTCTTAATGACACTCTGGTCAAATACATCTATCAAAGCGAAATGAGAGCAACGCAAATGAGCGACTCATATCACTGGTGAAGTGACGAAACGATGTTGTTGATTAACGTAGAGACGAGTCGACGAAGACACTATGGATCAATAGTGCAGGATGATTTTAACACTTTAAAACTGTATATATTAAGATAAAAGCTGCTGTTCCGTTAGCAGGATACTCAGGCAGTATACGGAACAGCAGAAAGTGGATCATACTGCCGTTTCTCTAATACCCGTCCTTTTCTCATTCCACGATTGCGCCACCCAGATGGCAGTAACATATGCACAAAAAAGCACTATCTCTACAAACTGAAGCCAAGGTATGTTTGTCAAATCGACATCTCCCCAGAGGAATACCAGAGCAAAAGCGACAACCCGAGATATTGGCAATAAAAACTGTTTTTTCCCTTCCATTATCGTTGTATACGTTGCGATATTAAGAAGGATGAAACCACCAATCACATAAATATGTGTTGCGCTGAGGTCGGGTAATGTGAGGAAGAAAATGGCTACCAGCGTCGTTGCGAGACCAAGTTCTAAAGTTGACCAAACAATAAGAGGTAATGAAATTTTAGGATCAAATTTCTCGAGCTTGGAAACATGCTCAATTTTATTACTTGGGAATTTCTTAGCCACGTCATCAGGTCGCCAATTTGTAGACTTGTACCAAACTCCAAATTTATCAGACCATTTCTTAGTATGTATACTGTCCCTCATCATTTTAGTCCAATGCATAAAATCAATCTTAATTGGATTCCAGGTTTCTACTGGCTGAGTAACACCATATACCTCTTCGACGCCGGATATTTTTAGCTGGAATGTACCAAACATTTGATCCCAAATGCTAAACCAGGCACCAAAATTCTTATCCATATATTCTTTATTCATTGCATGATGAATACTGTGCTGTTGCGGCGTCATAATAACGTATTCCAGCCACCCAAGACTCCCAATTAACTGAGTGTGATACCAATATTGATAAAATAAATGCACAAACCCAATGATAGCGACCATCTCTGTTGGGATACCCATAATAGCTGCAGGTATTAACGCCACGCTCTGATAATTAATAAATCCATTTACAGGCTGCCTAAGCGCAACAGGTAAATTGAACTCCTCACTACTATGATGTATTAAATGGAGTTGCCAGAGACCATTTATCTTATGATTCCATCTATGTATCCAATAGGCAGAAAAATCCTTTAGAAGGATCACAATTATCCACGCTAACCACGATTCTGATGAAATATCAAAAAGTGCTACTCGGGCTACAAGCCAATCGTAAGGTACCAATACAAATATCAGACCAATAGTCGAAAATGTTATATTCCCGAGGCCTGAGCTCAGTGAGCTAATAACATCAGGGAGACTCGGATAGACATCCTTTTTCATAATACGAGATGCAATAAACTCAATCGAAATCAGCAGCACGAAACTCGGCACAGCAATGAACAAACTCTCTTGAAAAGTCATCTTCCCACCGGAATGCTTAAAAAACGTAACCCTAATGTGGTCAAGCAGCTGTCGTTGTTCCAATGAATAGATTGGTCACAACCAATGAAAAGGTAAAAAAATAATAATTTCAGTATATTAAATTAGAAAAAACAGAGTAATGAATTTATTCATTTTATATTTTCATTACTCTTTCTGTACTCAGTCGGTGTTATACCACAGTTATCTTTAAAAGCTTTATTAAATGTAGAGAGGTTTTTATAACCCACTTCAATTGATACCTTTAGAATAGTATCTTGATTGCCCTTTTCCAATAATCGGCCCTTTGCTTCTTCGATACGATATCTATTGAGGAATGCGTGAAAGTTTTTGTAGCCTAACCCTTTATTAATCGCATTCCTAACTCGATATATTGGTATACCTAATTTTTCAGATAAATTCGTTAATGATAAGTCAATATCACGATAGAGAAACTCTTTATGCATTTTATTTTCTAACAACTCTAAATCAAATTGATATTCTTCAGATGATTTTATTTCATTATTTTCTACACTAGGTATTAATGGATCTATATCTTGTCTTATTTCAAGAAAACTCACTAATATTACTATTCCATGAATAATAATGGCAACGGCGATAATAAAATCACTTGCTGAAGAATAAGATCTATCAAAGATACTATTTCCAACAAAATGTAAAATAATACATAAAATAATTGTAGGCCCAGTCACTACTAGAAGAAATAATCTTGAAAGCCTTCTTATATAAATAAGATCACTTGACCAATTCTTAAACATAATCCAATATGCATAAATGACGCAAAGAGTATCAAGGGAAAACTGGATGCTTGTTATATAGTAAAAGTACATAGAATCATGCGTTTTACTATTTTTTACTGGGCCTAGATACATAAATGAAATATAAAACAGAATACTTATTATAAGTGCTGATTTTTCAACCCATGTAAGTTGAAATCCATCCTCAAACTGTAGTCTCATACAGATCAAAAAAAGTACTGGCGTGAAATATTCAATACCATTCACCCAATGTAACCAATAACCAATTGAATTAGAGAATGTTGTTCTTACAATGTGGCTAAGAATACAAACGATAAAGGCAAGATTCCAAAGACTTAGATAAGATGTTGGTAGCTTCTTATATTGTTTTATCAGAACTAATCCAAGTATCAAAAGTACTGTGAAAGAAGACATATATGTTGGTAATAATAATTCTTTCATTTTCTCGGTATTTTCACATGTTAAATTAATATAGAAAACTGAAATTATTGATAAAATCCAAATAATTACATATCTTTCTGTAAGTTTGACTAAATAATCTTAGATACTGAAAAACTAGTAAAAATTTTCTGTTTTTACCTGTGGAAATTCATTTTTGTTCAAAAAATCCCTACAATCTTACCTCTTATTAACACTTTCACATGTAACGTATTTGAGTTTTAGTAACTTATCACCAACACTGATCGTCGATTCTTTGTACAACTTTTTTTGTTTTAATTAACTGAACTTCACAAACAAAATCTGACTATTTTTTCTGCTAGATGGTTGCAGCAAGTTGCTCTAAAATGCCGCGGTTATTAGAGGAGCAACACTATGTCTAACCATCAGGCGTTGCCAGCGCGCAACACCTCAGAGGCACTTCGCCTCTTCACTTTGTTTTCAATTATTTTCCTAGGCTCAGCAGGTTTTTTTATCACCATTCCGTCATACGTTGGCCTCTTTTTAGGGACAGCAGAGGGAATGACAGATCCGAGTATGACTATTGAAGATCGTCGACAGCTTTTCGGTCTGGTCATGTCTGCAGCCCCTTTTATTTCAATGCTATTTACACCTTTTTTAGCCCGTTTATCGGACAGTATTTCCAGAAAATTCATGATGTCTTTCTGTCTGATCATCGCGTCGATTGGCTTTGTCATGCCGGTAATGGCTATCGCAGCAAGCTCAGTGATTCTGCTTTTTGCAGGAAACATGATCAATAGCTTAGGCTCGGCAAGCCAACCCATTGCACAAGCAGAACTGGCTAACATGGCAGAGGGTACTCGCCGTGCCAGACTCATGAGTTTAGTTGGTGTCGTCATGACAGCAGCAATGTCCTTTGGACCGGCACTGGGTAGCAAACTGAGTGCAGAATTTGGCATATCAGCACCCTTTTATGCTTGCCTATTGATCGCTATCTTTAATCTCTTCCTTTTACAATTTATACCCATGTCTACCAAGGCAGTAGCAAGAGAAAATCCTCTGTCACTAATCGCTCCATTACGTCGTAGTCGTCACGGACTCATTGCCTCACTCGGGCTCATCTTTACTTGTCAGTTTTGCTGGAGTCTTTACTTCCAAAGTGTATCGTTTATTTTGCCAGAAGTATTTGGTCACTCAGTGGAAAGCAGTCAATATCAGTGGCTGATGTCAACCATAGGCATTGTGATGATAGGCTCATTGCTTTTACTGCCATCCGCGATGTTGAAGCAGTGGCCGCTTGAAAAATGCCTCCGTACAGGCCTTGTGATCGCCGCATCCGGTATGTTTGTCTTGACGCTATGTGCTGAATTCTGGATGCATATGGTGGTGCTGATACCGACGATAATCGCTGTCGCGGTGCTCTACCCTTTCTATCTGACAAAACTTTCTGTGTCGGCATCTGAAAAGGATCAAGGGTGGGCGATGGCACTTGCAAGTGCAGCGATTGGATTGGCATGGACACTCAGTGGATACATAACAGCTATGATGGTAAATGTTGCTCTGTATTTGCCATTGTGGATTGCTGGCGCGGGCTTATTCTCGGCGCTCTTGCTCACTAAAACGAAAAAGTCATCATGAATACATCCTTTGAGTCACTGTTAAAGTTTCAAGAAGTCGCCAATATTCTGCCCGAAAAGTTCCAGTTTGGTAGAGCGTTGGTTGTTGATTTATCGCGCACCAGCAAGATATGGCAGCAAGCAGCTGCTGAGAAAAAGGATGTCGACACTTGGGTATTATCCCAGATGGCTGAAAGACAGGCCGTCATGTCAATTGGTCGCTACAACGAACAACGACCGATATACGAAAACACAGAACAGTTTGCGGATACACCTTCTCGTGATCTGCACATTGGCCTCGATTTGGGGGTACCATCAGGCACACCGTGTTTTAGTCCTCTGAAAGCAACCGTGCACAGTGTGGCTGACCACCAACATCAGGGAGACTATGGTCCTACAGTTATCTTGCGCCATCAGATTGAGAAGGTCGTTTTCTTCACCCTTTTTGGACATCTGGCGAGTGAAACTTTATCTCATCTCACTCCCGGTCAAACACTTGCTGCTGGTGAGCTACTTGGTTGGGTCGGAGAAAAGTCAGAAAACGGAGGATGGGCACCTCACCTTCACCTTCAGATAATCAAAGAGCTTGGTGAATATACAGACGACTATCCCGGTGTCGCTTTTATGTCAGACTCTGAATACATGTTAGCGAACTGCCCAAATCCAAATTTATTAATTCGTCGTGACGATATTTAGACGTGGTTGAAGCAACTGACGTTTAAACACATGCTTTTTCGACTTTGAAAGCTAACGTTATCAATAGCAGAGCCACTTACCGACAGTGGCTCTGCTAAATCTCAACCGCTGGTTGAGAATGACGAAATCCGTTAATAATATTTTCAATCATAAGCTTACTCTGGCTGACGATAGGCATTTGTCTGCCTTTAGACAGTACTCTCATCCCCTGTAACTGGGTTATCATCATCCCAGATGCTCCTGAAACGTCAGTATCTCCTCGAATAATACCTCGCTCGATATCGTTTTTTAGCGCGTTTGACACCGCTTCCTCCATCGCGACAAAGAAGCTATTACATATTTCAATAACCTCATCATCACAATACCCTCTCTCTATGAGAGCATTCTGAAGCAAGCAGCCAAAGGGTTCTTCTTCCAGGAGGGATAAGTAGCTGTTTATATATTTAATTATCTCATTTATGCCTGCATTAGACGACTTTAACGGCTCAAGAGACGGTAACATGTCGGCTATCAGATAGTGACTCAGGGACTCTCTGTACAGTGTCTCCTTATCGGTGAAACTGTCATACAGGCTGAATCGGTTTATTTTTAGCTCTTCGACAAGATCTGCAATAGATGTCTGGGAAAAGCCTTTTCGTCTAAAAAGATTCATTGCCTCAATGAGCTTTTCCTCACGGACAAATTTTTTTGTTCTCGCCATGCCTTGTATTCTCTTGATTGCAATTTTTGACCTGAACTTCCGTACTGTAAATCTGTACAACATCATTGACTACAACAAGCATTCGGGTTAAATTTTAACCTGAACGTACATTCTGAAATTGGTTTTTATGAAACTATATCATAGAGTAGGAACACCAAGTTCGAGTCGAGTTAAGATTTTCTTGCGACTGAAGGGTATCTCCGTCGACGAGATAGATGTAGACATTCGAGGCAGAGAGAACCTAACTGATACATTTTTGTTGAAAAGCATCACAGGTCTCACTCCGGTTCTGGAATTGGATAACGGCGATAACATTAGCGAGACTATTTCGATATGCCGTTACATAGAAGCCATATCGCCTGATGACGATTCTCTGTTCGGTACAAACCCACTCGAGCAAGCCAAAATTGACATGTGGCAACGTATTATCGAATTGCACGGCTTACACATGGCTTTTGACGCCTTTCGTAATATCAATCAGGTATGCGGAGACCGCGAGAATTGCATTGAAGAATGGGGCTATGAAGCGAGAGACCGTCTTATACACTTTCTTCCGAAAATTGAATTACAACTCAGCCATCATCCCTACATCGCTGGTGACACCTTCAGTGTTGCTGATATTACTGCATTCGTACTGGTTGATTTCTTACCTTATGTTGATGTGTTCATTGACGAGGCTTACCCAAATATGCTGACCTGGCATTCAACACTTACCGAAATCCCCGCTTTCCAGACTGCCTAAACACCCGTCACCAGATAGGTATTATCATGTAAATCGTGCATTTACATCTCTTTATCCGGCTTGTCAGCAAGCTAAAACGATAGTTAATACGTATAACGTGCCTTAAAACACCGTTTAGCTGAATCACATATATTCTCTACGGTACTCTCAGGTAGTACCACTCAACGAAGCAGTCTTGTAATAGGCATTTTTGTTAATTATCAACAAGGAATTAGAATGATTGACCTCTATACAGCCGCGACGCCCAACGGTTACAAAATATCTATTGCATTGGAGGAGTTGAACATCCCATACACGGTTCATCATCTTGATCTACAGGCAAATGAGCAAAAAACTCCTGAGTTTTTAGCCATCAACCCTAACGGACGTATACCCGCCATTGTCGATAGAGAAAAAGATGATTTCGCTGTGTTCGAATCGGGTGCCATCCTATTGTACCTCGCCGAAAAAGCGGGAAAGTTATTGCCTTCAGATACAAAGAAACGCTCCGTCACTATCCAATGGCTTATGTTTCAGATGGGCGGCGTTGGTCCAATGATGGGTCAAGCGAATGTGTTTCATCGTTACTTTCCAGAGAAAATTCCGGTTGTGATAAGCCGCTATCAAAATGAGGGACGAAGATTATTTGAAGTACTCAACCAGCAACTCGCTGACAATACCTACCTTGCAGGAGATGAATACACCATCGCCGACATTGCAACATGGCCGTGGGTACGCATCCACGAATGGAGTGGTATCAGTGTTGAGGGACTCGACCACCTCGTCGCCTGGATGGAGCGTATCGCCGAACGTCCAGCAGTTCAGGCTGGAATGATGGCTCCTCCACCCTCTGACATTTCTGATGAAGAGAGAGCAAAACAAATCAGTAAAATAATAGCGAAATAAGATTTATTGTTTCTGTGCGCGAGCGATATTTCAGTGAAAGATAAGCCCTATTAGGTTCATCCTTACTGTCAATTCGCTCGTGCAGCGACTCATTTTTCCTAAATACAGCAGGTTGATTTACGTTTTTCGATGATGGTGGTTGAATCAAAGCCGACAAAAGCATTGAACGCGGCGGTAAATATCACGCCTGCCGACAGTTGGTTTTTATCCATTCAAGGTAGTCTGCCGCACCGTCCATTACTGGCAACATCACAATTTCAGGTACTTCGTAGGAATGGAGTGATAAAATACGCGCACATAGTCCATCAAATAGTGCCCGCCGAGTCTTAATTAATACCAGCTTTTCATCGTCTGACTGAATTTCACCTTGCCAGTTATAGAAGCTTTGAACTGGATAAACCTGAATACAAGCAGCCCATTTTTCCTCAAGCAAGGTATGAATCAATAATTTTCCCATCGCATCATCAGAATAAGTCGTGAATACAACAGCAAACTTTTCTGAGTCACTAGGTAGCGTATTTTTAGCCATCTCTGTCTCATTACACATATATGGTAACTCGAGTGTAGTCGGCTCTCATTAAAAGGAGGTGTAGTAATAGAGAGGTCGAGACAAAAACGTAAGGCAGCAGCCAGATACATCTCGTAACGACCTGGCTACATTATTAATCTAATTAACGGCCATCATTTTATCATCACGCATAAGGTGTAACGCACTGCGTATAACCCTCCAGTGCAAGAGCCAGAGAATAATTGCAACTAGACCCGCAATTGACCCAATAGCGAATGGAAGTAGAGAAACAATTTGTGCCGCACACCAACCATAGCCCAACCATAAACCATTCGTTTTTAATGCTGTCAAAGATGGTCTTTTTACTCGCTCCTTATCGAGTGCATCCGCGACGTTTTTCATAATAAAAAAGTCTTCGATAAAGTTATATGGAATAAGAAACATCAACCAGACACTGCTGGCTTTTACGTCTCTGGAATTTGGGCTCACAGATAACATCACCCGATACAGATCACGGCAATAAAAGTACACCAGTAGAAGAAAGCTACACGCAATGATGATAGAGCCCGTTGTCCCAAACAGCGACAATTCGTCCATAATACCGCCTGAAAGGCCATCACCAACAAATGGATAGACCAGACCGTAGGCAACGGGTATCGAGAGAAGTATTTTTATTAATATCAGTAGCATATCCCTTGTGCTCCTATTTTATGAATATTAGAAGAAATATTTAATAGGTTTTGCCAGCATATCCATCAAACTAGGCACAGGGTACTAGGCCATTATAGCTTCCTACTCCATGTATACATGCAACCGTCGCTTCACTGCGATTCACATCTAACTTGCAGTTATATTGACTCAAAATGTTCTCTCGATCAGACAACGTTACGTCTCACCAGTAAATTCATTCCCAGTCTCCACTTGATAATGAAAGATGTTCTATTTTCTCTGGTCTCATTGCATAGAACCAAAAACGGCAGTTAAAAAACACAACAAGACGCACCCTCGATTTTTATCGAGGCGTGATGGCGTTTTAATCGAAGAAGTTGCTCTCATCAGACGTGAGAGCATCCAACGTAGTGAAATCAGACATCGCTTGTATTTGGGATATTGCTATGACAAGAGGAATGAGTAATGAAAGTGAAGGCAACCGTATGTGCTATTTTACCCGGTCTATTCGCCAGTCTCCCTGTCGGAGCACAGACGTGGATCAACGATCAGTCACCAGCAACTATTGTTGAGCTTTTTACCTCTGAGGGCTGTAGCAGTTGCCCGCCAGCAGAAGACAAACTCAATCAGCTAAAAAGCAGCAAAGGGTTGTGGACTTTAGTAATTCCGCTCGCTTTTCATGTTGATTATTGGAATTACATCGGCTGGAAAGACAGGTTTTCAAAACGTGACTATTCTGACCGACAGCGTGAAAAAGTGTCAGCCGGACAGGCTAAGGGAGTCTACACGCCGGGCTGGTTTATCAACAATCAGGAGTGGCGCGGATTCTTTGCCAGACAAAAAGTGCCTTTCGCATCCGGGAGCAAAGCAGGTATTCTCAAAGCAAGTCTTGATGACCAAAGTCTTACAGTAAACTATGACCAGCCACGTAATTACACCGTTAATATTGCTTTATTAGCGATGAATGAATCGACGGAAGTCAAACGTGGAGAAAATGCAGGACGCTCTTTGGAACACGAATTTATCGTTGTTGATTTTGCCTCTTATTACGGTAAAAACGAGTGGCAACACACTATAAGTAATGAACTTTCAGCCCAGCCTGATGCGGTTGCCGTTTGGCTGGAACAATCAGGAAGTAATGATCCTGTTCAAACAGTTGCGGGACTGATTAATCGTCCCTGATAAAAGAGTTGAACAGTTAGAGGTTTTGGGTTCGCCAATACCTCTCCTTTAATTCTGAAAAGTGAGTGATATGGTTTGACTGACCAAAACTATCTCGCCTAGACATATTCAGATCAAAAATCAAACAACCAATTAACATTCTGTTACATCACAGATTTACTGAGACCGAAAATAACTCTTCGAATAAAAACACACCGCCACTCGAAAGCTTACATTACGAGCCAGATCTCATCATGACCACTGGTTAAGGTCGCATTAGCTGTACATTCAACTCAATGAAATGTAAGGAATACAGTGATGAAACGATCAGGTTTTAGCCGCAAAAAACTGGTACAAGGTTTGTTATTGCCCGGACTACTGTTCTCCGCAAGCGCACTAGCCAGCTATCCGCAATATAATACTGAATCTGTCTATACTGGTGGCGAATATGTCGTTTTCGAGGGGCATATATACAAAGCAAGATGGTGGACGCAAGGAGACACTCCGGATAAAAGCGAACCATATGGGGTTTGGGAATATATAGGGCCAAAAGACGACACTGATCCAGAGCCTGACCCTGAACCGGATCCTGAGCCAGATCCCGAACCAGAGCCCGACCCTGAACCAATACCGGGAGACCCTTATCCTGGTCAGTGGCCAGAATATAAAGAGGGATCAGTCTACACGGCCGGTGATAAAGTCCGCCACGAGGGTAAAGTCTATGAGGCCCAGTGGTGGACTAAAAATGAAGCACCAGATAGTGACGCGTCAACAGGCGTTTGGAAATATCTGGGTGAAGCCGAGCCACCAACAGATCCGAATCCTATACCAGAGCCTAATCCCGGCAACGGTATCATTGGACAAAATCCGGATGGCAGTTACATCATGAGTAAGTCATTCCTCGACGGTCGTGAAGCAGAACTGACTGACTCTCCGGAATTTAGAGAGGCATTGGCATCCATTGCCACAAGAGATAACACTACTGTCGAGGCGATCAGTCCCGGTGCTGCATCAAATCCAGACAATGTAAAACGTGTCGAAGCGCTCATCTCTCCAGCCAAGTGGGACACACTTTTCCCTGAACGTAATGCAGCTTATACCTACACGAATTTCTTAAAAGCAGTTGGAAAGTTCAAAGGTTTTTGTGCCACCTACAGTGACAACAGAGCGACTCAATCGAATGATATTTGTGCAAAATCTCTTGCAGTGATGTTCGCTCACTTTACACAAGAAACCGGAGCACATAACCCGTACTCACCGAATCCTGAATGGAAACAAGGCCTATTCTTTGTCCGTGAGTCTGGGTGCAGCTCTGATGCCAGTTCATGCGGTTACAATAGTGAGTGTGACGCTGACAACTGGCAGACTGAGGTGTGGCCTTGTGGCACAGACGACGGCGGTCAATACGTGAAATACTTTGGACGAGGCGCCAAGCAGCTTTCTTATCATTATAACTATGGACCGTTTTCCGATTTTATTTTTAACGATGTCACTGTATTGCTAAATGACCCAGATCGCGTTGCTGAAAGCTGGCTGAATCTCGCCTCTGCGGTTTTCTTCTTTGTCTACCCACAACCACCGAAACCTTCAATGCTGCATGTCATAGATGGCACATGGCAACCGTCTCCATCAGATATTTCTGAAAAACGGGTACCTGGATTTGGGGTGACCACCATGATCATTAACGGTGGGATTGAGTGTACACAAGACACAGAAAAACCTCAGTCAGTAAACCGTATTAAGTACTATCGAGGTCATGCTGAAGCGTTAGACGTGCCGATACCTGCTGACGAACAACTCGGTTGTGCAGGTATAAAGGCCTTCAATGCCGACAGTGCGAGTTTTGGCCTCTACTGGGAGAATGATTGGGGCTACAACAAAGATAATCCGGGTGGGAAAAGCTTTGCCTGTAAAGTCATTTCGAATTACCAGACAGCGCACTCAACTCTCAAGAAAGGCGACTACACCAAGTGTGTCCAGAAATACTACGGCGTCACCGTCGAGTAATAGAGTAATACCTCTCAGAGCCTCGTTATACGGGGCTTTTTTACTTCTAGTAACGCATAAGCCATCATTTATAAAGCATCCAATTTGATAGACAAATCAGTGTAGTTGATAGAGATATCAAAATTCACATTTTGAAAAAGTGGCGATGAAATGGCGACACTATTTAGCTACCTCTTTCCAATTCGACTTTATATCACTTTTATTCACTCGCTTTTTTACAGCCACTAGGCAACGGCCTCATATCAAGCACCTGACACGATCTAGATTTTTCGACTAATACCCCAAGAATACAAAGCTGGAGCGAAAAGAGATTCTGTATAATTTCGCGATACACTACGACCTTTTATTCAACCCAAATATATTGTTCACCGGTTCTTAATGGTGTTGAGCCGTAGTTTAGATAACATTAGTTTTGTTTAAAGAAGGATTTCGAAAATATGTCTGAAGCACTGATCATTATCGACGTCCAAAAGGCATTGTTTGAAAGTACCCCAAGACCATTTAAAGCGGATGAGACCATCGCGAATATCAATATAGCTATAGATGGTGCACGTAAATCAGGTATACCCGTCATCTTCGTACACCATGAAAAACCCGGGGTGCTCGATTTCGGCACAGATGGTTGGCAACTGGAGCCAAACCTAAGGCGGGCGGACTCAGACATTTGCATCCGCAAGACCAACTCAAGTGCCTTCACAGATACACATTTGCAAAAAACACTTGATGAGTTGTCAGTCACAAAGCTGGTCATTTGCGGTTTTGCAACCGAGTACTGTGTAGATTCAACGGTTAGAGCAGCCGCATCTTTAGGATACCAACTAAAACTCGTCGTGGATGCCCATACAACTCACGACAAGAGCCACGCTGCTGCCAAAGACATTTGCGAGCATCACTCCAACACGCTGACCAGCATAACCAGTTTCAAATATCCCGTTAAAGCCGTTCTAGCCTCCGAGCTATGGTTGGAATAACGTTCAAGACATCAGCCGTAAAATTTCTTTGACTGTGAGTCAGATGCTAATCGATGAACACGCCGCTCCTAAGCAGTGTTCATACAGTTGGCCTTTCATATTGTTGCCACAAAGCCAACTATACACCCGTTCATGTTCGTTAGGTTTTAGACTCACTCAGTTGCTGTATCTGGTTAAATATCTCTTCCGCTTCAGCGGTCAAACGGGAATACGTTCTGATATCACCGTTTCTCTGCGCGTGCATTGCTTCCTCAAGTAACATTGAGTGCCGTTTCTTCAGTTTCTTAGCGGGGTTGCCTTTGAAAAATGAGAACATAGTTATCCCTCCATATTTGAGAGTTAAGCACTACGTACAATGGGCAATGAGCGATTAACTGACATTCACATAAAAAACAAAAATCCCTCGTTAAAATTTGATGTCCCGCGTTTACCGTGTTGAATGCTTGCCAAATATCAATATCGCCAAAAACGGAAATTATTAGCCCATGATTAGATGAATCATAGCTTCTCTGGCATTCTCCGTTTTGACGAACTGTGCTAGTCATTTCGAGCGCTTGGAAGCGAAAAGATTCCATAACAGAGAGCTGGATTACCGTTTTTTGCAGAGAGATAAGCACTGAATAGAAAAAAATAATGTTTTAGATAAAGTGAGTTTCTATCCTTATTCATTAAAAATCGAGTGACCTCTCATTAGTCTCTTATTTCAGTAAAAAATAATCTGGTAATGTAATTTTCAGGCTTCACATACCTTTTACTGTATTTCTCTGAACTATGATTTTTGGACACTCTATGAAAAACAAGGCTCTCTTAACGCTTCTCATTATTGGATCACTGGTTGGGTGTAAAAGCTCAAGTGATGATGTAAGTTTTGTTGGTGATGTCCAGACAAGCGTGAAAAGTGAACACCGATTCGAGAGAGTGAAAATACCAAATACAAGTTCAGCGTCAATCACCGATTACGTGTACTTTGCCGCAAATAAAGCGCATTCGAAAAGCTATAAAAAATTTGCTTTAGTTCAGGTATATAAAAAGGGTGAATTTGGCAAATTCTACCCCGATCATATTTCCTCGTTTATGTTTCAGACTGATCAGCAGCTAGAGCTGATAAAAAAATATGACAAAAAATCAAAACCTCTGAAAGTGATTGGTGTCTTCGATTCTGAAGAATACAAAGATAAGCGCTACATACCAGTAAATAACTTCCCCGGTGCAGCATAAATTATTTAATAAAAAAGCAAGCGATTTCCACTATTGAGCAGAATTCAATAGTGGAACTAAATTTTTATTAACGAAGATAAGAGATATTCTCATCGCTTAGGCTTTTCTACCTTTCGATCTCTACATCGACGAGTGAGCTAGGAGTGGATAGGTGAAAAAGGTTAGATGGGCAAAATTGAACATAAAATGTGTCAGAACAGCAACCCATAACCTGCCTGTAAGATGGAAAACAACCCCATAACCAATACCCGCCAAAGTGGCGAAAATAATGAGTAAGGCTCCACCGTTAAAATGGGCTAAACCAAACAAAACGCTCGCCACAATCAGTCCTATATGAATGCCAAAACGCTTTGACAATCCCTGTTGCAAGAAGCCTCTAAAAAATGCTTCTTCCGCCACACAAGTAAAAAGCAGATTGTTAATAACAAACAACCACCACCATTCTGGAAGTGATACCTGAGGTTTTAATGCACCCAAAAAAACGGCAACAGGGAGGAGAGAAAACAACGCAACTAATGTGAGTGTTAGTAAACGATAGTCAGGGCGTCGAGCTTTACCCAATAACGCAGGCCACATCATTAAGAGTGCAAAGAAAACAAGCGGCTTATCAAGGTTAAGGTACATGCTGAACGGGGTACTCTGAGGTTTTGCTATGACACTGTCCAACACTTTCAGGTTTTCAAAACCCGGGATCAAATGCATTGATAATGCGACACACCAGATAATGATTAACAGGTAGCCAATATACCGTATTCGTCCAACCATTTTGGGTACAGCGAACGCAATACCAGCGCCAATAAGTACATATCCCAGTGCCAGTAACGATAATCGCCCCTCCAGCAACGCTGCTAATAAAGTTACCCCAGCGAGGCACAGAGTAACCTTTGGTTTCAACATTACGCTGGAACATATTGCCAGGGCAAAAAGAAGCCAAATCCACATTGATGATTCCATATCTTAACTATCTGCTAACCAGTAAAGGGGGTTATTATTCACCAGCAACACATTATTAAACAACGAAAGAGTCTTAAATTATTGTTAATACGAAAAGAGAATCGTTAGTGTTACAACTATCCGTTTTAATTAATTTAATTAGCTCGCACAAACATTGGTGCTGATTAGGTGACAATGCAGTAATCAAATTATATTTTCATGGAAAATATCACCATCACAACAGGCTCTATCTGTATTGCCAGTTGATAAAGAAGGACGAGATGAAAGCACTTTCAGTGATAAAACCTTGGGCCAGTATGATCGCTGCCGGAACAAAGACACTAGAAATCAGATCATGGAAACCAGATTCACTCCCCATGCTCAACATTGCCCTCGTCGAAAACACGGTAAGGCTGACAGAAAAAGGGCAACACGATCTTGATGGCCAGATTGTCGCTATTATTGATGTCACTGCCTGTAAGCCTTGGATAAAAGCTGACTGTCGGAACGCGGGTTGTGAGGATTCTCAATTTGAGGAAGGTTGGTTAGCGTGGGAAATCAGTAATGTCAGGCCATTAAAGAGACCTGTTAACGCGGTAGCCCGAAGAAAATTCTATGACTTATCCCGAAGCGAAAAAGAAGCACTGGAACAACAAAAAAGCGTTTTCGAGAAGAGTGAGTATCAGCGCGCTAACTCTCAATTTTAGCTCCATATTATGGTTCCAATGACGATGTAAGTTAGCCTAAAGGCTTGTTCAAAAGAGAGATTATAAGCACTATGCGTATTGACTACCATCGGCGTTTTATCCCCGTTATCCGCTATCTTGAGCAACATTTTAATGAACCACTCAATTTGGCTAACGTAGCCTCGCTGGCGAATTTATCACCCTATCATTTCCATCGTATTTTCAAGGCTGTTCAAGGAGAAACGTTGTCTGAGTTTATACGTCGATTGAGGTTACAAGCTGCCGCTGATCATCTTTTTAAAACCAAACAACCTGTACTCAATGTTGCACTGGATTTTGGTTTCTCTTCCTCTCAAAGTCTCGCCAAAGCATTTCAACAACACTTTGGTGTCACGCCAACCGCTTTCCGAGAGTGCAAGGACTATGAGGCTTTTTCTGAACTGACGAGAGACAGCAAGATTGGACACACTTTGCGCAAGAATGGACACGGAGGGGAGGTCGAGGATGTATATCTTAGCTGTGAACTTTCACTGAGGAACTCAAAAATGAAAACACAGCACTTTACACCGTCAAAGCTGGCTTATATTCGGGTAACAGGTCCATATGGAGTGGGTTATGATAAGCCTAGCGCTCGTCTTCACCAGTGGGCAGCTTTAAGGGGGATACCTGAACCAACCTCCCTTTTTATTTACCATGACAACCCGGAAATCACCCCGAGTGACAAGTGCCGCACGGATATCTGTTTGCGAGTGCCAGACAATATAGATGTGCCGGTAGATATTGAACTACAAGACTTTTCAGGCGGACTCTATGCAGTACTGAGGAGGGAGATTACTGACTTTAACCAATACTCTATGGTCTGGGAAAAGTTGATGACTGACGTCATTCAAGAAGGACTTGAGATGGATGACCGTCCATGCTTCGAACTTTACAATAGCTTCGATCCACAAACAATGACAGCGGATGTCAGTTTCTGTACAGCAATTAAATAGCGCGAAGAAATAATACCTGTATAAATTTTTTTGTATAGGTATTATTTTCGTCATATCCGTCGCCATTATAAACTAAATCGCTCTTATAAAGAAGAAATTGACAGTACGTTATCTAGGTAATAAATAATAATTTAATAAAGATGATTTTTATTAACTTAAATATTCACAGCTAATTAATAGGCATTTTCATTATTAATAAAATTAGCATCATATCAATTAGTTTTATACTTGGCTCTTATTTATTATATTTATCAATACTGCGAAACTCCCCCCGCAACTTTTCTGATATTCTTAGTAAATGTTAAAGTTAGGATTATCAACATTTTCTTTTTACTGGTGAATCATGAGTACATTATCCTCTCAAGAATTTAAAAATGATGATTACGCCATTGACGACGTAGACATGTACACAACGCTGGTGTGTGCACGTTCTGAGGCGAAAGATGCCTTGAACCATGTGAATAAAATTAAGAGACTCCTGAAGATGCTCGGTATGGAGAGCATCACTGAGAGGCCGAACGACTGTATGGATATTTATACTCGGCTGTGCCATGAAAGGCCGCCCAAGCCCAAACCTAAAAAGAAGAAGAAAAAGAAATAAATCGTCGCCTTTTTGGTGATGCAGTTATGGTCCCGGCATGATGACTAAAGCACGGTTAACATCTTAAATCCGCCAGCAAAAATCTCATACTCAGTTATCATTGTTCTTCCTTCCTTATTAGCGGAAAAGTGTGGACTTCGAAGCGCTGTAATTGCGTCCTCTGCTTTCCAAATATGTTGCGACAAAACTCAGCTATCCATTAAAATTAGGTTTCGCCCGCATACTTCTCCATAGCCTGATATCCTCTCAAACCCAGAAGCACAACACAGAATAGGTAGAATGTTTTATCCAATGTTTTAGTACTCTTTTAGCATCACAGCGAATTGAAAAGGTGTATTTTGAAGGTACTCGTTGCAGGCTCAAGAGGATATATTGGTAGGCACATTGTATCGACATTCATCGAACATGATGTTGATGTTTTCACTTTTCAGCGGGAGTGCTCCAGCACCAAACCAAGTGATAAAAACGTCATCGCTGGTGATCTTTCGTTAAGAGGTAGCTTCGATATCGTGATCAATTGCGCGAGGCCACACTGGTCCAACTATAGTCCCGTCGAAATCGCCGAGATCGAACGAAAACTGCTGGTTGAACTCGATACGTTCGCGTCTGAAAATGCAGTAAAAATTCACACCTCTGGCACCTGGCTATTTGGTCACGCCAACAGTGAAGAAGCCCGGCAATTTGAACACAAGCCCTTTCACATGGTGGAGCCAGATAAAAAGACTATTGCCGACATTTTGTCTCGTAATTGGCATATCGTTTATCTGCCAAGCCTTGTTTATGGTGGGCAATCGTGTCAGCTGAAACGAATTCTCGATGAGTTGCCAGAGTCATCATTGACCATAGCGACCCCCAGTGTTGGCTTCAATCAATATGTCCATGTCACCGATGTCGCCCGCTTTTACTTAACACTACCCACTCAAACCACCTCATCTGTGCGTCAGCATTTCATCGCTGAACAAGGAGGTTTTTCGCCGGAAGACTTTGCCAGCCTACTCCAGCGGTCTCAGGCGGTGCAGGATATCAAGAAAGTCAGCTGGGATGAATTTCGCGCAGTTAACGGCGAAGATGCATGTGACGTTGAGAGATTCAACCTGACTGTGCCCGTCAGTGCTCAATTTATTCAAACCTGTTCTGTCAGGCATTATATTGAGCAAAACTTGGTAAATTACACACAAAAAACAAACCAATAATGGTTAGCCGCCTCTGCTAACGGTTGGTATGATCAGGACGACAATGAGTGGTTGATTGCACCGAAAGGCCAAAGCACGATAAAGCTTAAAACGGCCACACAGTTACACTTCTACAGGGTGGCCATATCTATATTCATACCAGCCAAAAAACAGAGTAAGTGAAACTTCGAAAAAGGAAGTCATTGTGTGGCTGGCTTTTTTATCCGTCAGCGAATGCAGACCAACAGGTAGCTCAGTAGGTCAATGAGGTATCCACGCACTGAAAAGTCTGGCTAATGCTTTCATCTGTATCGAGAAGGTTCTGAATAAGCCTTGCCACCTCACCACGAGTGATTAAACCATGTACCTCAGTATGCTGTGAAAGTTCACCCGTTCCTGTCGCTACTCCATCTTTCAGTCCTCCGGGACGCACGATTGTATAATTCAGGTTGCTTGTCTGCAGCCAAGCTTCTGCAAGTGTTTTTTCCCTCACTGCAGCACCAAAGCCTGCTTTGGAGCGCTCCGACATATAACGCCATGTCTCACTGCATCCCAGTGACGTCACCAGTAAAAACCGACTTAAGCCCCGTTCCACCAACGCATCAATCAAATATCGATGACCAATATAATCAACAGGAACAGCAGCCCGATAACTGCCCATCGAGGAAATCACTTGTGTCTCAAGGGGCAATTTTTCGACCACGTCCTTCACCTGAGTTTCTTCTGTGGCATCACACACGAGTGTTTCAATACCCAACTCTTTAAGGCGTGGATTTTTGTCCGGATTTCGCACGATAGCGATAACTTTAAAACCCATTTTGTGGAAATGTTCAACGAGCACTGCTCCAAGCCCACTTCCCGCACCCCAGATCGCAACGATATTCATCATGTCTCCTCTCTTTTTGGAGTAGTTTATCAAAGCTGATGGTAACGTGACTGTTACATAGGGCGATGTTATGTCATACCGTGAATCTATTCTCCGTATGGTTTAACAGGTTTATCCAAATCAACGATTGCGTAGTTAACGCCCTTTGGCTGCTGACTGTCAGGATAAATGAGCATCAAGTAGTGGCCCGTATAAAGCTTCTCCAGTTTCTCGTCATTGAGTGGAAAAGACACCTCAGATTGACTGCTCGCCTCCCCGCCCAATGGTTTGAGACTGATACGTCGGAGGGTTCCGCGTTTGCATTCAAAATGCTGAGCATGACTAGTGAGTACACCCGATTTCGAAATCGCTTTACCAGAAGTGATCCTTGGTTTTTCGCACTGATAATTAATTTGCCAGCTAACATCACCGGTACCTGTTTGTTGACCAAACAAGTTCACATGTCTGATAACAAGTTTACCCGTATCAGACAGAGGTGCTCCGGGTAATTCAGCCCATACTGGCGATGCCTTACTCCCATATGCCACCAAAACACTACTTGCCTTTCTCGCAGGCAAATGTCTGTAGCCATCAAGTTTCAGGTTATCTTTTTGCCACTGCCATCCGCTTGTAAAATCTGACAAAGTAAAAGTTGCTTTTGCGGACCGTTTGCTGCTTTCCCAATCAAGGCGCTGTAAATAAGCTTGCCCTTTATCGAGAGTTACAAGAATGGGGCTTTCCCTGCTGCTTACGTTCATCTCTAAGGTAAGCGGAGTGCTTTCTTTCCCTCTGTCGATAAGATCAATGATTGATACATTGTGATGCAACCCAGTTCCCGGGCTGCTGACCGCATTAACGCTTCCCATAGCGGCAATGGAAAAAGCGGCAATTGTTAAACACCTGTTCATTTCTGTTCTCAATTAATTATGAACATCGTTTTCTATATTAATTTAAAGAGGAAGGCAAGAAATTATTTACAGCGTTCAAAATGAAATGAACATTTGATAGATCTTTCATAGAATACTCCCTAGCAATCGTGTATTCAGGATACTCTTAGTGAATAAATGGTGTTCATCTGTAAAATTCTCATTACTGTTCAGGGAAAAATAAAAGCAGTCTGCCGCATTTTACTAGACCAAGACTCGTGTCATCATTCCTCGCTTTATGGACGCCGTTCATAATTTTCATCGGTAGTGTATTGAGACAAAAGACTCTGATACGACGTCTGGTGCTGCGTTGAGATGCATGAGGTTTTTCTGCTGTGAGCGTAAACATATTCATTATCTGAGGCACATGTGATGAATACCCATGGTATTAAGCAGAGTAGCGAGATAAATATCCGTTCACATCAATGTGTCCAGTTACTAAAAAAGCGTACACTGTGAGTCAGTGATGCAAGAGGTTTCTATGTTAACAAAGAAAAGTGGTCTAAAAGTCGTCGCGCTTTTAGAGGCTATCAAAGGTTTAGTATCGCTGATTGTCGGTTTCGGTATTCATGAACTCGCGGGTCAAAATATTCAGGTAATTCTGGAGAACTTGCTCCGTCATTTTCACCTCAACCCAGCAAATGAACTCCCCGGCATACTGCTGGAAAAAGCCTCTCTCCTCACACCAGAAAACCTAAATCTTGTCGTCATTGGTGCTGGAGTTTATGCCATTATCCGGCTGGTTGAAGCCTATGGCCTGTGGTTTGGATTACTGTGGACTGAGTGGTTTGCACTGGTCAGCGGTGCCATTTATGTGCCTTTCGAAATCTACGAAGTCATCCAGCATCAGAATGACTTAAGCGTTGCAGTGCTGACGATTAATCTTGCTGTGGTCGCTTATATGTACTCAGTGATCCGGGAGCACAAAAAAGACACTGAAAATAAACCTAATCAACAATAGGCATCCCTCCCGTAAGAGTATCTGGCCAGTAACAACTGGCCTAGATGACCCAAGAAAATCTCAGCTGATTATACATTGGTATAATCACATCCAGACCAGCCCAAATGATACCTCAGGCGAATAGCATGCCATGTAACATTCTCCCCGGCATGAGGGCAAAAATACCAGCCACCAGACACGCACCGCAATAGAGTTGGATCATCGCATTACGATGAGCTTTTATCTGACCTCTCCGTGCTGCCAACAAAGCTGTTGGAACCGTATACAACGTCATTACGCTCAAAATATGGATAGGTCCGAAATGGCCTAATATTGATGGGCCAACACCCGATGAAATGCCAAGTGACAACAAGGCCGTTGTGAACATTAACACCATATACGCGCGTCCAAGGTAGTGATGTAACACTCCCCCTTTCCGATAGAACATCATAAATGTTCCTATCAGTATGGCAGGCAGGACAGTGAAAAGGTGCATGTAAATAATTGTCATCTGGTCCATTTTTATTCCTTAGGTTTTGACTGAGAACAACAGAAGACTAAAGAAAATTGTCATCTGAGCCATTGTTGTTCCTTGGGTTTCGACTGAGAACAACAAAAGACTAAAGAAAACACACTGCAAAAATAATCGGTTGCGATAAAAGGCCCAAGAATGGTTTTAACGGGCTTATTGGCCGATGAATGGCAAAGGAATAAGTGATAGTGAGCCAAGCTATTGTTGAGTTGATTATCAACTTTCTTGCTAGTGTATTCGTCTTGAACAAAAAAGCAGATGACACATATCCATAACAGGGATTTGGTGCCAATGCTGACCAAAGGGAGTCTCGGACTAGCTTAGTAAGTTTGCCCACTAATTGGCCATCTTGACCAAACCCTAGTGATTAATGACAAATAAATCACTCTATTTAATTGATTTTATTCAATAAGATGATGGCATTGTTGTTGCAACAGAAGAGACTCTCTCACGTGTTCGTAAGCAATTGGAAGCTCTATTATGGCAATTTCAAACACATCAATAAAATCAATGGGAACAGGTCTGCTATTGAGTATCTCTCTTGTAGCCTCTGCAGGAGCCGACCAGCAAACATTTTCTCCATCTCAATTCACGTCAGTTGATCTCTCAAAATCATTGGAAGTTAACTTCAGGTGTGGCTCATCACCCAAAGTAGAGGCGAGAGGGACGAAAAAAGCTCTTGAAAACCTACAACTCTCATCTGACGGGGGCAAACTTCGAATCACAAACGACCAGTTTGGCGACTCTTGGTTTGACAATGATGCCGTTAAACTCACTATCACAGTCAGTAAACCTCTTTCTTCGGTCAGAGCGGGACTGGGCGTTCTATTATCTGTACCCGAATGTGCCGTTTCAGGCGACTCACTTGACGTTGATGGCTACATGGGTGCGAAAATATCTGTAACGGGTAAATCTGAATCACTGTCTCTCAAGCTATCCCATGGCGCGGTCTTTAATGAAAATAATGAGCCTTTTTCAGTGAAAAAGACTCTTATCGACATGGAGATGGGAGCATCAGCCACACTATGTGACACACTCGCCGTCAGCGGTGATCAGAGTTTCGGCAGCTCCATTGCCATTTCGAAAGATACCGTCAATAGCGTTAATTCCTCGATGGGAGCATCTGTTACGCATTCAACTTGCCTTGGATAGTTTTTCTAATAGCCCCGCCGAGGCAGTATGACGCTGTCACTCAGGTCTCAATTTGGTACCTGAGTGACATTAGAAAGTGCATCTGACGGGAGCAAGGCCAAATAATGTACAAAATCTCATAAATATACCCCTCTCGAAGATGAATTTGCTTTTTCTCGGTGATAGCGTCATCCAATAAACAAAGAACATGGACGCTCTTATCCAATGAAAAAATATCTGTTGGCTCTGGCACTGGTTTCATTCGCAAGCTACTCACAAACTGATAGTTCTGGCTGGGTATCATTAAAGTCAGGTGACTATCAGAAAGCTTTTCTGCAATATCTCACTGATGCTAATTCTGGTAATGCTGAAGCACAAAATAACCTTGGTCGTATGTATCAGGGAGGGCTGGGTGTGGAGAAAGATAACCATGCTGCGGCACTTTGGTATCGAAAAGCGGCCGAACAGGGGCAGCCGATTGCTCAGCTTAATCTCGCGGTGATGTACTTTGACGGACAGGGAGTCGCACAAGACCGTAGACTGGCGATGAACTGGTTTTTAGAAGCATCAAACCACGACCTTGCACCTGCTCAATACTACATTGGCTACATGTATCTTGAGGGCATCGGTATAACAAGAGATTACCAAGAGGCATTCAAATGGCTGACAAGAGCTGCAAACAAGTCCTTTGCCCCAGCTCAGAACAGTATCGGCAGGATGCTGCAATATGGTTTGGGGTTGCCAAAAAATGAGCGTGATGCGCTTCAATGGTATCAAAAGGCTGCGGAACAGGGGCTGACAGCCGCCAAAAGCCAGCTCGGCTACCTCTATTTATACGGTCTCGGAACAACGAAAGAGACTGAAACAGCAAGGTATTGGTTATCGCAGGCAGCTGAAGAAGGCGACCTTTTTGCACACAATACACTGGGCGTAATGTTAGAAAATGAACAGGACATAACAGGCGCAGCCTCTCACTACCAGACGGCTGCTATAAAGGGGTATACCGCCGCACAGGTCAACCTTGCAACGTTGCTTTTTAAAGGAGCTGACGGACTTGAAAAAGACACGACAGCGGCATTTAACTGGTTCAAAGAAGCCGCCGAAAAAGATGATAACGCAGCATGGCGAGTCGCTCAGATGTATCAAGATGGGCAAGGTGTAGAAGTAGATTTATCCGCCGCAAACAACTGGTATCGCAAGGCAGCAAAGGCCGGAATTGTAGGTGCGCAGTTATCACTCGGTCAGATGGCAGAAAATGGGCTCGGACAGTCACAAAACTATCCGGAAGCGTTTTATTGGTATCAAGAAGCAGCGAATGGTGGTTCAGCGAATGCCCAGTTTAACCTCGGTCTGTTATACGAAACAGGAAAGGGAGTAACGGCAGATAATACCAAAGCCAGTCATTGGTATTCTCTGTCAGCAAGGCAGGGCCTGGCGGCTGCGCAGCTTAATCTCGGATTGCTTTATCAGGATGGCAGAGGCAAAACAAAATCCCCGGAGCAGGCTTTTAATTGGTATAAAAAAGCCGCAGAACAGGGGGAGCCGAATGCACAGACTAATCTCGGAAAACTGTATGCTGCAGGAGATGGCACCCGCAGTGACAACAGAGCCGCGTTAAAATGGTTTAAACTGGCTGCTGAACAACACAATACCGAGAGTGAGTTCAATCTGGGTGTTATGTATCAAAAGGGTCTGGGCGTACAAAAAGATGTTGCGGCCGCAGTTGAATGGTTTCGAAAAGCTGCCAGTCGCAATCACTTTGGCGCACAACGTGCACTCGGCCAAATCTATTTTGAACCGGGCGTAGAACAAAACAGCACTGAAGCCGCAAAATGGCTGCATCTTGCAGCTGAAAAAGGCGATGCCATCTCTCAAAATAATCTTGGCGTCTTGTATCAGAAGGGCGACGGTGTCGAGCCAAGTCTTTCACAAGCGGCAAGCTGGTTTAGAAAAGCAGCAATGCAGAATCATCGGGCCGCACAAGCCAACCTGGGTTATCTCTATCTCTCCGGTCAGGGTGTCGAAAAGAACTTGAGTAATGCCGAGCAATGGCTAAAAAAAGCAGCACTCAAAGGTGATATTCCCTCGCAGGTCAATCTTGGTTATGTCTATCTACAAGGGCCGAAAACAAAACCGACTGAAGCGGTAAAATGGTTCAAGAAAGCTGCAAATAATGGACACTCAATGGCGCAGCATAATGTAGGTGCGGCATATGAGAAAGGGCTAGGTGTGGCTAAAAATGAAGAACAAGCGGCACAGTGGTACCTGAAAGCAGCGAAGCAGGGAAACAAGCTGTCACAGTTTAATCTGGGCGTGATGTATTTTGATGGACGTGGCGTCGAAATGAGTAAAGAAAAATCATATCTTTGGCTACTGGTTTCTGCGAACAACGGCTTCTCCACTGCTCCAAAAGCCGCCCAACAGGTCAAGAAACAACTGGACAGTGATCAGAGTCTTCGGCTACAACGGGAAGCTGACCTGTGTCTGACAACCAATTACATAGTATGTGGCTAACTGCTCACCATTGCTTGTACATTGATGATCTCTCGTCATTGCAGAGTTTGACGAGAGATCATGGCAGAATTCTACACTCACACTTCAACATACTGGTTTTCATGATAACCAAAGAAGCAGTTTCTCTTGGTGAATGAGATCCTGCGCTATCTTTTACTCAATCTAGGTCTACAGAACCGTGTTAGAGGATGCCCGGGGTGTTCATACCGCTTAAAAGGAAGGAAAAGCAATTTTTGTTAACACGCTGAATGCATCAAATTCAGGCTCCCGGGCTGAATGTGATGGTGTTACGCCACCAAACAAACGCTCAGACGTTACTCAATACTGCCAATTGCTTCTAGTTAGTCAGGCGTATTTGCGAGTCAATCCTTTATAAAACAATAAGTAAACTCTTAGCGAAACCCGTTTTTGAGAGCGTTATTTGCTTTTGTTGATAACTTTATAAGCTCTCGCTGTCAGGTAAAGAACGATTCTCTCTAAGGTGATAAAGCGCAGCATCCATCATCCTATCAATAGCAATAATTGCCCCATCAAGACTGAACCTTGACACCTGAAACTGACCACTCTCCATGGGTACAGCGATACCTAATTGCTCACCCTGCTTAATCGCGAGGTCAATGTCTTCATAGGGCTCAATGACTAATACATTCTGATCCATAAACTTGTCGCCGCAATACAGTGTAACGTGCATAGCAGCGCTTTCCGCATTCACTAATGCAGGGTATTCACTGCCCGCTTCGCAGGTAATATCTACACCAATCAGATAAAGACAATTTTCTGAGCTGAAGTAGCAGTACTTACCAAAAATCTGGTCGTTATTATTTATGGTGGCGGCATAAAAATAATCATTGCCATTGGTATCTACCATCCAATCTTGATGATATTCCTCACCAGCAATCACCGTGAAAGGTATTAAGAAAAAGCACGCTATAAATAAAACTACTTTCATATTTTCAATCCAATACAGGTTCTTCACCTCTTAATATAGGTGTAGAACAGAAGTGAGAAAATAACGAGCGAAAAGCCTTCATATCCAGTTTTGAGGCGGTTCATCAGCAAGCGATAATCACAAATTCCATAGAGCCATTAGTGACGGATAGAAATGGCAATGAAATACTGGTTACTCGCTCAACGTGCTACATCGCGGTTTTGAGCGGATTTTTTAAAAAAATGAAAAGAAACAGAGTGATGAATATTGCCGGACAATTTCCTCTGGTATTAAATGACAAAAACAACGTGCTGTGTTCAAAAGATTAATAGCGAAAATATTAAACATAACTCAATGACACATGAGAAGTCACCTGAGTAAAAAAGACAACGGAAAAAACATCATGATTAAAATTGCTGCCATTGATCATCTCGTGTTAAGAACGGCGAATCTCGATGCCATGCTGCGTTTTTACACTGACGTTCTTGGGTGCAAAGTAGAACGCCAAACTCCACCTGACGTAGGATTAACACAACTGAGAGCCGGAACATCTCTGATCGATATTGTTGAGGTGGATAGTGAGCTTGGCAAGTTGGGAGGGAAAGCCCCCACTGCAACAGGAAACAACATGGATCACTTTTGTTTGCAACTGAAAAAGATCTCGCAGCAAACACTGACTGACCATCTTCTGCGCCATGGTATTAATGAGGTTGAATTTAGCTCTCGTTACGGTGCTCAGGGCAGAGGTCCATCGGTTTACATTAAGGATCCTGATGGAAACACAGTGGAATTGAAGAGCCAGATAGATTGTGACCTACAAGAATAACCCCGTCTTCGTTGTCAGTATTAATCACACTCTTAGCAGTATGTTGTAAATAGGATGTTTAAACACACCAAAAGTCACGTTTAAACAAAAAGACAGGTTTTACCATGTTGAGTAATTATCGATGATTGCTAACAGCCGATCACTGATTACTCAGGTATAAATGCAACGAATAGCGTTGAATGTTTGTGTCTACAGAAACGGAAGACATAAACCCGATAGCAATAGCTTTGCAAAGGATTGGCTGTACTTTGAACAAATCGATAGAAATCACGAAAAAACATAGGTTTGTATCAGATGAAAACAACCTTAGTCGGAAAACCTGACTACCCTTTGTTAGACGTCGCCATTGAAGATTTCTGTCTTCAACGAAATCTGGAAAATAGCAGTGATGAGAACAATACAGATAAGCAGCTTTTTCAACTGCATATATTTTCTCAAACTGACAACAAAGCATATCGAATCATTGAAACGACCCGCCATGGCGAGTATGCATCATTAACATCATTTCTTATGTCACTGGGTTATGCGTGCCTGAGTTCAACGAAGTTTGGCTGTTATAATGAGTTTCACTACCACTATAAGTCGTTCAATAGCGCACTGATTTTTTCCACCAACAAAACACATACCTCTGGTGTGAAATGAAAAGGAATGACTCACGGTAACGTTATAACCGCTATCTAACCTTGTCAGTTGTATTTGTTCAGAGCGATAAGGTGTTTGCAGACACAAAGCATAAAGTAAGAAAAGTCATTCTCTATCAGCGAGAAAAAGTCTCGTGTTCTCATTTAAATATAATTTCTTCGTCAACAACCGTCTTTTCTTGAGGAGCACCTCTGACACGGCTGCGTGTCACTGGTGCTTTCGTTGTATCGAGTGTCGTTACTTTCACTCTGTGCATGGATGTCTGATAAGGGTATCTCAAGGTGTATGAGGCAACCTCAGCGACATATTGTCCATGTGTTGAATTTGGAACACCCAGCTCCAATACACCTCTCATAATTGTTGGGTCTGGGATCCTCTCAGTCAGCACTGCATTGCCATCTCTGTCTGTGATAGTCACAACGATATATTTCCCCTGGTCAAGACCATGTTCAAAAGGAGGATAATCTTGCTCAAGCACCCAGATTTTATCGACAGTGTGTTGTTCGTTTTTTACCTCAACATTAATCATCAAAGTCGCTGAAGAAACAGAACAGGTTATCATCAACAAGCAAGTAAAAAATCCGACTTTCGCAATGCGAAGCCTATCAGCAGTGAGACTCATCATTTTGTTGCCTCCATGAACCAGGTCAATGTGCGTCGGCTATAGTTTTTGGGATCGAATAAAATTAATCCGGAATCATCGCTTACCCGCACTTCAACTTTATACACACCCGATGAGGACAGATTGGGCGAGAAAGTCAGGCTACCATCATTATCAACTTTCTCATCGTTGACGAACCAAAGTACTTTCAGTTTTGCCAAATCGTAAACGGTGTCGATTTTGAAAACGACAGGCTGTTCTAGTGGATGTGCTTTTGGCGATTGTTGTGACGTTTCCTCTGGGCTAAAAGACAATACAGGTTCGCCATGTTTGTAGACTTTCAACGCCCAGGCCTCTGCATTGACAGCATGAAAGGCATTTCCAAGGCTGCGCATGATCGAATTTTTCGTCGGTCGCCACACCCCCTCTTTCACATATTGTCCACCCTCATAATGGCCAACACGATGTGACTCGTTAGGAATAGGATGCGTGCTTTGGTGAGAAACCCAATATTTCCATTTCAGCGACGCCGGATCATTATTAACAGTAATGTTAGGTTGGGATGGCTCAGTCCCTGGCGGGCTGGTTCTGCCGTAAGTATATTCGTCCGCAAGCCCGGCAAATGAATGGCCAAGTTCGTGCACTGCGATTTCTATCGCTGAATTAGCCAGACTGAATGTCCCCAGCTTAGAGTAACCCGCGCCACCATATTGTTTAGTATTTCCAGCCAGTAATAAAATATCCCACTGAGGAAAGTGTTCATTTGTTTCCCTTTGAACACGGGAAACGTTGACACAATAGAGCCGTGCTATGTTGTAGCAACCAAAATAGCTGTCAAAAAACGTATCAACGGGGTTGGCAGTGGGTGATGAGCGAATACCTGACTCGTTCGACTCAGTGCCGATCACATGAATGTTCCAACCCTGAATATGAGTTTTGATCGTCGCCTCATTATAAAAATGCTCAAAGACATCATTCACTGTGTTTTTGAAAACCTGTTTGTCTTCTTTTGTGAACCCATCCCCTAGGATCACCAGATCAACACCGACACCATCTGATCGACCTTGTATCGTGGCGGGTCCTATACCATCCCAGTCAAGTTCCAAGTTAGAGGCCTGCTGACAATCTCTGAAACAGTCTGAATTCCAGATATCAGGTTTACCATTATTATTTCGGTCAACGCTGGCAGCGATATCTCCCGGAAATGCATCGGCGTTATCACCTACCCTATCGCCATCGCTATCCTGCCATTCGGTGGGATCCATTGGAAAAACATCTGTGTTATCACCAACCTTGTCTCCATCAGTATCCATTGATTCACTAGTATCAAGCGGAAAGGCATCTTCAACGTCAGGGACACCATCTTCATCATCGTCCGTATCGCGATTATTTCCCATACCATCTTGATCGGTATCCACAGATTCCTGAGGATCAAGCGGAAAAGCATCCTCGGTATCAGGCACGCCATCGTCATCGTCATCGGTGTCGCGATAATTACCCGTCCCATCGTTATCTGTATCGACTGACTCATCAGGATCCAGCGGAAAGACATCATCACTATCGGGCACGCCATCATTATCGTCATCTGTATCGGCTTTGTTACCAATGCCGTCACCGTCCGTATCCTGAAAATCACTCGGATCAAGTGGCAGTTGGTCCTGATCATCGTTGTAGCCATCGTCATCATCGTCTTGATCGGTATTATTGCCAATCCCGTCTAAATCAGTGTCGACGCTCTCTGTCGAGTCAAGTGGAAACATATCCTCTGTATCGACCACGCCATCGCCATCATCATCGTTATCAATGAAATTGCTTCGCTGATCGCCATCAGTATCAATCACACAGACAGTTGCCTCAGCCACAAACCCTTCTGGACATTGGTCATTGTCACCGACGACGGTGTAAATAAGTGGGATTTGTGAAAAGTTCGAGATATTACTGGTGTCAACTTGACCTACCTGCTGAATGACTGCTTGACCAACCTGATAGGCTTTATCTTCGAAAGAGGTCTGACTGCTATTTTTATCCGTTAATTTCTGCCAGGTTATTGAATCACGGGGAAGTAGCCCTGACATAGTCACCATTGATGCAGCGTAGTGAGTAACATGCTTTTCAGACGCGATAAAATCGTTCATCACTGTCTCAGTCGGTATACCAAATATTTCAGAAGCCCAGAGCATAGCCTTTAATGATATATCGACCGGATTTTCAGAGAACAAAAGGTCAGTTGGGATTTGCTTCATGTGAATGACCATCAAAGTGGTCAGTGGTGATAGAATATTGTGTCCCGGAGGTGAGGCGAGCATAAATGGATGGACGACTCGCTCTCCGGTGTCTTTATCGATGGTTTTTTCAGGGTCAGCATGTGCCATCAGAAAGAAACGCTGAGTGTCGATATTGGAGGGGACGCTCAATCGTGCGATACCCTTTTCATCAGAGACTGCACTGGGCTCCTCTGTATCTAACATCCCGTCAGCATTGATATCCAACCAAACCGTAGCGTCCTCAAGATACCCATCTACCACAGTCACGGTGAGTTCATTAAACACCTCTTTTGGGGGCTGATTTTCAACGTCGGTTGACCCGTCACAGCCAAAGAAGAGGACCGAAACAATAAAAATTAACACTCTACTGAGCAATACTTTTTGCATGACATGACCTTTATTCGCCTGTCATTAATCGTAGTAAATGATTTGCGATGGTACGGTGCGAAGAAGCATTACTCTCTAGTGATCAGAGGTGATATATCAATACTAAATGTTGGCACTACGAGAAAATGAATTGAAATATATATATTTTCTATTAAGTTATTTTTAATGAGATTATTTTAAATTAGACTCAAATACTGACGAGTTAAATAATCATTAGCATCTCATCTTGAAATGTGTAATTGATGTTGAAGATTATTGACAACCTTGGGATGTGAGAGGGAATTAACGAGGATATGATATCCTGTCTGTAACGTCTTATTGCCCACGATAATTGCGCTGAAACTAAGAAAGATATCCTATGCCTACTTTGGAAGTACTGTTCCTGCTTGTGGTTGTTTTTTTCTCTATCTCTCTCGTTTGGACCACTCTCAGGGTGGGGATCTCACCAATGCCAAGTTCTGCTAAGGCATATCAGACAATGTTAATGTTGACTGAAAATACTGGTCAAGGTGCAATTTATGATCTCGGCTCTGGATGGGGGACGCTTGCCCTACGTGCAGCTGCACGATTTCCTGACCGCAAAGTGGTTGGGTATGAGCTGTCTTTGCTGCCCTATCTGGTGAGTATTTTTCTCAAACAGGTCTATGGAGCCAACAACCTCACGTTGTACCGTAGAGATTTTATGGCTTCTGATTTATCAGAGGCGTCAGTTTTGCTCTGCTATCTTTACCCGGGCGGTATGTCAAAGGTCTCAGCCCTTATTTCATCAGCGCAAATCAAAGGATCAAAACTATCTTCATTTCATAATGAAGCAAATCAACTCAACACAACTACACGAGATGCCCTTCCATTATTTGTTATTAGCAATAATTTTTCCCTGCCTGATCATCAACCCGAACAAGAAATTCGTTTAAATGATTTTTATCACTCTCCCATTTATCGATATCGCCTCGACTGAAAAAAGCATAAATCTCTATCCTGCGTCACCATGTGTCATCGGAGAATTGAGGAATTAATATTTTCACTACAAGAAAATTAAAGTAATAGCTTTAAAATAGAAATATTATTCAAAGTTGGAATACGTTTACATATTGCGACACCTTAGTGAGTCCCGAACTATTATTGGCCGACAATGATTAATATTTAATTTATTTTAACTTTTAACAGCCGTCGGGGACTGCATTAGGTTCCATTGATTTAATAAAAAAATCTTATCATAAACATTGACTGACTTTACTTGATATTAAAAGTATCCACGAAACACAAAAAATCTGATCATACATACAGATAAATAAAAAACAAACTTAACATTATCAATAGTTTAAAAAATAATAGTGAGATGTGATAATTATCGTCAAATGACTATTTTTCTATATTTATTGCGGCGCACCTAAAAAATACACAGCAAATTTCATAAGTCTAATTTTCTCACTTTCAATAACTTGTTTTTTGATTGCGGAAAATGAGTATTTCAAAAATATAAGCTTGTTTTGAAATCACCACAAACTTTATATTGCTACTGGAATATTACGAGCGTGCTGACTGCATACTGCTGCAAAAATAGAAAACACATTGAACTAACGCATTACCGCCAGCACTTTACATTCGAGATAGAGAATCGCTTCTGCAATTCGTGACTAAGGATAGCTAGTGACGTGTATCGAATAACCCTTTTTTCAATCTTCGGCCTCTGGCTTTACTTGTTTTCCAGTCCAGACTGTCCGGAATGTATCATAATGGGTGTCGCCGTCGCCGATGTTGATAAGAAGACCAGTGTCGTTAAAGACAACGATCTTACAAGTGACAGCATAAGAGACAAGCGCCTAAAAGTATCCCTAAGCGACGGGAACGAGAGTGTTGCAAAATCCCTCGATATACCGTCAGAGGCGCTGAGTTTGCTTACTATTTATGCCAACTCAGCAAAGCCGATAGAAAAGCCGGGGGCATTTATTATGTTCCCGAACACCTATAAGCCAAAACCCTCACCAGTCTTAGATGGGACAGTTAAGGCGGCAATCATTTTAGAGAAGGCCCGTTTTTATTACCCAGACATGATTCGTATCAGTCTTGCATCAGAAATCAGTACCCGGTCAGCAGAAATATTTGTCATCGACGCAAAGAGCAAAAAGATTTTGCTAAGACAGCATATGGTCGATGAATACCTTGAACTGAACACAAGACCCGATTGGCCTGAAGAAATACGCCTCGTCGCCGACCTTGAGTTTCCTTCGGGGCGTGACATCATCAAAGCTGATATTAATTTCTCTGTTCCAGTCGCTAATCTGACTGACTCTGCAAATCCTTACATTGATGGTAATGATGCGGTAATACCTTTGGTCATAAAAACGAAAACCGAAGGGCTTTATCGGGTAAAAGCTAATCTTTTCAGCGAGTCTGGCAGACCATTGGTTTCTGTTTCTCAGTTACAGTTAGTCGATAAAGGAATGGCGACAATACCACTCAAAATCGACAATGAAGTGGTAAGTAGTGTCAGGCAAGGTGAATTTGCTTTTAATGGCACAAACAAGAGCGAGTATTCTCTGCGAAACATTGAGGTTGAAAAGGTTTGTCCTCATACAGGGAGGGTTCTCGGCTTTGGCAACACGTTCCACAGTCTCGAGATGAGGATCAACATTCCTAAGCAGCTGATCAATTCATCCAAAGATATCTGGCTCCCGAAACGACGAGGTAACGAGAGCGAATTTCTCTCTGCCAAGGATAATGGGATTTGACGAAACAGCTACAAGGTGCGGTTGATGTAGTGGCAGGTAAAATCATTACCCAGCGTCAGATGTGACATACCACAGTTATCATGTGGAAAACGGATTTTGGTATCTACTCTCATCAAGACATTGAGAATTTCACGAATCATATGACCATGGCTAACAACAAGTATTCGCTCATCTCGGTTGTCCAATAAGGAGCCTACTGATTGCCTGACTCGAGAGAGGAAGGCTCCCGGAGTTTCAGGTTTCGCGGGCTGTAATTCTCCGCTTTCATCCAGTATGTAATCCGCTGGCTCTGGACTTATCGCAATATTATCCAGCACTAATTGCCCCTCAGCGAGGCTGGGTAGGATTGTGAGATCTACGCCAGACTCACGCACGAAAGGCGCAACAGTATCTCTCGCTCTTAGGTAGGGAGAGCAAAGCACCTTGTCGAGATCCAGCTCAGAAAGTAGAGGAACAATTCGTTCTGCGTCTTTGTAACCTTTTTCAGTTAAAGGTTCTCCTGCATCTGATGCAAAAGAGCCATTTTGGCTGGAAATAGATTCAGCATGGCGCAGTAAAAATATATCCATTGTCGTTTTACCTCTTCTATCATTTTATGTCATTTCCTGACAACGGGATGAAAATCTGGATAGTTTCCGACGTCACTGACTTTTAAAGCAAACCACGGTCATGTCACCAAGCATCTAAAACTCTTTACGAGCAGTGCCTTAATTACATCACCATATAGGCACAAGGCTATCAATAGACTGGAAAAAAAGTACGCTTGCGACACCGAATTCAGAGCGAGAACTAACTTTTTGTTTACAAAACGATACACACACGAAATAACAATAAGAGAGTGATAGAAAAGTGCTAACTTAGCGTCTGCTCAATCAAAATAATATCGGACGTTGACGTTCAAAAGCGCAGTAATAAGGATGTAAAAATACGATGCTGAATTAAAGAGGTGTCGGTTCTTTGTGTCGTAAAATAATCAGTACCGACAAAGTGCGACACTGGCTTCTTACACTTTTTGTTTTCAAGGTTTGCTGCCATCAGCATAATTAGGTCATTAAAGCATTCGTCGGTGATTGACCAAGGCACAGTTACGTTGAAGAGCTTGAGCATTGCGATCAAAGGGAAACTTGCTGGATAGTCTGGCGGTTTCTATTGCTTTCACATTACCCCTTTGGAGTGCATCATATGATGCTTATTATCAAATACCTTCTTACAGCGGCCATTGTTGTGCTTGTCTCAGAAGCCGCTAAGCGCAACGAACATCTCGGTGCTTTTCTGGCGTCATTACCCGTCGTCACTCTACTTGTACTTATTTGGCTTCACCTGGAAAAAAGCACTCCGGAGCAGATAACTAACCATGCTTTCTATACTTTTTGGTATGTCGTTCCGACTCTACCCATGTTCCTGATCTTTCCTTGGTTATACTATCAGCTTGGCTTCTGGCTAGGGCTGGGGCTCAGTGCAGCCATGACTGTTGGTGTTTTCTTCATCTGGGGCTGGGCGCTAAAACCCTTTGGAATTGAATTATGGTAGGTAACACGTATACCTAGTCATCTGTTACTGTTAGAACGTGGAAGCTTATTGTCACAATAGCTAGCAGAAGTAGCTTTTTGGTCAAGTCAACTCACAACAGTCATCAGGCACGCACCCAATCACAGGGAGCCGTGAGTGAGGCAGTGACAAACAACTAAATAGAAACGGTAATAGAGATGATGGTTATGATAGTAGAGGAGCAGAAGTGAACCGGATTTGTACCCGGCTCACGACCGTTTATCAATCACCCAAAAATGTGAATTAAGCCACTTTATTATCTGACTCGCCCATTTTGTCTAAACGGTATGCGACGAGATCTTCAATGGTCAGAACAGGCATACCCCATTTCTCACCAAAAGCGATAACCTCGGGTAACCTTGCCATTGAACCATCAGGATTGGTGAGTTCGCAGAGCACACCGTATGGTTTTTTCCCGGCAAGTCGCATTAGGTCGATAGTTGCTTCAGTGTGACCACGTCGCCCTAATACCCCCTCTGGGTTTGCTTTCAAGGGAAAAACATGGCCCGGGCGACTGAGATCAGCAGGTACTGCACCATTCGCTATGGCAGCCTGTACAGTAGTCACTCTGTCTGATGCAGAGACGCCAGTTGTCACACCTTGAGCGGCTTCAATAGTGACGGTAAAACCGGTCTGATTAGCACTGGTATTGTTCTCAACCATCATGGGTAACGCCAGTTGCCGGACTCTTTCATCAGTCAGGCATAGACAGACAATCCCTGAACATTCGCGGATCATCAATGCCATTTGTTCTGGTGTCAGTGTTTCTGCGGCAAATATAATGTCACCCTCGTTTTCTCGATCCTCATCATCAACGACGAGCACCCCCTTGCCGTCGCGTATTGCGGCAAGTCCAGCTTCGACACGATCGAATGCTGAGCCAAATGGTGAGAGTAAAGACTGATTCATGGTAAAACTCCTGTGTAAAACTACCAGAATCAGGGCATAGAAAAGCAGTGAGCCCGTCCGTAAATTGCAGACGAACTGATGCCACATGTTGCCATGTGGGAGGGAAAACCAACACTGCGAAGCACTTTAAAAAGTGAATCTCAGTCGCCAGATCTCACATTTGATTATTTTCACTGATTCTCTCTCATCCGGACTTTAACCGTCGGCTCTGGAGTTACACCAGATCTGCTGACCCTGCACAAAATCGCATGCAGGCGCTCGCGGGCTGCGCACAAAATGCATTACCGCCGGTGGGGAATTCCACCCCGCCCTGAGAATTCATCACCAGAATAGAGTAATTTACTTAATCAGTGCAAGAAGAATGTAGAAAGCGGCCACTGCTCTACAAAACACAGACATTTAGGAATATTTCATCACTTAAATATTTAAGCGTTTGACACGTAAAGTTATAAGAGGTTTTATTTATGAAATTAGCACAATTGTAGATTGAGAAACATGTTACGCAGGGATGCTTAAATCTGTTTTATTTTTCGACCAGACCATGGCCTTTTTCTTGTTTAGAAACATGATGTTTTACGTCGTACAACTCGCTTGTCAAAAGACATACCCATCAATAAAACAGTACTGACACTCAATGTTTCATTGTCTTAACATGGCAGTTGGTGGAAATTAATCAATTATCATTTTATATCTTTGACGGAACACTTACCCTTTACGGCATAAAAAGCACTCACTTCGGTAGATGACGTCTATCACCACGTTAGACGTAACACGATTAGTCGATATGTGTTGCTAAATTAAGCCACAAGCACCTGTAAAAACACTCTTGTTTTTTCAATGAGGTACTGATAACTTCCTTGTATGAAAAAGATTTTACTTCCAGCTTCTAACACATTCATCTGGTGGCGTGCCTCTCAATAAAGCGGCGCGGGCATTCAATATTTCATCCGCCGCCGATGGCAGCTGGTGAAACACATTTATTTATCATTATCTGTCTTCGGTGGTTGGTTCACACCAAAGGAGACACATTAAATGACATACCCACAACAAGAAAAAATTCTCACTGGTGACAGAGCAACTGGCCTTTTGCATCTTGGCCATTTCGTAGGCTCTTTAAGTCAACGCGTCTCGCTTCAAGAGGTTTACCAACAAACTATTCTTGTCGCTGATATGCAGGGTCTGACAGATAACGGAAATACACCTGAAAAAGTATCAGACAACATACTCAATGTGGTCGCTGATTACCTCGCGGTAGGTATAGACCCAGATAAAACAACAATTTGCCTTCAATCAGCACTTCCTGCACTTGCCGAGCTCACGCAGTTTTACTCCAATCTGGTGACGGTTTCCCGTCTAGAACGAAACCCAACGGTGAAGGCGGAGATCGCAAGTAAACAGTTTGGTCGATCCCTACCCGCCGGTTTTCTCTGTTACCCAATCAGCCAGGCCGCAGATATCACTGCTTTTAATGCCACTCTCATACCAGTTGGTGATGATCAATTACCTATGCTGGAGCAAACCAATGAGATTGTCAGAAAAGTAAACAGCATCGCTAAACGTAAAATTCTGACAGAATGTAAGCCACTACTTACTTCTGTACCCCGTCTACCTTCCACCGACGGTAAAAGTAAGATGTCAAAATCAATGGGGAATGCAATTACACTGGGAGCAACACCCAAAGCAATCACAGCGGCAGTCAAAGCAATGTATACCGACCCAAACCACCTGAGAATCGAAGACCCGGGTCAGGTAAAAGGCAACGTTGTATTCACCTATCTCGATGCTCTCCATCCGGACAGCGACTATATCAACCAATTAAAGGAGCGTTATCGTCAGGGTGGGCTTGGAGACGGAACAACAAAGAAAATTCTTGAAGAGTGCCTTCAGGACTTGCTGGCTCCAATTCGAAAAAAACGCGAAGCGTTTCTTGATAATAAGGGGGAACTCGCCGCGATACTCAGAAAGGGCACATTGCTGGCACGAGAGGAGAGCAATGATGTTTTGCAGCGAGTTAAGCAGGCCTTTGGTTTGAACTTACTGGATATCTAAGTGGAAACATTATGATAGTGACTATTTTGTCAGTATCTCTGATAAAAGATAGCGCTTGTTAACGCGTATTAATGAGTTGTGGTATGGGTGTTCCGCTTTAATCAGCGAATGCCCAAATATCAATAAGTCAAAGGGAACATAGATATAAAAATCTAATTTTCATTTTCACATAACTTACAATACAAAAACGTGCCAAGCATCTTTTCCCTTCCGTGAAGAGTCACTACCCATGGCCTCAGAATAAATGGAGGCTGATGGCGCACATGTTGGCAATGACCACAGCGTAGCTCTGCAACCCAATGCCCTTCGTCATCTTTATGATAACCAACAATAGGCTGTTTCATTATTGTCTCCTGTCTACCTATAAGTTACCAGACGAATTATCTCTGTTTCACATTGATAATTTGCTACATAGTTCAGTTATATAGTGACAGAGACAACCGCTTCAAACAACAGCGTGTAGGGGCCTAAATACCATATTTACCCGTTGATAAATATGGTATTGACCAGTCAATCGCCAACCCTTAATTATTATGCCTGTCTCTTACACATCAACGGGTTCTTTTAACGTCGATAAAACACTTTCTAATGCATCCACCAGCTCGGCATTCACCAATTTTCCCGCCTCAGCGTCGAAGTTATCGTAGAAGCTTGGGATGCTCAACGTACCTTTCACTTGGCCGCCAAAATGTGGTGCGGAATTTTCAGCAAGCTTCAATACATGTTGCCCGCCACCAGCACCAGGTGAGGTGGCGAGCATAACGATAGGTTTGTTTTGGTAAATATTTCTGTCTACGCGACTCATCCAATCAAATAGGTTTTTAAAAGCCACAGTGTAGTTTCCATTGTGCTCCGCAAAGGAGACCAAAATAGCGCCTGCTTGCGCAATTCGTGCCAGAAAAGCGTGCGCAGCATCAGGGACACCAAGCTTTTCCTCCAAATCAAAACTATAAATGGGCAAGTCATAATCATTGATATCAACAAAATCAATATCTGCCCCCTCCAGATGAGTCGCAGCGTATTTAACCAGCGTCTTGTTGATAGATTGGATGGTATTGGTTGCTGCAAAAGTAAGTACTTTCATTTTGGTAGCCCGTTCTATTTTCTAAGTTGTTATTACTTTATCAACTGGGAATACGGACAAAAACAGTCAATAATCGGACTTATCGTTTCATATATAGAACAATAAAGCCTGATGAAAATCGACCTGAACGACTACTTCTACTTTGTACATGTGGTTGAGAAAAATGGTTACACCGCAGCAGCCAAGTCCCTAAACATGCCTAAATCAAGATTGAGTCGCCATGTGGCTCAGCTTGAAGAAAGATTGGGTGTAAGACTGCTACAAAGAACCTCCCGAAATATTTCAGTCACCCATGAAGGCCAGACGTTTTACGCACACGCACGCAAACTGGTCGACGCCATGGAAATGGCTGAATCGGCAATGGACAACAGCCACGGTCCATTATCAGGCAAAGTAGTGATCAGCTGTTCTGTCGGCACTGCCCAGTTTGCATTACTCAACATCATTACCGAATTCACAAAACTGTATCCGAAGGTGTTGATCGAACAGCGGGTGACCAATGCCAATGTTGATCTGGTGGCGGAAGGTGTGGACCTTGCTATCCGTGGTCACGCGAATGACTTGCCAGATTCAAGTTTGATTCAACGCTTCATTGCCAATGTCGAATGGGGGCTGTTTTGCTCTCCGGATTATCTGGAGCAGGTTGGCCAAATAGACAGCCCTTACGATTTATCACGCTGCAAGCTACTCAAGATGGGACAAGATAACGGTATTGAGAGTATTCCGTTACAACATATTGACGGTACACGAACCCGCCAGCATACCAACATCATTCTGTGTTCCGAAGATATGTCGACCATACTGCTGGGTGCAGTTCAGGGATTAGGCATCGTATCACTGCCAACCTATGTGTGCCGCGACGCATTGCAAACGGGACAATTGGTGAGAGTCCTACCAGAATGGTTATCGCTTTCAGCGAAATTGAGCTTACTGATGCCATCCCGTGCAGGCGTACCGCCGCAGACTGAGGCATTATCCGCATTTATTCGCGAGCGATTACCGACTGTGATAGCTGGCTAATACACTGAGTATTAATTTTCCTCTTCTGCCGAGTATCACAAATTACTGTACAAGTAAGGCTTATCCCTTTTCTTTACCCAGTAATCAGACTCACCAGTAGAAAAATACACCCCTCACAGGCAGTGAGAAACTGACGAAAATCGTCGAACATAGCCACGGACGAATGTAAGAAATGAAGTTAGGCGAACTAAAAAAAGCGTTGTACAAACAACTTGGAGAAGCGTTGTCCCCCTTTGGTTTCAGTAAAGTACGACAAGGCTCTCTATACCGAAAAACAGACTATGGTTGGCAGGCTATTCATGTTCCTTGTGCTAACTATGGCACAAACCTGAGAGCCAAGATCAGCTGCTCAGTCAGACATGACCAAGTGGAAGACTTGGTAAACGAACTTCGAGCAAATAATGGGGAAACGAAATCCCAACTCAATACGGGCACAGTGGGCGCTTCCCTCGTGGACTTATTTCCTGAAGTAACGCTGACTTGGAGGCTTTGGTCAGAAGACGACATTGCTCAAGTGGTAGAAGGTGTGGTTTTCAATCTCGAACGGCTTTGTGAGCCTTTGTTTGAACGCTTTTCAACATTGGAGCCAACCTATCAGATGGCCATCAGAGACGATAAAGAATCATGGCTCCATATGTCGTCCAATGCCAAAAGAGGTATGACCGCGGTCGCACTGACCATTTTGCTTGATAAACCAAACGTTGAGAAAGTGATATCTGATAAGGTTCAATTTATGAAGAAAATTGAAGATCTGCAGTTAGATGATTTTCTGGAGTTTGTGGAATACATGAGACCACGGCTTACGAGAAAGTAAATGATATAGCCACTGTCTATTCATGATAATCAGGTCTCATGAATAGACAGTAAAGCAATCAATAGTTACCCATAGCGTGGCTTGCTCTCGCACCGCCATCAATAAAAAGCTCACGTGGCTGTTGCTAACTCTACCTTAAACCAGCGGCGACAATGCTCAAGAAAAATACCGTACACCACACCAAGTGCGCCAGAAACAAGGGCATTCGCACCCACTGCCGTGAATATTTGATCAATCTCAGCGCCAACAACGAAAAGGATCACCATATAAATCGGCGACTGAAATGCCACGTAGGCGATAAAATCGGCTGCTGTTTTGGCGCGTTGTTTTGAAGACATACTCGTTGCTATCGCAATCATTTTGTCGCGGAAGAAACCGTAAGGCCACGCAATCAACACATTAATAGGAATGGAGATAAAGCGGGATTGAATTGATTGCTCTACAGTTAATCCGGAAATAAATACTTCGATACACATACCGGTGATAAAGCAAAAAATCACCATGGCAAATGTGTCTACCAGCGCCGCTCGAAGGCGTGCTCTTTTCATCATCTCTTCCCCCAAACACCACTAAAAAATGGGGAAATCCTGTCACCCAATATCTTTGGGATATTAAAGCAGATTAATAGGTAGCTAACATCTTATAAATAGATAAATATCAGTTAATTATATTTTCAATATTCACAGCTTGTTACGCTAAAATAAAAAAACTTGAAGAGATTGCTAACGCCTTGATAAATCTTTCGCCATGATCAGACCCAGACCCAATATCTGAATAAATAATGCCAAATTACGGTACAGATTTATCTCACGGCTTACCGACTTCTGGGCATCACCCTCGTCGAGGTTTGTGGCGTAAAGTTGATTGATACGATCGCGGAGAAATGCCTGCTCATGGTTTATTGCTGCCATCACGCCTTCAAGTGAACTGAAAGACAAAGTATCAGGCAGCTGCACCTTATCGCCCCCTTTCAGATTAGCCAAGAGAGCGTCGGAAACAGCGACAGGCAACTTTTGGTCCTTTGCGTCATAGATGCTCAAAGTGGTAATGATGGCTTCACGACGTCTTTCAAGGCCATCAATTTGCTGCCAGCTCAGTGCTATTAACCGACCGTTGTCTGACTGCTTCTCTGAAATATCTGCCGCTTTTTCCCCAAGATCATCAATGACAAAATTCGTCATTAAGGCAGCCAGAATATTCAGTGCCAGCCCAAGAGCTACCAACGTCCAGGTGGGAATTCGATGTGTCATAGCCTTCTCCGTCAGCAGCGATAGCCTGCCATCACCGTCTCTTGGATGTGCAGTATGTGTGAGTCTACATTCAATTATCGCTATCAGCAGGTTTTACTTGCGCCAGCTTTAGGTAAGCGTGTAACTCATCATTTTTATATTCAATCGCAGAATGAATATTTGTCGTCTTGTTCGCGATAACCCGTGAATGATAGCGATTTGTGTCCTTTTCTATGAATATTTCAAGCGCCCCCCGCTGAATTAACCAGCGTCCAGATGTAGCGAGGCGGCTGAATAGCGTCAGTTCCTCTAGCCTCCCGTCAGGATGAAAATACACCTCAGTGATGTATCCGGCGCTACAGGTTTTTATCCATGTTTGCCCACTGACATCACTCTCAACGAAATGTCGTTTACTCGCCATCCAGTTGAAAAAATCCGGCATATCACTGTCATTCAGAGCTGGTAACTCGTCATGGTCTAAAAAAGCGGCGCTTCCAGATTCCCTGAAGTAAAGCTGAAGTAGCGACGCGTTAACTTGCTCTGGCATGGTCTTATCGATATCAGTCCTTGAAAGTCTCTAGATTATCCTGACCCTAATAGCTGGCGCATCTTTTCTCTTATTGGAATGTTAAGCCAGACTCAAAAGTAGTCTCAGGTTAGACCATATTTCTTCATAGCAACTAAGGTAATTACATGTTTTTATTATGCAAATAAGTGATTGTTAAACTATGTTTATTAGCATAATGAAGAAGACAAATAAGAAGAAATTATGCGCTATTTACTGACACTTTTTATCACAGTGATATTTGCTATACCAACCAGCCTGGCTGAGGAAAAAGCGGAACCGAAGACGCCGAAAAACGAAGTGAGAATGGCACAGAAAAATGAAAAAATTTGCCGGAAAAAATTCTCGAAAATGCTGATGGACTTACAGGTTACATTTAGCTCTTCCGATAAAGACCCCATGGAGCGTCGCATAGCGGAACGCAAAATTGCGGCGGCGAGAAAAAACTACAACGAGTCCGGGAGTTTCTGTGAAGCCTTTTATGCACTAGAAAATTACGAGGCGGACAAAAGCGCAAGACAGGCTGGCGAAGTTATGCTGGAAGGGGAAAAGTAACCCGTATACATCAAGCCCCTTCAGGCCCGCCAAGCGGGCTGATGTGTCACATCTGCCCGAGTATATTGCTCTCATTCCTCTTCAACTTTTTCCGGTCACCCGATTTTCTATCTAACAGAGATATCTTCTTTTAGTTCATGCAAAGACCCTATTTTTTTACTGTCTTTCAATTTTTACATGCATTTCATTGTTGAATATTCATCATTAGTGGGTATTTCATCCTCTGCAAAACCTATGAGAAAATTTTGGTCAAGATTAAAATACACTCAACAATGAATTGCTAATATGAGGAAGGGTGTGCAATCAAATAAATCAATTGTCGCATTCAATCGTGTTAAAAAAGTCCTGGATTTCATTCATGGCAATCTTTCTGAGCCATTATCTCTTGATAAGATCGCGACACAAAGTTGTTGGTCTCGCTGGCAATTACAAAGGGTGTTTCAGAATGCAACAGGCACAACGGTTGCCAATTATGTCAGGGAAGTAAAACTCAGTGACGCGGCCGAGCGTTTACTCGACTCATCAGACCGAGTAATAGATATCGCAACCTACTTGGGGTTTAACTCAGAAATAAGCTTTAGTCGTGCATTTAAAAGCATGTTTGGCGTCAGTCCTCGCTCTTACAGGCAAGCGGGCGTTCGCACCGGCCTCAGGAAACCGATAGAAGTACAGCAAATACAACAGTTTCCCAGTAAACAGACAAACTCATTTGTTGATATCAGGGTAGAAACCAAGCCTTCTTTTTCGTTGGTTGGTATTCATGATTATATCGATGGTCTATTTTCTTACTCTCAAAATTTCTCTGTTAAAGTACCCACACTTTGGCAGCAACTATTACTGTCTACTCCGGAATACCTAACCCATAAATGGCCGCTAACCGGCGTCATTAATATGACTCAATCCAACAATGATGGGACGAACCTTATTTATTGGGCTGGCGTCATCGAGCAAAAACACTCGAAATTTTTCAACGATATTCAGAAGCTCCCGGAAGGATTGAGCAGCCTTGAGGTGCCAGAACAAACCTATGCTGTCGTGAAGCACACAGGAAAGGTTATGTTTTTACCTCAAACGTTGAACTGGCTCATCTTAGATTGGCTACCGCAATCAAATTACCGAGGTATAGATGGGTTTGATCTTGAGCATTACCCTGCGGACTATGAAATAGACAGTGAAGAGGCGGTCATGGAGTACTGGCTGGCAATTGAAAAACACCCTTAATACCTCTCCCTTTTTCTACCGTATTTTAATGCATTTCCTTCCCCATTATTGATACCAATACTGTCATTTCACCATCAATCATTCTTTATGTTATTTCGTTTTAAACAGAGATTTATTTTCTTGTTCTTCCAATTAAGAGATATCCCTTAAAAATAGCTCTCGGTCTTCGTTTCAAGCACGCCAGAGAATTTCGGCATTTTGCACCAAATTGTTAATTTTTCATTCGCTCACAAAGATAACCTTGAATGAGAACCGTTATCAATTGAAGCGATAGAGGGAACTATGCGCACTGTGCCTATTTGTCAAAGGACAACCCTTTTACTCGGACTCATGGTGTCCACAATACCCGTTGCATATGCGGAAAATATTGAAGAGCAAAGCTCGCTGGATACTGTCACTGTTTTCGGAAAAGCCTACAGGAACACGGCCACCAAAACAGCCCTTGAACCAGATGAAACCCCGCAAAGTATCACCGTCATTGATGGCGATCTGATGCAACAGAGAGGGGTAAAGTCACTCAATCAATCGTTGAGATATGCGCCGGGTGTCGTGACAGAAACCAAAGGTTCGTCAGTGACTATGTACGATAACTTTTACCTAAGAGGATTTAGGGTCGAGCAAGCCTACTTCGACGGGCTCTTACTCCAGAATTTAAAAAACTGGAATTTACAGCCTCAGATAGACCCCATCGCCATTCAGCAAATTGAAATCTTTAAAGGTCCCACATCTGTTTTATATGGCTCTATGCCCCCCGGCGGTATGATCAATATGATCGCAAAAGCGCCTCAGTCGTCATCAAGTTCTAAGGTGAGTATTTCGGCAGGCTCACGTAATTTGCTGGGTGCCACAATTGATAGCACGGGCCCCATAGAGAACACCGACCTTTCTTATCGCTTCATCGCATTAACCCGTAAACAAGATAGTCAGGTTGATAATGCGACCGAGGAAAGATATGTGGTTGCCCCGTCCCTCAATTGGCAAATCAATGACAGTACAGACCTTGGTATCACCCTTTACTATCAAAATGATCCATCAATGGGGATAAACTCATCACTGCCCGCTTCAGGTATGTTTATCGAAAACCCACTGGGAAGCGTGTCTCCCTCGACGTCTGCTGGTGACGAGAATTGGAGCGAATTTACGCGAGAAGTGTTTTTAGCTGGCTATAAACTCAATCACGAGTTTAGCGACGACTGGTCTTTCCTACAAAACGCCCGTTATGTCGATGGTAAGCTGTCACAGAAGAATACTTATCATACCTGTTATGTATTTGCCGGAGTTTTATATTGTAACTTTGATGAAACGACTGGTGTCCTGCAGCGCAACATCTATACCACCGACGAGAGCTTGACGGGATTCACCGTCGATAATCAGTTTTCTGGAGAGATCATCAAAGGAAATATTGAGCATAACGTTTTGTTCGGTGTCGATTATCAATACATGACAGGCATCTCTGACTATGCTGAATTTAGGTCATCTGATCCCAACTTTTACGGCTTTAATATTTTCAATCCAGACAATGACTTACTGTCTCCGGCAACACTGACGGAAAGTCACTCGCAAAATGATCGTATTCGTGTTGAACAAATCGGTGTTTACCTTCAAGACCAGGTCCGGATGGGCAGTTTGATATTGCTTGCAGGGGGCCGCTACGATATCTATAAGTCTCGGGTGCTCAGTAAACAAGACGGCCGAACAAATGAATCCTCTACAGATCAGGATGAATTTTCTTTCCGACTGGGTGCGCTATATACACTTGATTCGGGTATTGCCCCTTACATCAGTTACGCCACCAGCTTCGAGCCGACTGCAGGTAATGACACAAAAGGTAAACCATTTAAACCCGAAACCAGTGACCAATGGGAAATAGGCGCAAAATACCAGTCTGACGATGGCAACAGAAATGCATCTTTATCGGTATTTCGTATCACAAAGAGTGATGCGCTTATTGTCAATCCGGGTGATTACCGCGACCCTCAATTACAGATTGGTGAGCTCACGTCAGACGGCATAGAATTACAGACTCAGTGGGGCATTACTGAAAACCTTTTACTTTCAGCAAATTATACCTATTCAGACAAAAAAATTACCAAGGACAGCATTTACCAGCTCAAGGGAACCACACCTATTTACATCCCCGACCATGCGGCAAGTTTGTGGGCAAGCTACAACATAGACAAAGGCCGTCTAGCAGGTACCAGACTCAGCGGTGGCGCCAGATATGTCGGTGAAATGCAGATGGACGCTACCAATACTCAAGGAAAAGTGCCTGCCTACACCAGCGTCGACCTTTCAGTAGGTTACGATCTCGGCGGAGTAGCGCCTTCCCTGTCTGGCACCACAGCTAACCTCGCCGTTAATAACGCATTCGACGAGGAGAGTTATACCTGTTTTGACAAAACAAACTGCTGGTATGGTGCTGAACGCTCCGTGGAATTGACAGTTGAATATGAGTTCTAAGCAGCTGAAACAGGGCGGCAGAAGGCTTGTCGCCTTGGGTTGTTGGTTCTGAAAGCAGCAGGTTGTATGTTCACTCACGGGTAAGTTCCACAATATGTTTCAACTATCTGACATAAAGGTAAACCGCGATGGACGGGCTATTTTGTCCATCGCCTCTCTTGATATCCCTACAGACAGGCTGACAGTGATTCTCGGGCAAAACGGTTCGGGGAAATCAACGCTTGCGGCTCTTCTGTCAGGACAAACCTTGCCTGACACCGGGCAGATTTCTCTGAACCAGACTGCACTGGGCTCATTTTCCAAACGTGAAATGGCTAAACAGGTCGCCTTCTTACCACAACATTTACCGCAAGCTTCAGGCCTGTCGGTCAAAGAACTGGTGACACTGGGACGTTTTCCGTGGTTAGGCACATTTGGCCGGATGCAACCAGACGACCATCTGGCGGTGACGAACGCGATGACCGCCACCCAGATCAATCAATATGCAGACCATGCCGCAGAGCATTTATCCGGTGGCGAAAAACAACGGGCATGGGTATCTATGCTGATCGCACAACTCGCCCCTATCCTCCTTCTGGATGAGCCGACCTCTGCGTTGGATATCCATCATCAGTATCACCTTCTGGCACTGCTTTCGAAATTAAGCAAAGACCAGAAGAGAGGCGTCATTATCATTCTTCACGATCTCAACCTTGCTCTGCGCTTCGCCCAACATGTGGTTGCGTTAAAACGAGGAACAGTTGTTTTCGATGGAGAGAGTGATGAGTTACTGAATGCCTCACGACTCTCAGAACTGTATGACACCCGAATTCAACTGCTCAATCACCCCGAAGAAAATCATAAGGTTGCCATCGTATGCTGACTCACCTGAAGACTTTTTTTATTCTTGTTGTCTCCCTTATCACGGCGACAAATAGTATTGCCGCGCACATTGTCACTGACAGTGAAGGGCAAAAAACACTGAGTAGCGTGCCACAACGTGTCGCCGCACTGAATTGGGATATCGCCGAGCAGGTTATTGAACTCGGTATCACGCCAGTAGGCATGCCAGATATAAAGGGATATCAGGAATGGGTAGTGAAACCTGCTGTTCCCAGTGACGTCCGCGACATAGGTACCCGGTCTGAGCCGAATTATGAACTGCTGGCTGAACTTAAACCCGATGTCATCCTTATCGCGTCTCCTCAAAAAGACCTTTTCGAGCGGCTGTCTGAAATCGCACCTGTACTGTTTTATCAAACCTACAGTGAAAAACATGACAACATCAGTGCTGCGTTTCAAAGCTTCAGACAAATTGCACAGGTTCTGGGTAAAGAGGCTGTTGCGGACAAGAAGCTGGCGTTGATTTCCGAACGCATGGACGAACTGAAAGAGCAACTGGACATTGCGTTTCCCGGCGATAAGCCCTTGGTCACCACTTTCCGCTTCGCCAGTGAAACTTCGGTGTACATCTATGGCAAGAATTCTATTCCTGAGTATGTCCTCCGTTATATGGGGTTTGAAAATGCGATGCCACAGCCTGCGTCGCAGTGGGGAGTTACTCAAAAGGGGGTCACTGACCTGAGACATATCAAAAATGGTATTGCCATGTATTTTCAGCCCTTTAATCACAAGGCTAAGCTTGAACGCTCTGTGGTGTGGCGGGCTATGCCGTTTGTAAGAAATAAAAGAGTAACAGACATTGAATCTACATGGAGTTACGGGGGTGCGATGTCAGTGCTTTATAATGCTGAGGCAATCACCGCAAGCCTCTTAAACTTGGCGAGCGTCCAGTGAGAGTATGGTTTTGGTTAATCGCAGTAGCGTGTTTATCTTTTGCTTTGCAACTGGGGGTAAATCAAAGTCAGTTTGGCTTACTCTGGCCCCTGACAAGCAGCATCCTAAACGGCACAATAGATAAAGACAGTTTTGAATGGCTGACATTGTCAGATGCGAGCTTACCGCGTTGTTTGATGGCCGCCATCGTTGGCGCAACGCTGGGGCTGGTTGGCAGCCTGTTCCAGCAATTGACGCAGAATCATATGGTGTCGCCACTTACCTTAGGTACGTCCTCCGGGGCTTGGCTAGCCTTGGTTATCATCAATGTCTTCGCGCCACATCTCACAGGAACCTTTTCTGCATTTGCGGCAATGGCCGGCGGGCTGGTCGCCATGGTGCTGGTCGTCACCATCGTTGGTATCCGAAACCTAGCAGGGCTTACTCTGATTCTGGCTGGTATGGCAGTCAATCTGTTGCTCGGTGCACTGGCGACATCGATTATTTTGCTCAATCAGCAATATGCGATGAACCTGTTTATCTGGGGGGCGGGTGATCTGACCCAAAACAGCTGGGAGTGGTTTTACTGGCTACTCCCCAAGCTGTGGCCGGTTTTTCTGATAATACTCTTCGCTCCTCGTTTGCTGACACTGTTGAAAATTGGCGGAGACGCAGCATCAGGCCGGGGACTTAATCTCGGCCTTACCTATACCCTGCTCAGTTTTATCGGTGTCTGGCTGGTATCTGTTTCTATCACGGCAGTCGGTGTGATCAGTTTTGTTGGATTAATTGCACCGAATATCAGTCGCTATCTAGGTTTCACCTCGGCGAGAAGTGAGCTGGTTACCAGCGGGATCATTGGCATTATTTTGTTAATGCTTGCCGACTCTCTGGCCGTATATCTCAGTCAATGGTCGCTGGATATCATTCCGACTGGCACGGTGACAGCAATGGTAGGAGCGCCAGCCTTAATTTATCTCTCCCTGAAGAAAATATCGCCGCAAGACAGATTGTCTCTGGTTTTACCTTCAGGGAGAAATGTGCCCTCCCCCATTGCGATTCCGGCTCTGATAGCAGGTCTGGCAGTCCTTGTCGTTGTCTCCTCATGCTTCCATCCCTCTGAGCAGACCAATATCTGGCAGTTACCGGATGATTTTGCCTGGTCCATTCGATGGCCAAGAATCGTAACGGCACTCAGTGCAGGTGCAGGTTTGGCAGCGGCTGGCGTTATTCTCCAACGCTTGGTCTATAACCCACTGGCGAGCCCGGATATCCTTGGTGTATCGGCAGGTGCTGTGCTTGCACTTGTCCTGGGCAATTTACTGTTCGGTATCTCGGTTCACGAGATCAGCCCTTGGATTGCGTTGGTCGGCAGTATTCTGGTGCTGGTATTTCTTCTGTTGCTCGGACGAAAACACCAGTATTCACCTTCGATGCTCATCCTTTCAGGAATATCATTGGCCGCGATGCTGGATGCCGTGGTGCATTACTCATTAAGTCGGGCTGGGGAGGGAAAATTTGTCCTTCTTGGCTGGCTGGCCGGATCGACCTACCGGGTAACGTCAGACTCTGCGCTTTTCCTGGCCGTTGGCGTGCTATTGCTCGTCATTATTTCAATACTGTTGTCGAGATGGTTAACCTTAATTTCAACCGGCCGACAGTTCGCATCAGCAAGGGGGCTCAATGTTTCATTCGCCTTTGTCATTTTACTCAGCATCACAGGCGCTCTCTGTGCAATCGTTACCACAACAATGGGGCCTGTGGCATTTGTCGGATTACTGTCACCCCATATCGCCGTCATTCTTGGAGCAAGAGGCGCAGTAAGCCAGCTCATTACCGCTACACTGGTTGGTGCTCTTCTTTTACTTGGCGCTGACTTCATCGGCCAGATCATTGCTTATCCTGCTCAGGTTGCTGCTGGCACTGTCGTATCGATAATCGGTGGTATCTACTTCATTATCCTTCTCTTTTCAATTCGTCAACGACAGGCGTTCTGAGTCGGTTATCAATGATATCGTCTTGATCATTGTTCCGTAGATGACGAATAGAAAGATTGGGCGGTGACACGGCAGAAAAAAGCCAGTCAATAAATGACTGGCTTTTGATTATGTGTGAACCATGGTTTCCGAAAACCTATTTAAATGACTATTTAGCTTCCGATGCTTGTTGTTGGTTATCTGTAAAACGGGTTTTCAGCCACATAAAGCTGTAATGTGAAAATAGTGTGATTAATAGAACAACAGGCATCAGTGAGAGTGTCTGCAGCTGATCCATGGTTCGGAATCCGATGATCCCCATACCCCAACAAATAAGAACCCACTGTAGCAGATATAAGCTGGTGACATGTCGTGAGCAATAAGTGAACAGAGGCATAAAGACCTTAACAATCCACCAGTTGCGCGCCTTGAACATCATCCATACCAAAAATAAATTAAAACCAATGAGATAAGTGATACCACCAAAGCCCAAATGGAAGAAATTATTGAAGTGGTAATCGAAGTCCCAATACATGAGGCCACCGCCCAATGGCGCAAGTATCAGCCCCATGACTAAACATTCATGATGGAATTTATCGAGATCTTTATTCTCGGTGTAACGTTTACCCAGAAAGAGTCCCACTAAGATACAGCTAATCCACGGGAACAGAGGAAAATAAATATGATAAGTATCGCCCCAAAGCACCTTAAAGAAATAATCTAAACCATCTATACCCGGTGTCCAACCGCTCAGAGGACGTGATACCGCCGCAACGATGACCGCAAGCGCCAAATATTGCCAGGCATGTTTAACCAGTTGCATCACCACACCGAGAACGATGAGCGCAAAACCCGCCATTTGTAGAATATCACCCGTGAGGACGAGATAACGGTACTGGGCAAAATCCAGCGGCCTTTCCCAGCCATAAGCGGCAACAAATGCATCCGGCATGACGCCGACCTCTATTGGCAGCGCGAACTTGAGAACATTCATCGAGTAGCCAAGCGCGAGGATAATGACACCACGTAGCACGTTATCTTTCATAGACTGGTGTCTTGAGAGCAGCAGTGACACACCCATGGTGAAGAGAAAAGCTGCGGTGCCTTTTCCGATAAAGTGGACAACATGGCCGAATATTGTGTCCGATTGGGTAGGTATATCAGCATACATCCACATTGTATGAACGCATATCATACACAGAACACTGATCCCCCTGATTCCATCGATAGATTGAACTCGATTAGATGACATTTTGTTTCCTCCTTGAGAGTGATTTTGGACAGGAAAAGCAAGGATTTTCAGGGTCTACCTGTAGATGCAGGCAGCAACTGGCAAGTTTGACCCTTAGGTGGTTTTCTTCGGTAACGTATGACGTGGGTGTATTGTTAAAGAGTGCCCTCTGCCATGAGAGCAGTGCGTCATGGAGCAATGACCGCTCAAGACCTGATACACCGAGTAGAGCATGAGCAACCATATCGGCGGCAATACGGTGGGATTGTCCTTCAGATAAATGACAGCACTGCCTGAGACGGACAAAACATTGAGACAAACATTGTGCGATCGCATTCAGGCTTGCTTGGACAGCAGTATCTTGTTTTTCGTGCTGTTCGCATGCCTCAAGGTGTATCCCGTACAGTCTGTGCTGCATACGTCTTTGACTAAACTGATCGACGTTTATGCTTGCCTGATAGTGATAACAACTGGCAACGTTCAAGTAGATCGGTTGCCAAATCAGTTGCCGCCAAAAATTGACGGCAAGATATGAGCGAGACGCATCAGGCTGGTTGATTCGAAGGGCCTGATAAAGGTCTGCACACTCATCAGTTTCGTAATTGAAATCAGCTTGTTCTGCATCCACGAAAGCTATTTCAGGATAACGAGATAAACCTGACAACAATGCTCTGCCACATGTATCGTTTTCATTTTTCACGACGAACGCCGGTAAGGTGAAATTGGATTTTCTAATCGCCCACAAAATTGCAAATTGGCGGAAGGGTCGCTGAGGTCAACCATTTGTTTATTATCAGCGAGTTGTAGGCGATTGAGACACGACAGCGCAAAGTCGTCGTCAAAGATATCATAAGCGCTGAACCTGTCGTTCAACTCAGGGTGAGAGGCCTGATAATCTCTTATGACTGTGGCGATAATTTGCCAGAAAGAGGACGCAGAAAAGTTAACCTCGTCAGTCAAAATTGCCATCATATAGCGGAAGAAACAATCAAAAACATCAGTGAAAATAGATAAAAGTTCCTCTTCCTCCGGCATCGTAATGGCGACCCGCATGATTTCTTCAGTGAGGTTTTCTGTAGTGTTCAGAACACATATTTCCTCTCCTATATCCTTCATAAACACGCCGACAGGAACATGGTTATCAAACTTCAGAATCAGATTCTCACCATGAGGCATAAACACCAGTTTGTACTTATAGAAACAATGGATCAGCGGCGTAAGATAGGCGGTAAAATAAGCAGTTAACCATTTTTCAGTGCTAAGGCCTGAGGCAGCAATCTTAGCAACCAGATAGGACTTACCCTCCTTATCTAAGTGCAGAAGACTCGTCATCGTAGCCAGACAATGTGGGGAGGCAACTTGCTTCGTTGGATTCTCACGCCACAGCGCAGCCGTCATTTTCCTGTAAGGCGTGTCACCCAACTGCTCATTTTCAAAATAGGTACCACTGAAACCTAGGGTGGCAATTTCACGTAACGGGACAAAGTGTAAGCTTTGCAATGTGTTGTCAGAACGCACCAAGTCGTATACCCACTGGTTGATAGCCGGCGTCGCCTCCATATATTTTGCTGATAAGCCGCGCATGAAGCCCATATTTCGAATAGACAATGCGACTTTTACATAGTGGTTTTCAGGTTTGGTTAAATTAAAGAATGTGCGAATAGATTGCTGAGGAAGAAATTTGTTGAAACCACTGCCAAGACACACCAAAACATCGCTGGCAATTTCCCTACCGAACAGGTGGATAAACTTATTTTCCCATTGCCACGGGTGTACTGGCATGAAGTAGTAATTATCGGGTGACAGGCCACGATCTCTCAATGTGTTGGAGAAAAAATGCCGCTCACTCAGATCAAGTTGCGATTCAATCAGTGACTCATATTCAACACCATCGATAGATTTAAATAACGTCTGCGACTTCTCAGCCGCCAGCCATACTATCTGTATTGGGGTTGCTGCCTCTGGGGTGTATTTGTGATAGTCACTTGCATTGAATCCTATGCGCCCATTATTGGCGATAAAGCATGGGTGCCCGTGGGTCATTTCAGATTCAATGGTCTGGAACGCTTGATGGGCTAACTGATCTGCAGTAAATGCAGGTTTAGACAGTTTGTAACACTCAGCACTCAGCGTACTGGTGATCTCTTCAAGGTAAGTCGCAAGGCGATCACCGGCCAAACCAAGTGCGTCTGCGAATTCTAATACAAATGCAAGTGCATCGATTTGATGAGCCTCGTCAGCCTCTTTCTCCTTTTTGAGTGTTTCAGGCTCAATCATCAAGTGATTCAGCGGTAGTGCGTTAGCGTCAAATACATATCTGACTGATTCAGTACTATCCGTTAACAGATAGCCATGTTCACTGACTTTCGATGGAGTAATAAGGCGCTCGTGGCTGTACTCAGTGATCATTTTTATGACAAGTTGCTTATTCGCCCTTTGCCAGTGTTGTTCTGTCAGATGATGACTGAATGCTTCGGTCAATTGGCCTTTATTTAACAGCTGAGTAGAACTGTGTAGCCCTGAGCGGAATGATTTACTGTGGGTATAGTTATCAGCGGTAAGAACACCCAATAAAGCCGTCTTGTCTGAAAGCTCGATGACTTTAAGATGCTCAAAACCAACAGATAAGTTCAGCATGTGTATTTTGTGATTATTAATGTCAGGCTCTACAATCACTCGCTTTGCACCGAATTGGTCGAACAGTAGCTCCATAGATGCCGACATAACAGCGTGACTAAAGCCACGAATTGACAGCCTGTTAGGCGACAAGAGAATATGAATGCCAATATCGCCTTGTTCAACAGTGAAATGCTCTGAGCATTCATGATGCGCCACATCATAGACTTCAATCAGAAACGCAGGTTTGTTGTCAACGAATCCCAGCAACGTTGTCTCATGCGGGTTATCCATAATGCGCGCATAAAACGTCTCAGTATCATTCAGTTCGTATCCATTCATTCCCCAAAATACGGCATAGGGCTGTGTTACCCATTCGTGTATTACTGAAAGATGTTGCTGTGGGTTATAAAGAACAAAGCTAATATCACCCAAAAGATCGTGTTTTATACTGGTTTGCTCAATAATTTTCATATCAGTGAATCTCTGTATCTGAACGGGTAATTGAAGAAACGTGGCTGTCGTTTGTCGCCGAATCGTTGGTCTGTTTAAAAATAAAGAAGATAATAAATAGCAGACAAGTGATTACCATTCCGCCGGCAGCAAAGACGAAAGGCATACTAAAGTCCTGCTCGCTAACTAACGAGCCAATAAGGACTGAAGCTCCTATAATCCCAGTGCTTTGAAGGAAGTGAATTTTTGAGAAATCTTCAGCATAGTGAGCGGGTTCACTTAGAGAGAACAGCATCACCTCTAGTTTCACCGTAATGATGAATAACGCGTATCCAAATAAAATACGGCCAGCTAATACTACATACCAGTCGGCTATCGCTTGAAGACATAAACCTACTGCCGCCGCTAAAAGCGCTGCTGTTATTTGTTGCTGAGCATTGAGCTTTGATGTCCATCGACCATGGCTCACAAGTAAGCCAAACAAAGCCATCCAAGCAGGAACAGCATAAACAAGCCCGGCAATGAGCGTACTTTCAGATTGACTGATCTGCTGCCAGTAGAGCGTAAAATACGGTCTTGCGAGAAACTCACAGAAATACACAATGAGCGAAACGAGACCCAAAGTGAAAATAAACGTCGGTATTTTCTTTCTTGATGGAACATGTTCTTCGTAAGGAAGCTGTTTCCACTCAAGATTGAGTTTAATACTGAGATATATGCAGATTAAGACCTGAATGACATCACCCAAAGACATAATTAAATAGATGTTATGCGCTTCAGTAACATCTATTAATACACCGCCTAAAATTGCGCCTCCGATACCGCCAAAATGCATTAATACTGCAAAGAGACCGACAATACCTAAATGAGCATCTTTCTCCTCTAATCTGAGCGCATAGGGATAAATAAGTAGATAGCTGGCTTTGAATACCATCTTTGTCATCGATACTATCCACAGCCATTCGATTGACGTACTGTAATAGCACGCAATACCTAACGCTGCTGCAATAATCTGGGTGAAAATCCAAATATGAATTTCGTGATAACGTTTGGCTAATTTTGCCCAAAATGGAAATGAAACCATAACGACAAAACACAGTACTGCAAGGTATGCACCAACGTGATAACCACTGTCTATCCCGAAACGTTGTAAAAAAAATATTGGATAGAAAGGTAGCATTATGGTGTCACACACTACGGATATAAGTGTTAATAGAATTAAACACTGCTTTAAAGTCGGCCTCATAAGTTGAAACCTTTGTTTGATTCAAAGCCTGTCTCATCTGCAGAAAATTCCTGAAACGGTACTTTTTTCTCTACTGAATAGTACTCATAACCAACCATCTGATTAATTATTTTACTGTTTCGATAACAAGCCATACCAAGATCTGGGGCACAAAATCCATGTGTATGTAATTCTGCATTTTGGACAAAAATAGAACGGTTATCGTTGATGGTGTAATCCCTTGACACATTGAAACGTTTATTTTCATCAAGATTTAATTCACTCATTATGGACCGGAGGAAGTCAGGCGTTTTGTAGTGGAAACCTGTTGCCATAATGAGTTGATCAAACGATAGGGAAAATGTTTTTTCAACTTCATTTTGTTTAAAACTGAGCGATGAAGATGATTGTGAAACCAGCTCACTATTAGTCAGTAGGCGTGTAGGCACATCACCATCAAGACTTAATTCATACAGTAAGTCATATATTTGATTAACCAGTGAGCTGTTTATTCCTTTATAGAGTGATTTTTGTTGACAGATCAACTCATCTTTTTTGTCTTGGGTTAAGGAATAAAAATAATCAATATAGTCTGGAGAAGTCATCTCTAATGTTAATTTAGTTAACTCAAGTGGGAAAAATCTCTCCGCGCGAGTAACCCATGTTAGATGATAATTATAATTTCTAATTGATGATAACAAATCATAATATATTTCAGCTGCACTCTGCCCAGATCCAACGATCACAATATCATTAGACTCTATTAGCTTTTGTTTTTGATTAAGGTACTGTCCTGAGTGAATAATGTTAGTTGCGTTTGAGTCAATAGCTTCTGTTAAATTTGGTTGCGGTCCAGTACCAAGAATAATACGTTCTGTATAGTATTCTAATTTCTCACCCGAACTACTCTTTGAAATAACATGGTAAAGCGAACTTTCTGAACAGAATTTAATATCTATCACTTCACGATCAAATATGATATTTACAAGTTGACTTGTGGCCCATTGGCAATATTGATTATATTCTTTTCTTAATAGGAAAAAGTCTTCTTTAATATAGAACCTATATAGCTTACCTTTACTTTTGGCATAGTTTAAAAAACTGTAAGAACTCGTTGGGTCAGCAAGTGTAACAAGATCTGACAGAAACGGTGTTTGTAAGTTGACACCATCTATCATGAGTCCAGGATGCCAATTAAATTCAGTTTTTTTCTCCAGGAATAAACCTTTAAGGTCACTCACTGGCTCTGTTAAACAAGCTAAACTTAAATTAAAAGGTCCTAGGCCTATAGCAATAAAATCATATCTATTTTTCATAACATTAATCCATATATTCTTTCTGTGATTGAATCAGATAAGCATGAGATTTAATCTCTGAAAGAATTTCAACAATGTCTTCATAAGTTGTTGTAGGATTTAGGATTGTAAACTTAAGATATTGAATACCTTTGAATTTAGTACTTGCAATCGCGCAGTTTCCGGCATAGAAACAATGTTCCTTGATACTGTAATTAATCTTATTCAACTTCTCATTGGAGTATTTTTTATTAAAATATCGGAAAACAACTGCACTGGTCTCTGGAGAGTGAATAACCTCAAACTCATCATCACCCATAAGTAATTCGTAAACATCACCTGCGAGTTCGATGGCGGAGTCGAAAACTTTACCAATATTTTCACTTCCCATAACACGCAGTGTCAGCCAAAGTTTTAAAGCATCGAAACGCCTTGTTGTCTGGAGACTCTTGTCTACTAGATTTGGTGTTTTCTCTGTATCATTTTGAAGAGGATTTAAATATTCTGCATGATAGGTCAATAATGAAAGTTTCTGTCTATCTTTTACATAAAATGCACTGCAGCTTGTCGGCTGTAAAAAGGATTTGTGATAGTCGACAGTAACAGAGTCAGCATGCGATATTCCGTTTAGTTTTTCCTTGTGTTTCTGACTGACTAATAATCCGCAGCCATATGCAGCATCGACATGAAACCACATATCATACTTTTTACAAATTGGAGCAATACCATCAAGCGGATCGACACTACCATAATCTGTCGTACCTGCAGTACCAACTATACAAATAGGAATGCCGCCCTCTTCTATCGTCTTTTCAATACTTCTTTCCAGCTCATGAAGGTCCATTTTGAAGTTGCTATCTACTGGAATTGATATGACTGAATCGAAGCCTAATCCTAAAATTGCAGCCGATTTTTTTATCGTAAAATGACAAACACTTGATGTGAATATCTTAAATCTTCGACAATTATCGGTTATGCCAACATCTTTAATAGATTCATTTAGACTAGTGAGCGCAAAATTGTCACGAGCTAGAAGTAATGCCATCAAATTAGACTGACTACCACCGCTGGTAAATACACCATCTGCGTTGTGAGAAAAACCGATTTTATCAGCAGTCCAATCTATAATCTTTTGTTCTATTAGCGTACCAGCACCGCTCCCATCATAGGTATCTAATGATGAATTCACCGCAGTTAAAATTTGCTCTGCAATCACCCCTGGATAGGCTACTGCACAATTCAAATGAGCAACATATTTTGGATTTTGAAAATAAACAGCATTGCTGAGATAAAGTGAATTTACTTCTTCTAGTGCCGCATCCATATTGGGTAGTGGTTGTTCAAGGTCGATAGTATTTATTGAATGATTTAGCTCATGTGCCAACTGTCCACTGAATACTTTATTATTAGACAATGCGCTACCCACATGTCTTATTGCAGTAATAGCGCCTACGACATAATTTGCCCAATTATCAGAGTTAAGGATGTATCCATCTGTATAGTTTATTGAGTCTGTTAATTTTATCTGTGAAGTATAAACGGCATTGTCTGATAATTCAGTCATAATTAATTCCAATTAAATAGAAAATAACTGTGAAGTGTCCGTCTATTATCGATATTTTTTTATTTAATACAATATATAAATATTACTTACCAATTTAATAAAGCTTAATATTATGTTACAAACTTCTGTATTATTAAAGAGAATTTTAAAGATAAATTTCAATTAAATTGATAATTTAGACATGATAATTTTTAATTTTTCGTATCTTATTATATTTTTTTATTATTTAATTTAACAGAATGTTAAATGTTTATTAATAAAAATTGTATATTCGCATTTTTATTAACTATGGTGGATTTATTAAATTTTATAAAAAACATTAATATTAATAACATTTATTAATATAGGATTTTTAATATTATTGATACTTTCTATCTGATATAGAAGATGAGAATATTAGAATGGATGTTTAGATATATCTAAATTTATCGTACAGCAAATATAAAAGAACTGTGTACTACATGATATAGATAAACTGAGATTTTAAATTGTTAGGGTCGCGAAGACCCCGTAGGAAGAGGTAGTAAGGGAGTATGAAAAAATACTCTATACGGTGAGATTAAAGTAAAAAAGCTGTGCAATTTTGGTAGAGAGTTTAACTTTATCGGCCATACTGAAACCCAAACGCTGAAATCGGTTTAATGCCTTAGCATTATTTACATCGGGGTCTACAACAATTCTTCTATTCCTCGAATCATACATTAGAAAATGCTTTATCAAAGAAAAGATTTTTTCCGTAAAATTAGGGAGGTGCAGATCTTTTGGTGCAATCAAAATATGCAGCCCAATGTCACCCTGCATGACACGATACTTATCACCCAGTTCGTCATGCTTTGGATCGTAAAGCTGAATCAATGATACTGGCTGATTGTTATGCGAAATGATAAAAGCGTTATGATAAAACTGAACATCGAGATACTCATAAATTAACTCTATTCGTTCTCTGTCATATTCTAAAAGACCCCAGTATTTTGCTCGGTCTTGCGTTACCCATTCATAAACCACATCAATATGTCTTGCCACATCCAGGGGCTCAATATCAAATGTTCCAATGTCAGTGACCTGACTGGCGCTTCTCTCTAGATCATTGACTGTAGATATTGATGACTCTGGCGCTAATTTATCCCAACTAACAATGACAGGGACCATTTCACCTTTACGCCATATTTTGTATTGATCGCTGAAATGGCGGTGGTCAGGATCATCACTGGCACCGAATTGAACGACCCACTGACTACTCTCAACATTCTCCAGATCCCAGATATATCTTGCCGAAGGGGTACGCCAGCAAGCGTGAGTTACTCCCGGAAGGCTATAAGAGGAAAGCACACAGTCATGATCACCGCCAATTCCCGGCCAAGAAAGTAGGTTATCATTATCATATGCAGTCCAAGGTACAACAGTATGGATCTCACCCCATGTTTCATCCAGATTGTTTTCCAGCGATAAGTCGACAAGAGATTTTCTGACGACAGGTTCAATTTGGAGGTTGGGAAACCCTGCGCTTAAGATGGTATTCAGTGCAAACGCGACACGTGATTTTATACACAACCAAGGGGAAAAAAGGGTTGAATATCTATGGCCTTCAATGGCCATTAATAACGCGTTAAGTTCTGGTAGTGAGGCAATATTTCTTACTATATTCGCTCGCAACTTAGCAAACAAAGCAGCCTCGACGCAGCTTGCAGACATATTGCCGTCCCACCTATCCAGTAACGTCTGTAACCTTGCTACTTTATCCGGTAAGTCAGATAGTGCCGACACCATATTTGTAATGATACTTGCTGTCGTTAAATGGCTATCGACGTGTATTTTTCTCATTTCATCTGCCGACCAGCTATCACGAGCTTCAATCAAATCTGAAATACGCTGTGCACGATGTATGGCTGAGAACTCTGTGCCCATTCTGGCAGCTAATCCACGCTGGTTAGCCATGACCGCGATACCCTCGCCATTGTTGTTGCGTTCGCCCTCAACATTACCAGACCAACTGGTATCAGGGCGCCAAGCTGGCACAATGCGAGTAAAATTATCTTTGGCGCGAGATGGCACCCTCCCTACAACGCGACTAATAAACTGACCATTTCTATCAGATGTTTGGAGTACATTTACAGGTTCTACCCAATCTGAAAAAGCACGTTCAACATCGTCAGCAGACTGTGCTTTTAGAAGTGACCTCAGTGTTTCAAACCCAGATACTTTATAAATGGATGAAGGCAACTTAAGACTGATAGGTAATCGCTCATGACAAGCCTCAATAATGACGGGACCGCGCTGTGTTGTGAGCACATCAATTTCTATACTGTCACTGTCCTTTACTTCGATAATTTCTTTTGCAAACTCTACACGTTCCTCTCCGTCCGGTCCTTGACTGTAATAACCCTGTTCTTTTTTCACTATTTTTTCAAAAAATAGATCCTGGTAGTCTGCCATTGCATTCGTAATTGACCAAGCCACAGAGCTTTTGTGAGCAAAGTGGGCAATACCCGGGACGCCGGGTATTGCAAGACCTACAACATCATATTCATCGCATGAAAGGTGTATTTGTTGGTAGCTACAGGGTAGTTCAACCACTCTGTGCGGATCACCGGCAAGAATTGATTTACCTGACTGTGTTCTCGTTGGCGGTATATACCAACCGTTACTTTCTGCTCTTGAGAAATCTTCAGTTTTAAAATAATCTAAATATTCTTCACCAAGGCATTCGATCACTTCCTCACGCCAAATTTTACTGGCAAACCCTCCCATAAGAATGTGATTTGAAATCCACATACTTATTGGTGTCCACGGATCCCATTGCTTCGGAGTAATACCGAATTTTGAAAATGCAGGGTTACTATTTATTCTGATACCTGCGTTTATTCCTTTGACGTATTCTCTGACCCATTGTCGATTGTCAGGGGCTAAATTTTTCCAACATTCTTCTGCAATGTCATCAAACTTAACTCGGCGTGCAAACTTATCCCATTCAATATATTTTTTCCCGAAAACAGAGGCACTTACTCCCTTTGCTCGCAGACGATCTACTTCTATCTGCCAGCCTCTGTCTATTGCGGCATTATAGCCCTGAGCAAATACAAGCTCCAATTCTGAATTAGCCTTTATATGCGGTATACCCCATTTATCTCTATATATTTTGATGGGCATTATTTTTTAAACCCCCTTTAATTTAAAAGAGAAAAAACATCTTAATAACACCATCTTGTCTAAAATAAATAATAAAGGCAACGATATATAATTTATTAAACCAATAAGTTATATGCAAAAAATTTAATATAAAAATTTACTAATTTTTTTCAATCTAAAAATAAAAAAATATACTTTACTTAAAGAAAAATATAAATGTATACAGAGGGATATAAAATTAATTTAATAATATCATTGCTTTAATATAAATAAACAAACAAAAAATAAATATATCAAAATAAATTCAATAATATTAAAATAAACACTAAAAATAGGGGTTTTAACTATCAAATAAAATGTATCTTTTATGCAAACCCCTACAGAATAAAAACCTAACAATACCAATTAAACTAATAATTAAAGTTAACTTTTAGCAAATAAAAAACACTTTCAGCTTAGAGCTCTGACACTTAGTGAAGTATAAAAAATATATTAATTATCTCATATTTAAGATAGAAAATTTTAATTGGCTAAAGTCTCAACATCAAACATAAGCGTTCATTATTTTTTTTTGCACCAAATTGTTAAGTTTTCGTATTTTCTCAGCGATACGATAAAAAAAATAATTAATTCTAATTGCTGTAATAGAGGGAACTATGCAGATATCGCATTTTATACAAAACGCCATTCCAATATTGATTTTAACAATGGCTAACTCGCCTTTTGTATGGGCAGATTATAGTGATGAAGATAGCGCCCTTGATACAGTGACTGTTCTTGGCAAGGCATATCGTAATACAGCCACCAAGACAAAACTTGAACCTCATGAAACGCCGCAAGCTATCAATATAGTTGATGGTGAGACCCTTATGCAGAGAGGCGTAAAATCATTGAACCAAGCACTAAGGTATGTGCCTGGTACGGTGACGGAAACTAAAGGTTCATCGGTTAATATGTATGATAATTTTTATGTTCGAGGGTTTCCCATAAGGCAAGCGTATTATGACGGCCTGCCCCTTCCTTATTTGATTGGCTGGAACCTGCAACCACAAGTCGATCCCATTGCGATGCAACAGATAGAAATATTTAAAGGACCGACTTCTGTTTTATACGGCTCTATGTCACCCGGCGGTCTAGTTAACATCATTTCGAAAGCACCTCAAACTGACACAATATCGGTTTTTAGTGCATCACTAGGAATGAGAAATTTGATGGAGGCTAGTTTTGATACTACTGGCTCTATTGGTTATACCGATCTGTCTTATCGAGTTATTGCTATGGGAAGAAAGCAAGACAGTCAGGTCAATAATGCTACAGATGAACGTTATTTATTTGCACCATCATTGAACTGGAAAATTACAGATAGTACCGATTTAACTATTAGCTTTTACTACCAAAATGATCCCTCAATGGGTATTAATTCTTCTTTACCCGCATCAGGAATGTTTATTGATAACCCACTGGGGAAAATATCTCCATCAACCTCAGCAGGCGATCTCAACTGGAGTGTATTCAAACGTAAAATGTTGATGGCTGGCTACAAACTAAACCACGATTTCAACGAAAGTTGGTCGTTTCTTCAGAACGCACGGTATACAGAAGGTGAATTACTCCAAAAGAACACTTACCATACCTGCAATGAGCCAGACAATCCGGCAAATTGTAATTTTAATGAGTCTACGGGACAATTATTTCGCAACATATACTCTACCGAGGAAACGACAAAAGCCTTTACAATTGATAATCAGATTTCAGCAAATTTTCACTATGGCTCGTTAGAAAACGATATTTTACTGGGTACAGACTATCAGTACCTATCCGGTGTTTCGGACTACAGCGAATATTTCACTCTGAACATCCCTTTTTATGTGTTTAATGTTTTCAATCCAGACAATGATATATTGTCACCGAAACTTCTTTTTGAACTGAGAAATCAGAAAGATGATATTTTCGGCCAACAGATTGGTATCTACCTCCAAGACCAGCTCCGTTTCAATGGTCTCGTCCTTCTTGCCGGCGGCCGCTACGATATTTATAAAGGTGTCGTTGATAGAAGTGAAACCTATGTAAGCGGCTTTATAGGTGGTAATACAGAAGAAATAACAGCTGATTTAAGCGCATTCTCATACAGATTTGGGGCTTTGTACGAGTTTGATTTTGGTATTGCGCCATACCTCAACTACGCAACTGGCTTTGAACCCACCCCCGGCAAAGGCCCCAATGGTATCTCGTATAAACCGGAGACCAGTGAGCAATGGGAGCTGGGGATAAAAGCCCAGTCAGACGATGAAAGAAGCAATGCTTCCGTATCTGTTTATCGAATAGTAAAAAGTGACGCACTTATCATAAACCCGGCTGACTATCGTAATCCTCCACTTCAGGTTGGTGAAATTACATCGCAAGGTGTTGAAGTACAAACTCAATGGGGTGTTACAGACAGTTTAACCCTGGCTGCTGGGTACACCTACTCTGATATTAAAGTAACAAAGGACACCGCTTACCAACTTGAAGGCACGACTCCTATTTATGTTCCAGAACATTCAGCCAATCTAGCCGGCAATTACTTTGTTGATGACGGGGTTTTAGCGGGTACGCGAATAAGTGGTGGCGTTCGCTATGTGGGTGAAATGCAAATGGACGATAGCAACACTCAGGGCAAAGTACCTGCTTATACCTCCGTCGATTTATCACTTGGTTATGACCTCGGTGAACTCAATGACCAGTTAACAGGGACAGCGGTCAACGTTGCAGTCACCAACGCTCTCGATCAAGAGAGTTATACCTGTTTTGATAAAACAAACTGCTGGTTTGGTGCAGAACGATCTGTTGAAGTGAAGCTAGATTATGAGTTTTAGAGGTGTGTAAATACAGGCTGAGAATGTAAGTGACAACATACATGAGCGCAAAAACTCTTCAGTACTCACAATATGACCATCACGACTCCAAAATCATAATTATGGCTACTGAATAGATTGTGTGGCATATCGACCTCATGAAAAGATGATAATGGTTATCATTATCATTAATTGGTGATGGGTAGATACTCTTTGCTGTTCGAGCGGAAATATCTACTTATCACAAGGTCACTGGTCATCACGTCAAGAGGTGAAATCATGAAATTACTCCCCTTCTTCTTCCTATCTTTACTTGCATCGAATCAGGTATATGCAGAAACGAGATTGATAGATCTCGATCTTCTGCCATCAAAAACAGTGTATGAAGTAGCAAAAGTGACTCCTCTTGCGGTATCTGACGGAAAACCAAGTGTTATTTTGTTTCAGTTACCGTCTGGAAAAGTGGTTCCTCCACACAGCACACAAAGTGGGATCCGTTTAATGACAGTAATTTCAGGTAAATTATTCTGGGGAAACGGAGAAAAGGTTAATAAGTCGGAAGAGAAAGTATACGAAGCGGGTGACATTCTGACGGTGCCAGAAAAAGACCCCCATTGGCTGGCGGCACGGCAAGGAGACGTTATTTTGCAATTGGTCTCTCTAAAAATGAATGAAATAGCGCCAGGAATAAGAAAACAAATGTAGCAACGCCAGTAGGATAGCGCTTTTTGAAGTAACGATAAGCCTGTAAATCGTAGACTGATGTAACACATTATATGAATAGCAGGCCTCTGGATTTCTAAGTTCTTCGGTGTTTGCTACCTAACTGTCAACAGCTAGCGAAATAGGATTGTTTAGGTCTTTACCCATGAGGACTAGGAAACCACCTGTGCTCTCAGAATCATCAATGATTTTGACTTAAAAGCCCTGATCATCGCCAGATTCGATTTGCCCAATTTCTCCCACTTGGGTCACTAAGTACTCCATGACACATAACGCCGCAATCAACCGCGGAGCAATGTGGCCCGTTTTGCTGTGTTTATTAGCAAAAAAGGCGACGTTGCGGAGTCAGTTGGATGGTTTTGTTATATGCTTACACTTGCAACTTGGCGTAATCGATTAGCCTTCCACTATTAATATTCGCCTCGGTTAAGTGTCCGTAGCTTCCGTATTTTATTATTTTCAAAAACTCGCCAATCACGAACTTATAACTACGTTCACTCTTAAGCCAATTATGTCGGCTAATCGGAGCTTCATCCGGGTGCTGCTTGGCTTCAAAAGTAAAAGGCGTGATACGAACACTGCCACCAAGTTGTTTATCTATTGTTCTACACTGCCTTCCAGCAGAATAGCTTCTGCACACAACCGCAATGTTTCTCAGATTACTGAGGCCATACACTGCCTTCGAAAACACGACGTTTTCATAAGAGTTTGATGAGTTTACCTCACACAAAATATTATTAGCTGGGACGCCGAGTTCAACGAGTTTATGCTTGATACCGACGGATTCGGGGATGTCACCAAGATCCCAAGCATAGTGTTTTCTTCCATTAGGGCTTAACCCGCCAGCTATCAAGATACGCTCAGCGATACCATCGCTGTACGCCTTATATGCCGCTTGCCATATACCTGGATTAGTTCCCCCGAAAACAAAGATCAGGTCGGCCTGCTCCTTTTGTGTCAGGTCGTCTCCAAACACTAGGCATGTGATTTCATTGATATCTTCTTTAGATAGTTCGCTTAACATCATTATTGGTACTCGATCATTTTTTTGCATACAACGTCTGTAGCATGGGCAAATTAACGCGCAGTGAAAATTTATAACGAGACTGCGCTTGTAATATGTTCGTCAGGCTGTTGCCCCAACCTTGATATCTTTCTTGAGCAATAAAATGATCAAATAGATAAAATTAAGCGGAGGGACGATACACAAGGTCACGCCAATCATGGCTGCCACTTTTGGTGTGGAAGTTTTCCTCTTACCCAAGTAATAACTCAAGCCTCCGACGAACAACATTGAGATAAAAACCAACTGACCGAGTAAATAAATGTTGATACTCATTTAATTCCTTTTGACATAAAACGGGCGCTTACTCACCCAAACTGTTTAAAATACAAAATCACAGTATTTCTATGAGAAAATGCACCGCGAGTAAACGTCCACGTTCATTTTCTTGTTTTAGCGAAATTATTTTTTTGCCACAACACGCATTTCTACTAAGGCATTTTCTGGAATAAACTCAGATACTCCTACAGCAGACCACGCTGGATATGGAGCTTTCACATATTCATCTTTTACTTTTGAAAACACATCAATGTGTGCCTTTAAGTCAACGTGGAATGTGGTCATTTCAAGAATGTCATCGTAAGTTAATCCTGCGGCATCGAGATATACACCTAGTTTATAAAACGCATCGTGGAACTGCTCCTGGGGATCAATGCTGATTGGTTTATCTTTTCTAGCAGCAGTAACGCCGGATAGATAAACCGTTCCATCTGCTTCAATTACTGGTGAAAAGTGCCAATCGTCGTAGTAGTGTTTGAATTGCTCAGGGACAATAGACTTCTTCATATTACCTCTTAGGCATAACGCTTAGAGCATGGGCGCGGCTTTTTCGCGTCCCTTGCCTTTACTTGTTACTTTCGAATTAATGTAATCCTCAAAGATATTAAATCCTGGCTTATTTGGGTTCTTCACCAAACCGACTTTCTGCATGTTATGACAGTAATTGCCAATATCCACTGGAGAAGTCGCCTCTATAAAACTCACGCCTTTAAGGCCGCCTGAACGCAATGATTCAAAGTATTCATGTTGAGGTTCAATTAATCGCAAGTGCATATCAAAGTGACTTCTGTTGCGACTCTTATCGTTTTCTTTCCTAATTCGTAATTCATCGATACTTGTATGCAATAAAACATACGAATCAGGGAAATCTAATTTGCCTTGTAAGAATGCCTTAGAGTAGAAATCCAAAACTGCATCAAAGGGTTGGAAATTTAGATCATCAAGAATCCAGTTATACCAAACTGGCTGCAAATGATCCCCATCTAGGATGGCTACTTCACCAGATTGAGAGACCTCATTAGCTAACTCCCAACGTTTAACTTGCATTTCGAAATACCAGTCATCTGGTTCACCAGATGACTGTTCGAATAATTCGTTTACTTCTGGAATGCGAACGTATCCGTACTCTTTTTCCATAAAAAAAGCTGCAGTACTCTTTCCGATACCGCTAGCCCCTTCAAGACATATTATTGGCATTCAGATTCCCTCACAGTAACGTAAGAATAACGGGCGTTTACTACCCAAATTTATTGAAGAGCCTGAATGACAGCATTCCTGTGAAAAAATGCGCCAAAAGTAAACTTACCTCGATCATTAGCTTGTTAGAACGAACTTTGAACAAGCAACTCTTGCATTCTTTTCATCTCTCTCAAAGCAACTCTATCGGCTTCAATACTTATTTGAGACTCCGATGATGAACACCACATAACTTCATCAGCTTCTCGATTTGAGAGTTTACCGCTCCAATCGAGAACAACGTAATAGTGGATCAGCTGTAACTCTTGGGTTGGGTGATGCAAAGAGCACAGGTAATAGTATGTATTTGGTACAACGTTTAACTCTTCCTTGAGTTCACGGACTAAAGCTTGCTCGCGAGTTTCCTCTAGCTCAATATGCCCACCGGGTAGAGTTATCAATCCAGGGTCGGTCTCCTTGTGTAAGGCACGCTGCTCAACAAGCACTTTATCGCCTTTTACCAACATGAAACTGACACATTCCTTTGCTGTCATTGATTGCACCATTGAGGTCTAACAAGGTTTTACACACAGGCGTCCAATATAATTCCTGCGATTTGTCTAATATAATCCACGAGTGAAATTTGCGATCGTCTGCATACCTCGTGCCCTCTCGGCCAGATTACCCATATGCCTACTGCCCATACACCCTCTAGGTCATTTACGGAATTCACCGACGAAAAACATTTGAATAGCTCAAAAAATGGTAATGATATGACTTTCGAGGCGGGTTAAGAGCTAATAAACATGTGATTCAAGACGCTCAATGTTTAACATCATCATTGAGAAGAGATTGTGCAAATTGACTCAGGGCTGTGCCTTCAAAACGATAATATTCTTTTTCTGATACTAGGCTGGCACCAATAGCCTGATAAAACTGACCGGCTCGTGGATTGATGCTCTCTGCTGTCCAATCCAAACGCTCACAGCCAGCATTTACTGCTACAGCAGCCAGATACTTCATCAAGGCCAGACCCACTCCTTTTCCCCGCGCCGAAGAGGTAACGAATAAGTCTTTGATATACATTTGGCCTGAAAGTCTTGGGGCGGGATACATCACAGTATAAGTGGCAAAACCACGCACCTGACCCTTCTCATACGCCGCGATGATTTTGACACTGGATGCTTGAGAAAATACGCGTTCAGTCAGGTAATGAGACAGCTCGTTTTGAGTTGCTGCATTTTCCGCGAAGTAATAGCTTTCCAGCTCAACAAAGGCCGGAAGAAGATCAAGACAATGGTCTGCGATAACATGCTTAATATCCATTCAGTTCCCTTATTACTATATAGATAACATTATTCTCTGGTCAGTCACTCTGCACACATCAGTATTTACCTGTTTAACGTGAGCGACTTTTATTGAATTTCTCCAGTTCTACAAGCAAAAAAGCAGCAGCTTCTTTCGGCGAGATATCGCTTGTATCCACTACCACATCATATTTCATGTAATTGTGAACCAGAGGATACTCCCACTCAGCAAGGCCAATTGCTCTGTCTCCACGAGAAAGCTCGCGATGGATACAAATATCCAAGCGGCATTGTACCTTGACCCTCACGACCTCAAAATCAGACAGGATATCTTCAAGCGCGTCCAGTTCATCTTGATGCACCCACGCATTGTCAATGATCACTCTGCACCCTGCTTTCAATAGCGCGCCGACGCAATGATGGTAGCCATCTGTAAGCTGATGGTAGTCGTAACCGTCCCGTTCAATGGCTCCGCCAGCCATCATTCGCTTGAGGTCAGAAGGTGGCAGGGTATACAGAATACTGTCGATGCTGAAGTTTAAATACTGTACGGGAATGAGTTCCTGCAACTGTTTCGCTAAACTCGTTTTCCCCGAACTGCCTGTACCATTCAATAAAATAACGTCTGGATACACTAAAAACTCCTCTGGTTTAATACTGATTACCCTCGGCTGATATTAGTCCGTTGACAAATAAGCGGATACAGCAGGGTATTGAACAATGTCATGTCTGCGGGAATGCTCAGGTCACATCAGACACCCTCAAGGCGCTGGCTTACTATTTCAGTTTCATGGCGTAAGAAAAGATAAAGTGGCAGCCCAGCAGATACACCAATCGTCAGTGTCGCCATAATGGCAAGATACCCGTATTTCACATTGTGCTTTCTGCTGTCGTTAACGATGAATAAGATAAGCGCGACAGCAGCGATCGCTACGTCTAACCATGCAAAAACACTGATGGAATTGACGGTGGCATCCTTGATGAGTTGCCAAAGGTCAGGGCCATTGTCGATCAACCAGGGTAGAAAAGCGCCATAAGGTAAAAGAGTGCCAACGACAGCCAGAATCAGATAAATCCATCGCATACCATTTCTCCGTCAAATTCTCTATTGCTTAACTATCAATGATTTATACGGCATCAGAAATGGTAGAAATGTTTTACTTCGATTAGCGCCTCAAAATCGCAGAAATTCCTCACATCACAATAGAAATTTACGTTTTGACCACACGCACGCTGAATAAACTAAGATCAATCGAAAAATATTCCTGCCCAAGCAAAATACGGTAGGTAAGTAATCTCATAACCCATTTGCACCAATGAATACCCGGTGAAGTGAATTCTGATGGAGTAGTGCGAAGTGATGACAACGGATACATCAATAAAAACCACAAAACACCTTATAGAAGGCACTGTGAGTCATTTTGCCAATCCAAGAGCTGGCGCAAGTAATGTGTATACCGACCAGCACCAGTCAATACTGAATCTGACAAACGCAGAAGTAGCCATTCGTGATATTAAAAAATGGCCCGGATACAAAGCGACGCCACTTCTCTCTCTAAACGCCTTGTCAGATCAAGCTGGTTTTTCGCGTATTTGGTATAAAGATGAATCACAACGCTTCGCTCTTAAAAGTTTCAAAGCACTTGGTGGAGCCTTTGCTGTCGCACGTCAACTGCAAGCTGTCCTGAGAGAGAAAATCGGCCAACAGGTGTCAATCGATGATCTTCTTCTTGGTATGTACAGTGAGCATTTGGCTGATGTGACTGTCAGTTGTGCGACTGATGGAAACCATGGTCGTTCTGTAGCATGGGGTGCTCAGATGTTTGGCTGCCAATGCGTCATCTTTATTCATTCTGATGTCTCTGAAGGACGGCGACTGGCCATGGAACAATTTGGTGCTGAGGTCATTCGTATTGATGGAAATTATGACGAGTCCGTTCGCACTGCAGCGGAGCAGGCCAAGCAATACAATAGAATTATCGTGTCCGATACCTCCTATGAGGGGTATATGGACATACCCAAAGATGTTGCCTTGGGTTATACCGTTATGCTCGCTGAAATTATCGAGCAATTAGACGGAGAAATACCGACCCATGTCGTTGTGCAAGGCGGCGTGGGTGGATTAGCAGCCGCAGTCTGCGGCTACTTCTGGCAATATTGGCAACAAGAGCGTCCACGCTTTGTGGTTGTTGAACCTGAGAATGCAAACTGCCTTCAGCAAAGTGCAAGAGCTGGAAGGCCTGTCACCGTGACCGGGGATTTAGAAACCATGATGGCTGGACTTTGCTGCGGCGAAGTATCATTGCTGGCATGGACAATTTTAGCGTCAGGCGCAGACGATTTTATGACCGTCAGTGAAGAAACCGTGCCCCAAACCATGCAGTTGTTAGCCAAAGGGGTGGGTGAGGATCCGGCCGTTGAGGCGGGTGAATCAGCAGTTGCAGGGCTTGCAGCCATGGTCATTGCACGTAAAACGTCTGACTTTGCTAACCAACTTAACCTAAACAGTGACAGTAAGATTCTGGTTTTAGGCACAGAAGGGGCGACAGACCCCGAATTGTACCACCAGCTTGTTACCAGCCAGATTAACGAATCCTCCTAAGCAAGAAGGCGGACGCAGAGTTAATTCTCTGCGTCTTCTTCTATATTCAATGACAGTCCGACTTTCACCGCATCCATCACCACATTGGTCTGAAAGCTCTTGATGTTGGCATTATCAAAGAAAGTTTCCCGGGTAAAGGTGTCATACCCTTCCATATCTCTTGCAGTTACAATCAGGATAAAATCTGAGCTGCCCGTGACGTAATAACACTGCTGTACTGCGGGGTTAGCTTGCATGTCTTTTTTAAAATTATGCATAAGGTCGACACGCTCACGTTCCAGAGCGACCTGAACGACAAAGGTCATTGCATGACCAACGACTTTTGGATTGACGACAGCCACGTCGGCCTCAATGACCTTCTCTGCTCGTAAGCGCTTCAATCTTCGCTGCACTGCCGCGGGTGACAGGCCAATCTGGTCGGCTATCTTGTCAGAGGTAATGCGATTAGAAACTTGTACTATGTTCAAAATCTTCCGATCAAAGCTATCAATTACCGGAAGGCTGGATTTCGGCATAAACATACCCTTGTTTTCTACACCGCCAAGAGGCCGTTTTTTTAATGCCCCTGAGTTTCTACTTTATTTTTGACCTGACCCGGCCTCTCGTCAAGACGTTGAGCAACGCTTACACACTTATAAAATTTACTTTTTTAATCGCTTATTGGTTTTTACTCGCTTTGACGCGACTACACCAGTGGCATTGAATTCAACGAAACGACGTGTATTAAGAATCGCACTCAGAGTGAGACAGTTGCATTTAAGCTGGATCAATGTCTGATAGCAATCCATTAAATGCGTTGACAAGCTCTTACAGCAATGTCACGATTATCCGATGATTTTTAAAGCAGCCATCTCACGAATTATTAGCATTATTTCTCTAGAAATGGTGGGATAGTTTGCATAACTAACAAATTAGAAACCCGCCCAAGAGGCGGGTTTTTTTATAACTCACCTCAAAGGGGAACAGACAGAGGTGAATATGTCTTCAGAGCAAAAACCCGGGTCAAACTCGGCGAGCTTTTCTTTTGTCCACACCGAGCATGAAGTGCTCAAGTTCTGGCAACAAAACCGGATCTTCGAACAATCCATTGAACAAACGAAAGATAAGCCTGCCTTTGTCTTTTACGATGGTCCTCCATTCGCAACTGGCCTGCCTCACCATGGTCACCTTGTCGCCTCTACCATCAAGGATATTGTCCCACGCTACCAGACTATGCTTGGTCATCATGTTGAGCGCCGCTTTGGATGGGATTGCCACGGTCTTCCTATCGAACATGAAATTGATAAAACCCTCGGCATGTCTGCCAAAGAAGCAGTAGAAAAATACGGGATCACTAAGTACAACGATGAATGCCGGGGCATTGTGCAGCGTTATACTCAAGAGTGGGAAAAGACCATTACCCGTTTAGGCCGTTGGGTCGATTTTAAACACGATTACCGCACCATGGAACCATGGTATATGGAATCGGTATGGTGGGTATTTAAGCAACTCTGGGATAAAGGGCTGGTATATCTTGGTGAGAAAGTCGTGGCCTACTCAACAGAGCTGGAAACGGTATTATCCAACTTTGAAGCATCTTCTAACTATAAAGATGTGCAAGACCCTGCTGCCACTGTGCTGTTCAAGCTTGAAGACGAAGACACCTACCTCGCAGCCTGGACAACCACCCCTTGGACATTACCTTCTAATTTGGCGCTCTGTGTAAACCCATCGATTAACTACGTGAAGGTCCTCGACAAAACTATCGACAAAACTATCTGGATCGCCGAAGCCAGAATGGAAGAGGTGGTTAAAAAGCATGATGTCGAAGTGCTGACAACAGCAAAAGGTAGCGAGTTATCCGGAAAGCGTTATCAGCCGCTTTTCCCTTATTTTGCATCACAACAAGATAAAGGCGCGTTCCAGATATTGTCTGATGGCTTTGTGTCTACAGACAGCGGTACAGGTATCGTTCATATGGCACCGGCATTTGGTGAAGATGACCAGCGCGTTTGCCGTGAGCATGGTGTTGAAGCCAGTGTTTGTCCTTTAGATAACCGAGGCCGATTTACAGCCGAAGTGGAAGCGTTTGCGGGGAACTATGTCAAAGACGCTGACAAACCGATTCTTCAGGCACTTAAAAATGATGGCTTGTTATATCGACACGATACCCTGTCGCACAGCTATCCCTTCTGTCCTCGTTCAGATACCCCGATCATTTACCGCAGTGTGCCTTCATGGTACGTCAATGTCACCAGCATCCGGGATAACTTGGTTGAAAACAACAAACAGATCCAATGGGTACCGGGACACATCCAACAAGGCAGAATGGGTAAATGGCTCGAAAATGCAATGGATTGGGCCATATCCCGCAACCGTTATTGGGGGACGCCACTCCCCATCTGGATCAACGACAAAACAGGTAATCAGATGTGTATTGGCTCTATTGAAGAGCTGACATCACTGACAGGTCAGGAGGTCTCTGATTTACACCGTGACCACGTCGATGAGCTGACTTTCACGCGGCCAGACGAAGAAGGCGTGTATCGACGTATTCCAGAGGTGTTTGACTGTTGGTTCGAATCCGGTGCAATGCCATACGCTCAAGCCCATTACCCGTTCAAAAACAAAGAGCAGTTTGAGTCTAATTTCCCGGCCTCTTTCATTGCCGAGGGCGTCGACCAAACACGCGGCTGGTTCTATACCCTACAGGTGTTGAGCGAATGTCTCTTTGGTCAGCCCGCGTTCAAAAACGTTATCGTGAATGGCATCGTCATGGCCGAAGACGGCAAAAAGATGTCGAAGCGTCTGAAGAACTACACTGCACCAGACACTTTGATGGAGCAGTACGGCGCTGACGCATTGCGTTTGTATCTCATCAACTCAAGTTTGGTAAAAGCAGAGGAACAAAAGTTTGCCGATAGTGGCGTACAGGAAATGGTGCGTCAGGTACTTTTACCTTGGTATAACGGCTTCAAGTTCTTCAAAACCTATGCGGACATTGATCAGTGGAAAGCATCGGGCTCACTCAGCACTGAAAATGTGCTCGATCAGTGGATTGTCTCTCGCCTCGAAAGCCTGAAGGAAAAGGTGAATGCGGAGATGCAGGCGTATCGCCTATACGAAGTGGTACCACCTCTGTTTGAGTTCTTGGAAGACCTCACTAACTGGTACATCCGCCTGAACAGAGCACGCTTCTGGCAAACAGAGATGAATGAGGATAAAGAAGCCGCGTATAGCACGCTTTATTACTGTCTGAATACTTTCTCCACCTTGATGGCTCCATTTGCGCCTTTCTTGTCTGAGCATGTTTATCAGGAACTTAAGCACTTTTCCAATAAAGAAAACGCCGCAGATTCCGTTCATTTGTGTGAGTATCCGCAATCGAGCACTGAACGCAAGGCACCTGAGTTGGAGAAAAGCGTCCAAAGACTGCAGAACTTGGTCGTAATGGGCCGACAGAAGCGCAACGAGCTCAAAATTAAAACCAAGACGCCACTCCAGCGAGCGACTGTGCTGCATAGAAACACCGCAGAGTTAAATGATGTGATGCGACTGGCTGACTACATCAAGGCAGAGCTGAACATCAAAACGCTCGACTTCAGCACTGAGGAAGACCAGTTTATTGATTTGTATGCGAGGGCTAACTTCCAGCTGCTTGGAAAGCGTCTCGGTAAGCAGATGAAACATTTTGCGAGTCTGATTGCGAACCTGACGGCTGAAGAGATCGATCATCTTCAAACCAACGAAGAAATACAGCTCGATGGAGAATCTTTCAGTGCAGAAGAGATCGTCATCTATAGAAAAGCAAAAGAGGGCGTCAATGCGGTATCAAACCGTTATATCTCGATGGAGTTTGACTCAGAGCTGACAGAAGAGCTCATCGCAGAGGGAATGGTTCGAGAAATTGTTGGCTTAATTCAAAAAAGACGAAAAGCACTTGGGTTCGAGGTGACAGACAGAGTCAACGTCTCACTCCACACCTCACAGTCAATTCAGGACTGGATTAAAACGCACGAAGACTATCTAAAAACAGAAACCCTGACGACCCAACTCGATTTTGATGCAAGCCCTGATTCAGGCGAGCAGCATGAACTTGAACTTGGCTCAATCACCATTGATGTTAAAAAGCAATCTGATTGAATTTAAACGCCAAAGATTAGATGTAAACGATTAAATATAAACGAGTAACAGAGAATTCGCCTTCTCTGTTACTCGCTCGTCAGTTCTCTTTTCAGATAGCGATTTAGGATAATGTATGGCGTCCATCACGCACAGTTGATCGGCGATATACGCAAAACCAACAACGACTCACTTCCCTCACCCGGAGCTACCGAATAGAAAATATCAGGTCTTTATTTACCCATCCTCTTTGTTTTGATTCCCAAAGCGTTTGTCCAGATGTCGAAATAACAGAACCATTACCTCCATCACTAATCGAAGTAGATAACTTGCACTATCTGGTCGCCCAGAGATACGTTGGTGACTCGATACTCTTAGCCGGATTATGTTGAGAACACTGAAATGACGACAAGAAAAATAGCAACCATTGCGATCCATGGCGGTGATCTGAAGGACAAAGGCCACAATGCCATTTTTCCACCCATAGTTACTGCAAGCTCCTTTGTTCAACCCAACCTTGGCGAAGGCGGTGAATTCAGTTACTCCCGATGTGGCAACCCGACACGTAAGGCTTACGAATCCGCCCTTGCAGCGCTGGAGGGAGGCATTTATGCGACAGCAACTGCGTCAGGGATGGCAGCAACGTCGCTCGCACTGGAGCTTCTTCCAAGAGACGCGCACCTTATTGTCATGTCGAGTGTTTATGGCGGTACGTATCGTCTATTCGAAGACCTGCGTACCCGCACGTCAGGGCTATCTTTCACTTATGTCGATCTTAACAACATACAGGCAGTCACATCTGCCATACAAAGCAACACCGCGATGATCTGGATTGAAACGCCGACTAATCCACTGCTTGAGTTGGTCGACATGACAGCCATTTGCAACCTCGCCCAAGAAAACAACCTGCTGACCTGTGTCGACAATACTTTCTCAACGGCATGGAACCAGCGCCCTCTCTCTCATGGCGCAGATATTGTCATGCTCTCAACCAGCAAATATATCGGTGGTCATTCAGATTTGATAGGCGGCGCGCTTATCACCGCACGTGACGATCTGGCAACCTCACTCGACAAGCTAAAAACAACTGTCGGTGCCACCGCCTCCCCATTTGATGCCTATCTCGCGCTACGAGGACTGAAGACACTGGATGTAAGAATGGAACGTCAATGTGCCAATGCCCTTAAGATTGCTGAATTTCTCTCAGCGCACAGTGAAATATTGGAAGTTCATTACCCCGGTCTTCCCTCCCATCCGCAGCATGTGTTGTGCAACAAGCAAATGCGAACAGGAGGTGCTGTGGTCACGATTCGTCTGAGAGGCAACAAAGAGACAGTGAGGCGATTTATTGGCCGGCTTGAACTTTTTGTACTCGCAGAATCACTCGGCGGTGTTGAGAGCATGGTCAACCATACCGCCAGCATGTCTCACGGCTCAGTGCCTCAAAAAGAGCGCGAAGCTATGGGTATTTACTTTGAAACCCTTCGTCTGTCGGTGGGTATCGAGGATGCAGATGATTTAATTGATGACCTGAAACAAGCACTGGCACCATAAAGGGCAAAACGAGGTTTATCCGGCTAATGAAAAGCTTGGCTAAGTTTCAAAAATAAATAGCTATCAGATTTTGTTGTGACCATGGGTTATGAAAGCCTCTAATGCTATTTAGAGGCAAGACAAAAATCTAAAAAGGGCCTTTCCTCGTCTCAATATTTGGCTATACGTACTCAGGAGAGGTTCACGAATTAAAGTTCGTCAGAGATTAAGGGCGCAATGACCAGGGCTCCAATTGCCCCACTATGTATGTCTGCTGATTGCGCTTGATAGCTGCTATCACTCCAGCCGAGATCTCTTCGTTTCTTAGCCATCTCGACTGACCAGACTCAACAGTAAAGCCCAGTACGATCTGATGATAATTTATGCCGTCAGCTACAGTATCGGCGATATCATTTGCCTTGCCAGGATTCGTGACACTACTTCCGAGCACCTGATAAATTATGACTTCTCTTTCTGTTTGAACGAATAAACGGGACAGTTCACCAATAAACGCACTGCGATGAAGCCACGTAACAACCATATCAGGCACACCAATTACATTAATATGCTGGCGCAGAGTGCTGATAAAACTCTCTTTATCGTCCCAATTTAAACTGAGGGTGTGATGCTCGGTATTTACATTCACCAGTCTTTGATTAAACCGATTCAATGACTCCTTTGTTCGAGCCACGGATGTGAAAACATCACTTTGCTGGGCAAGCTCGTAAGAGGCATCACTCAACATTCCTGTACCACCGATAACCAATATATTTTTATGCATAGCAAACCAAAAATTGCATTTAATACCGTTTGATTAATACCGTTTAGCCAAAGACTGTATTTTTTTATTGGAGGTTTGGCAGCTTAAAATCACATCATCAAACACATATGTGACTCTGGAGAACGTTGCCCCAATGAACACATCAACGCAGCTGCCGCCAAAATATATCGAACAGCCCATTATGCACCAGACAGGACTGTTCTTTTATCTGCTTACACTTGTTGAGAATCACCACCCAACAGTTTTAAACCCACAACACCCATGACAATTAAACCAATACAGCCAATGCGCACCCAGTCTAATTTATCACCGAACAAAATTATCCCGGCGATCATGACGCGACAGCACCTATACCCGTCCAGACTGCATAGGCGCTCCCAACAGGCAGCGTTTTCATTGCAAGGGCCAGAAAACCAAACGATATCCACATACCAGACACCATGATGACTGACGGCCAGAGTTTGGTAAAACCCTCTGAATACTTCATGCTTACCGCCCAGACAATCTCAAACAAGCCAGCAATTGCCAAATATAACCACGCCATTTTCTACTCCATTATCTATCAACAGGCCATATAGACTTTATGTATGTCACTCATTATCAATATTCGCTTTTATGTATTGACGAGTATTATTAGCACTTATCTGATTTACCAAGTACAGTACTTAGTCGTTGATATTAGAGGAAGCTCGAAAGCTATATTGCTGAAAATAGTGAAGTAAATTAATGGATAGGAAATATATTGCTCGCTATCTTGGCAATACCTGTTCCTTTATATAAATGGCAATGGATATCTGATTTTTGCCACCAGCTTTCACTCATTGAGCAGTAACCATTTGCCGTTTCACTATATTAAAATTCGGCTTATTTGAGGTTTCTGACTCAGGAATAAATGGGTAACACACCACGGTCTTTCACCTTACGTATCGCAAGCTGAGTGTGAATATCTTTCACTGTCTGAAGGCACTGAAGTTTACGAGTGAATTGTTCATAGCCCAGCAAATCCTTAGAAACGACCTCTAACAAGTAGTCGTAGGTCCCCGAGACAACATGGCAACTGACCACCTCAGGCATATCGCTGATGGCCTGCTCGAAATCATCCACTGATGTGACCTGGTGGTTATTAAGACTCACTTCAACAAACATCGTCATCGCGATGCCGACTTTTTCGCGTGAGAGAGCTGCGTGGTAGCCATCAATGATGTTCTCTTTTTCCAAGCGCTTTATCCTTCTGGCACATGGTGAGGGTGACAGCCCCACCATGTCTGCAAGCTCGGCCGTTGTCAGTCTTGCGTCTTTTTGCATTAGAGCCAAAAGCTGTCTATCGATACGATCCATATGGTCACGCCTGAATAAATTAAGAATTAGCAAAATATTAGCTGAAAGCAGCGCGATAAAAAATATTACCGTCAATATTGCCACCTTACGCTAAAGCATTTGCTTGATAATGGCTACCATTCAATCGTCATTTACATGGATTCAATCATGTCATCAATTCAGAATCTGATGCAACATGCTGGCTCTCACAAGAACATAGCGTTGTCAGCAAATATCAAAGGCTATTTTGCCATGCTGGCAACACTTTTGATTTGGGCGGGGTTTTTCTTGTCACTCAAGGGCGGTGCTAATTCAGAACTGGCACCCGCTGATCTCGCTCTAATGCGGTTTATCGTGCCGGCAATTTTACTGACTCCATTTGCTCTTCGCGCGCGCAATGAGATCAGAGCAATCCCTATGAAGTATTTGGTCGGTATGTTTATAGGCAGTGGCCTACCATACTTATTGGTTGCCAGCACAGCCATGCAATATGCTCCTGTCTCACATGGCAGCGCGCTCATTCCGGGTACACTCCCATTATTTGTCACAGCAATCGCGGTGTGCCTTTTCAATCAGCCTCTCAGTTCACACCGAATTATCGGCCTGATAGCAATCTCTGTTGGCACCGTACTTTTTCTGACCACAAGCATGAATGTCGGTGAAATATCGTCCACCTATGATTTGGCTCAGCTAAAGGGACATCTTCTATTTCTGGCTGGCAGTTTCATGTGGGCAGTCTTTACCATCTGTGCCAGAGTCGCCAACCTTAACGCACTCGCATGTTCGGGTTTATTGGCTATTTTTTCCTGTTTGGGACTTTGCGTTTCTATAAGTATGGGATGGCTATCAAGTGCACTTGTAGAGACACCCCTATCACTGTGGCCTTGGCAAGACGTTATTACGCATACATTATTGCAGGGTGTTGGAGCGGGGGTTGTTTCTTCTTTTACCTATTTGTATGCAGTAAAACAGCTGGGAGCAGAACAGAGTGCAGCTTTCGGGAGTGCTACCCCTGTGGTTGCGACATTGCTGGCTGTTCTTCTGTTAAACGAGCAGCCTGATTTAATGACTATCTTCGCACTCGCATTCGTCTGTGTTGGCAGTTTGGTCGCGAGTAATATCTTCCACAAGCAACACCGCTCGGGTAGCTGAGCATAGTACGAAGAGGAGGGCTTTCATCGAAGTCTTCCTTTTCACTTACCCCTTATAAACGTAACGCCTCCCCCATAAAAACGTTAAAGATCATTTATATCAGAACTTTACCCTAACCTTTCAATACTAAAACGTTTTTCGCATAGTAGGTATCACACAAACTTATACCGATTGACCAAAACTTTCATTCGCCACTCTGCTCTGATCCAAAGATAAATGCGCACACTTATTGATAACAAATCTCATTTGTTTTAAAGTACGTGCCCGGTTATGTTATAACATTACAATTAACGCAGCCCATGCTAGGAGGAACACATGAAGCAAGGGATTCATCCAAAATATAGAAAAGTGGCCTTTCACGATACAGGGGCAGACAAATATATAGTGGTAGGTTCTACCATTGAGACGTCAAGGACTGTCGAGATAGACGGCGAGACGTACCCTTACGTGACGCTGGATGTGTCTTCATTTTCACACCCCTTCTACACAGGTACACAGAGAGTTGCCCGACAGGACGGTCGAGTGGCACGATTTGCTAAACGTTTCGGAAATGCAGGTTTAAAGGCAGGTAAATAATGCAAGTTCTTAGTTCATTGAAAAGCGCAAAAAAACGCAGTAAAGATTGTCAAATAGTAAAACGCAGAGGTCGTATTTACGTTATATGCAAGTCAAACCCACGCTTCAAAGCGGTTCAAGGGAAAGTGAAGAAGAAAAAGTAAATCCTATCGCATCAGGTTCTACATATTTATGCTTCACACTTTTATAAAAACGCCTGTGACAAGTTAGAGCATGTCACTGGCCGTTTTTATATTTAATGAAGCGCAAAAAGCTGGAATCCTCCACCGCCAGTCTTATTTCACCTGCCCAGTCTTATTTCGCCTGTCTAGAAGGCATCATCTCCCAGTTCATGGCAGCCAGAACTAACAGCCCGGCAAGAATGCCAAGATTTTTGACAAAGTTCTGAGTCTCGTGTGCTTGTATCAATCCAGTATAATTCCAGAAGTCATGCAAGCTGATGTTAATCAGAACCACCATCACCGCCAATACCAGCGCCATAATGGCAGTGAAACGATCGAAAATGATAAGCAATGCTGCGCCAATTTGAATTATTGCAGCAAGTGGCAACAGAACAGGGGCGAATGGCATTCCATGATCTTGCATCAGGTTAATATGTTGTTCCCAGGCAGCAAACTTCATGATCCCGGGCAATAAGAAGTAAAGTGCCAGCAAACATCGGCCACTATTGTACAAATACCTTTTCATTATTATCCTCATCGAATTAAATCTTGGAAGATTATATCGCTCGTGATTTAAATTTACTGAGATCTCTATTCACTTTAACGTGAACGACGTTTATTGGCGGCTTTTTGCATACCTACCAACTTTCTATGTTGTCTCTTCAATATTTACTCACATGTCACTGTTACACACTGTAGAAATTTTCAACGCTGGATATCTGTGACGATTTAATTTAGAAAGTGATAAAGTCTTAGATATGGCAATGATTTACCTTGGTATATCACTCTGTGATCACAATATCTTTGATATACTCCCACCTTTAAGGGTGATAAAAAAACAAGGAATAATTATGAAAAAGACGCTGTTTACTCTGGGACTTATCACGTTATTGAGTGGGTGTGATAACAGTGAGGTCGGTGACGTCTCGCTAGGCATGTTTACTCTGAAAGATATAAAAGTTAACAACCTCGTTGACCCGATTGTCACAGGCGTAACCTGTCACATCGCGTCTGTCGAAGCAGATTTGAGTCTTGCCGATCCCAGTGACAGCTCTATTTCATGTCGTCAGACTGGCGAAATAACGCCACAAATGATTGCAGAAATTGATAAAGATAAATCTGGCGAAGTGGTATTTAAAAAATCTAAGAGTATTTTCTTTAAATCGATGAAAGTACGCCGTATTTATGATCCTGAAAACCAGACGCTGATGTATCTGTCTTATTCAACAAAAGAAACATCTGGTAGCTTTAAACACAGCTTGTCTACCGTGCCACTTTGGGGCACTGCAGCTTACGTTACACCGCCAGTCGTAGATAAAAAATAAACACTCTGCTATTGCACATCGAAACGTGCTTTCGTCATAACCAGCAGTCGGTAAAATGCCGACTGCTGGGATTCACACTGTAAATCCTGTCAGTCACTTCTGATGCTCATTGCTGCTGACGATTCTCTTGATAACGTCATAGAATCTGCCAATGGTAGAGGCACTCATTCTATATAAATGAAATCTCCCCCCTGCAATTTATCTATCGAAAAAAGAAACATCTTTCACTCCATAGATTTTTCATTAAGATAAGCCGACCAAAAAATCAGGGGTAAAAGATGTCATCAGTAAGCTCACATACCGTTAAGGACGTTGAAGAGGCAACGGAAAATTGGCTCAATCAGGTCGTTATTGGCTTAAACCTTTGCCCTTTTGCGGCAAAGCCACAAAGAAAACAGCAAATTCGTATTCGGGTTTGTGAAGCCGACGATGATGAGTCTGTTATGCAGGTTATCTGTGATGAGTTGAAGGCACTGGACGAGAATGATCCTGAGGTTTTGGAAACAACACTGATTGTCACACCAAACCATTTTCAGGACTTTGACCAATATAATCAGTTTCTTGATGTGGCTGATATGCTGGTTGATCAATTTGGTTGGCGTGGTATTTATCAAGTGGCCAGCTTTCATCCAGATTATTGCTTTGCGGATGCAGACCAAGACTGTGACAGCAACCTGACCAACCGTTCACCATTCCCAGTCTTTCACCTGATTCGAGAAGCCAGTATCGAGAAGGCACTGAAGCATTACGGTGGTGATCCTGAGGATATTCCCGATATTAATGTCGAGAGGGTGTGCAACCTTTCAGCGAAGGAAAAGCAACAACTGTTCCCGTTCCTTTTCCCGCACTGAGTTAAAGCAACGCGCTAAACACCCTCTACGATGCTTAGTCTGAAATACACTGACACTGTGCAAGAGGTTCATCCGCAAACCTCAGGGTCAGTGTATCGCCATCGTTCAGTACACCAACACCTTTTGGCGTTCCGGTGAGTACGACATCACCCGGTTGCAGCGTAAAGAACTGGCTGATGTGGCAAATAAGAGCCATCACTGGTGTCAGCATCATTTCAGTGTTTCCCTGTTGCCTTTCAGCCCCATTGATATCAAGACCGTAACGACAGTGTGCAAGGTCGATACCGTCACTTTCCAGGAAAGGACTCAGCGCACAACTCCCATCAAAGGCTTTGGATAGTTCCCACGGCAACTGCTTATTCTTCAATTCACTCTGTATTTCACGGCGGGTCAGATCTAATCCCACCCCGATGCCTGCAATTGCACTTCGTGCTTGTTCCTCACTCGCGCAACACAAGGTCTCACCAATCAGAACTGACAGCTCAGCCTCATAGTGAATGGGGGTGAAACGGGTAGGTAAAATGAGGTCTTCCGAGGCACTGACAACAGCAGTCGCAGGTTTGATAAACAGAACGGGCTCATCAGGTACAGGATTATCCAGCTCTAAAGCATGATCTGCGTAATTACGGCCGATGCAAACCACTTTTCCGACAGGTAAATTCACATTACCTTTATGCTTGTATTGATGTTGATACGTCATTTTTTCCCTTAATTCACATACAAATTCCATTTAACTTAGATCCTACGCCGACTTTGGCATTCCTCTCAAGTGGCGAACAGGACGGCGTTGGCAAATTAGAGGCGGGTCACTTGTTCAAAGCCATAATGGCAACAAATATGAATAAGAGGAATATTTGACCGGAGCATAAGCATGGAAAATTTTGATTTTGATACAGCTATTTCCTGCATCATATTTGATTGCGAGGGAACGCTTGTGGATAGTGAAATTCTCTCACAACAGGCTCTGGTCAACACGTTTGCACATTTTGGTGAAACGCTCTCGCTTGACGAGTGTGTAGAGCACTTTCAGGGAGGAAAGATAACTGATGTTTTACTTCAGACTTGTGAGCGTAAAAACGTCAGTTTTCCGATTGATAAACTAGAGCTCCGTTACCGAAAAGAATGTGACAAACTGTTCAGTAAACATCTCAAGCCGATGGAGGGAGTCACTGAACTCCTCGACCACCTCTATCAGATAGGTTTAGATGTATGCGTTGCCTCAAATGGTCCGATTGATAGGATGTATGCCAGTCTTGAAGTGACAGACCTGCTCCCTTATTTTGAGGGGCGGTTGTTTAGTGCCTACGAAACCAATAACTGGAAGCCCGCACCGGATGTTCTTCGATATGCGGCAATGAATATGGCGACGCCAAAAGAGCATTGTTTATTTATTGATGACACCTTGTCTGGCATAAAAGCAGGCATTAATGCAGGGATGAGGACACTGCACTTTAATAACACTGGCAGAAAGACTATCTCGCATCCTTTGATTAAAACCGTCACCAGCATGAAAAAAGTAGCGAAAGCTATTAACAGAATGCCAGTGGCCAGCAACTGGCATTAGGATACATCCTCAAGTAAATTCAGATAAATTAAATTTTGGACATCTCAGGGCAGGCATAAAAGCACACCGCGTCATTTTGAATCTACTGCATGAGCGACACCTGTCAGCAGCATCATACTTTAAACACAGTACCTCTCACGAAACCACCAAAGATCTGACATTCTTTTCCTTGATCATTCTTTCGGTGAAAGAGTTCGTCATCCAATAAAAAAGGATGCCGAGGCATCCTTTTAATTTTAGTCTTGAACCATATTAGTCCATCGTTTCCAACTGCTTTTCATAGCTATTGAAACGCGCTCTGACCTTATCTGACGCACCGCCAGTCAGCATACTGACGATAACAACTGCCAGAGTCGCCAGAATAAAGCCCGGAACGATTTCATACAGGTCGAAGATACCGCCGGTCAGCTGTTTCCAAACCACCACTGTAATACCACCTGTCAAAATACCAGCAAGTGCACCGTTGCGGTTCATCTCTTTCCAGAACAAGCTCAGTAATAGTGCAGGACCAAAAGCAGCACCAAAACCAGCCCATGCATAAGATACCAGACCAAGCACTGTACTATCGGGGTTCATTGCGAGTGCCAAAGCGACCAGCGATAAAGCGACAACAGCAATGCGGCCCATCATCACAACCTGCTCATTGGTCGCATCCGGACGGAAAACCTGCTTATAGAAGTCCTCAGCCAGCGCCGACGAAGACACCAGAAGTTGTGAATCAGCAGTACTCATGATCGCAGCAAGAATCGCAGCCAGCAAAATACCTGCGATCACAGGGTGGAATGCAGCGTTGACCAGTACCATGAAGATTTTTTCGCTGTCTTCCAACACTGTACCGGGATGACCATCAACATACAGGATTCCTACAAGGCCGATGAGCATCGCACCAAACATAGACAGGGCTGTCCATGTGACGGCAATACGACGGGCAGTGCCGATATCTTTATTGCTGCGCGTCGCTTTGAAACGAGCCAGTATGTGTGGCTGACCGAAGTAACCCAGTCCCCAAGCAGCGAGAGAGACAATGCTGATTGTTGTCAGAGGCTGACCTTTCACATCATTCCAGATGGTCAGTAATTCAGGGTTTTTAGCCGTCAGACCAGCACTGAGGTCAGCGAATGAACCGTCCATCACCGCCAGAGGCACGTATACAAGTGCCGCTGACATCAGAAGTCCCTGTACCAAATCAGTCCACGAAACGGCAAGGAATCCGCCAAACAAGGTGTAGGAAACCACGCAAACCGTTCCGATAATGACTGCAATTTGGTAATCAAGACCAAAGACAGTCTCGAATAGCTTACCTCCTGCTACCAATCCAGAACTGGTGTAGAAAAGGAAGAAAAGGAGAATAAAGAATGCAGAAATAGTTTGAAGTAATTTGCTGTTGTCATCAAAACGACGGGCAAAAAACTCAGGGAGTGTCAGTGCGTTATCAACCTCTATACTATACGTGCGCAGGCGTTTTGCACAGATAAGCCAGTTTAACCAAGTACCGAGAAGTAAGCCGCCTGCAAGCCACAAGGATTCCATACCTGCCGCATATGCGTAACCCGGTAAACCGAGCAACAACCAGCCACTCATATCTGATGCACCAGCAGATAACGCAGCCGGCCAGGGGCCCAGAGAGCGTCCCCCTAGAAAATAGTCCTCTGAATTCGATGTTCTTTTATAGGCGTAAACACCTATTGCTAGCATCAGGGCCAAATACGCAACAAACGTAGCGCTGACAGCAAAGCTGTTTTCTATCATTGGATGTTCCTCAAAAATGTTTCGGCCCCGATTTACGGGGCCGTTTTCTGGAAGTTGTTAGTGTCCACCACTGCCGAGTTCCAGAAGTGTGGCGTTACCACCTACTGCAGTGACGTTTATTGTTCGGGTGCGCTCTGTGATAAAGCGCAATACATAGGAAGGAGAACCCACCAGCGTAAGCTGCGATGGATTTGTTTCTGAAATGAGCTGAGCCAACAAGCCATCTCGCTCGGCGAGACGCTGGTTTACATCACGAACCTGCGTTTGCTCCGCAGTTATAGCGACACCCGCCAAACGTGAGTCAGCTGTTAGTTCATCCAGCTCAATCAATGGTAATCGGTTGGCAGTGCGTGACGGACAGCCAGCCTTGGTTAAATCAGCCAACAAAGCATCAGCATGGTTAGCAAGATTATCAGGCACAACGACCAGACCACAGTTACCTGCCAGTAATACAGCAGCCAGCTGTCCCGCAAGTGCGGTTAATGACAAGGTGTGATCGCCCGTAATGACAAACACACCACGGCCTGAAATATACAGTTCGTTGGTTTCACCTGTTGGCCCAGGCATCTCATGAACAGGCAACAGATATCGTTTTGCACTTTGGCATTGAAAACGGATCATTGCTGCGGCACAAGAGAATTCATCACCACCGCGTTTTTCGACCGCATCAGACCATGCCTTCAACAACGTTATGCGTTTCTCTACGCCCTGCTGATTCCAGTCTTCCCAAACAGCCAGACTCTGATTCACTGCCTGTTCTGTTCCCGTCATGCTTTTTACTCCCTGAAATAGCGAACTCATGCAGAAGCCTCCACCTTAGTAAACCGGTGCAGGTAGTGAGGACCACCCGCTTTTGGCCCGGTGCCAGACAGGCCCTGACCACCAAATGGCTGAACCCCCACCATGGCACCAACCTGATCTCGGTTGATGTAGCAGTTACCGACACGAGCACGTTGATCAATGTGACGGTATGTCCCCTCATTTCGGCTGTGCACTCCGAGAGTCAGGCCAAAGCCAGTCTGATTAATTTGATCAATCACTTGATCCAACTCGTCAGCATGGTAGCGAACAATATGCAGGATCGGGCCGAAGTGCTCCTGATCAAGACGAGATATCGAATCAATTTCGAAAGCCGTCGGAGGCACGAATGTGCCATGTTCGCAGGCACCATTCAGTTTAACGGCGGCAACTTTCTCTGCATGTCTCTCCATCTCAGCGATGTGTGACAGCAATTTCTTCTGAGCGGTTTCATCAATGACGGGACCGACATCGGTACTCAGCAATGATGGCTTACCGACAGACAGTTCAGACATCGCACCTCGAATCAGAGCTACAACGCGGTCTGCAATATCTTGCTGGACATACAACACACGTAACGCTGAGCAACGCTGCCCTGCGGAAGCAAATGCAGAGCGGAGCACATCACGTACAACCTGCTCAGGAAGTGCTGTACTATCAACAATCATTGCATTCTGACCACCTGTCTCAGCAATCAGCGGAACAGGCTCAGCATTGCGGCTGGCAAGGCTGCGATTGATACGCTGCGCTGTCGGCGTAGAACCTGTAAATGCAACACCGGCAATGCGTTCATCACTGGTAAGCAAACTGCCCAGCTCAGCACCTGTGCCCGGTAACAACTGAATCACACCTGCGGGAATGCCCGTTTCGAGTAATAACTGAATGGCACGGAAGGCGATCAGTGACGTCTGTTCTGCGGGTTTAGCAACCACGGTGTTACCTGCGACTAATGCAGCAGCTACCTGACCAATGAAAATAGCCAGTGGGAAGTTCCAAGGGCTTATGCAGGTGAAAACGCCACGTCCCTGATGAGACACGCTGCGCGTCAGACCGGTAAAGTCAGTGTAAGTCTCGGGCGTATCCATTAACGCCTTTGCTTCACCGGGGTAATAACGAAGGAAATCGACAGCCTCTCTCACTTCATCAATACTGTCATGAACCGTTTTACCTGCTTCGCGATGACAGAGCGCGACCAACTCAGGAAGGTTCTCTTCCAGCTTGTCAGCGAGCAATAGTAAGTATTCACCTCGTTCTTCAGCCTTTAATGCAGACCATGAAGAAAAACTTGCCGCCGCGGTGTCTAACGCGAGACTGGCCTGTTGCTGCGAAGCAAAAGAAATGGTGCCAACCTGCTGTCTGTTGTCATAAGGTGAAGTTACTGAATGCTTTTCACCATCCAGAATCTGCCCGTTAACCAAAGGCGCTGCATGCCACTCAACCTGTTCCATGAATGCCGAGACTTTCTCTGCAAAAGGTGTCCATTCAGAGTCAATATCAGTGGCAACACCCATAGAGTTTTTACGGTCGTCACCAAACACGCCAACAGGCATAGGAATGCGATTATTATGTAGCGTCTCCCTTGACAACAGGGTATCTATCGGGTGTTGAATAAGATCAGAGATTGGGCATCGTGCATCAACGAGACGATGCACAAAAGAACTGTTCGCACCATTCTCCAACAGACGACGAACAAGGTATGGCAGTAAGTCTTTGTGACTGCCGACCGGTGCGTAAATTCTGACACCATTACCAAACTGGTTCATCGCGTGGTTATAAAGGGCTTCGCCCATACCGTGGAGACGCTGGAATTCAAAGTCGCCGTGTGTTGCCATCGCAGAGATTGCCGCCACTGTGTGAGCATTGTGACTGGCAAACTGAGGATAAACCAGACCACGAACCTGTTCAGATAACAAGAATCGCGCGCAGGCAAGATACGCAACATCGGTAGCTTCTTTGCGCGTGTAGACAGGATAGCCATGGTGGCCATGCTGCTGCGACAGCTTAATTTCTGTATCCCAGTAGGCACCTTTTACCAGTCGCATTGGGATGACAGTACCGTGGACTCTGGCGAGACCTGCCAACCAAGTGATCACTGGTAATGCTCGCTTAGAATAAGCCTGCACAACCAGTCCGAATTTACCCCACCCTACTACTGACGGATGATTGTAGAGCTTCTCGAACAACTTAAGTGACAGTTCAAGACGGTCAGCTTCCTCAGCATCGATAGTGATAGCGACACCAAGGTCGATAGCCCGCTCAAGCAGCGCCAGAACAATATCATGCATTTCTGTCATAACACGTTCTGTGTTGGCTACTTCATAACGTGGGTGAAGTGCGGATAGCTTGATGGAGACAGAAGGCTCTGGGCCTTTCCCACGGCGCAGGTTTCTGCCGACAGCTTCAATGGCTTCCATATAATCATTGAAGTATTTTTGTGCATCCTGACGGGTCAGTGCTGCTTCACCCAGCATATCAAATGAGTAGGTGAAACCTTTGTCACGTGGCTTTTCACCATTTTTTAATGCTTCATCAATATCACGGCCCAGAACAAACTGGTGCCCCATGATTTTCATTGCCTGATGCATCGCCTGACGAATGACAGGTTCGGAGAACTTATTGACCAAACGGTTAAGCGTCGATACCGGACTATCATTTTGATCATCCATCGTCACCACTTTGCCCGTTAACATCAGCCCCCAGGTTGAAGCATTGACGAAAACAGACTCAGAACTCTTCAGATGAGATTTCCAATCGGCAACGCCCAGTTTGTCTCGGATCAGTGCATCAGCTGTTTTGCTGTCAGGCACTCGCATCAGCGCTTCAGCCAGACACATCAGCAGAATACCTTCGCGGGTATCAAGGCTGTACTCGAGTAACAGGGCATCGATCATTTGCACCGCTTTGCTGTCGGCGCGTACGGATTCAATCAGTTGAGTCGACGCCAGATCGGTATTTTTGCGTTCTTCATCAGAAGGGGTCGCAAGAGGCAGTAGCTCTTTTAGCCACAGGCTCTCATCGACACTATAAAGTGGGGAAATATTCTGCCAAAGCTGATCAAGCGGTTGCTCGATAAACGCAGGGGCAAGGACATCAATCGCTTTAAACATAAGCAGGATCCTCTCTCCTCATTCCGCATTCAGACGGAAAATGTTGCATCCATGTTATTAGTAAACCGATTCTAGGCTGATGTCTGAAACTGGTCTTTCAATATCCTGCGGCATTATTGCAAAAAACTCCGATAATTAACAAAGAAAATCTCTGTTATTTATAAATAACTAACAGAAATGATGACATTAAAATAGATAAGCAGTTTATTATTTTGCTAAAGAGGTTTTAAAGCAGACATATCAGCCAATAACAACTAACTGAATGTTATTGAAGGAAAATCATCAACAGTTTTTGACACGATAACGCGCAGGAGACACGCCGAAATAGCGGGAAAAGGCACTGGTAAAGCCACTCTGGCTGGAAAAACCGCAACTGTCTGCAATTTGTCCCATTGTCATCCTGCTTTCTTGGATCAACTGTCTTGCGAGGTGAAAGCGTTTCTCCAATACATATTGGTGTGGTGTCATGCCAACTTGGTCTTTGAATAACTGGTGGAACTGGCTTTCAGCAAGAAAAACAGTGCCAGCGAGCTGAGCAACCGAAATTTTACGGCTGATATGTGCCTGAATGTAGCTATCAATAACATCGAGATTCAAACGTTGTCCGTGACGTCGGGATTGGGCGCGATCTTTCAAATGGTTTTGCAGTACGCATATAAGTGTGTCTGCACAGGCAGAGCTAAGTAACAAATCATCAGGATTTGCAGCCATTTCTGTACTTAGTGCTTTTATGAGTAACTGGGCCTGATTGTCGAGCTGAAAATAGGCATCACCGCTGAATAACCGATCAACCTTATCTTCGAAATATTGCTGACCACCCTCTTCAGTGATCGGTACATTGATCACCAAAATTTCGTTGTGTCCAATACCAGAAAATGCGTGTTCTTCGTCAAAGGCAACTAAGCAACCCTGCCCCGGGCCAACCAGTCCTCCCCGGCCGCTGACCTCGAATTCAGATTGTCCCTGCAAGCCAATAACGACCTGACCATAATCATGTGTATGGTTTGACGTATAACTGGGAAGGGCAATGATCTGAGATTGTTTTCGCGCTGGCTTCATTTGGTGTGTTAATTATCTATTTTACCTGCCTGAATTGTCTCATCATTATTGAAAAAAGGCGATGTTGAATCTCGGAAAGATGATCAAGTGGTTGTTAAACTACGGTCAATGTCATTTCGACTGTATAAGTGAACAGGATCCGGGCAATGTAAGAGATGATAAGCATGCAATTTCTATTTTTTCAGTCGCAGAAAACACACGATTCAATTTAAAGTATTGAAAAATATGTTAAATATTTTTATCCGTGTTTTACAGACATCATGATCATGCTTCCATGACATTTTACTGCCGATCATTCCATGATCATCGTTCCGTACAAAAACGATCAACCTCTTCTGACCATACTGATCCCACCTTTAACTCTTCTTGATCACTCAACCAAGGACAGCTCTCAAATGTACTTTTTCATAGTTTTTTCAGAAGCTATTGACTGAACTCTCAAAATCTCCCCACTACAACACCTTAAATCTGATCAACGACTAAATTTTAAATTCTATACATACGTTTGTTAACTACTATTCATGATTCATTTTTGAGGCGGTAATGAAGGGCTGTTTATGAAGTGGTGAAACGGAGTCATTCGGTCATATCTGAATTAGCAGGGTAAATAGAATGAGTAATCGATTGTCCATGCTGTTGTCTGCATTGTGGTTGATACTTCTCAGTGGTCAGGTTGTCGCAGAGGAGTCACTCGGGTTTTCGCAAGAAGATCCGGTTGCAGTCCTTGAGCAACATCAGGAAGAGAAAAGAACAGAGATAAACACCCACTCTCAGAACCTCCAGGTTCAACACGATACACTTGCGACCTTGATCAATAAACGCTCTAACCTGAACAAGGTACGAAGTGATCTTGAGATACAACGAAATCGAACCCGTGACAGACTGGATGAGCAGTACCGCCGCTTACTGGAACGGCCAGATACAACGAGCCTTGGCCAGTATCAACAAGACTATCTCTCAGCGTGGCAATCTTTGCAGGAAAATAGCGATAAAATCGGCAACATGGATTTGCTGGTAAGCGATCAACAGAAACTCGTTGAAGATCTCAAGCAACAAAAACAGTTGTTAAGCAATGCTCTCGACAGTATTCAGGAAGATATGAAGCTGGCAAGAGTGAAGCGAATCAATCAGGAGTTGAGCTATAAAGACTCCATCGAATTGGTTCATACCATCACTTGCGACCCTAATGTCACACTGGCTGCCTGCTCCAAACAAGGTAAAGCCCTGACCATGCAGAAAGCGGTTGATACATTTCAAAGCCAGTTAATTGATACGCTGACCGAAACCTCACTGGCAAAACTTCATGTCGGTGCCGTGTCTTTTAATATTCAGGTGCTGAACAGCAATATCGTTAGCAGCGGTTTCAAGGGTGACAGTAGCTACATCACTCGTATCAATGTAGAAATGCGCAGTCAGCCCGATGAAAAAGTGGCCTGTGTTCTGCTTAATTTTTCTGATCGCTATTGCCTGAATCAATTACAGGAACTGGCTCAAAGTGATGACCTAAATCCAAATAAACATTGGATCAATGTAAAGATCCGCTCAAATCGCTTTGACGATAAGGTGACGATCAACGGGGTCGCATATGGAAGCACGCCAGTGGAAATTATGCTACCGGCAGGACAACATCAGCTTATGGTAGAAAAACCGGGGTATCAGCCATATAGCCGCCAGATGATCATGACCAAAGATTCTGTCATTTGGGCCAATCTTGAAGAAATCGATAATGCATCGAAGCCCGGCAAAAGATTTAGTGACCAGTTGTCTAACAACCGCAAGGCACCAATTATGGTGGTGATTAAAGCGGGTAATTATCAGATCGGTCAGCATGCTGAACGGCCGATAAAAATTGTTAAACCTTTTTCAATTGCCACGACACCTGTCACCGTTAAGCAATTTCGTGAGTTTGTCAGTGAAACCAATTTTGTAACAGATGCAGAGAATGGTCTCGGCTGCTCTGCGTTGGTTTACGGAAAAACGAAACAACTACTCAACCATAGCTGGCGTAACCCGGGCTTCAAACAATCAGATAATTCACCGGTTGTTTGTATTAGCAGACGGGATGCAATGGCCTACTCAAACTGGTTAAGTCGCCATACTGGCCATAATTATTCTCTGCCTTCTGAAACTCAGTGGGAAATCGCCGCCCGAGGCGGCAGTCAGTCAGACTATTGGTGGGGAGACGACATTGGGGTCGGTCGTGCAAATACAGGTTGGAGTGGTAGTGCGTGGTCAAACAAAAGTACTTCACCTGTCGCCAGCTTTCCTGCCAATCCCTATGGCGTTTATGATACTGCTGGTAATGTCTGGGAGTGGTCCGACAGTGATATGCCCGTAGCAAGAGGCGGGGCATGGAGCTTTTCACCCGGGAGTGCCCGGGTATCAGAGCGTCTTGAGTTAAAGCCAGAGAGCTCAGCCAATTACCTCGGTTTCCGTGTCGTCAGAAATATATGAATAAACATAAGTTATTTATTTCAGGGCAGCTTAGCTGCCTTTTTTTATCTTGAGATAAGCAACAGGAAATAAATTGACGACAACAATGGATACTTACTTTATCTATTTCCACATATAAAGGGCGCTAAAATGTAATTTATTAATAAATTACTAATGTATCTAAAAAATAATCTGGATTGTAGATGTTAAAGACATTTTTGAGACGACAATTCCGTATAAATATACGAAAAATAAAAATTAATAAAAACAATTGTTTAATTCATTTTATTTAAGTAATTCTCAATAACGAAACCCGATTTTATCAAAATAAATGGAAACTCTGCATGCAACGTATAGAATACAAATTACTATCATTATTGTACACAATACTAGATACATTTGTATAACATGTTGAATCGTTCTTGTTGAAAAATATAAATATTGGAATGACGTCTTACTCATCAAATTTGAAATCTAATGCGATAACCTCTTTGTTGAACAAGATATTTATCCGACATTACCAATTAGCTAATTACATTTTTTCGTTTTTTTTTGGACAACGTATCGAGACGTAAAGCATACGTCCTGTCCTTTTCACAACAACAGTAAAGGAACTATTGCTATGGACATTAACCGTCGTTTATGGATAAGTGCCGGACTCATAGGTGGGCTTCTCCTCTCTCAATCTTTCTCCGCATCTGCACAATCCGTCAGAGTACTCACTCAGCTCCTCGAGACAGCAAAACAATACCCTAATGAAGAGATGGCAATCAAATCACTGAAAAGTGAAGGATTCAATGTACTTTACAACAACTATGAAGGCTTGGGTTTAAGTACCAAGGACGGTCTTCGTTTAATTGCTGATAACACCTTCAACATTGTGTCTGTTCAGATAGGTACAGCTGCCCGCGATGATGCTTTCTTTGAAGGGTTGGATTTGATTGGTGTTTCAACGGATATGACGAGCCTTCGCGCCGCTGTTGACGCCTACCGACCTGCATTTGACGATCGTCTACGAAGCAGATTTGGAGCAACCGTTTTAGCACTGTGGCCCTTTGGTCCACAGGTATTCTACTGCAACGCAGAAATCAACAAAGTCGATGATCTTTCAGGTTTGAAAATAAGAAGTTTCACGCCATCTATGTCAGCTCTTCTCGAATCATTCGGCGCCAGTCCGGTTACGCTCAACTTTGGCGAGGTATATCCTGCTCTGCAACGCGGCGTTGCTGACTGCGGAGTAACCTCTCCAACTTCTGGCAACTCAGGTAAATGGCCGGAAGTCACCACGCATCAGTTGCCGCTTTCCGTATCCGGAGCCGTTCAGGGTATCTTTGCCAACCTCGATTGGTGGCAAAGTCTCTCAGATGATGAGAGAAAAAAAATAACAGAAACTTATTCTTCACTTGAGGCGGCTCAATGGGAGTTGGCACAGACAATTAATGATGACGCATTGGCTTGTAATACTGGTCAAACCGGTTGTAGTGTCGGCGAAAAGTTCTCGATGAAACTGGTACCTGTTACTGAAAAAGACAAGAAACGCGTAAAAAAAGCGGTAAAAAAAGTGATTTTACCAGACTGGTTTTCGCGCTGTGAAGCAACCTATAAGGGCTGTGAGAAGGTCTGGTACGATACAGTAGGCTCGGCACGCGGTATATCGCCACAAGACAAATAATTGTGGGGCTGAGATTATGAAATTTGAAGACCGCGTAAATAAGCTAATGCGCCTGATCGCACTGGGCGCAGGATATGTTCTGCTTGTTCAGGCGTTTGTCACCGCCGCCGAAATTGTTTCCAGAAAAGTCTTCAATCATTCTTTTCAGGGCGTCGATGAGCTTGGCGGATATGCACTGGCCTTTGCGGCCAGTGTTGGATTTGGTTATGCAGGAATAACCTGTGCCCATACCCGTATCGATTTTGCCATCAAGCATGCACCTCAATCTCTTCGCAGCTGTTTCCACCTATTGGCTAGTTTTGTTCTTGCCAGTGTATCAGTAGGTATGCTGTGGTTTGGGGTTCGCTCCCTGAGACAATCGTTAGACCTAGGCTCAATTTCAACAACACCTTTGCAAATCCCCCTTTGGATACCACAGTCTTTGTGGGTATTCGGTCTGGTCATGTTTTCTGTTGTCACAATCAGTATCTTCATTCGGTGCATCCTCAAAATCTCTAAAATGGACTTCATCGGTGTGGAGTCCTTGATGCGTGCGCAGTCTATTGAGCAGCAGGAACTTGACGCTGCCGGGTTCGGTGACTCTACCTCTAAAACAGGAGATAACTGATGGTTGGAATAGAAGTTATATTCATTGGTTTTCTCTGTGTTATCGGATTGCTGATGCTGGGTCTGCATGTAGGTACCGTGATGGTGGTAACAGCTTTATTGGGACTCATGTGGGGGTTTGGGCCTTCAATGATGAACTCAGCGGGTAACCTCATGTGGGGACAAATGAACAGTTTTGTTCTTACTGCTATCCCACTGTACATTTTGATGGGTGAGATCCTTGTCAAAAGCCAGGTTGCCGAGAGAATGTATCGGTCCTTGTCTGACTGGGTGCAGTGGCTCCCAGGGAGGCTATTGCACTCCAACATTGCATCATCATCAATGTTTGCTGCTATCTCTGGCTCGTCAGTTGCTACTGCTGCAACCATAAGTACAGTTGCATTCCCGTCTTTTAGAGAGAACAACTACGACGAGCGTTGGGTTGCAGGATCGATTGCAAGTGGCGCGACACTAGGGATCCTTATACCCCCCTCGATTAACTTGATCATCTATGGTGCAGTTACTGATACCTCTATCGGTGACCTTTTTATCGCAGGGATTGTCCCCGGGCTGTTACTCGCATCCTTCTTTGTGCTCATCATTGCTGTGGCTTCTGTTATCTGGCCAGACATATCAGGTAACTCAGATAGAAAGGCAGATGTTTCAGGTCGTTTATCCCGCCTGATTGATTTGGTGGGGCCTGCTTTCATTTTCTTCATGATTATTGGCAGTATTTATGGAGGATGGGCAACGCCGACGGAGGCGGCGGCTGTAGGGGTCGTGTCGTCATTGGGACTTGCAGCTTACTACAAGAAACTCAATTTTGAGATGCTCAACGAGAGTCTGTTGGGTACGGTGCGTATCACTGCAATGATTGTCTTGGTTCTGATTGGTGCTTTCTTCCTTAACTTTAGTATGGGGGTGCTTGGCATCCCCAATGAAGTGGCATCTTTCATTACCTCTCTGGAGGTGTCACCAGCGGAGCTTATCCTCTATCTGGTCGTACTCTATCTCATTCTTGGCTGCTTTCTGGATGCACTTGCAATGATGATAACGACGATACCTGTGTTGTTTCCAGTCGTTACCGCTGTAGGTATAGATCCGATATGGTTTGGTGTATTTGTGGTGATCATGTGCGAGCTTGCGCTGCTAACTCCGCCTGTAGGAATGAATCTCTATATTGTGCAGGGAGTGAGGAACAGGGGGAGTATCACTGATGTTATGGTGGGTGTACTACCCTTCTTTATCGGTATATTACTGCTGGTCACTTTGATCACCTTATTCCCAAGCATAGTGACATTTTTACCGGAACTGATGTAACACCTTGAACATGTAATAGCTTATCTGATAATAAAGCCTCATATCATGACCGATATGAGGCTTTTTTTCGCCTATTACGGGAATGTTATCTACGGAGAAAGACGTTCAATGTCCCACTGACCATCTGTCTGGTTCTGGTAGATAAAACGGTCATGAAGGCGGTGCTCTCCCCCCTGCCAAAATTCCATACTGTTTATCTTTACTCGGAATCCGCCCCAGAAAGTTGGTACAGGCACCTCACCTTTGGCAAACTTCTGCTTTAACTCCATGTATTTACCCTCGAGAGCGCTTCTAGCAGTCAATCGTTGGCTTTGCTTACTGGCCCATGCGGCTAGTTGGCTTTCTTTTGGACGTGAAGTGAAATATTTCATGACTTCCGTCGTTGTCAACTTTTCAGCAACACCAGTAATGTGTACCTGACGCTCGAGATGGTGCCACGGAAAATGCAGACTGATACGTTGATTATGCTTTAAGTGTTCGGCTTTGCGGCTACCCAGATTAGTATAAAAAACCATACCTTCATTACTGACATCTTTTAGTAACACGATACGTTGAAAAGGCTGCCCATCTTGGTCAACGGTTGCAACCGTCATCGCCGTAGGATCTGGTAGCTTTGCATCAATTGCCTGCTGTAACCAATGCTCGAAGAATGCGATGGGATCCTCGTTCAAATCCTTTCGTCTCAGTCCACCTTGAATATATTCCCGACGAATATCAGACAATTCCATGTAATTTCTCCAACTTATATTTTCAGTGTATTTTGGTCGTTTAACGTCTATATCTCAAGTAAAACGCATCCGGAATGTTTTGTCCGTGCTGACATCGGCTTGCATATATGTCGCATAAATAATTCAGTTTTCTCTTCTGTATTGGCTCAGTATCTCACTTAAAGTTTCACGTTCATCACTTATCTACTGTTAGAGTTATCGGACAACGTTGACCAGGATGGTTCATGGGGTTAGCGATTTGCCGACCATTTCTTTTGGCTATATCTACACTCAAGAAAGTACCTTGATTATCAAACGCTCAAAAGTCACTAAAAGAGGCGAAGATATGTCCCGTAGTTTTTTATGCGCGTTATATTGTTTTTTCCCGGACACCGCTCCTCCATCTTCTTATGTCGCTCTGATCAGGCTCGGTGAGTAAATTGCATATGCGTGCATTACTGTTGTTGTGCCTGACATTGGCACCCTTTGCTGACGCCAGCCATTCAATCATGGGAGATAGCACACTGGTTAAACGGGTAAAGCATGTGTACGGTGAGCCCGCCGCCCGAAGAACCACTGTATGGCAGGCAATGTTAAAAACGATGAAAGCCAAGCCTGAAACCCATAAATTGTACGAAGTTAATCTGTTCTTCAATCAATTAAACTTTGTTGATGATTACAAACTATGGGGAAAAGTGGATTACTGGGCAACCCCCGTAGAAATGATTGGCAACAACGCTGGGGACTGCGAAGATTTTACCATTGCGAAGTATTTCACACTTCGGGAATTGGGGGTCGATGACGCTAAATTGCGCCTAATTTACGTAAAAGCCCTACATTTAAACCAGTTCCATATGGTTTTGGCATATTATCCCACTCCTGATTCAGATCCGTTACTGCTTGATAATCTCGATCCAGAAATCAAATATGCGTCAAAAAGAAACGATTTATTCCCCGTGTACAGCTTTAATGGTAGTAGGCTTTGGTTATCAAAAGAGCGTGGGCGCTCCATTCTTGCAGGGAAAGCTTCACGTTTAAGTTTATGGAATGACGTAAAGTCCCGAATTCGTTCTTCAGAAATGAAAAAAGCGATCGTGAATTATGATGGTTGAACTAACATGACTCTTTTCAGACAAATATTCACCTGGCTGCTGGTCGTATTTACTGTACTACTATTCGCATTAACGGCAGTACAACTCAATACCACTCGTAACTTCTTAGTTGCACAGCAAACAACAGGCGCGGATAACGCGCTAAACAATCTAGGTCTTTCTCTCGACCCCTATCTTAAATCTGGCGATAAGGTAGCTATTGAATCACTGATGAATGCTCAGTTTGATGGTAGCTTTTATCGCGAGATACGCATCGATTTATTTCAGGATAAATCCTCAATAGTTCGGAAGTATCCCGTTAATATCGAAGGTGTGCCTGACTGGTTTGTGAAAATGAATTTTTTCCCTGAGGTGTCACATCAACGGATTTTATCTGGTGGATGGAAGCAATATGGTGAGCTGACCATTATTCCTCACCCTGGGTATGCATATCGCCAATTGTGGAACACCACTGTTCAGCTATCGATGTGGGTGTCTCTGTTATTTTTTGTCGCTATCGTAGCTATTGCGCTCCAAGTCAGACAGTCCCTTCGCCCTCTTCGTTCCATTACCCGTCATGTCGAACAACTCGCGAGAAATCATTTCCCTGCACCTATCGCAGAGCCCAAGACAGAAGAACTCAAGACAGTGGTGAAAGCGATAAACAAAATGGCGGAACAGCTTCAAACGTTTTTTCGCCAACAAGCACAAGAAGCTAACAAGCTCCGTGAGCAGGCGTTTATGGATGCAGTGTCAGGACTGGGTAACAGAAGCTTTTTCACTGGTCAGCTTGAATCATGGCTCGCTGAAAATACCCAAGGCGGCCTTATCTTAATTCGTATCGGTATTATTCGATCAGTTTATAGCAAAGAGGGATATGAAAAAGGCGATAAGCTGGTTAGCCGCTTCTCATCGATGCTTACTCAGGCTACGGGTGAGAGCGACTTTACGACGGCCAGAATCTCTCAGGACGAATTTGGCATTATTGCACCAAACTTTGGCTCTGATACGTTAAGAATTATTGCCGAAAACATTTTCCATAATCTATCCAACACTCAAACAGGATATGCACAACAGCCGCTTGATTTATCGATAGGTTTGGCAATAAACAACGACAATAATCATGATGCCAGTATATTGTTGGCGCAAGCAGATAACGCACTTTCGCAAGCGGAGCAGCAGTCTGACAAGACGATTGCGATAATTGATAACACTGCTGAGCAAGCTATCATGGGTAAGCAGCAGTGGCGACAACTGCTTACTGACTCAATGCTCAATGACCATTTCATTTTGAACTATCAGCAAGCTTCAACCAAGCACAGCGATGTTATTCACCATGAGGTTTTTTCAGCTATCCAAATTGGCGAACAGTATTTCGGTGCAGGTCAGTTTCTTGGCATGATTGAACAACTTAAAATGGGCGATGCTTTTGATAAATATGTTGTTGAGCGCGTAATTTCCGAGTTAGAAAATAAACCGTCAATTGGTCCCTTGGCGATAAACCTCACCTCGTTCAGTATTACCAATGCGAATTTCATCTTATGGTTAACGCGTCAGATGCAGCGTCATCATTCGTTGTCAGACAGATTGTTCTTTGAAATCCCTGAATCAGTATTTGTTCGCTACCCTGATCATGGTCAGTTATTGGTAGAGCAAATTCGTCGTAATAGATTTGGCTTCGGTGTTGATAATTTCGGAAGGAATTTTAAATCAGTCGACTATCTGAACGCCTTCAAGCCTGACTATGTCAAAATCGACTTTGCTTATACTAAAGACATTGAAGATGAGACTAAACGTCACGTGCTGTCTTCAATTTGCCGTACGGCGTCCAATTTAGAAATTACAACTATCGCAACCCGCGTTGAAACCAAGATTCAGTTAGACAGACTGTCTGAGCTATTTATTGATGGTTTCCAAGGATATATTATTGAGGATGCCCCAGTAGTATAACACCGCTTAAGCTGGCATCGAGAGATGCCAGTTTTCCCTTCAACCCACTTCAACAATCCCTTTCTTTCGTTTCCATTTATCGCCCATCAATTTGCTGCTTTTTTTAATTTACACTGTAAAAGCGGTCAATAATGTTTGATAGACATCTGGATTAGGCAAACTACATTTACAAATAAGAACCCATATAGACAGCTATACTTAGGCGTAACAATGAATCTAGTCGCTTGAAGTATTTATTGATAACAAGAAGAGCTGCCGATGAGAACTCCTTGTTATTTTAGAAGGACTTTAGAGGAATTCTGCATTGGCAGTTATTATCAAGATTTTACAGTGTAAATTTCAAGATTCAGCAGAACCATTATTGTTTACACTGTAAATCGAAGGCTAATTAAATCTCCTCCAATGCCAGAAGTTTTTTCACTTCTACCTGTATTGCTTTTTCACAGCCCTTTCGACCTCTAAACCCATGGCGACTAGCAACAACATCCCATGGTTTCCGCTGAAGAATTTTTTCAACCAACAAACCAAAGCAACGTAAATCAGAAGTTACTTTTTCAGTATCTGAAAACAATTGAACTAACCAAGAAGAGAGACTACCAACAACATGGTCATAACCTAGATATCCCTTAGCAAACTGATGAAGTTGAAGCTGGCAAGCTGAGGGTAAGTCATTTTGTAATTGGCATTCACGAAGTAAAATTGGAACCAAACTTGGCTCGACATCTTTGAACTGCTCAGTAAGTTGAGCAGGAAAATTCGTTGAGAACAAAGATAAGGAATCTCGCAAATCGTTTTCTAAACCCTCAATGTTCTTGCCAAGTAACAACGAATAGCACCCACTGGCTGCGTCTCTCTGTACCCCAAGTTTTATCGGCTGATAGCCAAGAGAAAACCAGAAGGATGATAGCCCCTCTGTCGCACCAAAACTGGTACCTACCATATTCACGTTCTCACTTAACATGGCATCTTCGAATTGCCTGATCATCATAGAAGCAATACCTTTCCGACGGAACGAGGGCAAAACTGCTATGCGGGTAATACGAGAAAATTTAGCCGCTAATAACGATGCGACACCACTGTTAAATGCCATTCCTTGTGCAAGCAGATGCCCCTTGATTCTTCTCTCTCCGCGAACAACCTGTTTTGAAAGCTCGGTTGAAAACTGGCCTTCAAACTGCGCTAACAGGGCGCCCACCAAATGCCCCTTATAGCTTGCTGTATAAATGTATAGAGAAGGATCATTGAGAATATGTACTAAGTCGTTAGGCGATGTTTGATAATGCGCACTGACCAAAAGGCCAAAAAGTTCACGTAGTGTAGCCTCATCACTAACTAGGGAAGAGGCAGAAAGCCGATTCAATTCAACAGAAACTGTTTTATCAGGCTCGACCTCACAGGCCTCAACGTCAAATAAAAATGTATTACTAAGCCAATGCTCAAGCGGATCCTCCATCGCCCATCGTACTGGGGCCAGGAGTTTCACCTCTCGCCAAGACATAAAATGAGAATCAAGCAAATGACGAAAGCGAGTACTGAATCCCCGACCTGTGCCCTCATAACCATGTTCAGTCGTTGAAAAGCAGACTCTGCTGTATTGATTGAACATTCTTTGCAGCATAGGTAATGGAATCGCAGCGGACTCATCGACAAGAAGTAAATCTGCCTCAATATCTTCTTGGAGTAATCTATCTGGCGCAATGTATGACACTGAACCGCCCAATGGTGCTGTGACATCAAAAGGGTTCTTCCCCTTATCAAGCTGCAATGATGTATAAATGTGTTCAAACAATGTCTCTACATTTGCTTTCTTGGGAGACGTCACTACTATGCGTTTACTTTTTTCTTTAAGAATCTTGCCGACTGCAAGACCCATAGCCGATGACTTACCTCTCCCCCTATCCGCAGTGAGAAGTAGTGGACGCTTTCGATGACCTGACAAAACACGCTCTACGGCTATAATGGCTTGCTCTTGGTCCGACGTCACTGCGCCAAAAGAAAATTGAGACGACTGTTGTTCACACGCTGGATTGTCTGAAGACAAAAGTGCTGTCTGACCACCTTGCGTCACGACTCTTGCGTGCTCAGATGAAAACATAGAATAGAATCGTTGAAGAAATCTATCGTCTTTATCAGTGCTATTTGGCAAGCCAATAAAAAACAGTAACGCCCCTCCCCTGAGGCAACCTGCAATGGCACATATCTTCTCAATATCAGCTTTATAACGAATGTCGAGGACAACGTGCCCTAACTCTTGGCCAAGTAAACCTTTGACCGCTTTCCACGGCATAGCATGCTCAAATTCATCACTGACAATCGTTACATTATTTAAGCCATCAACCTGGCTTAGACACCATGAGGGAGACCCATCGAGAAGAATAGGAAACCGGATACGTCTTGATTGAGAAAAGTCAGAAAACTGGCTGAGGGAGGTAAACACAATTGTGTTCTCATCACTTTGAATAATATAAAGCAATGATAGCGGATATCGAACGAGGCAACACCAAAAAGAAACGGGCCATAGGGCCCGTCAATTATGAAAGATGATTTTTTATAAAAGCAAGAATAGCTTCGCTCTCAGCCTGACTCACATTTTTTAAACTAATGGACAACGCGTCTCCCTGATGGCGGTATGACGCCCTACCTGCAATCAGCTCTTCCGTATCCGACTTTTCAACCATTGGCTTGGGTTTTAATTCATCACGCCACTGCTCAATTAGGAGCGTCACTTCACGGGTTATTCTACTGATGCCTTGAGCATCGACATCTTTCCATAGCGGTTGTTGGCGAAGCTTTGTCAGTAACTCACCTCGCTCACTATCGCTCAAAGAAAAATACATTCTGTGAAGCTTTACTATCGTCGGCCTACCCAGCTCTCCGACACTTGGGTACGCTTGTAACATCTCCAATGGAAGCGTGGCTGCTTTCAACGCACCACTGACAAGGGCCTCGCTGCATTGGCAAACTTTTGCCAACTCTTTCTGATCGCTCACTTCACCCCGAGATAGCATAGCCTGCATCTCTTTACCGCGTTCGAATAAAGAAAGAGGTTTATGCGCATTAGCAACATCAGAGAGAAACTTAGCGTGCTTTGCATTTATGTCTGACGCAACATATATCAAGAAATCCTGTTCAGCCAGGATACAAGACATGCGACGACGGCTACCGTCGAGGACCTCAATTTTATCGCCATCAAGCCAGCGTCCGACTGCAGGATACTGCTGACCACGATCTTTTAACGTTACAAGAATGTCAGAAAGCGCCAGCTCATTCAGAAAGGACTGCTCTCTGGCGTTATCAGCAAATACGCTGGTCCGATTCTTAACTTCATGAGCGGGAATTTTAACAAGTTCAAACTGTACCGTTTGTTCACCGGCAACAGATAGCTCAATCACTGCTGCTTTGTCGCTCACCGCTTTTTGGGCTTCCTGAACAGTTGTTGCTTTTCGTTTGTCTGCTTTACCAAATAAGCGGGCATTCAGGTCTGAGGTTTTAATAGCCATTAAGACTCCTGATTAAGTTGAGACCAGTGACTGTGTAGTACACGCTCCAGCTCAAGACCTGCCCGATGTACCGCTTCTTGTGCGGTCGACAGTGTCTTTTTACCTCCCTCGAAATCTTGAGGAGTAAGGTCAAAAACAGTGCTGTAGGTATCAGCGCAGGTTTCAAAAGCACGGCTTCTTGGAATGGTTGCCATCATAACCTGGTCACCGAGCAAGTAATTCATTTCAGTTAAAACCGATACCTGCTTCTTGTTATCGTCTTCAAACATGGTTGGCATCATTCTAACAAATTCCAGACCCGGCCAGTTTTCTGGGAACATCTCATACACAGTCGGTAAATGCTGGAAGAAATTAACCGTTGAAGCCCAGTCAAGACGCTTGGCCGCACATGGAATCATAAGCGCGTTTGACGCATACATTGCATTCCATACCAATGGATCAATGTGCGGACCCGTATCAATCATTATGATATCGAATTCGTCGCTGATTAAATCAATCACCTTTTCTCGCAGCAGTTTTACAATATCAAGCGATTGATCAGTTGTCAGGCTCTGCCATGCTTCAGCATTGAACATCGAGTCTTCTGGGAAAGCCGCGATGGTTTTCAAATTAGGGTATTGGGTCGGCAGAAGCACATTTTTCATAAGAAAATCTTTATCTGCTTCTGATGGCGTATTATCCAACATTACATCGACGGCAGAATAGATGCCTTCTTGTTCTGTGACGCTGATTTGTGGATTGAGGAATAAACGCAATGAGCCCTGAGGATCAAGGTCAATAAGGCAAATCCGGTAGCGTTTTTCAAGATTCAAGGCCAAACAAGCGCACATATGCACTGCAGTCATTGACTTGCCCGTACCCCCCTTCTGGTTCTGAACATTAATCACCCACGGCTTGTGCTCTGGTCCTTTCTTTTCTGCAAAAGACGGTATTCCAGCAGCGTTCATAATTTGGTGAGCTTCTTCGAGAGTAATGGAATAGTGATTCGCATTATTCTTTGTAAATTGGTGACCGTCAGACTCCATACGAGAAATTGCATCATCAAGCTTACGTCGGGTCAGACCGGACCGCGTTTCCATCATCGCTTTGGACATTGGAGGGAACAATTGATCCTGACGTTCCTCCATAACAATTTCAATCCGATCGGCTTGCACCTGACGGGTTTGTTCTGCAATGTGCTGCAGATTGGATATAGTCTTTTCCCTATTCATTTTTCTTTTCGCCGTAGGTTAGTATAAAGATGAGTGTACAGCACTTTATAAAACGTTCAATAAAAAGCTGAACGATTAGCGAAAGAATTAAGATAATGGTCACTAATTGTAAGATCTCGAAATTTAAAGATTTAAATTTACACCTAAATAGGCTACCAAATTCTACAACATTTAAAATGTTACCTTGTCACTTATTTACAATGTAAAGAAATATTCATCACTGAGAAAGATTACAGCTGGAAACATGTAGAAGTCTGTCTAAATTACGGAGCAGTGTATTTTCAATAGTAAGACCGACAATGACACCTCATTACAGTATCTTGATCATTTTTCAGGAAACATGATCAAGATAAGTATCAAAATACTTCGCGGGCCAAGATATAAACATGGCCTTTTCTTGATCATTGATCCGAGTGCAAAATACTTTGCAGGAAGAATGATCATGGATAACTCTTGGCGGATATCTCAGCGAACGACAAATAATTCCGACCAAGATTAATCGGAAAAATGATCAAGTACGCTTAAATTCAATATTCACAGCGCCACAGGCCGGAACGATGAAACATAACCGCTAAATTACGGTGAAAGCCGCGTCAATACCGCATCTGTGACAACTTAAGATAATATTTAGACATACACTCACTAACAAACAGCCATGTAAAATGAATATCCAATGATCATATCTCTTTCTTGATCATCGTTTCGAACACCGGACACATATCCGAACTCAGCTTAACTACGGCTTGTGTCGAACCAATTTTGTATTTCAACTTTAAATGCGTCACTCTTCGCTGACGGGTGAGACTAAAAACGGTTAAAAAGACAGCAAATACAGCTAGCTTGATCATTCTTCCATATCAAAAAATGAAGATGATGCCGTTGGCGTCAGAAAAATACACAGATAATTAACATTAATTGTGGATAACTTGTTAACGGCACTTGATCATCGTTTCAAAGTAATGATGATCAATGTTTCGAATTATTGATGATCATCGTTTCAACGATCTAATGATCATGTTTTCCAAGGTGTTATGATCATAGATCCGAAACGGTCATGATCATGCTTCTGAATGGGGCAAAAAATTAATTTATATATTTCATGCACTTATGTGAAAACTCATATTCAGATCAATAGATCACTTAATCAAATAAATCATATAAATCAAAAAGATCAGTTAAGTAAAACAATAAAAAAGATCTTTCTTTCTTGGATTTTTTCTATTAATCTTTCTGGAAAGATGACGAATTTACGATCATTTGTATTCTTACCTACTATTTGCTCAGGTTGACAGGAGCCAAGCCGAGATGGCTGCGAACGAAAAGATCCTTATCAATGCCCCGCGTACCCATAAAGACGGCCATTTGTTTCAGATTCACGGACAACTGGTAGACTGGATGAAACAGTATCAAGCGTTCAAGGGTGTAACGAAAAGTATTCTCGAGCTGCTTAATTTGATCTCTCTTCGTGGTTTTTCATCGACAGATGGCTTGGTATCCACCACTGAATTAATAGATGCGACAGAAGGTCAGCTAACCCGGGCAGCTATTCAGCAGCGTCTCCGGGCAGCTGTGCAAGTTGGTCTCTTTGTTCAGCACCCTGTGAAGTTCGAAGAAGGGCTAGCTGGAAAGACAATGCTTCATGAGTTTGTTAATCCGAGCAAACTGGTTACTGTGCTCGGAACAGAAGGACTGCACTCTGAGCAAAACCGTGTCAGAGAGAAAAAGAAACGCTCTAAAGCATTGGCTCAAAATCAGGTAAACAGGCAACTTCTTACCGAGCATGGCCTCGGAACGCCGCCTATGATGCCTGATGAAAAAGATCAGATTCTGGTATCCCCGACCAGCTGGGCTGGGATCATTGATCAGGCACTCGCGCCGCCAAGAACCAAAAAGAGTTATCAAAAATCGATGGTATCAATAAGCGGTACCAAAGCGATCATTGAAACACGTTCATCGAAATCAATTATGACAGTAGATGATCTGATGACGCTATTCGCATTGTTTACCCTGACAGTCCAATATCATGATCATCACTTGCCAACCTATGAACTGCATACGCAAACCATAGGCAATAAAACGCCGGTGTATATCACGGATATACTGGCTTTGCGCGGCAAGAAGGACAGTGGGCCTGCTAGAGATTCTATTCGTGAAAGTATCGACAGAATTGAGTTTACCGATTTTCAACTTCATGAACTGACAGGGCGTTGGCTCAGTGAGAACATGCCTGAAGGCTTTAAAAGTGACAGGTTCCGCTTCTTGGCAAGGACTATCACTGCGTCAGACGAAGCGCCACGGGAAGGTGAAGATGGCGAAATAAGGATCAAGCCAAATCTTTACATCTTGGTCTGGGAGCCTTCGTTTTTTGAAGAGTTGATGACACGTGATTACTTTTTTCTCTTTCCACCAGAAATTCTTCGTCAACATACTTTGGTGTTCCAGCTGTATACGCTCTTCAGAAGCCGTATGTCGCGTCGTCTTGAAGATTCAATGACATTGAGTGACCTCAACCAGAAAATGGCGAGAAACATCGAATGGCGGCGTTTCTCGGCCGATCTGATACGCGAACTTCGTAAGCTAGCAACTGATGGTAATGAAACAGATGATCTTTTTGCGATTAATTTGTACGGATATCACCTGACAGTTTATCGCATGGACGATGACAAAAAGTATCCTGACTATCGAATCGACATAAAATGTAACGTCGAAGAGGTGATCAGGTTCTCCCGGGCGAAGATGTATAACGAAGGTAAACGATCTCTGGCGCCTACAATGCCAAACCCGCTTCGCAATGAGATTCTTGGTAAGGCTGACCTTGATCAGCTTTCCGGGATCATTGATGGCGAGTTTGAGCCGATCCAACGCAATGAGAAGCGCGGTGGTAAACTTGGTCGCCGCGTGAAACAGCGCAAACACCTTGTAGAGATCAATGCCGATGAGTTAACGATCATTCTGTCACGATATACGTCAGATGAAGCGTTGCAACGCAGTATAGCTGCCCTGTCAGCCATGACTGGGCATCCGGCCGCGACCATTACAGATGAGTGTAATGCATACATGGAAAAACTAGATTGGCTGCGAGTAGATGGCGAGATAATGCCCATTGACACGCTAAGAAAAACCATTGAGTTTTACAACCAACATCAGCAAGACAGACATCTGTCGATAGAACGCCTTATATCCGGGCTGGCAGTGCGTCGTAAAGTGTGTAAACAGGTATTTAACGGTCAGTTAGACACGTCTGTGCTTGCGGTTTTGGATGAAGTGGCAAGCGGCGCGTGATGGCGTGGCAGCAGTGAAACTATCAATTAAATGAAGCAGCTCTGGCTGCTTTTTTTATTTTTATCCACCAGCTAGCAACTGCTAGATGATGCAACGCGTAAAACAGTCCACCACTCGTTAAACAGGGTTAGTCAAACAAAGCATTTTGCTTTCGATACTGCTCCGGTGTGCAGTTAGCATGCTTTTTGAACATGGTAATAAACGGAGAACTTTGGTTATATCCCAACGACAAGGCAACCTCTTTTACAGATTTCCCCTTCCTGAGAAGCGAAAGAGAGTGAACAAATTTAATTCTTGAACGCCACTCGGTAAAATTCATACCAAGTTCACTCACACAATGCCTTGCCAGCGTTCTTTCTGAAGTATGAAGCTCTTTTGCCCACGTCGCTAATGATCGTTCATTGGTCGGATCTTCTTCCAATGCGTCTATGATAGGCCTGATCAAAGGATCGCCACTGGTTGGAAGAAAGCCTGAATGTTGTTTGGCGGCAATGACCTGATCAAACATCACTGCAGCTAAACGTTTCTCCTCATCGGTTTCAGGCACAGTAAGTTTTTGTACTTTCAATTCATCGACAATCGCGCTGATAAGAGCAGACACCTCGAACAAACAAGGATGGGAGGGCATGACTGTCGCCTTGGAAACTGCAATATTCATTGAGCAGTAGCTTACTGAACGACGCATATAACTGGTATGGCTGATGTGTGGCGGAACCCAAATCGCAAACTGAGAAGGAGAGAGATAACGCTTGTCCCCAACCTTGACCTCCATGATCCCACCTCTAATCAACTGCAATTGTCCCCAAGAATGACTGTGATCCCGAGTGAAGGTGCCTGACAAAAACTCACCATGGCCAAAAAAAATGTCAGCTGGTGGCTGTTCCCACTCATATAACGGGGTGTAGAGATGTTTCATAATCTAATGTGTCCGATGAAGGATGAACAGTGGCCGATTAAAGATATATCTATTAAAAAAGACGTGTCAAACTCGACGCCTTTCGTTTTGCTGCACGGAACTCCACCAATGAAGCTACTTTTACCCCTGATCCCTGTGATCATATGGGCAGGGAACACTGTGGTGAACAAACTCTCTGTCGAGACGATGTCACCAGGTGCAATGTCATTTTATCGATGGGCGGTTGCGGTACTGGTACTGACACCATTCTGTCTACCTCCTTTATTAAAAAACTGGCAGACGATTCGTCCTCTGCTGCCAAAGCTGGCGGCTTTAGCATCACTCGGTATGGTGTTGAATCAGTCACTCGGTTATTTCGCAGCCGAATCTACAACGGCCACCAATATGGCATTGATCATGGCCTTGGTGCCTTTGATCAGCATGTTTATCAGTGTGCCTCTCCTTGGCGCAGGGATCAGCCTTACAGGTATTGGCGGAGCATTTATGGCACTTGCCGGGCTGGTGGAAATGTTGACCAAAGGCGCACCAGAAGCGCTTATTGAACAAGGTATCAACCGTGGTGACGGCTTGGTGCTGATCGCCTCGTTAAGCTATGCACTTTATTGTGTACTATTAAAACGCTGGCAACTCAAGATCAAAACACTGCAATCTGTTTACGTTCAGGGTCTGTTTGCTGTATTTATTTTATTTCCACTGTTTTTGACCAGTGAACGTGTCAGTCTTTCAGCGGCTTCCCTTCCTCTGGTGGGTTATGCAGGTATTTTTGCATCTGTACTGGCACCGCTCTGTTGGTTGAAGGCGATAGAGGCGATTGGGGCCAGCCGCTCAGCGATGTTTATGAACCTGATGCCAGCAATGACTGCGTTGATTGCTGTCTACACCCTTGGAGAAACTCTGGCTCAATATCATTACATCGGCGGCTTGATGGTGTTATGCGGTGTTGCGATATCGCAGATGAAAAACAAAGAAAAAATCAAAAAAAATCAAGAAAACTTGCAAAGTTGTAGAGCTGCTTAATTTTCAGAGAGTTGAATAGTAAAAGACCCCATTTTTATATGGGGTTTTTTGTTTACATAGCAAATATCACCTTTCCTGCCTGTGGAACAAAGATTTTCCCGTTACTACACTAATCCATAAAAGCAACACCCAATATCAACAAAAACAATAATTATGTGAGCAAGAAATTATGGGCATGCTACCAGTACTTTTCGGTCTGGGTTCAGACAAAAATGCGCTCAGTTACCAGATGATGCAGAGCGCGTCAGATGGGATAATTATCGCAAACAACAAGGGTAATGTTATTTTCGCTAACCCCTCTGCACACAAGCTGCTTGGCATCAGTAATCTGGCGGGTAAGCGACTCACCGAACTCTCTATCGGCGACCCTGCCAGTCATCTCAATGAGGGATACAAACACATCCTCACATTGTCGAAAGAGAAATCTGTACATCTGAAAATCGATGTTAACAGCATGGAGCAGCAGAGTGGTATTGCTTTGGTGATAAAAGACATCACTACGGATGAACAGCAGCGCCTGCAATCCGAACTTATTCTCGCCCAGTCGATAAATGCTGTTGTATCTATTGATGAAAATAATTGTGTCACGTACATGAATAAAGCGGCTGAAGAGTTGTGGGATTTAAATAAAGAGGAAGTATTGGGACGCAATGTAAAAATGCTCGTTCCTCAAGAAATTCAGCAATACCATGACACATATGTCAATACTAATCGCCAAACCCGGATAGACAATCTTGTTGGTACTAGCCGAGACCTCGAGTTAGAGCGGAAAGATGGCACTAAGATCTGGGTGAACTTATCGCTATCCAGAACTGAAATTGGAAGCAAAGTGGGATATACGGCGTTCGCTCGCAATATCAGTGAAGAGAAAACAGCAAGAGATGGCCTTGAGCAAATTCTTCGACAGGCCATCGATGCGGTCGTCAGTATTGATGGCGATAATAATGTCACTTTCTTCAATTCAGCAGCAGAAGCATTGTGGGGATATGACAAAGAGGACGTACTGGGTAAAAACGTAAAAATGCTGGTTCCGGTTGAACATCAACCCAACCACGATAACTACGTCAATACTAATCGCCGAACCGGTATCGATAAGATTGTCGGTTCAGCCAGAGAGATACAACTGGTGCGAAGAGATGGTACTGAAGTCTGGGTGAGCCTGTCCTTATCCAGAGTCACCATTAACAATCAGTTGCATTACACTGCATTTGTCCGCGATATCTCTGAACAGCGGGCCGCGCAGGATGCGATTAACCAAACACTGTCACAGGCGTTAGATGCGGTCGTTACCATTGATTCAGACAATAATGTTACTTTCTTCAACCCGGCTGCTGAGGCGTTGTGGGGTTATGATGCCAAAGAAGTGATAGGACAGAACGTTAAGATGCTGGTACCCGTCGAGATACAGGCCAATCACGATAATTTGGTCAATAGCAACCGCTCAACAGGTATCGATAAAATTGTGGGCTCTTCCCGCGAGGTTCCTATACATCGTAAGGACGGCACGCTGTTTTGGGGTCTATTGTCATTGTCCAAAGTCGTCCTCGATTCAGGAACGATTTACACCGCGTTCGTTAAAGATGTCACCGCTGATGTTGAGCAACGCGACGGTATGGGAGAGATCATGGAAAGGGTTGCGAAATCCAGTTCGGAGATCTCAGACATTGCCAAAGTGATTGACGGTATCTCTGACCAGACGAACCTGCTGGCATTGAATGCGGCCATTGAAGCTGCAAGGGCAGGGGACCATGGAAGGGGTTTTGCCGTCGTTGCCGATGAGGTAAGACAGCTGGCATCCAGGTCGTCTGAGTCAACTAACGAGATAAACAGACTGTCAGACAACACCCGTAAGCTGCTCAATGAGCTGGCGGATGTGCTGAAGCTTAAAACAGGCACCTAACAGAAAGGCTATACTTCTTACTTCGATAGACTGGTTAAGGTGGAGACTGAACAGTCTATCGCTTGTTAACTTGCACTCATTTTATGGTGAGCTTATATCAACCTTCATTACAGTAAGCCGTTGTCAGCCACATCCATCAAACACCCTTTTTAAACGTCACAAATAGCACCGTTTCCGACATCCAAAGTACATTTATTATCAGTACTCACTTCGTTTTTAGAATGCAATCAGAGCTGCCTTCTTCTTTACACATAAGCATGAATGTTTTGCTTATACCTTTTATCCCCCTTCTGTACAAATCCAATAATTTTTCTCTTTATTTTGGCTAGTTACTTCTTTGATTCATAAAAGAGACATTTATCAATAACCACTGGAGTAATATGGATTTGTGTATTTATTTTCATACATTTTAAGTTGATGTCAGGCAATTCTCTGGAGGTAGCTATGCAACAAAACGAACCCTCAGATATTCAGGAAATCGAAAAACGTTCATTTGAATGGCGGGCATTTTTCTTTATCACTGTGATTCTCTTTCCCGTCTTGAGCATTATGGTCGTTGGCGGTTATGGATTTTTGATTTGGATGAGTCAGGTGTTTTTCTTTGGTCCTCCGGGCCACGGATAAATAGCGCGAATACAACATATCCCAATAAGTCTTATTCAGATCCTTTCCTATGAGCAATGTCTATGAAATCTTTCATCATCAAGCTGTGGACGACCATGTGTCGGCCCGCGACCAAAATCAGTTTGGGGGTACTCACCCTCGGGGGCTTTATCGGTGGTGTTATGTTTTGGGGAGCATTTAACACTGCGCTTGAAATGACTAACACAGAAAAGTTTTGTATCGGCTGTCATACCATGCGTGACAATGTCTATCAGGAATTACAGGGAACTGTCCATTGGACAAATCATTCAGGAGTCAGGGCAACGTGTCCTGATTGTCATGTGCCACATAACTGGACTGATAAAATCGCCCGAAAAATGCAGGCAAGCAAGGAGGTTTTCAGTCATCTGGCTGGATTTATTGATACAAGAGAACGTTTCCTGGCCAAACGTTTAGAGCTGGCGCAACACGAGTGGGCAAGATTTTCAGCAAACGGATCTCTGGAGTGCAAGAGTTGCCACAGCTACGCCAGCATGAAATGGGAAATCATGTCGCCAGCGGCAAGATTACAAATGAAGCAGGCTGCCGAAAAAGACCAAAGCTGCATCGACTGCCACAAGGGTATTGCTCATCACCTCCCAGATAATATGGACTCCAGCGGTGGTTTACTCGGGAAACTGGAAAGCCTATCGGCTAGCACCAACTATCAGTCGGGTAGTGCGCTATACAGTATTCGTTATTTACCGTTGTATGAGGACAATACCCTCAAAGAGGAGGCTGGTCTGCTGAGTCCGGCAACCAAAATCACCGTTAACGAGGAAAAAGGAGATGCGATTAAAGTGACTCTCGAGGGGTGGCGAAAACTCAAGGGGTTTGGACGGGTGCTGAATGAAGATTTTGGCCTCAATATTTCCAGTGCTGCGCTAACGAAGTCTGTCTCTCAGAACAAAGAAGTAGTGAAAGAGTTTGAGAGTAAGGAAGATAAATTGACCGGCCTGAAATGGCAGCGGGTGAGTGTTGACCTTTGGATGAAAAAATCGGCTCTGGTATCAGACATACAGAGTATTTGGGCTCAGACCAAACCTACCTACCAAACCAACTGCAGTGTTTGTCATACCCAACCCGCAGAGGCACATTTTGATGCCAACACCTGGCCAGGAATGTTCGACGGCATGATGGGTTTTGTCAATTTTGATACCGACTCGAAAGCGCTGGTACTCAAATATCTGCAAAAACACTCGTCCGACTTTGTTAAGGCACACTAGGAAAGGAGCTCACTATGATCCACCGCAGAAGCTTTCTCAAAGGTTTATTGTCGACCAGTGCCGTCTCCGTCATTGGTCCGGGTCTTCTCAACGCAGGTCAGGCGATGGCCGATAACGCTGCGCAGACCGATGGAATATGGAAAATCTCCGGCTCACATTGGGGAGCCTTTCGGGCCAGAATCTGGGCTGGAAAGGTTCAGGAAGTGAAACCGCTAGAGATGGACAAATATCCGTCTGACATGATCAAGGGGATCAAAGGCATTATTTACAGCTCATCACGTATCCGGTATCCCATGGTGCGTCTCGATTGGTTGAAAAAAAATAAATACAGTGGGGACACGCGCGGTAATAACCGTTTCGTCAGGGTCACCTGGGATGAAGCCCTTGATTTGGTGTACCGGGAGCTGGAGCGTATTCAGACAGATTATGGGCCGTGGGCCCTCTATGCGGGTCAAACTGGCTGGCGTCAGACCGGACAATTTCACAGCTGTACCAGCCATATGCAACGCGCGGTCGCCATGCACGGTAACTATATTACCAAGGTTGGTGATTACTCCACGGGAGCTGGCCAAATCATCATGCCGTATATTTTGGGTTCTACCGAAGTATATGCGCCGGGCACCTCATGGGTTGAGATCTTAAATAACACGCAAAATGTCGTATTGTGGGCAACAGATTTGGCTAAAAATCTTCAGGTTGGCTGGAATTGTGAAACCCATGAGTCGTTTGAATATCTCCACCAGCTAAAAGATAAGATTGATGCGGGTAAAATAAAGGTTATCGCTGTCGATCCAGTTCGCAGCAAAACCCAAAATATGCTGGGTTGTGATCAGCAATATATTCACCCTCAGACTGATGTGCCTTTCATGCTGGCTCTTGCCCATACCCTGTATAAAGAATCGCTTTACGATAAGGCCTTTCTCGACACTTATTGTCTGGGCTTTGACGACTTTGTTCCTTACCTTCTGGGAGAAACCAAAGACAAGGTTGAGAAAACACCTGAGTGGGCGTCTGCAATATGCGGAATAAAGGCGGATGATATTCGCGCCTTTGCCCGTTTACTGGCATCTGGCAGAACCCAATTTATCTTTGGCTGGGCTATCCAGCGGCAACAACACGGAGAGCAGCCTTACTGGATGGGAGCAGTACTCGCTTCTATGCTGGGTCAGATTGGTCTGCCGGGGGGTGGAATTTCTTACGCGCATCACTACTGTTCAATTGGCGTTCCCTCAACAGGTTTTTCCGCTCCCGGCGGGTTTCCCCGCAATGTCGATCAGGGACAGGAACCAAAGCACAATAACACCGATTTTAAAGGTTACAGCCGAACGATCCCTGTTGCCCGCTGGCTCGATGCCATTATGGAACCCGGTAAAAAGATCCAATCCAACGGAACTGAGGTCACGTTACCGGATATCAAAATGCTGGTGGTGAGTGGATGTAATCCATGGAATCATCATCAGGATAGAAACCGGATGAAAAAAGCGTTTCGAAAACTACAGACAGTCGTCAACATTGATTTTGCCTGGACGGCGACCTGTCGCTTTTCAGATATTGTCCTACCTGCCTGTACCCAATACGAACGCAATGATATCGATGTATATGGCTCTTACAGTGGTCGTGGCCTTATTGCGATGCAAAAGCTGGTTGACCCTCTTTACCACTCGAAAACAGATTTCGATATTTGCACCGAGTTGTGCAAGCGTTTTGACCGGGATAAGGATTACACCCGAAATATGGGAGAAATGCAGTGGGTGAAGATGCTATATGACGACTGTAAGACGGCGAATAAAGACAAGTTTGACATGCCTGACTTTGAAACATTCTGGCAGCAAGGGGTGCTGGACTTTGGCAAAGGAAAGCCATTTGTCCGTCATGCCTCTTTCCGTGACGATCCTGAGATCAACCCCTTGGGTACCCCGTCCGGCTTCATAGAGATCTTCAGCCGAAAGATCGACAGCTACGGATATGCGCATTGTCAGGGGCATCCTATGTGGTTTGAAAAGGCTGAACGATCCCATGGCGGTCCCGGTTCAGATAAATTCCCTTTGTGGCTTCAATCCTGTCACCCAGACAACCGTCTCCACTCACAAATGTGTGAATCAGACTACAGGGAAAGTTATGCCGTAAAGGGCAGGGAGCCTTGTTACATAAGCCCAGAAGATGCCAAATCCAGAGGCATAAAGGATGGTGACATTGTCAGGGTCTTTAATGACAGGGGGCAGCTATTGACAGGGGCAAAAGTGTCAGCAGACTTCCCTCCCGGCGTGATCCGAATTGCTGAAGGAGCATGGTACGGACCACTCGATGAAAAGGACGGTTCTGTATGCACCTATGGCGACCCCAATACCGTCACACTGGATATTCCCACCTCTGAATTAGCAAACGCGACAAGTGCAAACACCTGTATCGTGGAAATGGAGAAATATAAGGGCGAGGTTCCACCCGTTACAGCTTTTGGCGGGCCCATTGAAGTAAGTTGAAAAACATTCGATGAACTAACACTGCGGAGTGATTCCCACTCCGCCTTCCCTTCTTTTTGCTCCCATTACGCCTGTTTGTCAGAAAATGATTCATTCTGAGTGTCTTCTATATGACAGAAAAGCATAAGCTTACCTGTGACAATAAGAATGAAAACAAGAATTGGGATCATGGAACTGGTACTTCACAGGCGGTTACATTACTGTGAGACGGTGTTGGCGATAAAGGACGAGTGATCAGTATGTTGATAGATGGCGATCTGACGTTACGATGCGCACACTCAGGCGAACGTAACGAGCTTTGGCAACAAATATTTATGAACAATGAATGGAAAGCCCTCGATGCTCCTTATACCCCACTGGAATATCAATCCCGCTTTTACTTCCGACTCAATTTGTTCCGGCGTCTAAAAGAGGGGGATAATGCACTGGTGATTGAACACAAAGGCAATGTGGTCGGTTATCTGTCTTGTTACTGGGAGGACCAATCGACACGTTGGCTTGAAGTTGGGATCACTCTTTTCCAGTCACAAAACTGGGGTAAACGCATCGGTCGTCGGGCTCTGAGACTTTGGATTGGTCATCTGTTTATAAAGTACGAACTGCAAAGGATAGGGCTGACCACATGGTCGGGAAACCCAAGAATGATGAGGTGTGCTGAAGGCTTAGGCATGCAACAAGAGGGTTGTCTTCGCAAAGTGCGTTTTTATCAGGGCAAGTACTATGATTCGTTACGTTACGGAGTCTTACGTGATGAATGGGAATCTTCAAAGGTAAGACCTTCTCTTGCTCAAGTGTGCTAAAAACATTCGACATTTTCCGATGATCTTGTCAGTGGCTTAAGGTTCGTTTTTGCATTTACACTGTAAAGGTTGCTCTGCCAGAGATAAGCCCCTTGGCCTTGTGTTACCCGGTGATATTTGAACCTTCAACGATGATTTTATTGGCCTCAATACGCAACTGACTGTTTAGCATTTGTTGATAGCTGCTCAGACTTTCAACGTTTTTTCGCTATTCAAGCAATGAAAACCAGTCTTCACTGGCCGTTCGCGTTCAACCTTTGTTATCTCTCTCCCGGCAATGCCGTTTTGAATACCCTGACTGTCATTGAATCCGAACCTTGTCTGGGTCAAATAGTTATTGGACAGTCGTTAAATGACCACCTATTTATAGCATTTATAGTCATATCCTTAATCATGCTACTGGCAGGTCAACCACTTTTCGTGCAATGTGATTTCATTTTTTGGTTTGAACGTCTGTTGTGACGATTTTATCCAGCCATAACAGTCAGGATAAGGAGAGCGACATTGCCTCATTTTCATTTAGCAAGGAGTCAATATTATTACCAACGAGTGGGGGAGAGAGGACCGACTTTGGTACTGTTGCATGGACTTGGCTCAAGCTCCGAGGACTGGCAACAACAAATAGATGCGTTTTCTCATGACTATCAACTGATCATTCCCGATTTACCCTTGCACGGTAAAAGCGAAGGTGACCCCACGCAGTTTTCTCTGAAGGGATGCGCTGATGTGGTCGCGGCGCTGTTAGATGAGTTGGCAATATCGTCAACGCATATTGTCGGTATTTCTATGGGCGGTATGGTCGGGTTGGAACTTGCTATTCATCACCCCAAAAAGGTCAGTGGATTGGTCATGATTAATTCAATTGCCGAATCCCGGCCAAGGATGCTAAACGAGCATATTATGGTCTGGTTGCGGCGCTTGCTACTTAAATATGCTGATATATCGACTGTCGCCCGTTTGATGGGGAAAAAACTGCTGCCCGGTGAAGCACTGCTGGAAGTACGGGAAAAAGCGCAGCAACGGTGGCAGCAGACACCAGCGGCACACTATCAAATAATGTTTGAAAAGGTTGTTAGCTGGCAGGTGCTTGACCAACTGCACCATGTTAAGTGCCCTGTACACCTCATTGCCTCCGAAAATGATTATACCTCTTACGGTGCAAAGAAGGTGCTGGCAGCGGTACTGCGCGGGGGGACATCAGTTTGTCTGCCGGGGGCGGGGCACTTGGTAACGATGGAAAAGCCTGCGCTGTTTAATAATGCTCTGTCAGAATACCTGTCTGACCTCTATGCGGGTATTCAAAACTAGTCGGTTTAGTATGCATTTGTTTTGTGATCTATGTTGTCTTTTTGGGATTTGTATCTAATTTGAGCGATGATAGAATCGCGGCGCAAACCACAGACTGATAAGTGAGTACAAGAATGAAACTGGAAGCTGTTGACTTTAATGCACCAGACGCTGCTGAAAAATTCGTTGAATCTCTCCGCACCACTGGCTTCGGAGTTCTAAAAAATCATCCCCTCAGCATGGATCACGTCTCTTCCATCTACAAAAACTGGCATGGCTTCTTCAACACCGAAGAAAAAAATGATTATCAGTTTAACGTCAGTACTCAAGATGGTTTTTTTCCGTCAACTGTATCTGAAGTGGCAAAAGGCCATACCAAGAAAGATATCAAAGAGTATTTTCACTATTATCCTTGGGGTCAATGTCCTGATGCTTTGCAGGCTGAACTACAGGATTATTACGAACAAGCAAACACGCTTGCCAAGCAATTGTTATCCTGGGTACAGGAGCACTCGCCAGAGAATGTTGCCTGCGCGTTTTCACAACCTCTGTCCAGCATGATCGAAGGCAGTGAGCAAACACTGTTGAGGGTTCTGCATTATCCGCCGATGAGTGGCGATGAAGAACCGGGTGCGATTCGTGCCGCTGCACATGAGGATATCAATTTGCTCACCGTTCTGCCTGCAGCCAATGAACCTGGCTTGCAAGTGAAAGGACAAAACGGCGAGTGGCTGGACGTGCCATGTGATTTTGGTAACTTAATTATCAATATCGGCGACATGCTGCAGGAGGCATCTGGCGGTTATTTCCCATCAACCACACACCGCGTGATCAACCCAGAGGGTGCGGACATGACCAAAGCGCGTATTTCGCTGCCGCTATTTCTTCATCCGAAACCAGAGGTTGTACTTTCTGATCGCCATACTGCTGACAGCTATCTTAATGAGCGTCTTCGTGAGTTGGGTGTGAAGTAACGTCTGGATTGATAACCAAACCCCTGAGCTATTGTGCATTGGGGGTTTGTAGTTCACGTCATCTTTACTTCAACAGAGCCGGCCAAATATTTGTTTGAAAAGGAAGACGCAAAGCTTCTTTTGTGAGTTAAAAGCTTTTTATGCTGAAGTGTCATAAGAAATAATATGTCTTTACTTGTATAGATAAACTGTATTTTGCTCAGTAAAGAAAATTAAAGAGAATACCAAACGTTATATTTTTTACTTTTATAAAATACCATTCTGTTTATTTTTATTGATTGATATTTATACTTATATTTTATTACTGGAAAGATATTTATATCTTATTAGTCATGGTTAATAACCATATGAATATTTAATCGCCCTATCTGTATTTTTCTTTCTACCAATTTACCCAGAGTTAACTAATATTTAGTTTGTTAGCGTGTATGATTTGGGGGACATATGCCAGGTTTCTGGGGTGATTTATTTAATACAAGTGACAAACACTATTTTTCTGAAGCTAAGGTCGAAGCGTTAAGCAAGTCTCAGGCTGTCATAGAGTTCAAGATGGATGGTACGATCATTGACGCCAACGAGAACTTTTTGAACGCCATGGGCTACGAGTTATCAGAAATTAAAGGCAAACATCATTCAATGTTTGTTGACCCTGAGTATGCCAAGTCGGAGGAGTACAATGACTTTTGGGCATTATTACGACAGGGTAAGTTTCAGTCAGCTGAATTCCCTCGGCTAGCGAAGGGAAACCGGCCCATTTGGATTCAGGCGACATATAATCCGCTGCGAAATCGTAACGGCCAGCTTGCCCGCGTGGTCAAGTTTGCAACTGACATTACCGATCAAAAACTCAGGAATGCCGACTTCAGTGGTCAGATCGAGGCCATACATAAGAGTCAGGCAGTCATAGAATTTGAACTTGATGGCACCATTATTACCGCCAATCAAAACTTCCTCAGCACAGTGGGTTACTCTTTGGAGGAAATACAGGGAAAACACCACTCAATGTTTGTTGAAACGCAGCAAAGCCAGTCGGCGGAATACAAGCGGTTCTGGCAAGACCTCGGTAGTGGTCAATTCATGTCCGGTGAGTTTCATCGCGTGGGGAAAGGTGGCAAAGAAATATGGATTCAAGCTTCTTACAACCCTATTTTTGATATGTCCGGAAAACCCTTTAAAGTGGTGAAGTTTGCCAGTGACATAACACAACAGAAAATTATGAGTGCTGATTACTCTGGTCAGATTCAGGCAATAAGTAAATCACAGGCAGTCATTGAATTTGAATTGGATGGAACCATTAAAACAGCCAATGAGAATTTCCTTGGAGCCGTGGGTTACGATCTGGAAGAAATACAAGGTAAACATCATAGAATGTTTGTCGAAAAAAGTTATCGCGAGTCTATGGAATATAAAGATTTCTGGAAAAGACTCGGACAGGGAGAATTTCAGGCTGGCGAGTATAAACGTATAAATAAAGCAGGCCAGGAAATATGGATACAAGCATCATATAACCCGATAATGGATGCATCTGGTAAGCCGTTTAAGGTCGTAAAATACGCTACGGATATAACTGAACAGATGGTTAAGAATGCTGATTTCTCGGGCCAAATAGAAGCGATTGGCAAATCTCAGGCAGTGATCGAATTTAATATGGATGGCACGATTCGCCACGCGAATGAAAACTTCCTGGCTACCGTTGGGTACAGTAGCGATGAGATTGTAGGTCGCCATCACTCTATGTTCGTTGGCACATCACATGCAAACTCGCCGGAGTATAAAGCGTTCTGGCAAAAACTGAATCGCGGTGAATTTGAGAGTGGTGAGTTCCAGCGTTACGGCAAGGGGGGTAAAGAAATTTGGATTCAGGCATCTTACAACCCGATTGTTGATGTCAATGGTAAGCCGTTTAAGGTGGTCAAATACGCCAGTGACATCACTGCTAAGAAAGTGGCGGTATCGAGAATCAGCGACATATTAATGTCGTTGTCCAAAGGTGACCTCACACAGTCGATTGATGAGCAGTTGGATCGGGAGTTTGAGCCAGTTAGGGCGGCACTGAACTCGACGATTAGCAGATTGAACGAGCTGGTAACAGACATCAATCAGGTGGCATCGTCGGTCAGCTCAGCATCGAAAGAAATCAAGACAGGCACGATTGATCTCAGCGAACGCACCGAGACGCAGTCAGCCAGCCTTGAAGAAACATCTGCGAGTATGCAAGAACTGACAGCAACTGTGTCACAGAGCGCTGACAACGCACAGCAAGCCAACGAGTTGTCTGGTACTGCCACTGACAAGGCGGAGCGCGGTGGTCGGGTTGTGACAGATGCTGTAAACGCAATGTCAGAAATCGAGACGTCCAGTAAGGAGATCTCGGATATCATTGGTGTGATCAACGAGATAGCATTCCAGACCAACCTGTTGGCACTCAACGCAGCGGTTGAAGCAGCAAGAGCGGGAGAGCAGGGACGGGGTTTTGCAGTGGTTGCCGGCGAAGTACGAAACTTGGCGCAACGAAGTGCGAAGGCGTCTGTTGAAATCAAAGAACTGATCAACAAAAGCGTGAGCAAGGTGAAAGATGGAACGCATCTTGTGCGTGAGTCTGGTGATAACCTGCTCGAAATTGTCGATTCGATTAAAGAGGTCTCTTCACTCATTGCCACTATTAATGGTGCGACGAAAGAGCAGACGCAGGGCATTGCAGAGATCAATAAGTCCATTTCGGAGATGGATGAGATGACTCAGCAAAATTCAGGTTTGGCAGAAGAGACAACCGCTTCCAGTGAAAACCTGGCGATTGAAGCAGAGAATCTACTGGAGCTGATTGAGTTCTTTACCACCAAGGCCAAAGCGAGCTGATGTAAACACAGTATGCTTTGAACAAAAAAACGCGCCTTTTGGCGCGTTTTTTTATTTACCCTATTGGGTCAACTCCGGGTACTGTTCCTGAGAAGGAAGGTTACCAAGCAAAGCATCATACAGCTCATCATCTCCGAGAATACCCGCGAACTGGCTGTGTTCAGTCAATACCAGTGGAAAGTCAGTGCGTTTTTTCACACTGATTGCATCTCGCATACTGATATCGGCATTGGCAATCACCAAGCTAGACGCGGTGATTTTTGCCGTATCTGCCTCGCCACTCCAACAAACCGTATTGACTTGATCAGGCTGAGAAACTTCAATACCTGTCTCAACTTGTTCAATCCAAAGCGCGCTTTTCTTACAGACCTGCCAGCATCCAAGGCTGCTTTGCAGCGAGGAACGAGGCCGCATCAGGCTTTTCCCTTTCAAAACATTGAGAGGATTAGTGTGTGCAACAAAGTCTTTGACATACTTTGAGTTGGGTTTAAGAACAATATCCTCTGGTTTACCGTGCTGAATAAGCTTTCCCGATTCCATGATGGCAATGTTATTGCCAATTTTAAGTGCTTCATCCAAATCATGGCTGACGAAGACGATGGTTTTATTCAGCGTCTTTTGTAGGGTAAGCAACTCATCCTGCAGTTGGTTTCTGATCAGAGGATCAAGTGCAGAAAAGGGCTCGTCCATTAACAGGATATCTGTGTCCATCGCAAACGCTCGGGCAAGGCCAACACGCTGCTGCATGCCGCCCGATAGTTCATGTGGGTACTTATTCTGCCACTCCGAAAGGCCGACCATATCGAGTTGCTGACGAGCTTTTTCCCGTCTTTGTTTTTTGCTCTGTCCTTTGAGTTCAAGGCCGAAAGCGACATTATCGAGAACCGTTAGCCACGGCATGAGCGCGAACTTCTGGAACACCATAGAGGTTCGGTGTGTGCGAAGATGCCGCAACGTTGACTCGTGGCATGAAGCCAGATCCACATCCTGATCACCGTCTTTGATCAGTAATGCTCCCCGGCTGATTGTATTCAGCCCATTGATAGCTCGCAGCAGGCTAGATTTGCCGGAGCCTGATAAGCCCATCAGCACGCAAATCTCGCCTTGGGCTACATCAAGTGACACGTTGTCAACGCCCACAACCTGCTGAGTCTGATCGATGATCTGCTGGCGAGATTGCCCTTGATCTAACAGAGCCAGTGCCAAATCAGGTTTGTCGCCAAAAACCACATCTAGATTCTTAATTGAGACAGCGTTCATTAAACACCTCCACGACGACGAGGTGCTGAAAACAGTCGGTCAAAGATGATGGCGACCAGAACGATAGCAAGGCCAGCTTCAAAGCCCTGTGAAATATTCACTGTGTTCAGTGCCCGTACAACGGGCTTACCCAGTCCGTCAGCGCCCACTAACGCAGCGATCACTACCATAGAGAGAGACAACATAATGCATTGCGTGACACCAGCCATAATACTTGGCAGTGCAGCTGGCAGCTCTACCTTAAACAATAATTGTCGTGGGCTGGCACCAAATGCTTTACCTGCTTCAATCAGTTCTTCCGGGACTTTGGTGATCCCAAGGTGAGTGAGCCGGATTGGGGCTGCAATGGCGAAGATTATGGTAGAGATCAGGCCGGGAACAATACCGAGACCAAATAACACCAGTGTTGGTATCAAATAGACGAAGGTTGGTACTGTCTGCATAAGGTCCAGCACAGGTCTCATCAAAGTAAATAGCCAAGGCCGGTGTGCGGCCATGATGCCGAGTGGAACACCCACAAGGACTGAAATCGAGGTTGCAGCAAAAACAAGCACGAAGGTTTCCAGCATTTCTTGCCAGTAACCCAAATTTAAAATGGTCAGAAGTGCCAGCACGACGAAGGCCACCAGAGCAAGACTCCGGTGCAGAAACCAAGCCAGCGCAGCAGTCATAATGATGGGAACTGCCGGATGGAACCATTGAAAAATGTCGACCATGAAAAGCACCAGAGTTTCAAGCACCAGAGAAATGGTGTCAAAAAAGCCTGCTGCATTGATGGTCAGCCAGTCGACACCTGACGCCATCCATTCACCCAGAGGGATTTTGTTGTCCGTAATAAAATTCACACTACCGCCTTAGTGTTGGCAGGTGGGCAAGTGCCCACCTCATTTAAGTTAGGCCTTAAGTTGTTGCAGGTAGGCTGCAACCACCTCTTTTGCTGATTTTCCATCTTTTGTAGTCACGTCGTTGAGCCACTTCTCAACAGATGCCGGGTTGGCTTTTAGCCATTGCTGGGCAGCTTTTTCAGGCTTAACATTCTGGTTCAGAATTTGCTCCATAAGGGCATTTTCCATATCCAGACTGAAAGTTAAGTTTTTCAGCAGTTGGCCGACGTTTTTACATTCTGAGAGATAGTTACTGCGAACATTGGTGTAGACATTGGCTCCGCCATAGTTAGGTCCGAAGTAATCATCGCCGCCTGACAGGTAGGCCATCTCGACATTACTGTTCATTGGATGAGGGGCCCAACCCAGATAGACAATCCACTGATTACGGCGCACAGCACGGGTAACCTGAGACATCATGCCTGCCTCGCTTGATTCCACCAGCTTGAACTCTTCAAGACCAAACGCGTTGGCATCAATCATTGACTGGATAAGACGGTTACCGTCATTCCCCGGCTCAATGCCATAAATGCGGTCTTTAAATTTGTCAGCGTACTTGTTCAAGTCAGCAAAGCTTTTTACACCTGCGTCATAGACATACTTGGGCACAGCAAGAGTATATTTTGCGCCTTCAAGGTTGGCACCTACAGTTTCGACTGTGCCAGCTTCGCGGTATTTAGCAATGTCACCTTCCATCGTTGGCATCCAGTTGCCAAGGAAGACATCAATATCGCCATTAGCCATCGAGGAATAGGTAACAGGCACAGAGAGCAGTTCTGTTTCGGTTTGATAACCCAGTCCTTTTAATAACTCCGAGGTCACTGCTGTTGTCGCGGTGATGTCGGTCCAGCCAACATCCGCAAACCTTACTGTCTCGCATTGGCTCGCATAGCCATTAAAAGCAGTAAGAAGACCTGCGGCGAGTAACGTTTTGTGCATAGTTTTCATCATCATTCCTTGTCAGTCGTTCGACTTTCTTGTCAATTTATTCGGTTTCTCTTTGGTCAACCTGTCGTTGAGGAGGATTCACCCGTTGACGTGTCTGCCAATCTGGGGCGAGCCATACCGGCACATTTTCTGGCGACAGTAATTCATGTCCGAGGATCATATCTGCTGCCCGCTCGGCCACCATAATGGTGGGAGCATTTAGATTTCCGTTGGGTATGGTGGGGAAAATAGAGGCGTCGACCACTCTGAGGTGCTCAATGCCACGCACCCTGCATTGTTCGTCGACGACTGCCATAGGGTCGCTATCCGCGCCCATTTTGCAGGTACATGACGGATGATAGGCACTTTCAACATTTTGTTTGACCCATTCGTCGATTGCCTCATCGCTGGTTACAGCTTTGCCGGGTTGGATTTCATTACCCCGGAAGTTGTCCATGGCGGGTTGCGCCAGTATCTCGCGGGTTAACCGGATACAGTCACGCCAGTCTTGTCGATCCTGCTCAGTCGACAGATAGTTGAACTGAATATGAGGGTTGGCTTTGGGATCGTCTGAGATAATGGATACGGAGCCGCGGCTTTCTGGTTTATTGGGTCCAACGTGAACCTGAAAACCATGGCCATCAAAGGCTGCATTGCCATCGTAGCGCATTGCCGCAGGTAAAAAGTGATACTGAATATTCGGCCATTTCAGTCCTTCTCGGGAACGAATGAAGGCGCAGGACTCGAAGTGATTGGTCGCCCCCAGTCCCTTACGGGTGAGGATCCACTCAGCACCGATCAGCCCCTTACTGACGAGATCCAGTTTGCCGTTCAGGGTGATAGGCTGGTGGCATTGATACTGGAAATAAACCTCAAGATGATCCTGTAAATTCTGCCCCACACCCGGTAGGTCGTGGCGAACTTTGACTCCGGCATTGTCGAGGATTTTTTTCGGCCCAATTCCCGAATGTTGTAACAGCTGAACAGAACCAACTGAGCCAGCACTGAGGATGACTTCTTTTTTCGCCAATACTGTCTGCACTTTACCGCGGCGTTCAAATTCGATCCCCGTTGCAGTCTTCCCATCAAGGAGGACTTTGCGGGTATGGACATGTTTGATAAGGGTGAGGTTTGAGCGTTTGAGCGCGCGCTTCAAATAAGCATTAGAGGTCGAGGCCCGCACACCGTTGTCTACGGTCATGTGCATGGTGCCAAAGCCTTCCTGCTGAAACCCATTGTAGTCGTCTGTTTTCGGATAGCCTGCTTCTGTTCCCGCATCAATAAAGGCCTGATAGAGCGGGTTCAGAGTCATGTCATTGCCTGCACAGGTGCCGAGCGGGCCATGCGAACCACGGTATGTGCTCTCACCCTTAATCCAGTTTTCTGCCCGTTTGAAATACGGCAGGCAATTCTGGTAATTCCAGCCTTGTGCTCCATGTTGCTCCCACTCGTCGAAGTCACAGGCATGTCCTCTGACATACACCATCCCATTGATAGAGGAACTGCCACCCAAGACCTTACCGCGTGGACAATGGAGTTTGCGGCCGTCCAGGCCCTGCTCTTCATCCGTTTCGAACTGCCAGGCGTATTTTTCGGTGTTCATTGGATAGGATAGGGCGGTGGGCATTTGAATAAAGATACTTTTATCAGAGCCACCGGCTTCAAGCAGCAGGACCGAATGCTCGCCGCTTGCAGACAGCCTATCCGCCAGCACGCAGCCAGCAGAGCCCGCGCCGACGATGATATAATCGTAGCTTTTATGCATAGTCTTTTGTCTCCGGCAATCAGGCGTAAGGGCTGTCGTAGTCGCCCAGCTCAATCAATACACTTTTGGTCTGGGTATAGTGAAGAAGGGTCTCTGGGCCGTTTTCGCGACCAATACCAGACTGTTTGTAGCCGCCGACGGGCATTTGTGCGGGAGAGTCACCCCAGGTATTGACCCAGCAAATGCCAGCTTCCAGCTGGTGGATCACCCGGTGAGCACGTGAGAGATTTTGAGTAAACAGCCCGGCTGCAAGACCATAGTGTGTGTCATTGGCGCGGGCAATCACCTCATCTTCTTCGCTGAATGACATCACTGACATAACAGGGCCAAATATCTCATGTTGAACATATGACATTGATTCGTTGCAGTCAGCGAAGACGGTAGGTGCAACAAAGTTGCCTTTGTCCAGTCCGTTCTCTGTGACTTGATAACCACCAGTCAATAGTCGGGCACCGCTTTGTTTCGCCGCCTCTATGGCCTCAAGCACTTTGGCCAGGTGCTTTTTGGAGATCAGAGCACCAATTTGTGTCTCCATATCCAATGGGTTATCAACCACCAGTTTTTCAGTGCGAATTTTCAGACGGGACAGAAATTCATCATAGATACTCTGATGAACATATACTCTGGTGCCGTGAGTACATACTTCGCCCTGAGTATAGAAATTGGCGACCATTGCTGCTGATACAGCATCATCTAACTTGGCATCTTCAAAAACCAGCATTGCTGATTTGCCACCCAGCTCCATAGTGACATTTTTTAAGGTACTGGCACTATCAGCCATGACTGCTTTGCCCGTTCCGGTTTCCCCTGTGAACGAGACTTTAGCGATATCTGGATGGCGGGTAAGCTGCTGTCCCACTCTATGGTCACCTTGGACTACGTTGAATACGCCGTCTGGCATTCCTGCTTCGGTGAAGATCTCAGCCAGTTTAAGCGCACTCAACGGAGTTTCTTCTGACGGTTTGAAAACCATAGTATTACCAGCAGCGAGAGCGGGCGCAGATTTCCACATCGCAATCTGGATGGGGTAGTTCCACGCGCCAATACCTGCGCAGACGCCTAATGGTTCGCGGCGGGTATAGAAGAACTGGCTCTCACTCAGGGGCTGTTGCTCGCCTTGTAAGCCGGGTGCAAGGCCTGCAAAGTATTCAATAACATCGGCGCCTGTCTGAATATCAACATAAAGCGCTTCCTGAAGAGGTTTACCTGTATCTTGTACTTCCAACGCTGCCAGTTCATCGTTTCGAGCTCTAAGTATTTCTGCAGCCTTGAGTAAAATACGGCTTCGTTCTGTCGCCGTCATTTGCGACCACACCTTAAAACCTTGCTTGGCCGAAATAATGGCTTGTTCTACATCCTGTGGAGACGCATGCGACAGCTCTGCCAATGATTCACCCGTCGCCGGATTCAGTGTTGTCAGTGCCTCACCAGAGGTGGCTGGCGTGAGTTTGCCGTGGATATATAGTGCGTTCATGTCCATTGAATCTTCTTAAAATTTATTTGTTTGAGGAGGCAAGCTGCATGTCGAGATAATCATTAATAATGCGTTTTGCAGTATCGAGATCTATACCGTCGGGATTTAACGTTCCACGCAGCCAGATTCCATCAATGAGAGCGGCAACACTGTGGGCAGCAAGCTCAGCCTGAGACTGCGGTAACAGTGCTTTCAGTTCGCGCTTCAGGTGTGAGAGCAGCCGCATCTCATTAACACGTTGTAGACGTTTCAGTTTTTTGTTGTGCATTGAGAGCGTCCAAAAGGCCAACCAGGTCTTTGCTACCTTGTTTTCTGTCTGGTATCCATCAAAGTTACCCGCGACGATAGCGTTAATCCGCTCTCGATGTGCATCCTGAGGCAGTGCGGCCATTCGGCTCTTCACGCTGTGAGAAAGCTGACGCAACACCTCACGCATGGTTTCTTCCAGTAAACCCTCTTTACCACCAAAGTAGTGGTTGATGATACCGGTCGAGACACCTGCCTCTTTGCTAATGAGTGAGATACTGGCACTGTGCAAGCCGACACGTTCTATCACCGCCATTGTGGCGCGAACCAGTTGTGGTCTTCTGATGTCAGGCATTCCAAGTTTGGGCATCTGGTAGCTTTTCTTTTTTAATTGAACGTTCGATTAATAATAAACTGCCCGAAAAGTGTTTTGAGTTCAAACCAAATATTTTGTTGGTAAAGTGACCGTCAGTAAGCGGAATATACCTAATTTCGCAGTATTTTCACGGGTTAACAGCAATATGAATGCTGATCTGAAACGTCATATTCCAGAGCGTTTAATTAATTAGTTATACGATCAACTTCAAATTTTACTGATATTCAGCTATCAGTTGTTTAGAGAAAAAATGATTGTTTCATTGTTATGTAAATCAGTTTTATAACGGGGAAAACGTCTTTGGCGAGCTGGAGTGATATTTCGTTTCTACCTTTAAATTGTTCAATATTCTGCATGGTACCTACAGGTGTATTAACTCCTAGTGACAATGAAACAATATTCTTTCTCGCAAAAATGTTAATCAATATCCGCTTATGTAGAAGCACAACGTGTAGAGAAACAACTTGATTTTTTAACTGTCACCGTAGAGTGCTACACACCGGTTTCTGACTCTATTTTTGTTCAATCCATTTCTATTCAACCCGATCTTTTTTGTCGAATTAATTACTTAGCTAAGAAAAAATAAAAAATTATTTATCAACAAAATCAATATTTTAAATTTTATTTTTTCTCATTTTTAATCTTGTGCGAAATTTTTAATTACGGGGTGGGGTCTATTTTGGCGAACGTAGTAAGACAAGTGTCTTGACTAAATGTTAGCCACCAAAGGGATGTGAAGGCATTCACTGGCTATCAACCCCACACATGGAGTAACTACAATGAGTAAAATTGAAAAGAAAGCCACTTTCGCATCGGTAGCACTGGCAGTAGCAATGAGCACAAGTGCATTTGCTGCAGAGTCACCAGCGGGAAGCTCAGGTGCGGCGATCGGTGCAGGTGATAAAGTGCATTGCTACGGCATTCACTCTTGTAAAGGTCAGTCAGACTGCAAGACAGCAGAGCATGCATGTAAAGGTCAGAATGCTTGCGGTGGTCACGGTTTCAAAGCTATGAAAGCCAAAGAGTGCCTCGATAAAGGCGGCGTAATTTCAGACGTGTAATCCACTGGAGATAAGAAATGACTACAAGCTTTGGACTTGGTTTACGCACTCAGCATTACACTGATTTCCTGACTGCAAGACAGCCTGTGGACTGGCTGGAAGTCATTTCTGATAATTATATGGTCAATGGCGGTAAGCCATTGGCTATGCTTGACCGCATTTGCGAGCAATACCCGGTCACCATGCATGGTGTGTCCATGTCTATCGGATCAGTCAATGGTCTTGATGACGATTACCTTAAACGTCTGAAAGAGCTCGCGCAGCGTGCTCAGCCGTTGTGGATTTCGGACCATTTATGTTGGAGTGGAGTTCACGGACGTAAACTGCACGACCTTATGCCACTGCCTTTCACCGAAGAGGCGTTGGACGTGGTTTCGCGAAACATACTCCATGCTCAGGATGTTTTAAAGCGTCCTCTGGTGATAGAAAACGTCTCGAGTTATGTTGAATTCAAAGACTCAGAAATGAGTGAGTGGGCGTTTCTTACTGAACTCTGTAACAGAACGGATTGTCAGTTATTGCTGGATATCAACAATATCTACGTGAGTGCATTCAATCATGGCTTTTCACCTCTCGATTTCGTTAATGGCGTACCAGAAAACAGTGTTCGTCAATTCCATCTTGCTGGTCATCAAGACAATGGCGACCACTTAATAGATACCCATGATCACCCTGTCTGCAATGATGTGTGGGATCTTTATGCTTATGCGCTCAATCGTTTTGGCAATGTCCCCACTATGATTGAACGTGATGATAATATTCCGCCCTTGGTTGAGTTGTTGGCAGAGCTGGATATTGCCCGTGGCATTGCCAATAAAGTGCTCAAAGCCGAGGGCGCAGCGTGAACCTTCAAGAGATACAAAGCCACTTTCAGGATATTGTTCTTAACGAACATTGTCAGGCAGCCAATTGGGTTAGTGACCGGGAAGGGCGTTTACCGTCAAAGCAGCGTCTGGCCATTTATCACAATGCTTATCGAATGCGTCTTATTGAAGTCATGTTTGAAAACTTTGAGCATACCGCCGTCTACCTTGGCGATGAATGGTTCGAACAACTGGCGACCGCATATGTCCAGAGCCATCATTCAATATTCAATAACATTGGGTTTTATGGCCATAAATTTCCAGCGTTTCTGATGACACAATTGCCTGATGACAAGGAGGTGGCAGAGCTTGCTGAATTGGATTGGACATTGAGAAGAGCATTTGATGGCGAGGACAGTGACGTGCTGACCCTCGAGACCTTGCCCATCCTTGCCAGCCGGGATCCAGAAAATTTCTGTCTTACGCCCGTGCCGACAATGACGCTCACCACTCATGAATGCAATACGCTGGATATTTGGCACGCAATAGATAAAGAGGAAACACCACCGACTGTCACTACCTTGCCTCAACCTGTCAGTGTTCTTACGTGGCGAAAGGGTCACTCCCCGCATTTTAGGAGTGTTTCACCACTGGAGGCGACGGCTATACAGTGGGCCAGCGAGGGATATCGCGTGGAAGACATAGGTGAAGCCCTGCAAAACCGTTTTCCGGAGATAGATATCTCGTCAGAATTTGGCGTGATGTTGCATCGTTGGGTTATTGATGAAGTGTTGGCATTTAATTAGGGCTTTAAGCTCGAAGGTGATGAGTGAGTTGTTCAGTAAAGCGTTTGTATTCCCTTATATGACTATAACTTCGTTTTCGTCGTTACCTTTTTTTAGCGTTGCCAATATATGGTAGCAGTAGTTGTACTATTAACAGCCACCTTGGCCAATAATTAGCCAGTAATTTTTTTTAGATGCTAGCTTTCGCTTGCAGCCTATGAATTTTTCATTTTATGGATATTGTAATCTTCCTATTCATTCTATGCGTGGTAAGCAATTTATTAGAAATTCCTTCTTTATTCTCCAAATGAGAATGCCTCCATTTCCCTTTTCTTGTTCATTATTTTTTAGACTGAGAATAGATAGAACTTTGATCTTGCTTCAATTATTGCGTTAGAATAGCAAGATTAATTATATGGTTATTCGCCTTCTCGATTAATTTTTAACCGTGATTAATGCGCTTGGCACAGCCTACTTTTATAAAAGCAGTCATTTTTATTTATTATGTCATCAGTACAAGAAACCCAATTTGAGATTTGTGATAGTCATATTGAACGTCTCAATAAAATGCTCAAGAATATTGATTCAGATATTGCGCTTTCGATGGCATATGTTCGCAGAACACATAATGTTCAATTTGAAGAACTGGCAACGAAGATGTCAGGGGTCAAAATGAATACCCTCAAAAAATATATGCAGCCATCATATTCAGGGCAGCGTCCAATACATGTTGTCGCTGGGTTTTCGTGGGTAATGATGGTGCCCATGACCGCTTTTTATTTTGGCATGCGACTTAAAGAGTATTACCGGGGGATGGAAGACAGTTCTGTGGAAGCTCTGGTGCGAATAGGCCGACTCCCCAAGGAGCAATTCAACGCCATTCTGGATATTATTACCAATCTCTACAGTGAAGAGGAAAGACACGAATTCAGAGAGTGGCGAGAGAGCATCGAGGCACTTGAAGTTGAATCTGGCGTGCCAGAATACAATTCTCTCTTTCCACCCGAAGTACTCGATATTGATGCATTTGGTGAAGACTATTATCGGTCTATCGCAATCACTTTAAAACAATTTAGGTACGAAAATAATGTGTCTGAGGAACTTGCGGCTCGCGTGCTTGGTCTCTCTGAATACCAATATCGGGTGCTTGAAAATCGAAATAAACCCATATCATTTTCTGTTGCTATCGGTTTTCGGGCGAAGCTAGGGTTTCAGTTACAATCACACACTAATTTCACCAACTCAATGATTGCCTTTCCTCAATTTCACCACTTACGTGTTGCCCAGCATGTCAGAGATACCCTCATTGTCGAGGCGATAAGACGCTTAGAATTCACTAAAAAGCAACAGGTTTCTAAAATTATCGATCTTCTTTCCGAGATTTATCTATAAAATGTGACATCGCACAGCTGAGTGTAAAAAGTCAACGCAAAATGCGTAAGTATTTGCGTTGACCCGAGGTACATAAAATTTGAATAATTAACTAGTCAGCGTTTGTAGCCTTTGTTCGACATTGACGGATGACGATGCAAGAGCAATAAGTGCTTCAGCAACAACATCGGGGTGTTGAAGGTGCACTAAATGATCAGCATTTTTTATCTCGATGTAACTGCTGTTGCGAAGATTATCAGAGAAAGATTTTGCAACCTGTGTCGTGACATAAGGGTCAAATTCTGCTGCGCACACTAAAGCCGGAACCTGAATAGCATCTAGGTTTGTCGGCTTATGAACCAACAGTCGCACTGAGTTATCGAAGAACATTTGTATCCTCTCGTCAGCAAGACGCGAGATACTCTTTTGCATTGCTTTCTTGATCACTCGAGAGCGAGGAATATCAGAATTGTCTACCGTCAGAGATTCAATAAACGTTGCAGCAAACTCGCTTTTACCTTGCATGGTTGAGGCAATCATTTTTTTTGTTGCGTGGATACCTGAAGAGGGTATGCCGGGTACGCCGCCGCATATGCTTAATGATTTGACGCCTGACCACAGGCTGCATAACTCCACCGAAATAGCAGTGGCATAGGAAAAACCAATGATATGTGCAGCATCGATATCCATATGTTCGATAAAATCAATCAGCATCTGGCTTTGGTCTCTGATTGTTGTGGTCGGCGCTAAAGGATCGGCATATCCAGTACCCGGAACCTCAACCGTGATGCAAGTGAGTGTCTCCGAAAAGGCACGCGAGAAATGAGTGACAGATTCAATGTCTTGTAATGCCCCTAGAAGAAAAATTGCGACCTGATCAGTGCTTTTATTTTCATGGATAGTATAACGGTACATTTTATTATTAAGAATTACATTTTTCATCATAGTTTCCTCTCTTACAAAAGAGGAAATATATATGTATCAAATCAATAAAATAACAATTTACAAAAAGCATATTTATTTAATGGGAGTTATTTAATGGATGATAATAAATATAGAAATGACATTTCTAAAAAAATCAAAATTGCAAGAAAACGTTCAGGTAAAACACAGATTTTTATGGCTGAAAATCTTAAAATTTCGAGGCAAACCTATTTAGATGCTGAAAGTGGCAAGACAGAGGTGAGAGTGACAATGCTTAGAAAAATTGCTGAGCTGACGAACTTACCCTTATCTTGGTTTATTGAAGAAATGCCCAGTAGCCAGGAGTTTGAAAAAATAACTGAAAGCATGCATGTGATAGAGTTTCTGACTGTGATCTCTCGATTGCCTGAAGAGGTAAGGGCGGAGCTTCTCAGAACCAGCTCTGCCATGGCATCACTGATGCTGAACCATACGTCTTCGAGCAAACCAGAACTTGAGACCTGCTCAGCGGAGTGAAGCCAAAACAGTATTTGATGATTGATGAGGTTGCTGGCGACAAAAGTTGACTGTTTAGGTCGTTACTTGATGTGAGCCAGTACTTCACTGCGTCTATACAGTCAAGATAAAAGCCATGTATCATTTATTGTTTGCATAAATTCAAATCTACCCTTTCAAATAACATATCAATAGCCCTGTTCACTAAATCAACAAAATAACACATTACTGTCTGAATGTTCGTTGTTGAATATAGCTAAGTATGATTGCGTATAATTTGTTCTTTAAAAGTGACTTGAATAATTACCCAGTATTTAAATATTAAATTTAATTGTAACCATTTGTAATAATTTCGTATGGTACTTTCTTTTATCTGTATTCTAGGTTTAATCATTGATATGATTGATACCCCTTTTATTTATATCTGTTATCACTCACGATTGCTGTCTGTTTGTTCAGAAACGCAAACGTGGAAAACTGTACGCAGCATCGATTAGTAAATACATGCTTGATGGCGATATTTAAAAGTGCTTGGCTATCTCTGCCAGTGCATCTCTAAAAACGGGATGCCAGTCCGAGTCGGGTAGTTGCTTTAGTCGGTGCCAGAAAAAGGCAAAGTGATGCCCTCCGTCATCATTGGTAAAGTGCTGCCATGACCCTACTAATTTCTCAGTCTGACAGTGGTAAAAGTACCATTCTTGATTTTGATGTACGGCGTGCCAATGGCAAAGAAAGCGAGGTGCGCCAATAACGGTCACCCCAGATTCTTCGTAAAGTTCCCTGATAGCAGCATCGGAGGGAGACTCTGCAATTTCAATAGTCCCCTTGACCAATTGTTTACCAGCCAATGGATGACAAAATGCCAGAACTTCCGTTTCTCCATTCATCTCGCGAGAGACGACGGGACATACTTTGAGTTTTCTTTCTTTGAGTTTTGTCTGATCAATCATTTTTGCTTGTTGTTGTCTTCGTGCACTTTATATTCTGTGGATTGATATTCACCATACAACTGCCCTCTAGCTACTTTCCTTGGTCTGCTCAATGAATATGCCCGATGCTGTATGAGCCTCAATTGCGTCTTTGATCACACGTAGGCCAAAGTTTGCTGCCTCTGAGTCGTAGGCTACTGATCTTTGATTCATAAAACCATGTGAGAAAGGTGTAATGTGCTGTCTGACCTGATCTTTATTTTTGAGTACGTTGGCGATCTCCACCACATCGAATGATGGCTCATAAAAGGGTAACACAAGGTCAGTCACCGTCATCAGATCCTGTTGTAAATATTTGTATATCCGCGACGGATAAAAGCAGACAAAGTGTCTTTCATTATTTTTTATGTTTCCTGAAAGCCGCCACGCAACATTGGCGCCTGCGCTAAACCCAATTACCATGTGTGGCTGAGTCTGACTCACTGCCTCTGCGCTCAGTGAAAAATAGGTGTCATGACCACATTGGCTGATAAAGGCTCTATATGCATCATCTTCAGACGCAAATGCATGTCGAACAGCTTGATAAGGATCAACAATATGGGTGTGGTGACCATCGTTATTCAGAAACCGATAAATGTTATCGGTGGATTCACAAACACCAAAGATGTCAGTGATCAATAAGATATTCATATATACCTGAGGCTATTGTCCGTCTCTAAGTAGATGGGACAGAAACGTAAAAGAAGAGTGGAGAAAGTCCAGCCCTCGCGATGTTCAGAAGGACTGGAAAATACTATTAGCGCTTGTCAGTACCAGTGAGTTTGATGATGTTGTTGGGAAATTCCATTGATTCAACTTCCGAGGTAAAGGCTTTGGCTACGTCAAAAATTGTCTGGCTGGCATGGGCATACTGCTTCGAGAAAGGAGGCCAGTAGTCCCCTAAACCGAGCGCGTCATTAATGACCAATACCTGACCGTCACAGTCTGGCCCAGCACCAATACCTATTGATGGAACAGCTAATGAACTGGTCATCGTATTGGCGAGTGAATAAGGAATGTGCTCAAACACAATCATGAATGCACCAGCATGCTCAATGTCTTTTGCCTCATCCATGATCCGTTGCGCCTCGCTGCTGGTGCCACCGACCTTTTTAAAGCTCTTGGCGGTTTGTGGCGTAAGGCCTGTATGGCCGACTACAGCGATATCGTTAGCAACAAGGTGAGCAATAACATCCAGCTTTGGGCCTTCGAGTTTGATGCTATCTGCACCGGCAGCCAAAAGACGTTTGGCACTGACAAGAGCAGTATTTGGATCTTTATCTGTAAGATACGGAAGATCGCCAATAATATGGGTATCAGGTGCCCCCCGTCTTACCGCACCGATATGGTATTCCATATGCTCGATGGTGACGTCTCTGGTGCTATCAAACCCCATTTCTACCATGCCCACAGTGTCACCAACGAGGATTACAGGCACGCCCGCCTTCTCGATTTCCCTCGCGACCGGGCAGGTATAAGCTGTCAGCATGGTGATTGGCTTTTTCCCTTTCATCTCTGACAGATCTTTTGGCAACATCTTCATTTAATCTCTCCTTGCATCCAGAAAAGCCAAAGCCACTACATTAGCATAAAATTGATTTGACTCATGTACCGTGACTGCGTCACCTGTTTCCAATGTCAATATCATATGTCAGCGCATAGTAAATATAATTTCAGCAATGACTCACGGTATCTCGCCCTATATGGCTCAGAATCAGATACTAAGTTTCATGTGATCAAATACGTCTTCACGCTCATCCAGAGATTACTGTTGCAATGAACACCGTACAGGCTACATGAGAACGTGTGAGGTATTAACAAATTTGATATTGATGATGGCTGAAGTACATCGCATTCTAACGCGATAAATACTTATATAAATACTACTGTGCCTAAAAGCGGATTTAACATTTTCAGTGAGTGGTCGGGTGGCTTTTCTCGAAGAGTTTAAAACCTAGTTGAAGAGAGCCAACCTCGACACTTGCGTTCTATTCGTCGTTGGTGTGAGCCCGACCAGCACCGAAGATGTTTCTATCCCTGCAGTGGTGTCACGTAACACAGTTAGATCATCTAAAAAGGCTGTATTGTTTACTCTAACGAGTTAACAAACAGCGTAAAAGTCTTCGTATCAGGTGAATCTGATACTGACTTTTGCGTGAAGCCAAGCTTACAAAGGACAGACTCGCTACGTAAGTTCCAATCATGCACACCAGCTTTAATTTGCCCTTTATAGCCTGACTGACCAAGGTGAGAAATGAGCGACTGGCACATGTGAGTCGCCAGACCCTGTCCCCAGCTTTTGGGATTTACCCAATAGGCGAGTGCAAGCCCACCTGACTGCGGTAGCAATGTCACCTGACCTATGGTTTTTTCTTCACCTAAGCGACGACATGTCCATACAAAACACTCGCCAGAATGCCACTCTTTGACTCTGTTTTTACACCAGTATTCAGCCTCATCAACGCTGGTAATGACAGCCAGTGGCAAAGCGCGTGGAAATTTGTGGTGACTGACCGCATGAAACAGCTCAACACCGTCATCTGTGGGTATCGGTGAAAATAAAAAAAGTTCACACTGAAACTGGCAAGCGAATTCTGCCAATCTAGACTCCCTAGCCATATGTAAAATGAAAGTCTGCTTTATACTGGACGTACTGCTGTAACCGTGATTTCAACTAATACATCTCCTTCCAAGTCCACTCCTAAACATGCCCTTTGTGGCCAATGTTGCGGATCATTGCCCATCCATTCACACCAGACCTTATCCATTAAAGGTTTTTGAGTAATGTCGTCTATATATACCTGAGCAGATACGATCCGCGTTTTCGGTCTATCACTGGATACTCCCTATGAAAACTATCCTTCACGTTATTCTTTTTCCCTTAGAATTTTAATTCTACCGTTATAGGTATCATGGATATATCACTACCTCAGGTTGGTATTATTTTTTCATTTCGAGGGGAGGAAATTCTTATGAATCATATCCTTCAGAATAACAAAATAACCTTAAACAAAAGGTTGATTTATTGAGAGGTAGGTCTAAGAAATGCTGGTGTTATAACTGACTGCTAGGTAAGAAAAATCACACTGATAAATTTATTTATATATCAATATTTTTTCTAATTTAAGCCTGCGTTACTTTTAAAAAACGCAGGCTTAAAGGTTTATTATTCTATTTTCACTTTGCAGACTGGTTATGATATTGAGTATATTTTTCCTTTTTGTTTATCTTCAATCCAAATAATGGACGAATCCAGTTCCAGCGTCTTATGCAGTATTCATTAATCAAAAAACAGCTGATAAATGTTAATACGATAAGTATGCTTGACTCAACATAGACAGATAAGCCTTGTCTCGTTAACCAAAATCCAATCATTACTATTAATGTCTGATGCAGAATATACCAGGGGAAGATAGCTTCCGTCATATAAGAGAGTGTCTTACTTGGTTTGTTTAACCAACGCTGTGCTAATGATAGTAAAGCGACAATTGAAAACCATGCATATGCGGTTTTTCGCATCCTTTCTGATAAAAACTCTGTAATATCATAAGAATATGACCAATAATTTTGACTTTCCAAATACCATACAACACATGAAACCGTTGCGAGACTTAAAGCCAGTGTCAGAGCTGGAGCTAATGATTTATATATGGATTTCCAAAAATAAGTATCTTTGGCAACACAAAAGCCAAAAATAAAAATACTGAAATACAGTGAGTGGTTGGCCCAATCATCAACAAGTGCATGTGTAGATGGATAGATGGGTTTTAGAATAAGTTTAGAGATGAAGAATGGAATGATAGGGATAAGCATAACCCATAAAACACCTAACCGACTATCAAGACATTTCCTCATTACCTTTTTGCCATAACCATTCATTAGCGAAGATAAAGGCCATGCCACAGGTATCAATAATAAGGTATAAACAAATAGATAAACGACGTACCATAGGTGATTCCAAGTTGGAATTATGATTGAATATTTATCAATGCTGCCCTCTAAGTATTGTGGATAAAATTCCCAGAAACCGGACGCTATCTCTCCATTTTCTAATAACTCAAGCCATGATTGTGGAGCAATAATCGTATGTATACAAAAAATAATTGGTACAAGAAGTAATATAGATCTTTTGACTGTGAATTTAATTAATTTCTGTTTATCAATCGCATATCTTATTGCAAAACCAGAAATTAAAAATAGAAATGAGAGTCTCCAGGGATTCATTAATTTCATCAGAGGTTCAATGCTCTCACTGGCATAAATACTTTTTACATGCCAGTCCCAGGAAGTATAAAACATTCCTACATGATAAAAAATAAGTAATCCAAATAATATCACGCGTAGCCAATCTAAATCATATCGCCTTTCTGAGTTAGTACCCTGCTCCATGTCACTCTCCGCTCAGCTGTCATAAAAATAATTACAGTTTGGCTAATATAATTAGCTTATTTTTTACACAATAATGAAGTGATAATATTTGCGATCATATACACGTCAAATTAATAATTACTTGTTGGTATTTCATAAAAATGAAGGTTAAGCAAAGAACGAAATAGAAATATTCTTGAGGATTAAAGGAAACGATTTGATATCAGACTACGCAGAGTATCGACGAGTACCGAGACTACACTCTGTTCGACAATGTAGCATTTCGGATACTCTCAGGATCTGATTATTTTCCGTATTTAGCGGCAAACATCCTTAAAAAGCTGCGACGCTAATTCGGCTAGCACTCCTTCTTCTGGGTCTGTGTTGGCATAAGAACGCAAGCCATAGATGCCCATGACCAAGCTTTGTGCCCTTTGCATAGGTGAGCGCTCTCCATTTATTTCACCTTGCTCCAATGCTTGTTGAAAAACATTGGCAAACCCTTGCTGCCAGTCTCGGATACCCTCATTAATGAATTGTTCAACATCCGGAGCTTGTAGTGCTAACTCACTCAGAGCTTTTTGGGATAAACAGACTCTTTCCGCGCCCATTCCAGCACATTCCTGAACGGTACATTCTAAATAACGACGCACGCCATCTAGCACTGTTGGATTACCGGTAAAGTATTTTTGGAATAATTCCGCTTTATCTTTGTTGTACTGCTGAAGGGCAGCGAGAAGTAGACCTTGCTTATTATCAAATGCGCAGTAAATAGAACCGGGATGTAGCCCCGTTGCTTGCTTGAGATCTTGCATGCTGGTTTTGTTGTAGCCCTTGGTGATAAAAGCTTTGATTGCTGCCCTTAAGACCTGCTCCCGGTCAAATTCTGCTGTGCGCATGAGTGATCTCTTCGATAATTTTTCGACATTGTAATCAATCTCGAATTCTTGTTCAAAAAAATAGTTGAATGATTGTTCAAATATGTCTATTTTGAACATCCATTCAAGTTAGAGATGCAGAAAATGACCGATAAATTATTCCAGCCTTTCGTTCTTAATGAGAAAATTACCTTAAATAATCGTATCGCGATGGCACCGCTTACACGGTGTATGGCAGATGATAGTCTTGTGCCTACTCAGCAAATGGCTGACTACTACGCACGTCGTGCTGATGCTGGTTTAATTATTTCTGAAGCTGCAATCATTCGCCCTGATGGACAGGGTTATCCCAATACTCCCGGGCTTTTCACTCAAGAACAAATCGCCGGCTGGAGAAAAGTGACTGACGCTGTTCATAAAAATGGCGGTAAGATCTTTGCTCAGCTTTGGCATACAGGTCGGGTTGCTCATCCGCATTTCTGGAAAGGTGAATTTGCCTTGGGTGCTTCTGCTGAAAGGCTGGAAGGTACAGTGCCGCGTATGCGTGAGCTCAGCTATGTCACACCAAAGCCAGCCACAAAACAAGACATTGCACAACTGGTCAAAGACTACGCGCAGGCAGCAGAAAATGCCGTTGAAGCAGGCTTCGACGGTATCGAACTTCACGGTGCGAATGGGTATCTGCTCGACCAGTTTATGCATTACAACGTAAACACTCGTGAAGATGAGTACGGCGGCTCAGCCGAGAACATGACTCGTTTTCCACTCGAAGTCGTAGATGCTGTTGCAGATAGAATTGGTATGGAGCGGACCGCCTTGCGTATTTCTCCTGGGGCCTATTTTCTGTTAGAGGGTGACCCAAGGGACAGGCAAGTGTTTGAGTATTTGTTGAGTGAACTGCAAACGCGAGATCTTGCTTATCTTCATATTGGTTTGTTTGATGACACGATGGAGTTTGATTACTTAGACGGTAATGCAACGGACTTCGTTCGCCGCAATTACACGAAAACTCTTATGGGTGTGGGTGGTTATAGCGCAGAGACTGGCGAGGCCGCTATTTCGAATAACAGGTTTGATTTAGTGGCTATTGGTCGGCCATTCATCGCCAATCCTGATTACATTGAAAGAGTAAAATCCGGCCAGCCAGTTAAAGCTTACAGTGAAGAGATGTTAGCAGAACTCATTTAACTGACCGATACATTAAGAGACAATAACAGGACGATCTTTTCCTTATTACTCACTGGGTCTTGATAAACGTGGACCCAGTTTTCTATGTTCTATCCCTTCCTCCTCCTCATCTTGTCTTCCCCTTCTCAATTAGCCAGATCCTGACGAATTAGATGCTTGAAGCTTTTTTGACACCGTCCAACCAAATGTAATGTTATAACATTGCATTTGGTTGGACGGTTTGGTAATTGTTTATAAATTACTCTTTGGAGAAGCGGTAATCGCATCCTGTAAAAAGCTCGATTTATCAAAAGGGCTTAGCAGATTGGGTACCTAAATATTGAGAGTGACTAATATAAATCATCACATAAACAGACATAAAGATGGCCATACGGAAGCGGGGTGATCCGGCGCTGATGTTCTGCGGTGCATTACCAATCAGTCTGAGCGAAATGTCTAATACCTTGTTATTCAGAGATCGATGTTATTCAGAGATCAATGTTATTCAACGATCAATGTTCCTCAAGAGCACTTGTGGTGAACACGGAGATCAACGTTTGAGAAAGGAAATAGTATGAGTCAACCCACGCAAGTTCCTGTAACAGTATTGACTGGATTTCTCGGTGCTGGAAAAACAACGCTTCTTAACCGCATCCTGACAGAGCGCCATGGCCGCCGTTATGCAGTCATTGTCAACGAGTTTGGTGAAGAGGGCATTGATAACGACTTGGTTGTTGATGCTGATGAAGAAGTCTTTGAAATGAATAACGGATGTATTTGCTGCACAGTGCGTGGCGACTTGATTCGTATTCTCAGCGGTTTGATGAAGCGCGCGGACCAACTTGATGCGATTATCGTAGAAACAACAGGTCTTGCTGATCCTGCACCTGTTATTCAAACTTTCTTTGTCGACCAAGAAGTGGCAGACCGAACCAAGCTCGATGCCATTGTCACCGTCGCTGATGCCGTTCACTTAGAGGCGCAGTTATCTGAACATCATGAAGCCGAGGAGCAACTCGCATTCGCTGATGTTGTTCTGCTGAACAAGACAGATGTCGCCAAAGAAGAGAGCGTAAAAAACGCTGAAACCCACATCAAAAAAGTTAATCCTTATGCCAGAGTGATCAGAACAGCCCGTTGTGATGCGCCATTGGACGAAATTATCGGATTGAACGCATTCACGTTAGATCGTGTGCTGGAAGTAGAGCCCGATTTCTTGGAGTCAGATCATGCTCATGAGCATGACGATGATGTCACCAGCCTTTCTTTTTCTACAGAGACGCAACTTGATATCGAAAAGTTTCGGATTTGGTTCGGCCAACTTTTACAAACCCGAGGCCAGGATATTCTGAGGTCCAAAGGCATTCTTGATTTTGCGGGTCGCAATGACCGTTATGTCTTTCAAGGGGTCCACATGCTGATGGACGGTGCATCAATGGGGGAATGGCCGGAGGGGAAACCGCGAAATTCGCGGGTGGTATTCATTGGACGCAACTTGAATAGTATGGGATTGAAGGAAGGGTTTGAAGCATGCAAGGTACAGTAGACTCAGACATGTGGGCAGATGTTCCCATTCCACCTGAATTTGAGGAAACTGAGCTGGAGCGACGCGGAAAAAGCTTTGATATGGGTGCACCTGTTACGGGTGCCGTTGCTGTCGGCGATCGTGTCGCTGTAGGATTTGGTGATGGTAAGGTCCGCTTTTTTGAAGGAGACAAGCCGCCCGTTTCTGTTGGTGCTCACAAGGGGGTTATTCTCTGTCTGGTTGCAAACGGATCTGATGTGCTGACTGGCGGAGAGGATGGACGCTTCCTACGAGTATCACCTGACGGGACAGTGGAAGAGATCGCGAACTTTGGCAGTAAATGGGTCGACTGTGTGACGGCTGCAGAAGGACTATACGCCTGTTCTTCCGGTCGAACTGTGCATGTCTGGTCAGGAGGAAAGGCTGTCAAGTCACTGGAACATGAGAGTACAGTTGGTGGTCTTGCCGTTAATGTTGAGCAAAAATCCTTGGCCGTTTCGCATTACGGCGGTGTGACACTCTGGAACTATAAGGCAGATAAGTGGACATCATCAAAATTAGAGTGGAAAGGTTCGCATGGCGAGGTGAACTTTAGCCCGGACGGTAAATTTATCGTCACTGCCATGCAAGAAATGGCCGTTCATGTATGGCGCATGCTTGACCGGGGAGATCTCGAAATGTCTGGCTATCCAACCAAGGTGAAGAGTTTTGCCTGGGTTGGCGATAAACCGCACCTCGCGACGTCTGGTGCCAGCGAAGCTATATGTTGGCCATTTGATGGCGAGAACGGGCCGATGCGTCGTTCGCCAATCTGTGTTTCTCACCGTGGTGAAAAACGTGTCACTGTAGTTCAGGACTTACCCGGTGAAGAAGCGCTGTTTGTCGGGTTCCATGATGGAGCAGTGCTTCTGGCTGAACTGTTAGTCGACTCTGATGCACTTATACTCAGACGACCTAACGACGCTGAGGTCACTGCGATGGCGGTAACAGAATCACGCTCACATATATTTATTGGCGATGCCAGCGGTCAAGTACTGTGGTCATCATTATACGCCTGAGATGAGGGCTTAGGGGGCGTTCTTTTCATACGCTCCTCAATTTCTTCCCGGGAAGGAAAAGGTTTTAGTCCCGCATTTTTAACGCTTCGCTTGCTGAATGCAATTATGCTCCGAGTAGTAATCTTTCGCGGTATCAGAGCACCCAAAAATGGTTTAGCCCAACTGTAAGTGAATGTTCGCCCGATCCAAATGACCTACTCGTATCTCGATAGCGGGCTCTGTATCAGCCATTTTCTTCGTCTAGTGCCCCAGTTTGTGTGAAATCAGCTGTTGAAACAAGGTGTTGACCTAAAGGCCTTATCGCAATAATGCCTAGAAAAAAAGACGAGTGCAAACGATTACATTAGTGTGGGTTTCGTCGAAGCAACCTTCGCTTGCTGCCTCGGCACACCTGGTGAGATTTGTCCTAAATATGGCCTTCCTAACCTAAGCGGGGATATTTCTCACCAGGTACCCTGAACATTTAAATGCCCGTCAGCAGCGTTTAAACTTGGTATTCTTCTTTCACTCTCGCCAGTGAGTGATGTCAAATAGCTCAGACATTTTGACATGCATCATTGCCATGGTTTGCATCCCCTCAAATTGGCAGCATCACTAGCACGCAGGCGAAGGTGAAAGTTCTTCATTAAGCGTTGAGTGGGTTACTTGCCAGTTGACTTTGAGGAAGTCACAAAATGTCCGCATTACAGGGCTTTTTCTCAACTGAGGTTGAAACAGTAACCAGAGTTGCCATTCTGGTAGCGGTGACTGTGTGGGGAAACGTTGTAAAAGCGGGTCGCCACGAACAATGAATTCGGGGATAAGTCCTATTCCATTACCATTTGCAATTAACTGTGCCACGTTCAGGTAGCTGTCTGTTGACAACGTAGAGTGACAGCGTAACTTTTCTAGGCCTTGCCAGCGTTCAGAGGGAAGGGTTTGCTGGCCGTCATTCAGACCTACCCATGGCAGTAAATCCTGATGTGTGGCAGACGATGGGGCAGCTAATGCAAACGAAAAATGCTCGAGACAGATACCCACCAGACTGTCATCCGGGTGGTTTGTTGCTCTTATCGCGAGATCAACACCATTTGCCCCCATATTTGCCAGCCGGGCGGTGGCGTGAATGGTGAATTTGACGCTGGGATATTTGGCCTGAAAGTGCCTGATAAGCAGAGACAAACGGGGTAGCGAGATATCACAGCAACTAATTGACACAGAGCCGGATAAGGTAGTCTGTTTTTCTTTTAACCACTGCTGAATGTTCTCTACGCCGTCAGTCATCTCCTGCACCAGTGACTTCAACTGAATACCGTCACCTGTCAGTTTATAGCCATTTCTTGTTCTGCGGATCAGCATGGTATCAATGCTCTTTTCGAGCGCCAAAAGACGTCTTGATACTGTCGAGTTATCTACCCCAAGATGTCTTGACGCACTGTTGACAGAGTCTGTATTGGCAAAAGCATGGAACACTCTCAGGTCATTCCAGTTTAAATGGGCAAATTTCTTTGACGTCATCCTTATCTCCTTTTGCTTCAGACAATTATCCTGAGAAATTATTCGTTATCTGACAATCCTTCATTGGGAGGATGTAGCGCTCAATCGTCTGCGACTTTCGATAGATTGTGTGTCAGCGTTTTTGTTTTTGCCGTGGCGAGTTTCGTATTTTGCTGATGAATATCGGGGGGAGATGCAAAATTGCAGCTTTGATTGGCAAGTATTCAGACTGTTTTGGAGCGTGTTAGCAGGTACAGTTATTTCAGTTAAGCCACCGACGGGAGGACGGCGATGAAACTGTACGATCTGGAGTTATCGGGAAATTGTTACAAAGTCAGACTTTTCTGTGCGCTCAATAATATCCCACTCGACATTGTGCCAGTCGACTACTTGAACGGTGAGCACAAGCGTGAAGCGTTTCTTGGTTTAAATCCGCTTGGGCAGATCCCGGTGCTGGATGATCATGGACTGATCCTTCGAGACTCGCAGGCAATCCTTGTCTATCTGGCGATGAAGCATGCCTTGGAGGATTGGTGGCCTCAGGTCGCCTTTGAGCAGGCAAAGGTGATGCAATGGTTATCTTTTTCTGGCAATGAAATCGCGCGAGGGCCCAATGATGCCCGTCTGCATGATCTCTTTTCGGTCGATGTAGATGTGGAGAAAGCAAGAGGTAGTGCGGAAGAGGTACTTAACGTTCTGGATGCGGCGTTGGAACCAACCGGCTGGTTAGTTGGAAATGCGCCAACGTTAGCAGATATCGCGTGCTACCCATACATAGCACTGGCTCATCAGGGGGGCGTTTCCACGACTGAATTCAGCGCTGTGGTTGCTTGGTGCAGGCGGTTGGAAGTTCTCGACGGTTATATTGCCATGTCAGGTATTGAGCGAGCGTAGTGAAGAGGACTCAGATGATGAGTAAGCTATTCAAAGTGCTGTCCTATGAGCATGTTGGTATTCGTGTCAGTGATCGGTCAGAAGCACTGCGTTTTTATGCTGGTCTTGGAATGAATATAGAAACTGAGTTGCCAGAACATGATGCTGCTGAATTAATCAATGATTACAGTGTTACGCTTAACCTTATCTTCAATGCAGAGCCCAATCCATCCAGAACATTTAACGTTTTGCAAGACAGTCAGGTCAAGCTGCCCGGTATTACTCACGTTGCTTTCGTCGTTGACTCAATGAATCATTTCGTGATGTTTTGTCATGAATCGTCAATAACCATAACAGAGGGGCCAATGAAGATAGGACCGAACCGCATTGCCTGTTTTATCCGGGATCCGGATGGCAACGTGCTGGAATTTAACGAATATATAGAGCCAATAGTCAGTATATAAAACATCACCTTCAAACAGCTCGGTGTGTGAAATCAGCAATTAATACCGAAAACCAGGCTAGTTTGAAACGGGAAGCATTTGAAAGTGTGGCTCCGTTATTTAACGGGGCCACACTTTCTTCAGTACTTCAGTACTTCAGTATTGATAGTGATCAGTTCAAGCTGGCTTTGATCCAGACCATCCGGTGATCAGACGATACATCTTTGCCTGCACCGTACTTTCCTACCGTTTTATCATTCATCAGACCGCGACCTAGTTCACCAAGTGCTGGCCAGAAAACTCCAGAATTAGTAATAGTGAGAGTGTTTGATGGAATAACATGGTCAACCCGAAGGCCAAAAGTACTGGTTACCCGAGCTGGGTAAGGATTATCAGTACGACACTCTTTACCTTCATAGCACTGACTGCGCCTGAACTGGTGGGGACAAATTGCCCTGTAGTAGCCTGCTGGTTGACGGAGGGATGAGATAGCAGAGCACCGATAGTTTCCGTAAACCCGTCACCTGCATCTGGATCTGCATTTAAATCGCCCATGATAACGAAGTTTGCACCTTCGCTAAGTCCACCATTTTTACCGCTATCGTCATAGAAATAAGGCTTTCCGTCGATGTAGTCGTGCCAAAACTTTATTTCATCGCGGTTTCGCAGTTTGTTATTAATGGTGACGGTATCAAAAACAGGTGGGGTGGGATGAGACATTAAGAGATGAACTGCTTTGTCACCTTCGTTGGTGCTGATAATGACGGGCACATCAACATGGTTTTTAGATGACAGGCGCATTTGTTGCCACTCTTCATCGCTATACCAGTTATCGCCGCATTTCATGCCATCGGGGATTGAATAACGCTCGCTATCACAGTTTGTAATAGTCGGGATTTGTGCGCCTAGTAAATCTTTCCATTTAAATTGTTGGAAGGTGCGAATATTCTCGCGATCAATTTCGAACTGCGACAACACGGCAAAGGCATACTGTCCGTGATAAAAGCCGAAGCCCCACGCATCACCGGGGAGGGCGACTTTACCGTTATTGTCGAGATCATAGCCGCTGTTGAGTCCTGTATTAGTAGAAAAACTCTCACCAAATGGGTAGGCAAGCGGGGCTAGGCGTTCGCCGCCGAGCAGACCATCACTGAATTGACCAACAGACAGGTAGTTTTTTTGAAAATTACGCAGTGCCTGAGTATCGTCACCAGTACCATCATTATTAAACTCACTCATCATTAAAACATGAGGTCGAGTGGCTTGAATCGCAGCAGCGACATTTCTTATTTGTATGATTTTCTCCGCGCGTTGCTTGTTATCACCTGATAGCATGCCCTGCTGAAAAGCGAAAACGAGCTGATGTTGCTGTGAGGGACTTGTGGCAAGTTCATCTGTAAGCTGAGAAAAGGTACCTCGATCAAATGAAAGATTGTAGGCAGCAACGGTGAAGGCTGGCTGCACATTTTTATTCTTTGTTACAGTGGTTTGAGCGCATCCTGCCAGTAGCGTTGTGCTAATAAGCAGGCTGAGCAGATGTTTTTTTCCTTTCATGGTCATACCCATATTCACGTCGTTGATAGATCTCACTGACGATATAAAGTCTATTTTTATCAGTGATGACTTAACTTTTTCACCTTGCGAGTTTGTCGAGACAGATCATGCAAAAATAATGAACCAATGGGGTCATTCATCATATTAAATGCGATACAAATCATATTTTTGTTCGTTATGCGCTATCGGGTTTTCGCTATCATTTATCGATAATAGTGAATACATGTTAGGTAGAGATATTTTACTATCGAGTTGCTCTTTTTAAATAAACTTATAAATTTTTTATAACGATAAGTTGAATTTAATTATCATTAAAAATATATTTGCTCTTAGAAATGAAACGAGATGTTTATTCTTAATATAATAATCTTATAGCAGGTGTGTAAAAATTTCCCTGAGTATACTTTGTGAGGATAGCATGTCAGTAGAGTCAAAGAAAAAATTAGAAAATAATAATATTTCTCCTGATAGCACAAACAAAGGGAAAATGCTGGATAATAAATCATTTGTATTCGTTGATCCGGTGAATGATAAAGGTTCGTTGAAATACCGACCTGCAGTCGATCCGAGTGATAAAATACAATATCAAAGCAAGACTGTTGAGAGTAATGCCAAAGCAAATCCAGCCACCATAAACACTACGTCAAATACTATTAGTGATAGAAAAGAAGACAACAGATCTAAAGATGTTAAAACATCAGGTTTAGATATAGAAAAAAATAATCAAACGGGTAGTAATAAAGTATTTATCTCTACGACAAAAAAACAAGATGAAAATAGTAAAGGAGAGTTGAAGGATTTGAAAGGTGGGGAGTTGTCTAATTACTCCAATAAGAAAAAACAAAAAAACAATAGTGGTAATAAAAATCCAGATAATATCCATCAGATTAAAAGTGAAGGTGAAAAAAAACCCCTAAAACGAGCGGGTAGAAAACTACGTGAAAGTGATGAAAAGATTATGAGCAATATGAGTAATGCTAATAATCTTGAAAAGATGCAAAAGTCTACGATAGCGCGACATGTATATCGAGCACTGTTGAAAGGACTGGATGGAGGCACATCTAAAAAAGTTGGGTTCTACGAAAAATTGGAAGAAATGTTTCCCAAAGAAATGGAAGATGTCAAAGCGAGATTTTTGGACAGTAGTGAGTTTAAAATCGAGACACTTGAAAAAACGGCATTGGTGAGGAAAATTCTTGATGTATACAGAGACCCATCGACAGATAAATTTAATAATCTGTTCAAAGGTAAAGATGCGAAGAGAATGCTAGATAAACTTGAGGAAGATAAATTACGTTCAGAATACGGGCCACTAAATACTACTGATGTGGAGAGCAAATCTAAGCCACTTAGTGAAGAAAAAAAACATGACGAAGGAGAAAAGCAGGTAGCCTCGCGAGATACACCTGTAAAAACAAATGGAGATAAAAGTAAGGAAACGGACATTGACGGGGAGCAGAGTAAGCAGACTGGGCAGCCAGATGGTATTCCTGCTACCCAAGAAGGAGAGCCATCTGAGACATCAAAAGAAATAAAGCCAACAGGCAAAAATAAAGTGCCGCTGACAGAGGGTAAAGACAACATTATATTTGATGCTGATGGGCAAACCACTGAGCGAGAAACCCCTAAACCACGCATGCTTTCCGGTCGTTCTCTGTCCCCCCAGTCGCAACATCAAGCTGACAAAGCCGCAGTTGAAGCAGCCCATCAGTACCAATCAAGCGTCGACAGTGGTGAAGGGCTACCTACTGAAGAAGTATTTTATGCAGAAGCATCACTGGAAGCTGCAAAAAATGCAGTTGAACAATCTCAGGTTGAGGTACACATTGCGCAGGCAGATACTGAGTCAAAACATACCGGAACACCGGGGGTAGGAGATACGTCAACGCCAACAACTATTTACACAACTCCTCAAACAACGGAAAAACCAATCAAAGAATCAGCAGGGCAAACGGACGAATATCCGGATGATACCGGGCTCAACCCTCAGATAGTTACGCAAAGACATTCGCCCGTCTTTGATGCTCACTCTGCTGCACAGGCGAAGGAGGAGGCGATTGTACAAGAGGGAAATAGTATTGACAGAGACAGCGATGTTTCCGGCATACAAATTCACCATATAGAACAAGCTAAAAGTGAAGTACAGATTGAATTAGCCAACACACTAGAGGATCTTCATATTGAAGAATCTGGTGGAGCAGCAACTCGTCACCCGCATATTGAGTCTGGAAGGCCTTCAGATACTGTTGTTACGCATCCCGGTGCGGTCGAGCACAATCAAGCAAGTCCTGTGTATGTCGAACAAGGTTCGCTAAATCACGTTGTTGAAGATTCATCTTACTTCGGACCGGATACTACAGAGATTCCTCATCAAGAGAGTGAGCAACAAATACAGAACAGGGTAGACGTAGAGTCTGAAGTAAATGTTTTCCGTGAAAATGAACAGGTACTTCGCGTCGATACTTCTCATGCTGAAAGCCAGAACGATGCCGGACACGAGTCGTTACCTGAGAGTAATCTTAATGGTGAAATTGAATCATACTCTGCAGGTCCACAGACAATCGATGAGGCTTACAACAGAGAGGCTGAACTGAGAGAAAAGATTGAAAATACAAAGGATGATGATGAATTTAACCGACTCGTTTTGGATTTCGCAGAAGCACAAGGAAATACAGACGGGCTACTTCTTGCCCGTGAACGTGAGATAGAGCAAAAACAGAGCAAAATGCTGTCGGATGAAAACGCGTTAATAGAGAAAATAGAAAGAGAGAGAGCTCAATGGTCCGAAGAGTTACTTCGTGATCAGCAACGTCTTGAAGAAGAAATCAGACAAATGGAGGAAAATCAGGCTATTGAGGACTTACAACGCAGAAGAATGTTGGAACACGAGATTGCTACGAATGAAAAATTGATCGATGTGATGGATCAGGAAAAAGCGAAAGCGGAGAGAGAAGCATACATCCAGGAAACAAATGAAGTGGGGCAATCAAGACACGATTACCATACCAACCAGATCACTAGCAAAATAGCCAGTAATAAGCCTTAACGATAATACTATTTATAAAAATAGTTCCTGACGTTTTTCGTTGACAGAAAATGACTTCACTCATAACAGTGAACAAGTGAAAACGCACATTACCATTAATAATATTAAGGCTTTTAACAAATATTGGTGCTTCTAAAAAACATTAATGCTTCTAACATATATTACTGTCTTATTATTGTAAAAATTTATCGTTGTTATTGAAAAAATAAAGATAATGAGAAAAGAAGTGAGAATATTAAGCGATAGCCAACTAAAAATTAAAAAGTAGAGAAAAAATGTAAGTGCTGACACCTTTTTTTCTTTTTCCTTCATATAAAGTGGTTCTCCTACTTTGTTAAAAAGACGCGGAGACTTGAATGAACCACACTGACATCACTGACTTACTTCTTCCTCGAAGTGACTGGGCGAGTCCAGAGCTGTATCTGTATGAAGATGAATATCGGCTTAAACTCGATCTGGAGTGCGCTATTCAATTCAGTGGTATCAATAGCATTGGGGGATTGGTGCTTGGCTTTAGGTTAGTGCAGTACGCCGTTGAGCTCAGTGCGGGAAATGGACCACTGCAGCGAGATGGAATCAGTATTTATACCTCCTTTCCCGGAAGAGGAACGCAAGACGCATTTGAATATACATGCCGGGCAATAAGTGAAAAGCGCTATTGTTGTGACACTACGCTCCATCATCCAGCAGCACAATCAGGACAAAGAGGGCAGTTTCTGTTTACTGTGAGAGCTAATGAGCAGTCTATGGTGATGACTCCTGCCGATGGTATGCCACAGCGCAGCTATTTTGATGCAGACCGACAGTCAAAAGACAGTGCGGAGTCCGCGAAGCGTTGGCGTGATGAAAAGCTAATCTTTGCCAACAACTTATTGAGTTTACCACCCGAAAAATGCCTGCGTGTCTTGTAAATTTTCTAAACGAATAAATTAGGTCGTGTGATTTAATTCGAATCTCACGGCCTTTTTATATTCATATGTTACAGAATAAAGGCCAACAAGAAACTAACCATGCCTAGTGCGTAAACGAATGAATTGTTTCTTATTGATGACGAATTCGATAATTCTGTGACCAGACCTGTAATTTCTATTTTAATCACTTCAAAACCACTCGGTTAGTATGAGAATTGAACCGTGCGTCAATTCTAATCTAACAGACTGTTTAAAGGGTGATGAAAGCAATGGAAATAGAAGATAAATTGCGTCAGATGGGTTTGATATTACCAAATGCGTCACACCCAAAAGGGAGCTATACAAATTGTGTCCGCACCGGCAATTTGCTCTATATTTCTGGAAAGGGCCCCACGATGGATATCAATGGAGCACTCAAAGGGAAAGTGGGGCGTGATTTCAGTGTCGAGCAAGGCTATGAATTTGCTCGTGCCACAGGTCTCGATATTTTGGCAGCGGTAAAGCAAGAATTGGGTACACTTGAAATGGTCACCCGAGTGGTGAAACTTCAGGGTTTCATCAATGCAACTGAGGATTTTGAGCGTCATCCCGAAGTGCTTGATGGATGCTCAGATCTTATGGTCGAGGTATTTGGTACGAAGGGAATTCATGCCCGCTCTGTGCTGGGTGCCAACTCGCTGAGGGGCAACCTTCCTGTCATCATTGATTCGATTTTTGAGTGTGTAGAAATCTGACAGGCATAGGGGAGTCAACACGCACATAAGGATATTTGTTTGCAGTATTGGATAAGACGACGTTTGTTAGCGGTGGTTTATGTGCAAATCTGGCCACACAGACTTAGGGCAATACACTGCTCTACCGGAAAAGTGTTTGACGAGATGCCGCTGATTGCCTTGCGTGACGATGGTAAAAAGGGAAAAGTGATTGTCGCGCTGGGCGATAGTGCCCATACCCAAGACGCCGAGGCTCTGGATATTGTTAATCCATTTTCGCATCCAAGAACTATCATTGCTGAGCCATATGGAGCGGAAAAAGTCATTCGCCACTGCTTCAATACGCTGCGCAAGTACCGATTGTTTGTCTCTCCTTATGCTGTGGTCGTTCATCCTATGGAAAAAAATGAAGGCGGTCTGACCGAGGTCGAGAAAGCGGCGTTGGACGAGCTCTTCGTAAAATCTGGTGCCCGTGAAACCCTTATCTATGAGGGGGATGAGTTATCACCGGATACCCTTCATTACCCCTCTTTGTTTAAAGAGGTTAATAAAGATAAAGCATCAGATGTGGCGCAAGGAAGAAAAGTAGCGGGTACACTGGCAGCCTTGTTGGGTCTTTATGCCGTTGCTCTGGTCGCTTTTTTCTGGGTGGCGGGTTAGCCCATTTAAAGTCACTGCCACATCTATTCCCGGGTAATGTAGCGGGCTCACTCGTTTCTTGCCGTGATAATATTGAATGTGGCAAAGAACAATCTGGCTATCGCCATTGTCTCAGCAAAAGAATGTTAACTGACTTCCGCTTTGTCATCGAAAAGATGTACCTCACATTGTGAAAATGAGAGTTTTTTATCCTGCCTTTTACTTTTCTTGCTAACAAAGTGCACTGCCTCGAAGTGAAAATGGAGATGAGATTTTTGTCTCTTGCACTTTTTTGTGGGAGATTTTGCTTTAGGAGCAAAACCTATTCGTCTTTCAATGGAGTTCTTCCGGGGTGAGTCTGGTACTTATCTGAGTGTCAATATTCTCACTGCTATTGTCTACTTTTTCATGCTTCCCGTCATGAGCCTATTCTTGGTTCAGGGACTCGGTATTGAACCCGGGTATATTGGTGTCTACACAGTGGGAACAGCCACTGCTGCCATCATTGCGAGTTATATGATGGGAGGACTCGCTGACAGAGGTGTGTCGAAAAAAAAATTGATGATCACAGCGCTGATCGCGTTAGTCTGTGCAGCCCTCTCTTTTTCTGTGCTCACTGAATTTTGGCAAGCTGTACTTACCGGCATTATGTTGATGTCAGTAGGCTCATCTTCAATCACCTTGTTACTGACGATGATCCGTAGCTTTGCTGAGCGCTCAGAGCAGAATACCACTCAAGTCATGTCAAAAATGAGGTCTTCTGTTTCTTTGTTTATGGTGGTGGGCCCATCTCTTGCTTTTCTCTGTATTGATTATCTTGGCTTCCGCAGTAACTTCACCATTGCTGCTTTATTTGCGTGCTTGGCACTCTTTATCACCTGGCGTTATTTGCCTGAAGACAATCGGGCGGTGACTGCCCAATCTTCACAGGAAAAAAAGGGCCGTTTACCTCTGGTGATCTATTATCTCGGTGCCATCATTCTCCTTGCCAGTTTAGCGAGAATGTCTTACATGTCAGCCATGCCCCTTTATCTCACTGAGGATCTCGGTTTACCAACCACCTTACCGGGTATTTTCATTGGTATTGGTGCCGCGTTTGAAGTACCTATTATGCTCCTCGCTGGGTGGCTGGCACAGAGGGTTGGCAAAGTACGTCTCTTGATGCTTAGTTTTGTTTTTGGGCAGGCTTTTTTTATCTCTTTGCAGTTCGCAAACGAGGTATGGCAATTTGCCGCTATTCAATTATTCAACGGCGCATTTTTTGGCATCTTCGTCGGTCTTGCTGTCTCCTTGCTACAAGATCACGCTCCCAATCATGTCGGAAAATCATCAGCCATTTACTTCAGTGCCATGTCAGCGGGATCAATGCTGGGGAGTTCGGTGATGGGGATAGTGGCGCAATATTATGGATATAAAAATACTTTTTTTGTCTCCTTAACCACCGTTAGCCTTGCTCTGGTGATGTTGTCTATTTTCTATTTTTACAGCCAAAAGAATATTGTATTTAAAGCTGAATACACATGATAGAAGAGGGCTCAGTGGGACTGACGCCCAAATAAAAAGAATGATGATATGGAAATTAAAAGAATAACGAGGGCAGATACCGACAATTTTATTCGTCTATGGAAAGACGTTTATCATGAAGGTAAATACCTCAGCAACGATGTGCCACCCAAAGAGAGATTATTGAGAGCCATTGAGAGGGTTGAGAAGGAGCGTATCCCAAACTTTGTGATATATGAAAGGGATCAGTTGATCGCCAGTGTTGAGGTGTTTCCCGGCTCTATGTGCGGTATGAATGCTGAGGATGCCGATAAGACTGGTGTATTGGGTATTATGGTGAGTAAGAATTATAGAGGGCTGGGTATTGGCCGAACGCTAATCGAAACGGCGATAAAAGACTGCCATCGCTTTGGTTATCAGACCATCTCTCTCTTGGTGTATAAATCAAACGATACGGCTATTTCTTTATACGAATCGATTGGATTTAAATATGAAGAAGAGGGGCAGATTCATCATTTGCCAAGTGGAGATGTTGTCACTAGTCAAAAAATGGCATTACCCCTTCGAAAGCACTCAAGATTCATCGGACGCTTGATTGAATTCCTCAAAGGTTAACGACAAATCACCGACGGAGTAATTAATTTTAACAACAGTCATTTTATTGACATTTTTTAGTCATCATATCTACATACTATCCGGGAAATATTGCCTCCTCTGTATATAGTTCATACAAGGAAGTGAGACAAATGGCTGTTAATCATCACCGCACGTTACGAATGACATTCCTGGCTGTAGCATGCAGTGTCGCTGCGCAAGGCGCTATCGCAGACATAACCCAACCCGCTGGCTTTGAACGCATCAGCTCGTTCAGCACAGTCGCAAATTTACCCGCAGATAAAAGTCTGGATTCGGAGACGTCAGCTGAGATCATTGCAGCGACCGAAGAAGGTAATACGCTGGTGTATTCAGATGGCCCTCTCGGTGGACTGGGTATCATCAATATCACCAATCCAAAACAGCCAGTAGCAGACGGATTTATCGCGTTGCAGGGAGAGCCGACATCAGTAGATGTGCTGAACCACACCGTTATTTCGGCAGTCAACACGTCTGAAAGCTACACCCAGCCTTCCGGCATTATCGGCCAGTGGGATCTGAAAACACGCCAACAGTTAGCGGGGTGTGACCTCGGTGGACAGCCCGATTCTGTTGCCATTGCAAAAGATGCCAGTTTCGTGGCTGTTGCGATTGAAAACGAGCGCGATGAGGATCTGAACGATGGCGTATTGCCTCAGTATCCGGCAGGTCACCTTACGTTGGTCGGCCTACAAGATGGGATGCTGGACTGCAATGCGGTTCGAAAAATCTCGTTCAGTGGATTGGCAGAAATCGCTCCAACGGATCCAGAGCCAGAGTTTGTTGCCATCAATAACCTGAATGAAATCGTTGTTACTCTGCAAGAAAATAACCACATCGCTATCGTTGATGGCAATACGGGTAAAGTGCTTAATCACTTCTCAGCAGGTGCTGTCGCGCTAAACAATGTCGATGTTGAGGAAGAGGGTGCATTGACATTCGACGGTCAGCAGGAAAACAGAAAACGCGAACCAGATGCTGTCAAATGGCTTGATAATGATCGCTTTGTGACGGCGAATGAAGGTGACTACGAAGGCGGTTCACGCGGCTTCACCATCTTCAACAAAAAAGGCGAAGTGTTGTTTGAATCGGGTCTTGATTTTGAATACCGCGCAGCAATGGCGGGGCACTATCCAGAGAAGCGTTCTGGTAATAAGGGAATTGAGCCTGAAGGCCTTGAAATCGGTACCTTCAACGGTGAAACCTACATCTTTGTTCTCTCAGAGCGTGCGTCACTGGTCGGTGTTTACCGTGATACAGGTGGAGCGCCTGAGTTTGTTCAACTGCTACCATCCGGTATCTCGCCAGAATCAGCCGCCGCGATTCCGGGTCGTAACCTGCTGGCGACAGCCAATGAGAAAGATTTGATTGAAGACGGCGGTGCTCGTGCACACGTCATGCTGTTTGAGCAGACTGCAACGACAAACCAATATCCGCAGATTCAATCTGTTATGGTGAATGGCAAGCCAATTGGCTGGGGAGCGCTTTCCGGACTGGTGGCAGACCAAGATAACGCTAACCGCCTCTACGCCGTCAACGATAGCTTCTACAAAGGTCAGCCATCTATTTTCCTGATTGATGCAAGCTCAAAACCAGCAAAAATCACCAAACAGCTGGTGGTTAAGCGTGATGGTAAGCCTGCGAAAAAACTCGATCTTGAAGGTATCACTACTGACGGAAATGGCGGCTTCTGGTTGGCATCTGAGGGCCGCACCGATAAAGGTATTCCTCATGCGCTTTATCGCACCGATGCAGAGGGTAACATTACGCAGACGGTTAACTTCCCACCAGAATTACTCGCGGTTGAGAAACGTTATGGTGCTGAGGGGATCACCCGCGTCGGCGACAACTTATGGGTAGCGATTCAGCGCAGCTGGAAAGATGATCCAAAGGATACGGTTAAACTGGTGCGTTACAATATCAAAACCCGAGAGTGGAGTGCGGTTCGTTATCCCACAGAACCGACAACCAAAGGCTGGGTGGGTCTCTCTGAGATCACCGCTTATGGCGATGCACTGTATCTGATTGAGCGCGATAATCAGTTGGGGGCGGATGCAAGAGTTAAGCGTCTTACCCGAGTCAATTTGGCAGACGCGAAACCTGTCGCATTGACGGAGGAGCTTCCAGTTGTTACCAAGAAGACTGTGTATGATTTCATGACAGACCTTAAATCCACTAATGGTTATGTTACTGACAAAATCGAAGGCTTTGCTATCACGAAAGATGGGCGAGCATTCGCGGTGACTGATAACGACGGTGTGGATGACAGTGCTGGCGAAACCCTGTTTTTCGAACTGGGTGTGAATGGACAGTCGTTCAGCCTGGCAAAATAGCAATATAGACCATGTTAAAAAAGGCACCTTGGGTGCCTTTTTTAATTGGAAAACAACACGTTATTTTGCGATGCTTTTTTTCACTTTGTTAATAGAGAAAGTTGGATTCAGTAGGGCGATAAAAACACAGGCGATGATGCAACCCCCGGCGAATGCCAGTGTCACCGTCATTGCAGTGTGAGAACCTGACACACCAACAAAGTCGGCTACTGGCTCCTTATTCAATATACCCGTTACCCAAAAGCTGATGAAAAGCAGTTCAAACACTTTATTTGAGCGTGTGAAAGTAGCCAGCAGATAGGGCAGAAATACGCTGATCGTCAAAAAAGCTAACCAGTGAAGCAGAGCAGTTATCTCACCCGTGATCGCGAAACGGATTGTCACGCCAGCCAAACTGAGATTTATCAGGTAAAACATCGCTAATGGTCGTCGTAGACGTTGAATACCTGTTTGTCCGAGCGTCTTGAGAAGCTCTTTGATCTTTGACTGGTGGTCAAGGGTGTGGAGTGGAGCCAGCATGAGAACGGGCAGTGTCACGGCAACGGCCAGTATGACACTTTTCACTGCCGACAGGGGTAAAACGAGAGAGAGCGCAGAAACACCGAGTGCGACAATCAAAAGCTTTGCGCTCAGTGTATGTTCAATCAAACGTACCTCTGCACAAAAACGATGTGTAAAAACATGTTCTGCCAGCTGCGAGGGAAGATGCGAGCGAGCAACTAACCATGTTATCAGCCCATGACGCTTTGAAGATTCACTAACAGTTGGTTGCCTGTCATGCCGCTTATTATGCGCCCCCGGAATGGCTTTTTTGGCCCGAGTGAGGCATATCATCAGCAGTAAAAGCGTCGTCAACAGGTGGTAAACAGCGGGAAGCCAGCTCTCCAAGGATAAGTTTAGACCCTGCCAGTTTACTATTTGTTGGGCGTTCTCTAGGGGGGTAAAGCCAATGGAGATCGAGCCGGTTCCTGTCATACCAAGATGAGCAAAATCACTTTCCATGCCCGATGTCACTAAAGTATGGGCTGAAAACCCCAACAGCCCTGCTGATGTAATGACAGACCAGGACAGAAAGTAGAGCCAGTTTTTGGCTGTCGATCCCGGTTTTTGCCACATATCGAACAATAAAATGAAGGCGCTGGTCAGCAGTATCGAGGGCAAGACAAGCAGGAAAAACGGTACGGCATAGTCTGCAAACATTATCGCTGATTCAGGACTGAGGAAACACTGTAATATGCCTGCAGTGACCATAGACGTAATAGCGAGGAGCGATAATAAGATTACGTGCCCCGTCCATCTAACCAGTAAATACCGACGCGGCGACTGGCCTGTGGTATGGATAAGCTCCAGCATCTTGCTTTGACGATCCCTGTCAACTGAGCCGTTTAGCCAGTAATAACCAAAGATGGAAAGCAGATAAGAGCCAACCAATGCCAACGATGTCCCCATCCAGGCAGAATTATACGTTCCCCTATAGTCGTTGATATCAATGACACGATAGCCAGCTTTCTCGCCCGGAAATAAAAAACAGGTCAATGTGACGGTAAGTAAAATGGCAATCCAGACTGAATGTGCGTGGAGACGTTGTTTTACATCCAGCATTGTTACACGCCACATAACACCTCCTCCTTTTCATGTGTCTCATTGGTCTGCGTCAAGAAATGGGAGATGATATCGTCTACGGCGAGAGGTGCCTTGGTCTGACTCTGACTGGCCTCGGCTTTAAGTGCATCAAGGTCACCTGTTTTGATAACTTTTCCCTGTGCGAGAAAAACGAGGCGATCGGCGAGTGCTTCCATGTCATCACTAAGGTGGCTGACGATAATGACAGTGGTCGTTTTGCTGATGTCTTTGATAAAAGAATAAAATGAGAGCCTCTCATTGTGGTCGAGTGCCACAGTGGGCTCATCCAGCAACAGGATGTTAGGGTTTCCCAATAATGCCTGAACAATACCGACCCGCTGCCTCATTCCTCCTGAGCAATCAGACATCAGGCGATCTTTAACCGAGCTTAGATTGACTTTATTCAGCCACTGGGAAATTTGACCCTCAGCAACATGCCTCCTTATACCTTTCATTGCTGCAATGTAATGCAAAAATTCAGTCACAGAGAGATGCTCGAAACAAGGACTATGCTGAAAAACAATACCAAGCTGTTGGTAAAGCGTCTGAGGTTTTCCGATAACGCTTTTTCCGTTGATCAGTATGTCCCCCTCAGACAGGGGGTCGAGTAAGGCGATAGCTCTCAGTAAGCTGGATTTTCCAGCACCATTGGCACCAACAAGACCTGTGACACCCGGGTTAAATTCGATAGACACCGTCGACAGAATATCTGTGCCATCTACTCGTCTTGATGCATTTTTTACAGTCAGCTTCGTCACCGAGTTTTCCTCGTATCTATCTAATTAAAATTGCATTTTTGAATACAGGAATATATTGAAGCTTTACGCTTTCGTCATGTGCGTACAAGGAGGGTGGTTAGCAAATGCGGTACAATTCGGGTTAATCGTATGAAAACACTACTGCTATGCCGGGTGACTTCGTACGAGATGACTAAAAGACTTATCTAGGAAGGGTTAACGCAGTAACTGCAAATAAGACTGCGAAATAGACTTTGCTTGCGAAAGCATCGACATTCCCGCACTTTGAAGCATGGATGATTTAGTGAATCTCACCGTCTCTTTACCAAAGTCAGTGTCCTGAATTCGGCTCGTCGCAGCAGCAATACTCTCATTACTTTTACCAAGATTGTTAAGGCTGTGCTCTAGCTTACTATGCATTGCGCTAATTTCTGAGCGTTGCTCATTGAGTCTTTTGGCGGTGACGTCGATAACAGAAACAGCAGCTTGAGCACCACTTATAGTGCTAATTTCTATGTCGTCGACCGTAACACTTTTTCTGTTATTGGGTGGGTTCAATGTGTCCCCATCAGTGTAATTTTTGATTCCGAGGATATCAACCAGCGTCTGAGAGCCATTATCACCATCGTAAATCCATGTGTCATCTTGGTGTCCAATGGGAACATTATTGTTTCGCCACTCTTCGCTAACGAACAATTGAAGGGTATTGTCATCCCCGACAGAAAAGCGAAAGGCATCCTCCGAGAATGAACCATTTCCTTGGCCATTAAAACTGTTGAGTCGGGTCGCTAACTCTTGAAGATCGTCGCCCTCCTTTCCGAATAGCTCAAAATATTCTGAAAGTTGAGAATCGTTTTCTATCCACAATCTGATGTAGTTGTTGCCCTCGGGAACAACCCAATCATCTGACATATTGTTCTCTGCCACGAAAAGAGTACCGCCAAATTCCTCCTGATCCGGGCGAATATTTCCCAGTGATAGTTGCATTGCTTCGCCAGACTCAGCACCTATCTGAACGGATCGGGTGCCGAACTCGCCATTCAGCAGTTTTTGTCCACCAAATGAAGTGGTTTCAGCGATTCGTGAGAGCTCATCTTGCAGGGCGACGACTTCTTGTTGTAAGGCTTCGCGCTCTTTCGTCTCATTACTGCCGTTGGCGGCTTGGAGGGCGAGGTCTCTCATGCGGTGGAGTATTTCAACAGATTCGTCGATGGCACCATCTGCAATTTGGAGAATGGAAATACCATCGTTTATGTTTCGCATAGAAACATCATATCCTCGACTCTGGGAAATTAGCCGATTAGATATCATCAGACCTGCGGCATCGTCTCCGGCACTGTTTATCCGAATGCCTGATGCAAGCTTGTTTGACGAGGTAGCATTTGTCTCGTTGGCATAATTAATATGCCGATGAAACATCATCCCTTGGTAGTCATTTACAATATTTCCACCCATACTGAAAATTCCTTAGCCAAGGTTGTTTATTACTTTTTCCATATATCCATAACGTTTTAATAATTTAACTCTTTAATAGTTTTTTTCTTTTTATTTCTGCTGTTTTATTTTTTCTTTTATTAATTAATAATTTCAATTATTTATATATGGAATGATGGTTTGTAACATAGAGTTTCTTTTACAGTATATTTATCTTGATGGGCATTTTATAATTTAATCTATACGTTAACTTTTAGTTAAGTGCCCTTTTTTATTAGGCCAGTAATTATTTCATTACTGGCCTTTGCGCAGATTTATTTCAATTAGTCAAAAAGGTGAGTACCGTGTGTCAGCGCGCCTCCTGCGCGGAGTGCCGCAGCAATATGTATTGTCTCTGCAAATTCCTCTTCGGTTGCACCTGCTTTAATTGCCGCGTTTTTATGGGCTTCAATGCAATAAACACATTGCGTCGTCAGTCCCACTGCTATGGCCATCAGTTCTTTATATTTCTTCGGAATAACACCCTCTGCTAAGGCATGATTATCGTAATCCCAAAAACCTTTCGTCGTTTCGGGTTTGTGTTCTTTTAGCTTTGCCAGCTTTTTCAGGTTAGCCATATCATGCATTGTGATTGCTTCCTTTCATCATTGGTTTACATGACAGTAACGGGTTTGAATCAGACTGGCGAAAGACAAAAGCTTTTCGGGTGATAAAGATAAGGTTGTCTGGAATGAGAGTAGGGCGGGCACTTACTGGGCGTTGTTGTAAAAAAAGCCGCCAGTTGATAGGCGGCTTTTCTCGTGCTTTCTCTCGTATTAGTTATGCGCTTTCTCTCGTATTAATTGTGCGCCTTCTCAGTTTTCTCTGCAGTTTGATAAGCAGGTCGTGCTGAGAGGGTTTGATGATACACCGCAATGTTCGGGAAGTTTTCGATCACACCTTGCTGAGCAAGCACATCCGTCACAAAGGACATCATTATATCTGCACCTGTCAGAGAATCGCCGACCAGATAGTTTTTACCTTCAAGGCACTGGTTGATGTAACCGAGTATATTGGCTGCTTCTGAGTTGGCGTAAGACTCAAGAAACTCCGTTTTTGCTGGTTCCCGTTTCAGGAAGGTTACCAGCAGCAGTGGCAACATGGCTGAGCTTTCTGCAAAGTGCATCCAGTAGAGGTAATCGGCATATTCCGGTGAATCTTTTGCAGGTGCCAATGTGTCTGGTGCATAACGGTGAATCAGATATTCAGTAATGGCACCTGATTCAGCAAGCACTTTGCCATCGATTTCCAACACAGGCGACTTACCCAATGGATGCACCGCTTTCAGTTCTGGTGGTGCCAGAAATGTGGTCGCGTCACGCTGATAAGCAGCAATCTCATAAGGTTGCTCCAGCTCTTCAAGCAACCAGATGATGCGCTTAGAGCGAGATTTATTAAGGTGATGAAGTGTGATCATAAACTCTGTCCTATTGTTAAATCAGTCTTTGGCAACTTCTACCACGACCTTGCCGAAGTTCTTACCTTCCAGTACATCAATCAATGCCTGCGGTGCTTGCTCTAAACCTTCAACACGTTGTTCTTTATATGTGATTTTCCCTTCAGCCAGCCACTGCCCCATTTGTTGTGCAAACTCAGGGTAGCGATGACCATAATCATCCATTATGATGAAACCTCGCATGGTGATTCGCTTAACCAAAAGCAGACCTGCAAGTTGCGAGAGACGGTCAGGACCTTGCGGAAGTTCAGTGCGGTTGTACTGAGAAATCAAACCGCATAGAGGGATCCGGGCACGGGTATTCAGCAGTGGCATAACCGCATCAAACACTTTCCCACCGACGTTTTCAAAGTAAATATCAATCCCAGCCGGACAGGCTTCAGCCAGCTCGGCGGCAAAGTGCTCTGATTTGTGATCAATACAGGCATCGAGCTTGAGTGTATCAAGCGCATAGCGACACTTCTCTTCACCGCCAGCAATACCGACAACGCGACAGCCTTGTAGTTTCCCAATTTGCGCCACCATAGACCCAACGGCGCCAGTCGCGGCAGCCACCACCAAGGTTTCTCCTGCTTTTGGCTGACCGATATCCATCAATCCCATGTAAGCGGTAAAACCCGGCATACCCATCACACCCAATGCATAAGAAGGTGGCATGCGGGCAGGATCCAGCTTTATTAATCCCGTACCGTCTGACAGCGCATAATCTTGCCAGCCAGCGAAACTCAGTACCCAGTCGCCTTCTTTAAAGTCATCATTTTTTGATATCTGAACTTTACTGACGGTGCCACCTACCATCACACCACCAAGTGGCACAGGATCAGCATAAGATTCAGCATCGTTCATTCTGCCGCGCATATAAGGATCAACAGACAGATACAGGGTGCGCAGTAATACCTGACCGTTGGAAGGTGTGGGAACATCTGTGTCAACAAGGGCAAAGTGTTCATCAGTGGGTGCGCCAAACGGGCGTGCGGCCAGTGTCATCTGGCGATTGGTTGATGGTGTTTGTGACATCATTTTTTCCTTAAATCTGGCGTAGAGACGCCTCCACCCAGTTACAGGTGTTGTGCTCAAAATAGTGGTGGATGAAGACCGGTCAGCGACCAGCCTTCAGGATGTTATTTCTGACTTTTCGGTTACAGGCTGCGTTGAAGGATTCGGCGGCATGCATCAAGATCAATGTCTCTATGTTCGCCCAGCCTTGTCATGCCATGGTCTGAAAGGTGTTTAATCAGTGGGTCGATACATGTTTCATCCAACTGATAATCGGAGAGACGGGTTTTTACCCCAACAGATTCGAAAAACTCGCGGGTGAGTGAAATGGCCTGTGCGGCTTTTTCTGCTTCAGAACCTTGTTGAACTCCCCATACCCGCTCGGCGAACTGGGCCAACTTGGATTGTTTCTGCTGCTGTTTTTCCTCAAGTAATGATGGAAGGACAACCGCCAGTGTCTGCGCATGATCCAGTCCATAAAGCGCGGTCAGTTCGTGCCCAATCATATGCGTTGCCCAGTCGTGAGGAACACCTACACCGATGAGGCCATTCAGTGCCTGAGAGGCTGCCCACATCAGGTTGGAACGAACCTCATAGTTATCTGGCTGCTCGACAGTTTTTGGTCCTTCTTCAACAAGTGTCTGTAAGATCCCTTCTGCGAATCTGTCCTGAATTTTTGCATTGACCGGATAGGTAAGGTACTGCTCGGTGACATGAATAAATGCATCGACGATACCATTGCCGATCTGACGTGGGGGCAGGGTAAAGGTTTTCACCGGATCAAGAATAGAGAACTGAGGAAACACGGTTTCGCTGAAAAAAGCCATTTTTGCTTTTGCGGCAGCATAAGTGATCACCGAGATCTTATTCATTTCAGAGCCCGTTGCTGATAATGTCAGCACAGCACCAAATGGAATCGCCTCTTTGAGATCTGACCCTGCTTTTTTAAGCATTTGCATTGGCTCGCTCGGATACCGACTTGCAGCGGCCACAAATTTGGTGCCATCAATGACAGAGCCACCGCCGACGGCAATCAAAAAATCAATGTTTTCGTCCTTGACCTGAGCAATCGCGTTTAGCAGTGTTTCATATTTCGGGTTGGCTTCCACACCACCAAAAAAACTGACATGGCGGTCACCAAGTGCAGCCTTTACTTCATCAAGAGTGCCGAATTTACGGGCACTTTCACCGCCGAAGAGCACCAACACTCTCGCTTTCTCCGGCACCAATGATGACAGCCGAGATATTTCCCCCTCACCAAAGACAATCCGGGTTGGGTTGAAGAACTCAAAATTGTTCATAATGCTTCCTCTTGATGACTGATACACATTCCAATTAGACCAGTCGTCTATTTTTGTTTCCAAAAAATGCCCACGCACTTGAGTGGGCACAAATCTCATTATCGAACTACTTGTTATTCAGCAGAGCCTGGGTAGTTTCCATTGCCAGCTCAAGGTGTTTGCCATCTCTGTGCAACTTGTTCAGCAGCGACGCGCCTAACCATAATTGGTACAGATGAGCAGACAGCTTGTACGCATCGCAGTCGGAAAGAGATCCATCTTTAATGCCTTCTTCAATGACATCTGCAATTTTCAGAGTCACTTTTTCTGTGCCCTCTTTCAGAGTTAACCGCATTGGCTCTGATAAGTCAGCCACTTCCGCACTCAGTTTAACGACCAGACATTTCTGGGTTTCGGAATCACAATGCACTTCCTGCCAGGCTTGCCAGAGTGCCATCAGTTTTTGTTTTCCGTTTTTGTCGGGTCGATTAAACAGGTCACTGAGTAAAGTCTGGTAGTGAGTAAAATACTCGACCAAAACTGCCTTGCCATAGTGCTCTTTTGACTCGAAGTAATGGTAGAAGGAGCCTTTAGGTACGTTCGCCTCTTTCAGTATGGTACTCAGGCCAACTGAACTAAAACCACCACTGGAGAAAATGTCTCTCCCCACGTCGAGTAAATGCTGCTGTGTATGTTGATGTTTAGATTTCATGGTTAGGCATACTAAACAAAACTAGACCGGTCGTCTAGTTTTGTTTTTTTACTTGATGCTTCGTGCCTATCGCCATAGTAAACGACCTATCCATGATCAGTGACCCGCTAATATTTGTATTTTTTTATAAACAAATATGAAATTAATTGTCTATATTGATGGTCATTAACTCGATTAGATCAAACAAGTTGCAATTAATGGGTAAGTTTTGTCCTCTTATTTGTTGACATAAATCTCAAAAAAAACGAATATACTCTCACTTTGAGAATAACTCATAACGAAAAGATCTTATAAAAATATCGTAATGGGTTGCAATCAATGCTCAGGTCTTTTGGCATTAGCCATTTTTATCCTTTTTAAAGAGAATTACGTTATGTTGACAAAACTAGTCGCGCAAACCCAAGCTTTCCTTTACAGCTACAAAAATGACGAGCGCGGTGTTACCGCCGTTGAGTATGGTCTGATTGCTGTGGCGATGGCTACCGCACTTGCCCTCATTTTTAGTGCTGACGGAAACTTTGTTTCAAAATTAGTCAAAGCATTTGAAGCTATCGGGAATACATTATCTCCATCTTAAAAATAATTGATATATTCTTATATCTTTCACTTTTTTTAATTTTATTTTTTATTGTTTTTGATGATATTTATGTAAGAAAAATAAAAAAACAAAAAAGTAAGCCTTATATTTTTACTATCGATATTAATATCTTTTTTTAATGGCCATTTAATTAGTGGAGTTATCAGCTTTTTATTTGTTCTAATATTAGGGATGATATTGTTTAAGGTGAGAATATGGGGAGCGGGGGACAGTAAGCTGTCCACCGCGCTTGCTATGGCGCTGACGCCAGAGATACTGCCTGATGCTTTGATTCTGACAGCAATGGTTGGTGGCGTGTTATCAGTCTTTTATTTGCTGCTTGGAAAAATAAAGCCTGAGAAAAAGGATCGGGGAATACCCTATGGTATTGCTATTTCATCGGGCTTTTACCTTGTGATTTTATTAAATTCAATATCGGTTTAAGTGATGAATAGCAGAGTAATATTTATTATCGCCTTTATTGCGATAATGACCGGGCTTTATGGTATTTATGATTTGGTCAACAATAATGACCCGGTCGCCGTTGAAAATACACCGCAACAAAAAGATATTCACTATTTCTCTTTGTGGAAAACAACAAAAAATATTCATAAGGGCAGTAAAGTCACAGATGCTGAATTAGTACGTGTGACTTTGCCTGAGGATGAAGCGCTGGCGCTTGGGATCAGTCATGATGTTGAGCTTAATCGCGATTCTACTACCTTGTTTAGGGGTGACATTCCCGAGGGAAAGTGGGTATTCCCGGAGATGCTTGCAACCAAGGGCAGCCCGGGCTACCTCCATCTTATCACCGACACGGACATGACGTTGTACCCTCTCTCTGTCTCTACGAGAAATCTAATTACGGACTATATTCAGCCTGGTGATCGGATTGATGTTGTTGCGGTGAGCTCGCCATCAGCCAACCTAGCCCAGAGTGAAAATCTCGGTCTGGACAGCTTCAGTGGCGTGTCTGCTGATGTATTGCTCTCTGGCGTCAAAGTGATTTCTATCGCTCAAGACAATGAATATGGCATTGACCCTGTGGTGAAAGCATCTGAGGGGACGATGTCGACCGTGGTCATTGAGGTAAACCCCGATATCTTACCTGTGCTGACACTGGCTCAGCGTACCTCTTACCTTGAAATTTACCTCAATCAGCCCGGCAGAATCCATCAAGGGGTTGATGTCAGTGATGTGATCAAAAATTACAGCGGTGTGCTGGAGCTGCGTGGCAGCGGGCACACACACTATTAGCGCAAAAGACAGTGAGAAAGAAAATGTTTAAACAAATGATGATCTTGTGCTGTCTTGTTGCGTCCTTCAGCGCGCAGGCTGCCACTCGGTATCTCACCACGGGTGATGGTGAAAACCTGTCATTCGATCAGGAAATTGGCACTGTGTTTGTCAGTGACCCATTAATTGCAGATTATAAAGTCGTCAACAAGAAAACCTTGGTGCTGTTTGGCCTCAGTGTCGGGCAAGCGCGCGTGATTGTTTACGACAAACAGGGCGACGTGCTGGCCTCTGACCGAATACATGTTGATCTCGGGCTCTCGCAGGTCCGCAGACAAATAGCACTCCATTTCCCCGAGCGTGATATCCGTATTACTTCTGTTGGTGAGCAGGTAGCCGTGAAAGGCAAGGTCTTTTCTGAAGAAGAGAGAGACAAGGTCTACCAACTCATTGCTACATTACTGAATCGGAGCAAGCTCGATAGATACGGCAAAGCGCAGTCGGTAACACTCCCCTCTGGCACCAGCGAAAGTCCGCAAGCAAGTTTTGCTAAAAACTATACCTACACAGGTATTTACGAGGGCCTTGAGGTTATCAGTGTTAAACAGGTGAATGTAAAAATCTCTGTCGCACAGGTCACCGAGCGGTTTAAAGAAACCGTGGGTATTGACTGGTCAACACTGGGGCAAATTTCAGGCAGCTTTAGCCTCAATAAATTTAAGTCTGATGACCTGACTACCATCATCAGCGCAATGGCTGATGACAACCTTGCCAGCATTCTTGCTGAGCCCAATCTCACGGTTATGTCGGGTGAGTCCGCTTCGTTTCTGGCGGGTGGCGAAGTCCCTGTTATTGCATCGAGTGGAACCAGCACCAGCATCTCCTTTAAAGACTATGGCGTGAAGCTCGAATTGACGGCCAATGTTATGTCCGAAGACAAAGTGAAGCTTTATTTAGCGCCTGAGGTCAGTGCCATTGAACAGATCATTGAATCAGTGGGTATGCGTGTTCCTCAGCTTTCATCGCGCAAGACATCGACGACCATTGAACTTGGGGATGGTGAGAGCTTTATTCTTGGCGGTCTGATGAGCTCAGACGATATTGAGCAGGTTAAAAAAGTCCCTCTGCTGGGCGATATTCCTGTTCTGGGTGGCTTCTTTAAAACGGCGTCAACAACGCGCCAAAAAACTGAGTTACTGATTGTTGCCACTGTCAATCTTGTTAATCCGGTCAGTCCGGAAAGCATAGTCTTGCCTCGTATGAATAAAACGACGAATTGGGAACGCTTACTGTTTCCCCCGATAAAACATTTCTCATTACCAGCCATTAAGGTGCTAGCAGAAGGAGGGTTCGCAGAATGAAAAGCTCGATGTTAGTGGCCCTATGTTTGCTACTCAGTGCATGCTCACTCGTCGAATTGCCACAGCAGGGCGCTTCAGTGACGGTGTCACCTATAAAACACGAATTCGTTATCCGAGTTAATGATTCTCATTGGAAGCAGGCTGTTGAGGAGGTAAAACGAATTGCTTCTCTGGTCGACCTCACCGATGAGAGGCTTGAATTATCGTTAGCGATTGGTGAAACAGTACCAGTCCGCATAGAGAAGGCACTTCAACGCGTTTTACTTAAGCATGGTTTAGCGCCAACCCGTTATCACGTATCTATTTTTGTTGCAGAGCCAAAGAGTATCGCCATGACCCTGACCTTGCACCGGTTGGATCTCGATACCTGCCAGCCCTATCGCTATGGGCATCCACAAACCAACATTGGCTGCTATACCGAATCTATGCGCATGAATCAGGTGGCGCATCCGCAGCATCTCATGCCGAGTGTGAAGGGGTAACGTATGTTTGATTTGGCAAAATCGTTGTCCACTCAGGCCGAGACGAAGGCTGAAAAAGAAAAGTCTGTCGATTGCACATTGTTCTTTCAGAGTGACGAGTGTAAAGCCCTTGTCGAAGAAGTATTTCGCTTTGAAGGCTGGCCAGCGCCTGAAGTGCAACCATACAGCCGTTCTCTTAATGACATGGAGAGCCTTGAATCTTTGGTGATTCTTGATCTGAATCGCTCCCAAAATGTGGTGAAAGATGCAGTCAGGTTTGCTAACCAGTTGCCTCAGCGTAAAGGGGTTATTGTTATCGGTCAGGAAGATGCAATTTCTACCCTGCGTAGTTTGAAAGAGATGGGTTTTTACTATGTTTTCTGGCCGATCAGCAAACAGGAGTTGTCTGACTTTATCCGGCATGTTCACGATAATCAGAAACAATTCCGGGGTGTCAGTCAGAACCGGAAAGCAAAATCAGTTGCTGTAGTTGGCGCAAAAGGTGGGGTTGGCACCAGCCTGATCAGCGCCGAAATTGCTTCTGTACTGGCCGATGGCGGCGCTAATACGATTTTGGTCAATCACAACTACCGTGATGTAGGAATTGATGTGATTCTGGGGTTGAAAAACTTTCAGAAGCAGGACAGTCAAAGCCTGTCTTATCAAATTAATGATCTTGATGAAGAGAGTGCCTCCGAGTATCTGAACAAAGTGACGAAGCATCTGAAGCTGTTGTCACTGGATGGTGAAGAACAGCCTGAAACACTGAGGGACTATAGCCATACCCTTTGTGACCTGCTCAATCGTCAGGCGCATTTTATTATCGAAGATTATTCCGCCTCAATTCATATGCCAGTTGATACTGATCGTCTTGTCGAGCGCAATGATATTGTGGTGATTGTCACTGACCTTAGCGTCAATTCAGTGCGTTCAACAGCCAGACTGATCAACCAAATCGGTGACAGACAACAACCTCAAACAGTATCAACCCGGATATTGGTCTTCGTTAATATTCACCGTCCTGACAGTGCATTTCCACTCAAGGTGAGTGAGGTCGAGGATTTTCTGTCGCGCGATGTCGATGTTGTGCTGCCTTTTGACAAGCATTTCTCCAAACTGCTGTTAGAGGGAAAACGTCTGTTCAAACTGGAATCAGGGAATGACCGACCCTTCTTCGACGCCGCAAGAATCATTAATGGTCAGTCATCACAGCGACGCGTAGGTGCGGGTGGGCGCCTTCTCAGCCGGTTGTCGAATTTTAGCTGGTTGACGGGCAGGGCAGAGCGATGAGTTCAAACAAAGAGATGTACCTGAATTTTCGTGACAAGATCTTTGAGGCGCTTGATGCGGAAATAATTGCTTCTTTGAGTAAAGAGGCACTGACCACACAAATTCAGGGAGCTGTTGAGGTATTGGCAACTGGCTACCATCGCCCTGTTCCGTCACTGATGAAAAGTAATCTGGTGAAAGGTTTTGTTGATGAGTTGACAGGCCTTGGGCCGTTGCAGCCATTGATTGAGGACCAGTCGGTCACTGATATTATGGTTAACGGCCCTAATCACATTTACTTTGAACGCAGCGGCAAATTGCAGCGTTCTGAAGTCACCTTTGTCAACGAACAGCAACTGCTTGAAATCGCCAAACGCATCGTCGCTAAGATAGGACGACGAGTGGACGAGAGTTCGCCCATGGTTGATGCCAGACTCGAGGATGCAGCCGGGTCAATATTGTTATCAGCCCTGTCGCAATTGACGGTACGGCAATTTCAATTCGTAAATTCCGTGACCAGAAAATGGGCCTTGAGGAACTGATGGGGTTTGGCTCCATGAGTGCAGATATGGCGCGGGTATTAATGATTGCTGCCCGTTGTCGTCTGAATATTTTGGTCTCTGGAGGCACAGGCTCAGGGAAAACCACGCTGCTGAATGCTCTGTCCCAATATGCCAGTGAAGACGAGCGAATTGTCACCATCGAAGATGCGGCAGAGCTGAAGTTGCTGCAGCCGCATGTTGTCCGTCTCGAAACCCGGGCGGCCAGCACTGAAAATACGGGTGCAGTCAGTCAGCGCGACTTGGTGATCAATGCGTTGCGGATGCGACCTGACAGGATCATTCTGGGGGAGTGTCGGGGATCTGAAGCCTTCGAAATGTTACAGGCAATGAACACGGGCCATGATGGTTCGATGAGTACGTTGCATGCCAACACACCCAGAGATGCCATGGCGCGGGTCGAAGCTATGGTAATGATGGCGAACCTCAGTCTGCCACTTGAAGCGATCCGCCGTACGATTGTCAGTGCGGTCAATTTGGTGGTTCAGGTTAACCGTCTGCGTGATGGCTCGAGAAAAATTACCAGTATCGCTGAAGTGGTTGGCCTTGAGGGAGACAGTGTGGTGATGGAGGAGATCTTTCGCTTTGAGGCGGCAGAGACCCAGCAGCTTGAACAGGTTCAGGGTAAGTTCACGACTGGCGGCATAATGCAGCGTTCAGAGCTGGTAAAACGGGCTAAGTTCTTTGGCCTTGAAGATGAACTGATGGCAGCGTTCAGAGGGGACTGATCGATGTTATCTCTTTCTTTGGTGCTCTTTGGCATTGTGGCTTTACTGTACAGCCAAAAGCAGCGCTCTAACGTTAATACGTTTCTCAAGCATGAGCAAAACACGTCAACGGAAAGCACCGAAAGTGCAGTGAATATGGGGTTTCTGACCGATATTTCATCCTTCCGGCGTTGGTTGGATACGCTGGCTCCAACGCTCGATATGCTGGGAAGCAGAGCGACGATGATCATCACTTGTTTTGTGTTGGGTGTGACAGGCGCTGCCGTATGGGTAAACAGTCTTTATCTACATTTCAACCCGTTTATTTTTCCTCTCTCTGTGCTCGTGTTCAGCCTTTTGGTCGGTTGGTTACAGCTCCGGAAAAGACGCCGGGCCGAGTTTGAGGAAACCTTTCCCGACGCGTTGAACATGATGATGAGTGCGGTAACGGCGGGTGACAGCATCATGCAAGCCATTATCTACGTCGGAAATACACTTGATAACAAAGTTGGACGTGAATTCAAACGCATGGGTGACAGGCTTCGTCTCGGTGAATCGCCGACACAGGTCTTTAACCGGGCGACCATCATTTATCCGTATCCCGCTTTCCTGTTCTTCATTGTCACTATTCAGGCCAACATGGCGCGGGGTGGACAGTTGAAGCCAGTGATGGCGAGACTGATCAGAGTACTGGTTGAGGCGAGGAACCTCGAAAAGAAGAAAATGGCCATGACATCCGAGGCTCGTCTGTCAGCCAAAATTGTTGCTGCGATTCCATTTGGCTTCATGGTGATGCTGAGTTTTCTCAACCCTCAAAACGTCGATTTTGTCCTTCATGACCCTGAGGGGCGAATGGTGCTCTACTACGTAGTGGGCAGTGAGGCCATTGGCTTGGGTATTGTCTGGATGCTGGTTAAGGCGGTGCGCTGATGCTTTATGTATTTATTGCTTCCGCTCTTTTCGCTGTCATAGCCGCTTATATGATCACCCTGGAGCTGAAGCGTCGAATTCGCAAAGCCAATACCGAGCACTTTCTCCATCAGCGACAGGGTAATACGCTGAAAAAACTCAACGCCGCGATTATTGGACTTGGAGAAAAACACCAGAAAGAACTGGAACAGAAACTGGTTGATGCGGGTATCTATAACCGCAACTTTGCCCGTTATTATCTGCCTGCTAAAGTACTGATTCTGGTGGTGAGTTTATCGGTTGTGGCATTGGCAGGTATGTCGATGCAAAACAAGGTATTACTTGGTGCATTCCTGCTGGTCGGTATCTTGGTGATACCCGATATGGCGCTGGAGTTACGCAAAAAGGCCCTTATTCAGAAAACATCCCGCCAGCTTCCCTATATGTTGGACATGATGGCAGTTTGTGTGCAAACGGGGATGACTGTAGAAGCGTCACTCATCTACCTGAGCAAAGAACTGGATGCCTTTGACAAGGATCTGTGTTTTCAAATTCGTAAAACCGCAGAGGCGGCAAAAATGCAGGGGCTGGAGAAAGCTCTGCACGATTTAAGCCTTCGCTTACCGACACCGGAAGTCAGATCTTTTGTTTTTACCCTGATTCAAAACCTGCAATACGGAACCTCAATTTCCAATGTCCTGAGCGATTTGTCGGAAGATATCCGAAAGATGCAAGTGATGTCGGTGGAAGAGAAAATCGGCAAACTGTCAGCCAAGATGAGTGTGCCACTGATTCTGTTCATTATGTTTCCCATTGTGGTGCTGATCATTGCCCCCGGAGTTATGCAGTTATCATGAAACCATTTCGTTTTTACGGTGCAATTTCCGCGCTGTTATTCCTGTCTGCGTGTGCGTCTGCCCCCGCTGAACATTCCTTTGATGCCGACGCTATGACGAAGGCGGGTAATTATCAGGGATTGGTTGACCACTACAAAGCGGCTTGGCTGGAATCGCCGTCCAGTCCCGAGCGGACGATTGTACTGGTGAAGTCTTACATGATGCGTCAGGACTATGAGTCGGCAAGTTTCTATCTGCAATACCTTCACGATCAGGGGATGATGAGTCAGGACTCTGTTTATCTGTCAGCGCAAATTGCCTTTCATCGTCAACAGTTTGTTCAGGCGACTGAGGCGGCGAAAAGAGCGATAGCAATGGGTAAAGACGATGCCGAAACGTATTTGCTGTTAGGTATTGTGCAGGGCAATCAGTCGAAATTTGCTGAGGCACGCAATGCCTTTACCACGGCAAGAATTAAAGGCTGCGATGAAGCCACAGTAAAAAACAATCTGGCTGTGTTGTTACTTGCCGAAGGAAAAAATAACCAGGCTATCGACATGTTGCTTCCGATCAATCATCAGGCTGCTATTCATAACAAAGCCCAAGTTAACCTTGCGATTGCATTGATTCGCGAAGGCAGACACGCAGAGGCAGAAAGTGTATTGACGCCACTATTTAGCAAAGACGAAGTCGCGACCTTTATCCATACCGTCGCAGGGGGAGGTGAGGCATGACCTTGAAACCTCCTCATGTATGGCGGGGTACGCGAAGGCAAACGGGCAGTTTTACCGTCGAGTTTGCGCTCGGGGCGATTGTCTTATTTTTCACTATGATGCTGATCTTTGAGGGTTGCCGATTTATCTATTTGGTTAACCTGACAGATACCGCGTTACGGGAGGCGTCAAGAGACAGTCACTTGATAGATGATCCAAAAGTTAAAGAGGGCTACAAGAAACATTTCTCTGATTTCTTAAAGGGCAAGGGGCATCAAAGTTCGCTGTGGAGAATCATTGTTCAACCACAAAAGTTTTTTTTCTCGGTTCGCTTATACAGAGATTTAGATGCTTATGTGGCGGGAAATTATTCATCAACGCGCAATCGTAATCTATTTGCTGAATACCGCATCACCTATAAATACTCTCCGCTACTCAAGGTGCCGGGAATATCCTCGTTCACAATTAAGCGCCAGTCTCTGCGATTGCAGGAGCATGAAGAATGGGAGAACAAATGATGAAAAAGCAGCGGGGCGTTTTTGCTATCGAAATGGCTTTTGTTCTCAGTTTTTTGATTGTTTTACTCCTGTTTTTAACCGATCTCAGCCGTCAGGTATTGTTACGGGGTGAACTCGATCAGCTCAGTTATAACCTGGTGACCATAGTGAAAGAGCGCTCTCGCCTTCAAGTCAGTCAGAAGCATGTTAGTCAGCAGGAACTAAAAAGGCTGTTGAAGGTGACGGATAAACTGCGACAGACAGATGAAATGACCCGCGCTTATAGCCTGAGAATGACCTCATTGGTTGAAGGACGCGTGGCAGATTTCACGTTCAAAGCAACAGGCTCACCGCGAGCACCGACGTTTGATAAGGCGTCTTTTACACGTCTTGTTGCTAAACCAAAGGAGGGCAAGGCGTTACCTCTGTATAGGGTGGCAGTCAGTGAAACAATTTCATCCCCTTTTTCAATGTTTCTCGGCGGTAAAAATGGCCAAGTCACCATTGAATCTGCTTCCGTAATGGTTGGGAGATAGACATGAATGCCGTTAACACTTATCGAAAAGTGAGTCCCAGGCGTCAGCGTGGGGCGGCCGCCGTATCAATGGCGATTTCACTGGTCGCGATGATTGGTGCTGTGTTCTTTGCCATTGAGGCGACCCGTTATATCCAAACCCAAAGCCGTTTGGGTGATGCCGCCGAAGCGGCAGCCTTTGCATTGTCGAGTGCCGATAATCAGCCGAGAGAGCAAGCATTGGCCCGCGAATATATTCGGCAATATCTCCCTGATGAAACGTCGATTCCTACGCTGAATATTGAGCGTAAAACGGTGAAATATGAGGAACAGACTAAACGTGGTCGAGAAGAGCGAGAATATTTACAGCATAAAGTCACGGTAACCAGCCAACACGCGTCTTGGTTCTATAGTGGCTTGATCCCAAGTTTTGACCGTTCTCAATCTTTGACAAACCAAGCGCTGGCGCGCCGATATCCAGAATATCTGGCGGGAAAACCGATCGATATTGTGTTTGTTACTGACCACTCGGGTTCGATGAACGATTACGGCAAGCTGCGAACTCTCAAGCAAGCGGTAGGGATGATTCGGGATATCATTTTGAACAATGAGGATGCGGCAATCGATAGTCGTATGGCCTATGTGCCTTTCAGTTTTAGAACGATAGAGGAGAGGAACGGAGAGCGTCTTTGTCAAACCCATGTGAAGTACAATCATTCATACAACAGCGCAGATTGGTTCCGACTTAGCTCAATGAGAAAGTGGAAGGTAAATTACTGTGCCAAAACTCGTCAAAATTGTGATGGTGTCAGCTGGCAAGACGCACGGGAAGCTGTGAGATATGGGAAGTATCTCGATCCGGATGATCGCTGGACCATATATCCAATGCCCGATCCTAAAAGTGTAATCAATTATCGGAGCACAGTGTCAAACTGGTATTCGACTTCCCCTAAAAACCTGGCGTTAAACGCAAATAAATCATATTTGTTCTCAGAATATTCATGTGCAGGGCGGCGATTTCACACCATACCCCTCACAGGGGACCAAGACAAATTTCAGTTTGATAGCTTTCAGGCCTATGGAGGAACTGCCGCTTATCAAGGACTTATTCGAGGTGCACAAATACTAAAAGAGGGTAAGCCCCACTCTTCGGCGAGCCCAGAAGAAAAAGCCGCTTATCGTGCCAAGCACAAGATGATTCTGGTCCTGAGTGACGGTGAAGAGAGCAATGATAGCAAGGTTTTTGAAAATCTGGTCAATAATGGTCTTTGCGCAAAAATTCGTGAAGACATTAACGAGGATAGCGAAACTGATTTGTTTATCGGAGTGATCGGTATTGGTTTTCAGGCAACGCGTAATAACGCATTCATTAACTGTGCTGACGAGGTTAAAGACGTCAAAAGACTTAAAGATCTAAGCAAGATAATTGAAGAACTGATACGCAGTGGCGTCAGCCAACAAGGCACGAGCCGATTACATTACCGATATTTAGACGACAAGAGAAGTTAATCAATGAGTCGATTATTATTTGGACTGGCAAGCACCATGGTGCTGATTTCTTCACCGGCATTAGCCAGCGATAACTGGCAGTTTTGCCACAAACTGACCCACAGTGTTGAACACCATGTTGAGGTGAAGCGAGTCAAGATTGGGTTTCACCAAGGCGGCAGATATCAGGTCAGCGATATCCTCGTTGCTGACACAGTCGAAGCCAAAATAGCATTGGGCGAGTTTTCAAAATTTCAGTCATCGCAATGCCATCACATGATCAATGGTGTAGAGGGCTTGGGTAAGGTACTGTTTGCCTTTGATCGGGCCGAATTATCCTTACCCGCCAAGCAGACGCTTGATCACTGGTCGAAAAAGATGGCCGGGAAGTCATGGCAGGTTGAAGGACATACCGACAATATGGGCTCTGCACGCTACAACCAAAAACTGGGTGGAAAGCGAGCGGCGAGTGCGGCTGGGTATTTGAGCAAAAAATCACTTGCCGGAGAAATCAGTGAATCGTCATTAGGCGAGCAACAACCTGATGCCAGTAACAAAACGCGGGCTGGTCGCCAACTAAACCGGAGGGTCGTGCTGTCTGTTGGTGTGTAGTGTTTTTGGCAGCCGTGCGGGCTTTCACAATCACATCGTCGTCCGGCGGCTATTCCACATCAGCTTGGTGAGAAAATAGCCAATCAAGCAAAAATGCACTTAATCGTATAAAGTCAGCACAATTGTGTTGACTTTTTTTATGTTTATCTTGTAATTCCTTCATTTTAATGATCTTTATCAAGAGATCCTGCTCCAATATTACCGTAATGTTACGCTGTTTTTAGTGAGATCGTGTCGATCGACGAAAGATTGATTCTTGGCTTTGCTAACCCTTTTTGTCATTCTGATAAGAACATAACAAATAACAATGGTTTTACTGTGAGAGTGTTGGTTGTTTTTTATACACGCATTCTCACTTTTCAACGAGATTTTGGAGTAGATAATTGAACAGTTCCATTGATATGGATATGCAGAATAGCATAGGTTCTTTGTGTCGACTTATTGGCATGAAGACGTCACATCGCTTTCATGAAATATTATCCACGCAAGGTATCAACCTGACACCTGAGCAGATATTCGTGATTTACAGTATCGGTAAGTCAGGGCAATTGCATCAGAGTGAATTGATCGAGTTGATCTATTTTGCCAGCGAAAAGTCGAAGATCAGCCGGATTGTACAAAGTTTGGTTGAGGCAGATCTGATCAACCGACATGAGGATACACAGGACAGGCGTGCCAAAGTATTGTCGCTGACTGAATCTGGTACAAAAGTGAACACAATGCTCAATCAAATCACTCATAAAAGCATCGATTTTTATCGTTCGATTATGACGGATGATGAGTTGCTTCACCTGCAAAATACTCTGAAAAAGGTCTTGAACGCATTGTAAAAAAACAGGGTGTCAGTCAGAAGGAATGCGTCTGGCTGACCTTGGTCATCCTCTCATTTTCTAAAATACCCATTGAATAAAATACGGTAAAAGTGGTCTAAATGTTGCGAAATTAAAGCTAAAATCGCCAGTTTAACCTTTGTAATGCAAATGTCACTTCCCCATCTTTTTGGTTTTTTGTACGCCTTCTTTTTGGTTTTTTACGCATAGATACGTGTAAAAAATCTCAAAAAACATAGAGCCCTTTTTTGTCTGATACAGGCTGTACCTTTCTCTAATATGGCGGTGAATATTCGTCAAAGTTTGGACATAAAAAAGAGTAGCCTGTTGCTGCTCTTCTTGATCATGCTTCCGTAAAAGGGCCTAGTGGCTGAACACCTTCTGTGCATCCCGGGCAAGACCTGCGGTCACTGAGCCAAAGAAATCACCCACAACAACAGGCACGCCTGGTAGTTCTCTTTCCATGAGCGCGCGCAGAATGGGAGAACGTGCACTGCCGCCTGTCATATAAATAACATCTGGCTTTTCACTGGCCTGAGCGAGAGCATCACGAACCAAGTCTACAATTTTGTTCACCGGCGTCGCGATTGCAGCCTCAAGTTGCTGCTGGCTGATAGACGAAGCAACCTGCTGGCCACTCAGCGGAATAGAAGATGTTACCTCTTGGGTTTGCGACAGAGCAATTTTGGCTTCTTCAGCATGTCGGACAATTTGGTATCCCAGTGTCTGCTGGTGGACAGCGAGCAGGCGTGAAAGGCGCTCTGGGTGTTGTGCGTCACGAATGAGCTGCTCAATAACCCTCCGGTTGCTGCTGGCGTAGAAATCGGTTTGTGCCGCAACATTGTTGATGGCTATAGGATTCCAGAACTGGGTAACAGGCATTTCTATCCCGCGTTCTGTTTTGCTTCCTTTGCCGAATGCAGGCATTAACTCTTCAAAGGCCAGATAGATATCCAAATCGTTACCGCCCACCCGGCAGCCACTGTGACCAAGCAGACTATTTTTGCGATCTGCCTGATCACGATAACTGGGTCCCATCCGCAGCAGGGAGCAATCTGTGGTCCCGCCACCGATATCAACTACCAGTACGGTTTTATCTTCTGTTAGCTGGCTTTCGTAATCGAGACCAGCCGCAACAGGCTCAAACTGAAAGGCAATGTCGGTAAATCCAGCTCGCGTCGCGGCAGTCCGGAGAATGGCTTCAGCCTGTTGATTGGCTTTGTCGCCCCCGAGCCCCTGAAAGTTAACGGGACGGCCGATCACGGTCTGGGTAATATCCTGCTGGAGGTGGGATTCAGCTTGTTGTTTGATGTTAGCCATCATGGCGCAGACCAGATCCTCAAAAAAACGGATCTGAACATCTCTTAGCCCGGTTGCACCGAGGAAGGATTTCGGTGACTTGACGTAGTACACCTCTTCCGGATCATCGAGATAGCAACTGAGTGCGGCTTGGCCAAACATCAAATCGCCGGGAACCAGCTCTATACCCTCATCACGGTTGGCGGCGATGGCACTGCGCAGTAATTGCTCCCCCAAGGGATCGGTAGGGGTGAGTTTAAAAAAGCGATAAAGGTATTCACTGACTGACTCACGGGTCGGCGCACAGAGGGTTGAGGGTATAAAATAGCTATCGCCCTCAAGAGGAATGAGGCGTGGAGTCTGCTGCTCCATCACTGCCACTGAACAGTTTGCGGTTCCGTAGTCAAAGCCAATAAACATAAACACCTAAATGATCAGGAAAAGGCGAGACAGTCTACGGAAACTGGATATAAAGACAAGGAAATTTAAGAAAGCTAAAACTGACGTCACAAAATAATTTGGCGGCTCAAGTGAAGGTAGATGTGATTTGTTCAAGCTTTGTAGAGCTGAAAGGAGTTGTACTAAAACAAAGGCTAACTCTTGTAGAAATGAGTCGCTAAGATAGCGTTACTTCAGTGAGTAAAGCTCTACCAACCAGTTGATGAAAAGCGACATATCGGAGAAAAAAGCGTAGGTTAAATGTATCGATACCCATAGGGATTCAGCGCGTTAAATGAACCTAGACCTTGCTCCTGACATCGTTTATCGCAATTGCCATTAAAACAAAATTTGCATAGTCAGAGCCATCTGCAGTGCCTATCTTTTTCGCTACTACTTCTCCATTGAAAAATTTTTGATAAAAGCGAACATGTTTTTCCTGAAAGAGGCACAGACAGAGTTCTGAGTTGCTTTCTCTCAGCACTTCCCTCGTTTTGGTCATGAGATCAACAGCCAGTTTCTTGTTATTTCTATATTCTTTTTTTGTCGCGAATCTCCAAGCTGAGGAAATGGGTGAAGACGACTTCTCTCTCATACGGTTAGTTTCACGCTCAAATAAGTGGTCTGAAATAAGTCCAGCCTTACCATCTATCGTTATTGAGCTGGTACCTATTATTTCACCATCCTTTTCAGCAATGAGAACGGTGGTATCTTCAGTTTCATCCAGATGAGGAGCGAAATTAAACATACCTGATGGCGCAGGGTTAATGGCACCTATTTCAACCAAGGAGTCATGCGTTAATCGGAGGACGTTATCGAGTTGGCTTTTTCTCTTCAAAATAGAGATTTGGTAGTTGTCGTGACTCATTGTGCTGACTCGTTAACCTCAATCAAAAATTTAACTCAAGCGACCTGGGTTTGCTTGGGTACATTGCGTGTGTTGTTGATGCCAATATAAATCCGATTCTGTAAACCGTGATGTGAAAAAATAAAAAGTGCGGTAGCCTTTACGCACTGATTCTGTTGGTCTGCGAAGGTTACATAAAAGCGATAGCTATACCCAAGCTCGCTGAATCCTAAATTTGCAGGTTATTTGAGTACAGATAAAAAAACACACTGCCATGCAGTGTGTTTTAGTTGGTATGTTTGTTCTGGAAGAAGGGGTTACCCGTTCTTTATCGCCACAGAGCGGCCCAGAATGCCCAGTGTTGTACCGTTATGCAGGATGGCACTCAGCGTTGGGTTTAACCATCCCATTGCTGCGGCCAGCATAATGCCACTGTTTACATACTCTGCAATTTTGATATTGCTGTTGACCATCTTCATGGCAATTTGAGCCAGTTCGTAGGTCTCGGCAACGCCATACAGCTTGTCCCGCAGTAAGACCACATCGGCAGCCTGACGAGCCAGCTCAGTACCACGGCACATAGCGACACCTACGTCTGCTTTGGTCAGTGCAGGAGCATCGTTAACACCGTCACCAACGAACATTACGTTTCGGCCCTGACGCTGCAATTGCTCAATGATGGTAGACTTACTTTTCGGCGTGGCTTCGGCGAAAACCTTGTCCAGTTTCAGCTCATCAGCAAGCATCTGCGCTTTGAAAGCACGGTCACCAGAGATCATTACCAGTTCTTTAATGCCCATTTGACGCAAGTGACTCAGTGTCTCCACCACGTCTTCACGTAAATGGTCACGCAAACCAATCATACCAATCAGCTTTTTATCGTGAGAGATAAAGATCAGATGACGACCTTTCTCTTCGTAGCTGATGATGTCTTGCTCATACGCTGAGAAATCCACACCCTCGTGCTCTTCGAGGAAGTGGCGGCTTCCCATAACCAGACATTCGCCATTGAGTGTGCTCTTCAGGCCGTGAGCGATCACGTACTCTACTTCGCCATGGTCAATATGTGGTAACTGATTGTGCTTGGCAGCATTAACCACAGCCTGTGACAGTGGGTGGTTGCTGTGCTCTTCAACAGAAGCAGCAATAGCCAACAGATCTCTTGCCGAGTTTTTACCACAAAGTGGCACAACATCGGTCACTTCCATATCGCCGTGTGTCAGTGTGCCTGTTTTATCGAAAACACAGGTGTCCACTTTGGCGAGTTTTTCAATCGCGCTGCCGCCTTTTAACAGGATGCCCTGTTGTGCTGCACGATACATAATAGATTTGAAGGTGACTGGCGTGCTGAGTTTCAGCGCGCAGGAGTAGTCAACCAGAAATACAGAAGCAACACGGTTGATGTCCTGAGTCAGCGCGAAGACGGCGGCACCAATGCCTAAGGTGATTTTCACCCGGCGATTTGCCATGTCCTGAGTGACCTGCTGTATTTCACTCTTTTCACTCAGTGAGTCATAGATTAGCTGAGCGATTTTTGCCGTTGTTGATTCTGAGCCAACTTTCTCGACACGCACTTTAATTGTGCCGTCGTGAATACTTGTACCGGAATAAACGACAGCATCAAGCTCACGTCTCACAGGTACGTTTTCACCTGTAAGGGCTGACTGGTTGATCAGTGCTGTGCCTTCAATCACCACACCATCAGCAGGAATTGCAGTACCCGGTGCCAGCTCAATGATATCGCCAACGATCAGCTCTGTTGAGTTGACCTGTTCGCGTGCTCCTGATTCGGATACCCGCCATACCAGAGACTGCTGCGGGCGCATGAGGTCGGCAAGTAACTGATCACTGTTTCGGCTGGTTTTTTGCTCCATGTATTCGCCAAGGCTGACTAAGCTCTGGGTCATCATGGCTGTCTTGTAATCACCACGCCAGGCTGACAGTCCAACAGCTATCGCATCGAGAACTTCGACTGACATATGACCGTCTTTGACATCAGAGATACCTTCAGCCAATGTCGGCGCAATGAGTGTTGCTGTTGTGAGAGCACCCCATTTGTTGGGCAGCAGTGCAGCCGAAAGCGTACCAATAACATTCATGGCAATATCGCCACGAGTGAACTGGTGTTCAGTTTCTTCGTGCTCAGCGTCATTAAAATCTAACGTTTCCAGACGCGCTTCCAGCGTCTTGGCGTCGAGCAGAGACACATCATATTCAATGGCGATGGAGCAGGCTGATTCATTGACACGTACATCACGAATGCCTTGAATAGCCATCAGGCTGTGTTTGATCCACTCACCCACATCTTTGTGATGTCTCAGGGCACCCGCTTTAAAGCGAATGCGCCCCGGAAAGTGGTGTTTTACCTCTAGAGCTGTCATTCGTCGCCTTTGTGAAGATTGCGATAGTATTCCAGTTCAGCCTGAGTATCTTCCAAGCGTTCTTTTAACTCTTCAACTTCACCACGGACTGCTGACCATGCTTTCTCACCGGTAGCAGAAACACCCTGACGGAATTTCTTGTTACCTATGATGTACGCTGCCGCTGCACCCGCAACCAGACCCATAGCGAAATGCGTCTTTGAGTTCTGCTTCTTGTATGGTTGTGCGTCAGCATTTTGTTGAGGCATTTGCTGAGTATTAGGCTGTTGAGCAGCAGGCTGTTGAGGATAAGCGTTGTAAGGGTAGCCGTAATATGGGAAACCCGGATTTTGGTTATTATTGTTCATTTTTTTTCTCTGAGAACTGGTCCATGAGGTAAACCCCTGCAACACCAGCACTGATAATTGTCATTAAAGAAAGAGCAGGGCGTCCTGCCATTTGACCTGCAACATAGGTCGATGCACCACTCAGCGCGCCTGTTTTTAGCGCTGAGCTTGTCGCTTTAGAGACCAGCTCATTGGTTGAAAGTTGACCTTGCTGATGGTTTTTCCAGTTTTTTGCAATTGACGCCCCACCACCTGCCATCGCGCCGATGAGCAAAGCCCGACTTGTCGGGCTTAAGGTGTTGGATGAATTACTCATGCTGTCGCAGTATCGTCTTTATCAGTTTGTTCTTGCTGAACGTTTTCAGACTGTTTTTCCTGATTATGACGCTCTACTGATTCTTGAAAACCTTGCTTGCTTGCCGCATAAGTGTCGCGGAAGATCTCACTGCCAGTGGTGATATTTTCACGTACTGAGCTTGCAGTTTGAGCGGCAGTATCTTTCACGGCGCAACCGCCTGACTTCAGTTTGTCACCTGCACCAGCTACCAGACCAACCAGCTTGCCACGAACATTTTCGTTGCTCAGAAGTAGTGCTGCTGCGGCACCAACCATAGCGCCTTTCCAAAATTCTTTATCATTCATACCAAAGCTTCCTAATAGTTCTTTATACATACTTACTTCTTCGCCAAGCACACCTTCCAGCATGGCTTGTGCCTGTTCCATCATTGCATCACTCTGCGGATTGCCGCCTTGAGTGTTATCAGCTGGTTGCTGAGCCTGAGGTTGGGCTTGTTGCATCTGAGGCTGAGCCTGCCAGTGAACTGGAGGAGGCATCATGCCTGGCTGAGCGTAGGCTGGGTGCTGCATCCACATATGTGGCGGCCACATTTGAGGCTGAGCCTGAAAGCCGTTTGGATGCTGTGGAGGCATTTGTGGTTGCATGTGTGCTTGGCCAGCAAAAGGCGAATTGGGTGCCATGTGCGGAGGCGGAGCCATATGCGGAGGATAACCAAAATAACCTCCTTGCGGCGGCATTTGCGGCTGTTGTTCGGCAGGGTTTGCCTGAACATTAGGATCGGGATTGATTCCCTGAGCCTGTGCATCGGTCATTGATTGACTCCGTTAACATTTATGCTGTTGGCGATTGAAATGCAGGCTTGTTCAGCAGCGTCGCTTGAATCAGAAAAAAACGCATCCACCCAAGTAGGGTCGATCAACGTTGCATCATATTCGACAACAATGCTGCTGGTTGCGCTGTTCAATTTATAGTTTTTAAAGGCAGGAATAGCCCCAAGTGTATTCTCTATCGCATCGGTTTTGAATGCGGCCAGTTGGCTGAGAATACCCAATTTATATTTGAGTCTGATGCGCCCAGGAATATGGTGTCCGATGACTACCCAGCGTCTGAGCTTCATCGCTGTATTGATATATTCATTCATGGGGCGGAGTGTATTTATTCTCGTTGACGAAACAATGTTTAAAAGTGAAATGCAGATCAAATTTTTTCTATTATTTGAACTTGATCAAATTATGGACCTCTGTTTAATATTAATAATAATTATCACTTAGATTGGCATTTTTATGAATACTTACATTCACAATACAAATCATAGAGTTAGAGTCAGGTCTGACTATATTTTCGACCATCCAAAAGAGGTCGAAAAACTAATAGAAGACTTGAATAAAATCGAGGCAATTACGGCTATTAAATATAAAAAATATGCAGGTTCAGTCGCGATCACTTTTGACCCTGCTCAGCTTGACAGTGAGAGCATCCTTGAAATTTTGGATAGCCACGGATGGATGGCAAGTCGTTCAAAACCCTCTTTCGTTGAAAACGCTGTTGTCAGTGGCACCAAAACACTGGCAAAGGGTGTAGCCGGGGTGATGTTAAAACGCCTGTTGGGGCCGACGGTAAGCCGGGTTATTTTGAGTCTCTAGTACTCTCACGGATACTCCGCACCATTCTTAGCCCTCCAGCCTATTTCCGCGACGAGTGCTAAGCGTGTTGCTGAAGCTTTTTCGCAGCGCACTTACAAATGCCATTCTGAAGTGCAGGGCAACGTTTACACGGCGGCGATTTTAACGGTAAGTGAGTGATTGACTTAACTGTTGGCGCAGTGACGATAGCGGTTTGTTTACCCTCACTGTCATTTGAATTCCTAAGATTGACAACAATACTTCCCTCGTTAAACCAAGAGAGCAACGGATTAAAGGGAACAGCCAGTTCTGATGCCATACTGGTCAGTGCTTCTTTTGATACCGCTTTGAGATCTGCACTTAAGGCATGTTGCCGTTGTGTTGAGGGGTGATCGTCTGAGGAAACTGTACTTTTCGCAAGTTCCATGAGCTGACGGGCTGACTCCGTTTTAAGCTTCTCTTTCTGTTTTTTCAACTTACGAAGCGCTTTTTTTGCTCCCATCTTGTTCCTACTTCTTTACTCCAACTTCCCTTTATCTAGTATAACTCAGGTCATTTTTAATCGTTTGTTTTAAAGCAATTTTTAGCTTGTTAAATCGCGCTGTTAGCGGATTTTTTCGCCAGTACGACCGATTATTGCCACATTTACCTGTCAAATGATCAAAAAAGCCTGCCGAATGGCAGGCTTGAGTAAGTAATGTGAAATTAGAACTGGTATGAAGCAGACAGTTTGATGTTTCTGCCCGGCTCGTAGTCATCACTCGTAAATCCACCACGTATCACGCCTGAACGTGATGCATGAGAAACGTACGTTTCGTCAAAGAGGTTGTCTACGCCCAGTGTGACAGAGAGGTCAGCAATATTTGATGGCATCCACTGTGCATATACATTATGGACGTTATAGCCTTCTTTTGGCTTGTTGCCTTTAATTACATTGCTCTCTTCGAGGACTGAAACAGCAGTCCAACCAAATAGGGTATCAAGACTCTCCGCCTCATAGTCGAGCGTCAGCGCGATGCTGTCACCGATGTCAGTGCTTCGTCCATCTTTGGTGATTGGTCCACCTGTTGTCAGGTGTTTGTTATTTGACTGTGCATAAGAAAGTTTGGCGTTAAAGTTTTCATAACCGTAACCAGTACTGATCTCAGCACCCGTATACTCAACATCGCCATCGTTTTTGATTAAGTAGCTACCACGCTGCCATTCTTCGACAATGTGGTCATCGATGCGGGTCTTGAATACTGTCAGGTTTGCGCTCAGGAAATGTTCACCGAATGTTTGAGAGTAGCGGAGACCACCCTGAGTATTTTGGCCTGTTTCTGACTTGATATCATCAGCAAGAAAGGCATCTTTTTGATATTTAACGAAGGTTTCAAGCAACTCTGGACCCTTGAACAGGGTGCGGGTGTTGGCAAAAACAGTAAGCTCAGGCGTAAGTGCATACTCACTACCTAGTGACCATGTTGTGCCGTTAAAGTCATCGCTACCTGTCATCGCATCGCGACGGTAATCATCAAATCGAAGCCCAGCAGTGACTTCCCATTTTTTATTAAGGTGAAGCGTGTTTTCAACAAATGCTGCCGCAGAGCGAGCAGACTCACTCATGTATTGCTTGCCACCAAATTCACTCTTGCTGGTTTTGTCCAGATAATCGACACCATAGGTGACTTGATTATCCAGTCCTGCAATAACAAGCTCTGACTGCAGCGTTACGTTTCCGCCCGTGTTACTGTTGGTCGCGGTATTGATGGATTCGCGGCCATATCTACTCCAACCTGTTTTACTCTCATCGCGTTCAATAAAGGTTTTGCTGTTGTAAAGTGTTGCCTTACCTTTCAATGAAGATGTTTTTAAGTTGTAGTTGAGTGTCACTGTATCCCTGTCGTAATTCGTAGGGAGAAGTAAGCGACCCTTAGTAAGCGCGATATTTGTATCACCGTTCATGTCAGGACGTGGATTGTAGTCGCCGCTGTCACGATATACGTCGTATGACAATTCCAGACGGTGGCCTTCAGAAGGCTCAAAGCCTACTTTTGCCAGTACGTTGACTACATCTCCGGCGGTGCCGAAAGCTTCGTTACCTTCACCGTCGCGGAAGTTGTCGCGTTGGACTTGGTGGCCATAAACCACGGCATCAATTTGATCACTCAGTTTTCCGAAGAGTGTTAACGAGGTCTGACGGTTGTTATTGTCAGCAAAGCCACCGAAAATACGACCACCGAATTCCTGTCCGTATCCCAACAGGTCTTTAGCATTTTTGGTCTCAAAATTCACTGCACCACCCAGTCCGCCCTGAGTCACTGAGTTGTTACCGACTTTGATGTCGGCACTTTTCAGGATATCTGGGTTTAGGGTGAGGTTACCGATGTGGTGGAACATGTTAGCGTGTTGAGAAGCGCCATCCAATCGAATGTCCAAGTCCGTTTCGTTCAGGCCACGGATGTTAATACGCTGGTTGACCGAGTGGGTACCACCCACGTCTACACCTGGAATATCACGCAGAATATCAGACATATGGTCTGCCTGCTTGAGCGACATATCATCTGCACCCACCGATTCTGAGTCACTGGAGACCTTGGTACCCCAGACAACAACATCATCCATCTCGGTGCTTTCCGCTGCCATAGCAGGATTGCTTAGTGCGAGGCCAACGGCCAGGCAAAGTAGTGACTTTTTCGGCAAAGCAAGGTTACAACTATCCATGAGACAATACCTTTCCAACGTAATACTCCAAATGCAAGTGATAACAATTCTCATGTATGGTAGATTCCATCTTCACTCAGGGAAAGTCAGGATTGTTATGCGGGATTGCATAGTTGTTATTAGGAAAGTGCAAAATGGGTATTACGCCTCATCCTCGAATCAAACTCCTCAACGTGCCAGCCAAAGTGAATGATGAAGAGTCAGAAAATCAGCTGATAAAAGGCACATTATCGTCAATGGGATCGCCGTTAGTAAAAGGTGAGCTGACTTCATATCGCCACGAGGGCGCTTTTTCACTGCATGCCGGCAGGGTAAAAGAGCTGGACGATATGCAAGTTTTATCGTCTGTAACGCCAGCAGTTATGGTCACCTTTTTATTAGAGGGAAGCCTTAGCTTTGGTTATGACGACCATGATTTTCACCTCGATGCATCGTCTGCGCCATGCGGAATCATGGCAAATGTTGCCCGTCCGTCGGCCTTTACCCGAAGGCTCAGGCGGGGAAACCGCACAGCCAAACTAAATTTGATGCTTTACCCCTCATGGGTTCGGAAAATGTCTTCGAACTCCTGTGCTATCAACCGGTTCATTGAGCAACACCATGCTTCATTATCAATTGTCATGACGCCAGAATTATTGGTCCTCTGTGAGCAACTTATATCGCTTGATTCGCCCGCTGCATTTTCTGAGCGAGTAAAGATGGAGAGTTTGGTCTATCAGACAATTGGTGAGTTGGTACAACAGGTTGAGGCCGGGATATTCCCTGCGTTTACCAGCACCAATGCAATAACTGTGGGGAACGGCATTGAAAAAATAATCAGTCATATTGAAAATAATTTGGCAGAGCCACTGGAACTGGCATCTTTGGCTGCTCACTTCGCAATGAGCGTCTCAAGTTTCCAACGAAAATGTCGGGAGCATTTGGGAATGCCAGTCAACGCTTACATCAGACAACGCCGCTTGGATATGGCAAAGCAATGTCTTGAAAGCGGTTTGATGACGATCACAGAAGCTGCATATCAGGCCGGATATCACCACCCGTCCAATTTTACCAATGCTTTTAGACGAGCCTTCGGACATCCGCCCAGTTTTTTCGCTGACAAGGCAGATGTGAGCTGACTAGCGATGAGCTGCTCGATGGCAGCGTCGCTTTTGCGTTACGGCCAGATAAGGTAGATAACGATAAACAACTGGATCGTGTTGATTATTACTGTACTGCGATGATAGCGGTCGAAGGCCTTTTTTTCGCCGGCATCAGACGCTTCGTTAGCTTTCGGCATCAGGATCTGACGAGAGACATAAAAGCCAAGCAGACTGAATCCAGATAAAAAAATCAAGAACCAATCCGATTGTCCGAGAATGCTCTGAACGATAAAAGAGGCGAAAAGGATGAGATTGAGCAGACCGAAATAAATGTAATACCAGGGAAAGAATGCCCGGATGAAGGTAGAAAAATTCTCTTTACCAAGTTGGGTAAACAAAAGGGGGGCAAAGAGGATTTGAAATGTCACCATGCCTCCAAGCATAACGACCAATGTAAAAAAAGTAATGTACGCCACGATTGTCCCTCATTGTCAGTCATGTTGAGCAGTACGTGAGTCACTATGACTGGATCAATGAAAGGTCGTCAACTGGGCAGGCATGGCTGTTGAGATCTGCCCAGAGCAACGAACGCTCCGGGCTAACAAGTATACAGCGGTTATTGTGAGGGCAATCAGCCGAAAATTTCGTTCCCCGACTTTTCTCCTATCTCAAACATTTTGAGGTTGTTGAGAGTGGTATCTGCGATGTTGCCAAGTGCTTCTTCAGTTAGGAAAGCCTGATGACCCGTGAACAGAACGTTGTGGCATGATGAAAGCCTACGAAAGACATCATCTTTTATCACGTCGTTTGACTTATCTTCAAAAAATAATTCTTGTTCGTTTTCATATACATCAACGCCTAATGCACCAATTTTGCGCTCTTTTAATGCCTCAATTGCATCCTGAGAATTGATCAACCCGCCCCGGCTGGTATTGATGATCATGACGCCGTCACGCATCTTATTAAAGGCGTCCGCATCGAGCATATGGTAGTTCTCTTTACTCATCGGACAATGCAGGCTGATGACATGTGACTGACGGTAAAGCTCGTCAAGTGAGGTGTAAGTCGCTCCCAGTGCTACTGCCTCGGCATTTTCGTAGGGGTCGAAAGCAAGCACTTTCATACCAAAGCCTTTTAAAATACGAATCGTTGCCACGCCAATTCGACCCGTGCCAATTACTCCGACAGTTCGACCGTGGAAATTATATCCGGTCAGACCTTCCAGTGAGAAGTTTGCCTCCCGGGTACGTTGGTAAGCACGATGTATCCGTCGGTTAAGGCTTAACATCAGCCCGAGAGTATGCTCAGCAATAGATTCCGGCGAATAAGCAGGGACCCTGACAACCTCAAGCCCCAGTGAGGCCGCTTTTTCAATATCAACCTTGTCAAAACCTGCGCAACGCATGGCGATCACCCGCACGCCATGCTCGGCAAGTATTTCAAGCACCGAAGCGCTTAAATCATCATTAACAAAAGCGCAGACTGCATCGAATCCGTCCAGTAATCTGGCGGTTTGTTCTGTGAGTCTGAAGTCAAAAAAACTAAGTTGATGATTAAAAGCCTGATTATGCTTTTGAAAAGAATCCTGATCGTACTTTTTTGTACTAAATACGGCGACTTTCATGATGTATTCCTGAATTACATACATTTCGGTCAAGGATCACTATAAATATGGGCAGTGTCAAATCGAGTGCGTATTACTTACGTCTGAGAGGAACGAGTTCATTGCCGCCACGTCCGTGACGGCAATGTATCTTCCTTATCTATTAACCCCTTATCATTTTAATACAGAGGTCCATAAAGTTATCTGCCTGCGGCGAGATGTAGCGGCCCCCGAGCTTGAATATACCGATTTCTCTCTCGACATACGGGTCTTCAATGGGGATCCAGCAGAGGTTTGACGCCCGCTCGTTAAATGCCAGTCTGGGAAGTGTGGTGATTCCAACGCCATGCTCCAACACTGAGAAAAGAGATGTAATATTCTGAACCGAGTAAAGCGCATTCTCCGCCAGCTGACTTGCGGCGGTTTTAGAGAGGAGTGAGCAAGTCCCATTCCGAATAAAAGGGAATGATGCCATTTGCTCCCATTTGATAGGTTTTCCATCTGCAGTTGGGCAAGTGGATGGTCTAGCTGGCAGACAGCGCCAACTGGATCACTGAGAAGCGGTTCAAACGAAATATTATTGTCTTTTATGTGAAGGCAGTTACCCACTGCGAGATCAACCTCGCCAGTCAACAACTTGGTTTCTACCCCTGCCGCGTTGTCATCAACCAGAGATACCTGAACGTCGGGATACATGGATGTGAATTCAGCCAAAACGTTAGGAATGAGTTTGGCTGCTACAGACGGCACACTGGCGATTCTGATGATTCCTGACTCTCCTGAAGCCGCAGCTTTCAGGTCAGCATTAAAATCATTGTACAAGGCTAAAAATCGTTTCACTTTCGGCAAGCAATATTGTCCGAAAGGGGTGAGTTGTGCTTTATGACCACTTTGAAAGAGTGACTGTCCTAATAATTTTTCAAGCTCCTTAACTGATGTGGATAATGCTGCTTGTGTTCTATTGGCTCTCGATGCTGCTGCCCGAAAACCCCCCATTTCTGCAACCAACGAAAAATGCATCAATTGTTGAACTTTGATGCCCATATACCTAGCCCTCCATGTTTTTATTTTATTTTTACTTATATTGATAAATTTTATTTATCAATTGTTATAAATTTATAGTTCGATTTATCGATAAATGTTATGCAATATTTGGGTTTTGATATCAACTATGGATTCGAATGATTATTCTAGGAGTGTCAATTTGAAGACATCTATTAAAACAAATCTGTACGCGACACCCGCACCACTAAGTTGGGCTGTAAAGTCTGATGGCATTTTATATACATCACAAATACCAATTAATGCCGATGGAAACGTTGTCGAAGGTGGAATTGCAGCTCAGTCAATTCAGGTAATGGAAAATTTAATATCAACGTTGAATTCAGCAGGTGAAGATGCTGAAAGCGTTTTACAAGTATTGATATATGTTACCGATCGTTCTTATCTCAATGTATTTAATGGTATTTATGGTAAATATTTTGATGCTCCTTATCCCAATCGTGCAGCAATGATTGTTGCTGGTCTGGCTCGCGAGGAAATGTTGGTCGAATTAGTGGTATATGCCCAAGTAAAAAAAGAATAAATACAGTTGCATAAAGAGGCACATACTTTTCTAGAGCGGAAAAACACACTGAATATAAAAAGGATGGGTTAGAGCGATGTCTATAAATAGTGAAAAAGCACTTTATATAAATGGTCGTTGGCAAGAGGGATCTAAAACAGTACCCAATATTAATCCCTCTAATATGAATGAATCTCTAGGCGAATTTTCTCAGGCAGATGCTAATCAAGTAGAAAATGCAATTGCAGCCGCCCGTATTGCACAGCCTGTCTGGGAAAAAGTACCACTTGAGAAAAAGCTCGGCGTTTTACGTTCAATTGGTGATGAGTTGATTGCTCGCTGTGATGAATTAGGCACCTTATTATCGCGTGAGGAAGGCAAGCCCTTTGCGGAAGGGCGTGGCGAGATTTATCGCGCTGGCCAGTTTTTTCAATATTACGCGGCCGAGGTGTTACGTCAGATGGGGGATATTTCTGACTCAGTGCGTCCCGGCGTTCAGGTTGAGGTTACCCGCGAAGCCGTGGGTGTTGTTGCGGTTATTTCTCCCTGGAATTTTCCTACTGCAACCGCCGCCTGGAAGATAGCGCCCGCTCTTGCATTTGGAAACAGTGTGATATGGAAGCCAGCAAATCTCACCCCGGCGAGTGCAGTTGCACTGGCTGACATCATAGACCGTCAGGATTTGCCGCCGGGCACCTTTAATCTATTACTCGGATCTGGGCGCGATGTTGGCGACAGGCTGATAAACAGTACAGATATTGATGCGGTGAGTTTTACTGGTTCTGTCGCTGTAGGGCGTCAGGTTGCTGCTGCTACTGCGCCTAACTTTGTTCGCTGTCAGTTAGAGATGGGCAGTAAGAACGCTCTCTATATTGCAGAGGATGCTGACATCGATATTGCGGTTGAAGCGTCTCTGGCGGGTTCATATTCAGGTACGGGACAAAAATGCACGGCTTCCTCCCGTCTTGTTGTCGATAAAAATATTCACGATGCCTTCGTTGAAGCATTAGTCGCCCGTCTTAAATCAGTCAGTGTTGGTCCTGCTCTGCAGGACGGAGTCTTTATGGGGCCAGTGGTTGACCAGACTCAGCTTGATTCGAATCTGCGTTGGGTCGAAGTTGCCAAACAGCGCGGGGGAGAGCTGGTGTTTGGTGGCGAAACACTGACCCGGGAAACTGACGGGTTTTTCATGTCACCAACCTTGTTTACCGGTACAGACAATAGCTGGGATGTGAATCAGGAAGAGCTTTTTGCTCCCATGGCCTGTGTGATTAAGGTGGATAATTTTGAACATGCTGTAAGTACTGTCAATGACACCCGCTTTGGGTTGACCGCAGGTGTGATCACCCAAAGTCTGAAGACAAGCACTCTGTTTAAGCAGCAAGCACAGACGGGTTGTGTGATGGTTAATTTGCCTACTGCAGGGACTGATTATCACGTACCTTTTGGTGGCAGAAAGTCATCCAGTTTTGGTCCGCGCGAACAGGGCCAGTATGCAAAAGATTTTTACACTGTAGTTAAAACGGCTTATCAGCGTGCCTACTGAGCCTGATGTGTAAAAGGAGATGTAATTATGTATAGCGACCAAATAATCATCGATGGCTTGCAATATTGCCGCTGGGATCGGGCCTATTTTGAGCAGTTAAAAGCAAGTGGCCTAAGTGGTGTACACGTTACATTGGTTTACCATGAGAATGCTCGTGAGACTCTGACCCGTTTTGCCCAATGGCAAAGACTGTTTGAACTCAACAGCGATCTCATCATGCCCGTGTTTGATGCAGATGACCTCCGTATCGCGAAGAGTCAGGGAAGAGTGGGGATCTTTTTCGGTGCACAAAATTGCTCACCGATTGATGATGAAATTGGCCTGATTTCAGTGATGCGCCAGCTTGGTTTACTGATCATGCAACTGACTTACAACAATCAGAGTTTACTCGCCACAGGCTGTTATGAGCAGGATGACAGCGGCGTAACCCGTTTTGGAAAACAAGCCATAGAAGAAATGAACCGGGTTGGGATGATTGTTGATATGTCGCACAGTGCTGAGCGTTCGACACTCGATGCCATCGAGTTGTCGTCACGTCCTATTTGTATTAGTCACGCCAATCCATCTTTGTTTCATCAAGCACTTCGCAACAAGTCCGATGCAGTGTTAAAGGCATTGACCCAGCGAGGCGGGCTGCTTGGCTTCAGTCTCTATCCTTTTCATCTGCCCGACGGTAGCCAGTGCACACTGGACACATTCTGCTCAATGATTGCTGATTGTGCCGAACGGTATGGTATCGACAATCTTTCAATCGGCAGTGACCTTTGCCAGAACCAACCGCAAAGTGTGCTCGACTGGATGAGAAATGGAAGATGGTCTAAAGCGATGGATTACGGTGAGGGTTCAGCGTCGAATTCTGGCTGGCCCGATGCGTTGCCATGGTTCCCCGACAGCTCGGGCTTTAAAAATATCTATTCTGGTTTAATTGAGAAAGGATTCAATGAATCAGAAACAGCTAAGATTCTCGGAGGCAATTGGCTGAGATTCTTAAAATCTGGCACCCAGCCAGCGTAAGCGATAGGTCGTCTAACCGTGAGTATCTGACGATCAGGAGCAGGATCAGGAGTGATCCTTTCACAGGAGACAAGTCATGTCTAATTCAATTAACCCGTCCAAATCACCAGAGATGGGCACAGCAAAAGTGGAAGTAAATAAACTCGGCTTAGATAACCCTGCGTTTTGGATCAGTGGGGGATTTCTAGCTCTTTTTGCAACAACGGCGATGATAAACAGTGAATTCCTATCATCGATAGTCAACAGCGGTTTCGGTTGGGCTGTCCAAGTGTTTGGTGCTTATTGGCAGGCATTACTGTTGTTAACCTTTTTCATCGGTCTCGTACTGGCATTCAGTGGTCTGGGTTCAGTGCGACTGGGCGCAATCGCTAAGCCTGAAATGGATGGCTTTAAATGGATGGCGATTATTCTCTGTACTTTACTGGCCGGTGGTGGTGTCTTTTGGGCGGCGGGCGAGCCGATTGCCCACTATGTGAGCCCACCGCCATTATATGGCGTTGAAGAAAACACCACTGTGCGCGCTTTCAACGCACTGGCGCAGTCATTTATGCACTGGGGATTTCTCGCGTGGGCGATCCTTGGCACCTTGACGTCAATTGTGTTGATGCGACTGCATTATGACAAAGGCTTACCGCTTCAGCCTCGTACTTTGCTTTATCCTATTTTTGGTAAACGGGTACTGACACCAGTATTCGGTGGCATCATTGATGGATGCTGTATCATTGCGGTGGCTGCTGGCACCATTGGCCCCATAGGTTTTCTGGGCCTTCAAATCAGCTACGCGCTTAACGACCTTTTCTCTATTCCGGATACGTTCACTACTCAGTTCATTATCATTTTAATGGCGATTGCTATATATACAGTTTCAGCACTGAGTGGACTAAACCGTGGTATTCAGATTCTCAGCCGTTTCAATGTGATTCTTGCCTTGGGTCTGATGGTTTACATTCTGATCTTCGGCTCAACCAACTTTGTCATCAATGCCTATCTTCATGGTGTGGGCACCATGCTGGATAACTTTATTCCTATGGCAACATTCAGGAGTGATGAAAACTGGCTTGGCTGGTGGACTGTCTTTTTCTGGGGTTGGTTTCTCGGCTATGGACCTATGATGGCCATCTTCATTGCCAAAATCTCACGTGGCCGAACTATTCGAGAATTAATCATGGCAATCAGCGTCATTGCGCCATTACTGACGTGCTTCTGGTTTACTATCGTCGGTGGCACCGGACTGTCATTTGAAATTGCCGACCCGGGCTCGGTCAGCAAAGCGTTTGAAGGCTTTAATTTGCCAGCGGCATTACTGTCTATCACTAAGCAGTTGCCAATGCCCACCCTGATCTCGGTACTGTTTCTCATCCTCACCACCATCTTTATCGTCACCACCGGTGACTCCATGACCTACACCATCAGTGTTGTGATCAGTGGAGAAACTGAGCCGAATGCGATTGTGCGTGCTTTTTGGGGCATCATGATGGGAATTTGCGCGCTGGTGTTGATTTCTCTGGGCTCCGGTGGGGTTTCAGCGCTGCAATCTTTCATTGTTATCACCGCAGTACCTGTTTCTTTGATACTGCTCCCCTCATTGTGGAACGGCCCCAAAATGGCCATTGAAATGGCGAAGGAGCAAGGTTTGCAGTGACCCGTAAGGGATAGAGAATGCCCGGACCACACTTAGAGCTATTATTGAAAAAATAAGGTGTGGTCGTCACCAGAGATGGAAGAGGTGATGTTATGAGAGCAAATGATATGGGGCAAAAACCGTTGGCTTTTCGGATGCCCAGCGAAATAATGAAACCTGAAAGACTTGGTGCGATGCACCAGACAAGGATCAGTTTTGTCAGAAGCTTGCTGAGAAAAGTCACCAGAGAAAACTGGTCGATTGAAGCATCTTTGTGGGACATGAATGATCAAGGGTTTGGCACTTCTGTGTATACCGTCACTACCCCCGCCAACACTTACCAGTTAGTTGTATTTTCTAACGCGATTGAGGACCATCAACGTTGCGATCGCGTCATAGCTGAAAAGTGGGATGTCACATTTGCACTGGTTCGTGGCACCCTGTCTGATGATGAACTGGAAAGACTGCGTCAGAATGTGCCCTTACAGGAGGCCGGAAGAAACAGCACGCAGGTACTGGTGCTCGCCCGTGCAAACAAAAGTGTCAGGGTATTCGAGCATATTATTGCCTCACTGGCGGAGGGGAAACAGCCGGATGGCGATGTGCTAGCAAACGTGGGCTACATACTCCGAACAACCGCAGTCTACGGCAATGGTAAATTTGGTATTGCTGACTTTGAAGCCCTGGAAAACTCCGATTTTGAATCATCCTTCAGCGCGCAAATGTGCGCTGTATATGTGCTGCGTCAGTTCAGCCTTGACTGGGTACATTATTTGTCTGAGCTGCGTGGAGGTGATAAGTCGGTAGCGCTTGACCCTCTGCTTCAGCGCTACCTCGGGGTGGGCAATGCAACAGGTCTTGGTATGGCGCCTTATTTGCTTCGTCACCCTTGTGTGGTCGATCAATGGATCACACAAAGAGAGCACGCACTTATGTCAGTGCTTGAACAGCCTGTAAACACAGAGTCTGCCCCGCAGCTCATTCGGTTTCTTTCAAAGGCCGCCACGCATTTCTCACAGGTGGTAACGATTGATGATGACCAGCGTGAGAAAACCTGATTGCATCCAGTGAGTTGCCACATCTGATTGAGCGTGTGAATAAGCTACTGGCTAAGGGAGGCGAAACCTGGCACACATTAATGTCAGCAGTCACTCACTTCAGCCACGAAGCGCAGGAAGCACTGATAGCCTGCCTGATTGAGATCTATCCTGAGAGCGTTGACCACTTTGAGCAGGGAATGAATACCAAAGAAGAGGTATCTATTACTCCCGGTACCCGTGTATCTGACATGATCACTTTACTTGAAGACCGCTATCGGTGGGCGCTTGATATTGATTTTTCCGAGCCGGAGAGCCAGTACTGGTTCTGGTACCGTTCTACAGACAAAGAAGAGCCCCGGCTGGGCATACGAGGTGAGGAGCCGGGTGAGGAGTGTGAGTTACCGCTTGATGTTGCTCGTCAGGTCAGTCGTTTTTATCATGCACTCAAAACCTATCCAGACGGTGACTCGTTGGCAAAGTTCCTGCTTCAACATCCCGGTTTCAGACAAATTGCACGTCGCTGCGATACGTTGGGTCATCGCATGATGGGAGATATCCAGATAAACAGCATTGGCAAAACCTGTAAGCCAATGCACTTGTTGCGTTGTAAACTCTCCATGTTCGGTGCGACTAAATTTGATCCACGCTCTGACCGCTGGGTGAGGGTAACCCTTTATCAGGGTGCACCATTGTGGGCGGATTTGTCAGAGCCGGACATGGACGATCACTGGTTATTCCCGATATTGCCAGACATCCCCAAAAAGCGCGGAGATGAGGGATGTTGACGGTCACACGGAATGAGCTGATCAGTCTTTGTACCAAGGCTTTTGATGCTACACACTGTGTTTGCGGTGAATCTGATGCTATTGCGACCATGGTTGTTGATTTGGAAATGGCTGGACAAGAGGGAGTGACCCGTTTTATTCAGGCTCTCGAGCTGGCAAAGGAAGACAGAGACCTTCCTCCTCAAGTGACAGATAAAGCTGATAACCGCGTCATCGTTGATTGCCATGGTGCCAGTATTGTCTGCCATCTTCCCAGTCTGGTTGATTACGCTTTGGAGCGTCTGGCCGACAGGCCAAGAATCATACTTGAGCTGCAACGGGTTCACAGTCGATGGCTGGCTTTCAGCGAACTACGGAAGCTTGCTGGTAAGGGGCTGTCAGTCTTTGCACACTGGAGCGGGGGAGAAGAAGGCGTTGAAGTTGAGTGTTTTTTGAATGCTGGTCAGTTGTTTCCTGATATTTACATTGACACATCAGTTGAGTCATTCTCACAGAGCATGAAAATCATCATCAGCAAACGCTCCATTTCAGCACCCGTTATCTCGGAGGATATCAGGTATATAAGCTCCGGTTCTTTGGCAGCTACTTATCATGCAGCCTTTGATATGGGGATAACAATCAGCAGTGAAGATTGGCAAATGCTTAAATCTATCGCGGCAATGAATCTGGTGGAAGATAGCGATATCTCCAAGCAAAGAGCAGGTGACTAACAAGCGGGATCCTCCCGCTTATTTACTTTATTCACGCTATTGTTAAAATTTATAAATGAAATAAATTTTATAAAAAATAGTTATATGTTTTACTTGAGTTGAACCGTGTCAAATATATTTAACCAATGAGGCTGTTATTTTTTTAAGTTATTAATTTAATTAAATTATCTCTTTCCGCTTTAATATTTTTATATATTTTTACAACTTATTTCCCTCTATGTTTTTAATTTAACATCGTCTATATCTCTTTTTTGAAACGCTATATATCGTGACTATACACCATATTTCTACTGTTCTATCTGAGTAAAAGCCCTATCGAAAATATCAGAGGGGAAAAATGTTAAAACAGATAACAAGATTGGTTGCGGTCACGCTATTACTCACGCTCGGCGGGTGTACACAAATATGTGTCGAGCAGGGAATAAAGCCTATTTTTCTGCCCCGTTTCATCACTCAGGGATTAGATCAAGCTAAGTACGAAGCACCCTGGCAGGAAGGAAACGGTTTAAGTTATTTTATAAATCAGGCGGAGAGTTGGCGGCCAGATGATTATCAATATCCCGAGGGCACTTTAAACGAATACATCATTATTGAATATGACGGATATCAGCAGCTGATTCGCTATCTCATTGTTCCGCAGGATAAAGAGTTACATCCGACAGCGAAAGGAACGCTGATGCTGCTTCAAGGCTGGAGCGGTGCTTGGTTATACCCTTTCGACAAGCAATCATATCTCAACCGAACAGGTCAGCTTGCCCGCGAGCTTGGGATGGAGCTTCTACTCGTCGATCTGCGTGGACATGGCATGAGTGAAGCCAGCAAACCGTACAAAGCGGCAAGTACCTATGGCGACAAAGATGTTGATGATCTCACAAAGCTGTTGCAAAGACTTGGAAGCCGGATATCTAAACCAGTGATGGTCGCAGGTCACTCCTACGGCGCCAGTTCAGGTACTTTGCTTGCGATTAAAAACCCTGACGTGGTGGCATCTATCAACATGTCAGGCTTATCGTCTATCGATAATGTTCTCCAGGCTGTGAAGGGAGCGGTTTCAGACTTGGCCCCTGAATCTGAGGGTCTGCTGGACTTTTGTTCAGTTCAAACGGGGTTTCTACCTGCGCTACTGACCAGAGCGGAAAAAGAGTATGATTTTGACCGTAAGGGTTCAAGCATTACGGCGCTCGGGCAACAGGGGAAAGAAGTGCCTTTACTCCTTATCGGTGGGTCAGACGATCTCAATGTACCGATTGAGAATCTCCACCAAATTAAGCAATCTCGCCCCAACCCAGATAACGTGAAGACGGTCGTATACGAAAAATGCGATCACGGCTCTTACTTGCCGTTAGACACTATGTATGACCACATCAGGTTTTTTTTGACGTCAGTGCTGACGGACAACCCGTTGAGCATGCCTGACGATGCGTCTTATATGTGTGAAGGCGAGACCTAGTTGTTTCTCAGAAATGATCGATCAAATAAGTTGCATCGTTAATCATAATTGTTTTATACACCTTGATGACTAGGAGACATCCAATGCCGATCAGCCTGACCCACTTAAAGATGCAACTGAAAGTAGAAAAGGTCGTCTTTCATTCCCTTGATCTCAGCCTATATCAGGTATCGGCTGTAGTTGGAGGTCAAGAATTGCTGGTCACTGACGACGATGGAAAACCGCTAAGAGACCACAGCTTGCATGGATTACAAAAGCACTTTAAAGCGGTAAGAGCTGAATCTCACGTCTTAAGACAACAAAGCGCTTATGATGAAATGGTCGGTCATAACCACAGTGCTGCTGACAATACTATGGAGATCCCCATTGCCATTAATCCCATGGTGTAACTCGCTCAACGTTACGGTTTGAAATGAGCTGTATAAAAAAAGAGCCCTTGGGAGGGCTGCAAGTGAAACTAGAGGTTAGGATTATGAAATTTTTATTTTCAATTTAATGGTAGATAAGAAATGTGACGTTTGCCACATTTTTTGTAGTCCTATGAATTCGTTCACATTCCCTTTCGCACGCAATCTTGATAAGTTTTTTTAATCGTTATCGTCGTCTAATAGATAAACGTATTCACCTTTCAAAGTCCACCTTGCCTACTGTTACAAATAATAACCTCCTGAATATTGAAGTGTTTCCCAACTTTTGCCTACTGAACAGCGTCGAGTCTACTGAGACGCCATAATAATCCCCTTTTTATATTGATGTCTTTAGGCATCTTGACGATGGGATAACAGGTGAACATGTGAAAGCCGTCTTATTTGATCTGGATAACACACTGACAGACAGAACTGCGTCGATCAGTCAATATCTGGAGATATTCTTGCGCGATTTTTCCAGCAATCTACTGCAAAGTGTCGATGCTAAGTGGTTAACAGACAAAATTCTCACCATAGATCAGGGCGGCTATGGTGGGCACGACAATAGATGTCAGCTGCTGGTGGATCTGGATATATGGCGCGTTAAACCCAATGTAAAATCGCTGTTAGATCATTGGTTCACTGTGTTTCCCCATCACCCTGTTGCGATGGACGGCATGATGAACATGCTTGATGAACTATCGAAACGAGGTATCACTATGGGCGTGATCACCAATGGTAAAGATGAGGTTCAAAGAGCGAAAATTCGTGCATTAGGCATCGAACATTTTTTTGATTGTGTTGTCACGTCAGGCGGCAGTGGTCTGCGTAAACCTAACCCTGATATTTTTCTTCTTGCTGCTCGTAATCTGAATGTTGCTGCTAATGAAACGGCTTTTATCGGCGACCATCCCATTAATGATTACTGCGGTGCCAGGCAAGCCGGAATGCGACCTGTTTGGATAGAGGGATTTATTCCATGGCCCCGAGAGGTCAATGAGCCTGAGCATGTTGTCCAATCATTACATGCTATACCTGAACTGCTCTTATCTCTCTGATAAACGCGATATCTCTCGTTACATTAACGGAGTAGCTGTAAAGCATTCAACGGTAAATTATTTGCCTGCCCCAGCATTGTCATGGTGGCATTCTGAAGCATCGCCATTTTGCTCATGCTGACAGTCTCTTTGCCTATCTGAGTATCAAGTATTTTACCGTTTGCGCCAGTAATATTAATTTTGTTGGTTTCTAGGCTGTTTAACGTATGGCCAATGCGATTTTCCATTGCAGCGATATCAGCTCGTTGTGCATCAAGTCTTTCAAGCGTTGAGTCGATGGCGGCTATTGCATCTTGCGCACCAGCAAGAGTCGAAATATCAATATCCTGATATGAACCATCAGTTCGTGCGGTCATTACTAGGCCGTGTTCATCGTAATCACCCATGAGTGTGGCAAGGTTACCCGCGATTCTAAGTTCAGAGTGAGTGCCTGCTTCACTGTTCATCTCTGCTTTTAGCCGATAATCGTTGGTAACTGAGAAAGTCACATCTGTGACATTGGGAGAGCTGAAACTGCTGTTTTGCATTGCGTTCAGGCCATCAACTACCTCTCCCAATGTTGCACCCTGTGAAGCTTGATAAGTCACTGAGTCGAGTTCGAGTGTATCTTGAGTCGTTTCATCTAACGGCGTGAATCTTATTTTATCTATGGCCTTAAATAACATGCCCCCACCAGGCATATAGTCCGTGGGGTATTCAAGCCTAAAAGTAGGTTGCTCTGTGGTAACACTTCGGGTGCCGAGATCTGCATATTCCCATCCATTTGTCGTAATGTTGTGAGTTGAGCTGGTAGTTGTTCCTTCCATGCTCAGATTAAATTGATGATCACCACCTACTCCTTTAAAACGGACCTCGGCACGGTATAGACCTTGCGTCAGCGCTGTATCGAATTCAAGCGCCTCGGGCAACGATTCTGGAGGAGGGCCATCTTGAATGTGGCCAACAAAAGTCTCATCTGAAAATGAGGGACCGGTGAGCTGGAACCCAGCAGCGCTTATATCGACTCCTCCGGGGCGGTTCCATTGGTTAAAAGGATAAAAACCCATGTGATAAAAGTTTGATCCCGGCGTGTTTTCATGGGCACGATCAAATTCTTCTGCTTCAAACGTTACCGCATAAGGCGTGTTGATAGTGTCGTTAAGTGTTGAACCTGCAGGGTTGGGGACCTCGAATTTGGTTATGACTATCTGGTTGCCATGGTTAACAGCGAAGTTAGAGGTGGGAACAGTCCATCCTGCTGACATCGCTTGTGTTGCTGTGAATACGGTATTAGCTTGCTCGCTACTCCGAAGACTATCTAGGCTGAGTTTCATGGCTTCGCCAGCTTCTGCGCCAGCTTGAATAGCGGTATTGTCCATAGAGCCATTGAGCAATTTTTTGCCGCCAAAGCTTGTGGTTTCTGCTATCCGGTTTATTTCATCTTTCAGTGCAGAGACTTCTTCCTGCAGAGCAATACGCTCTTGCTTACCCATCGAGCCGTTTAATGATTGAAGCGCCATTTCACGCATCCTTTGAAGCATCGAATATGACTCCTCCATCGCCGCAGAAGCAGTCTGGAGCACAGATAAGCTGTCATTCAGGTTGCGAATGGAGGTGTCGTAGCCGCGGGTTTGTGCGGTCAATCGTGTGGAAAGATGAAGGCCGGCGGCATCGTCTTTAGCGCTGTGTATACGCGTGCCAGATGCCAGTCGGTCTATCGACTCGCTTTGCGCGCGCGACGTGTTGCTTAAATGGCGATGAGCCATCATTCCTTGAAAATCATTAACAATATGTCCGCCCATGATGCTCCCAAGTATATTAATTCCGTGAGTGCAAATGATATTAATATTTTTATTATTAATTCTTTTAACGTGTTTTTTTTCATGATCTTTAGTATTTTTTCTTTATGGTACTTAGTTCTGTCTTTTATGGTACGTAATTCTATTTTTTGTATTTAGTAATATATTTACCTCTGATTTATAATTATCCTTCACGAGTTTTTTACCGGGCATATTGTCAATTAGATAAATAATGAAAGCCTTGTAGCCTTCATTAATCCGATAGCCCTACCTATTTCTGAGAGCGACTATGTTTGTAAATGACGATGCCCACCAGAATGTAAAAATAAGAGAAGCAAGAGAATCTGATCTAAAACCTATTAATAGTCTTTATCGACAAATTAATGCTCAGCATTACCAAGGTGCGCCTGAGGTTTTTGCTCAGTTACCTGACGAGCAGAATCAGGAAATGGGAGAGCTTCACAGGCAGATTTGTGATGTGAAGTGTTATTTTACAGTCGCTGAGTGTGGCGGCAATATTATTGGGTACACCACGGCAAGAATAAAAGAGACGCCCAAAGTGTCTTTTTTTACGCGGACATTTGATATGCCGTGTTGATACTATTGTGGTTTCCAAATCATCACAAGGTGTGGGAGTGGGATCTGCTCTCATGGCGAGTGTAAAAGCTTGGGCACATAATCAAGGAGCGACTGAATTGCGACTCGAGGTCATGGAGTTCAATCAAGGTGCCATCGAGTTTTATTATGCACAAGGGATGGAAACACAATCGCGTATCATGTCGATGAGCTTGGACGACTTATACGATTAGGCTATCTTCAGTTTACATGCTGATTTTACCGACAATGTATTCTGCAATTGGAAAGCAGGACGTCGCCGCTGGTGATGGCGCATTACACACCATCAAGCATCGCTTAGTGGTATGAAAGTGAAAATCATCGATCAGTTTTCCGTCTCTTGATACCGCCTGTGCTCTTATTCCCGAAGGATAGTCACCTAAATCTTCCATAGTTAGCAACGGACAATACTTCTGAACGTGTTTGAGATATCCACGTTTCCAGAATGCATTTTTTAGCTCCTGTACCGCTGAGTTACGATGATTCCAAACCAGCTTTCTGAAGCCCGCATAACCCAACATATCGAGGCTATCTTTGGCGCTAAAGGCTGTTTTTTCGTAGCCTTGCCTTGCAAAGCTCACCACAGCGTTGGGGCCAACAGTCACTGAGCCATCTACCATCTTAGTCAGGTGTATGCCAAGAAAAGGCAGATTGGGATCAGGGATAGGGTAGATGAGGTGTTTTATGATTTGATTATGCTCAGAGGGGAGTTGGTAGTAATCGCCTCTAAACGGAATGATGCGGAAGTCTGGCTCTTGACCTAATAGCTTTACGAGTCTGTCAGACATCACGCCCCCGCAGGCAATCAGTTGATGCGCATGAAAAGTGTTTTCATGAGTGACAACAGTGACACCGGATTCAGTTTCGCTCAGATAACTGACGTCCTCCTTATAGAGAACATCTCCACCGTGTTGTTTGACGATTTCAGCCAGACGCAGACAAATCAGTCGATAGTTGACGATGCCTGTAGAAGGTACAAAAATTGCGCCTTCACCTGAGATATTGGGTTCCTTCTCTGATAGTGCCCGTTTATCGAGCACCTCTATTTCAATGCCGTTTTCTTTGGCGCGCGAAATCAGCCCTTGCATACGTTCCAGCTCAGTCTCATTTGTCGCCACTAACAACTTGCCACACTCTTCAAACGGAATGTCATGCTCCCGACAAAATGCCTTGATGGCAATGTTTCCGCGTTTGCAGAACTCTGCCTTGAGGCTCCCGGGCGTGTAGTAAACCCCAGCATGAATGACGCCGCTATTACGGCCAGTTTGATGCAGAGCGGGAGAGCCCTCTCTCTCTAAGACGATGACTTTGGACTCTGGATACTTTTTCTGCAATTCATGCGCAGTGCTCAGACCGATAATGCCTGCACCAATTACTAAGAAGTCACATTGTCTCATTGGGGTTCCGTTCCGTTATATTCCGTAAAAGCTTGAGCCAGTGCTGGAAAAGAGAAGTGACCTTGATGCTACCATGCAGAGAGACGCTTACCAAGGAGGCGACGTCTATGAATCATTCCATGCTAGATATCAGTGATGACGTGCAGGTGGCACTTAACCAAGGACAGCCTGTAGTGGCGTTAGAGTCGACCATTATTTCTCACGGTATGCCTTATCCCAAAAATGTTGAAACAGCGTTAGAGGTTGAGAAAGCGGTCAGGGAGAGAGGCGCCATTCCTGCAACAATCGCAATCATTGATGGAAGATTAAAAGTTGGGCTGTCAAAAAAGAGCATCGAAGTGTTGGGTAAGGCAGGAAAGGAGGTCGTCAAAGTGAGTCGCCGTGATATGCCATTTGTAGTAACGGCTGGCAGACATGGTTCGACCACTGTGGCTGCAACCATGATTATTGCGCAAATGGCCGGGATCAAAGTGTTTGCAACCGGTGGCATTGGTGGTGTGCATCGTGGGGCAGGGGAGACATTTGATATTTCAGCCGATTTGCAGGAACTGGCTCAGACAAATGTGGCTGTCGTTTGCGCAGGGATCAAGTCTATTCTCGACCTCGGTTTAACGCTGGAATATTTGGAGACGCATGGTGTCCCAGTGATAGGCTATCAGTGTGATACCTTGCCTGCGTTTTATGCGCGCGAGAGTGATTTTGGGTTGGAATATCGCCTCGATTCGCCCGCTGAGATTGCGAATGCACTCAAGACCAAATGGGCATTGGGTTTGAATGGCGGGGCGGTGATTGCAAATCCGATCCCTGAGGCATTTGCAATGGATAGCAAGGTCATAGATGAGGCTATCGAAAAAGCGTTGAGAGATGCAGAGAAACACAAGATTACGGGTAAAGCGTCTACGCCTTATTTGCTGGCAAAAGTGTGTGAGTTGACGGGGGGAGAGAGTCTGGATGCAAATATTGAATTGGTGATTAATAATGCCAGACTGGCAGCAGACATTGCAATTAGTATGTAATAAAAAAAGCAGCCATATGACTGCTTTTTTTGGATGAAGTTGGACAGTGGCCGAATCAGGCGGTTTCTTGCTGGGGCGTCCCAGCACTAATCTTTTTTGATTCCAGCTCAGCTTTACGTTTTTTCTTGCGATCTTTCGGATGATTAACCGGGATAGCAGACAGCAGGGTTTTGGTGTAATCCGCTTTTGGTGATTGGTAAACCTCTTTTGCGGGACCGTATTCAACCATTTCGCCGAAATACATAACAGCAACGTTATCAGAGACCTGACGTACGACAGATAGGTCGTGAGAAATAAATATCATCGCCAGATTCATTTCCTGTTGCAATTTCAGCAGCAGGTTAATGATTTGTGCTTGCACCGAAACGTCCAGAGCCGATACTGATTCGTCACAAATCAGCAATTTAGGTTTAAGGGCAATGGCGCGTGCAATACCGATACGTTGACGCTGGCCACCCGAGAACTCATGGGGATAACGCGTAATGGCGTCAGCGGGCAAACCAACTTTTTCTAGCAGCTCAGCCGCCCATTTACGGCGTTCAGCGGACGTACCTATATTGTGAATGACAAAGGGCTCTTCGAGGATCATGCCGATAGTGTGGCGTTGGTTAAGTGATTCTAGTGGATCCTGAAATACAACCTGCATGTCCTTGCGTAGTGGACGCATTTGTTTGACGGTGAAGTCAGTAATATCTTCACCTTCAAAGAATATCTTTCCTTCAGTCGGTTCATATAGTTTTAGAATGGTTCGGCCCAGGGTGCTCTTTCCGCAACCAGATTCACCCACCAATCCTAACGTTTCACCGCGCTTTACACTGAAGGAAACGCCATCAACGGCTTTTATCGTGTAGCCTTTGGCAAAGATACCTTTGCCAGAGGTAAAATGTTGTTTGAGGTTTTCAATTCGTAGAACTTCTTGAGACATAATTAACCCCTAAACTCTGGAAACTCAGTGACGTCGACAGGTTTAATATCGATCAATTGCTTTGGCTCACTGTCAAGGTCCGGCATAAAGCCAAGCAAGCGTTTGGTGTAAGGATGTTGAGGGTTATCAAAGATATCAAATACATCTGCTTTCTCAACGATCTTACCCGCATACATAACGGCAACATCATCACAGACTTCAGCGACGACACCAAGGTCGTGTGTGATAAATATCATCGACATGCCGGTTTCTTCCTGAAGGTCGTTCATCAGTTCGAGAATCGAGGCTTGAACGGTCACATCAAGTGCAGTTGTCGGCTCATCACAGATAAGAATATCGGGTTTACATGCCAATGCCATGGCTATCATAACCCTCTGGCGCATGCCGCCAGAGAGGTTGTGTGGATACTCGTCAAGCCGTTTTTCCGGCATCGGAATTTTGACCTTATCAAGCATCTCTAGTGCGTATTGACGGCGCTCTTTTTTAGCAAGCTCTGGTCTGTGAAGTTCGAGAACTTCCATCAGTTGCTTGCCAATGGTATGAACCGGATTGAGCGCCGTCATTGGGTCCTGAAATATAATGGCGATATTGTTTCCCCGCATTTCATACATCTCTGACGCGGGTAGAGTGACCAAATCCTTGTTACGGTAAATTATCTCGCCGCTTACCACATTGCCATAGGGCTTAGGTAACAGGCCCATTATCGACATGGAGGTAACACTTTTACCACAACCTGATTCTCCAACCAGTCCCAGTGTTTTCCCCTTCTTAACATCAAAACTCACGCCATGAAGGACTTTCACTGGCCCATTATCGGTCAGAAACTCGGTTTCAAGGTTTCTGACACTCAGTACAACATCATTCATCATATGCCATTACCCTTTTTGCTTAGACTTTGAACTTGTCGTCAATAACAACAACTTTTTCAAAGGTTTTACCTGCTTTCATTGCTTCGCGTGTTTCTTTCTCGACCTCAGTGTCTATCCAGAATGTAGATAGATCAATCGGTGAGAAAATCAGCTCAGTTTGTTTGGTCATTGGGGTGCTTGGGAACTTAACCCAGCGCCAGTGCACTTGACGGTCGTAAGGCACCATGTATCCAGGAACGATGATATTGGCATCTTCAACTATCTTCTGAATCTGATGCGAAATCTCAGCACGTTTTGTTTCATCAAACTCAGCGCGATAAGCATCAATCAGTTTATCCAACGCAGGATCACTGAAGTTGTTGAAAGCATTAGTTTGAGGTTTGGCATTGTCTGAGTGCAGGTACTCCCAGTAAGCTGGCGTGTCACCGCTGCCCATATGTAAGAATACCAGTTGGTGTTTCTTCTCCAGCGCATACTTAAAGTAAGCTGAGGGGTCTAGCATCTGCATATTGAATTCAAGGCCCGCCTTTTTCGCTTGCTCTTTGAAGAAAGCGATACGCGGTGTGTGAACTGGGTAGCCATAAGTGATATTAAATGATAACCGCTCGCCTTTTTCGTTTACACGGATACCATCTGGACCAACTTTGTCAAAACCGGCTTTTTCGAAGTATTGAATAGCCAAGGCTACATCAAATTCAGGTGCTTTCGCATCAGGCCAAGAGTAGTCACCATGTCCGAAGCCCATGCCACTTGGAAGACGCGAGTAGTCACCGCGGAGAACATTGGCGATCATGCCATCAAAGTCTGTTGCATGCGAAACGCCTTTGCGGACATTGATGTCGTTGAGCAGTGGCATTTCGGTATTCATCCATAAGCCACCTGCGCCTTGAGGTGTTTGGTTGAAGCCCCAGAATTTCTGAACATATCCTTTCTCGAAGGCCTCAGAGTCAGACTTTTCATGCCAATAACTTGGGAACACCATACGGAAGTTGTCCAAGTCACCTTTTTCAAAATGCTTCAGGGCAATATCAGTGTCTCGGATAACTGACATTCTGATTTTTTCTACGTTGTAGCGATTTTTGTAGTAGCGATTACTATAACCCCACCAGTCTTCGCCAACGTGTTTGAAGGTCAGTGATTTCCCTTTTTTCACTTTGTCTAAATAGTATGCACCAGTGGTTGGCTCTGATTTAAAGTTGTATTTTTTGACAAAGTTATCTGGCATACCGTCGCCATTTTTGTCGCCTTTATCATTGGCATAGAAATGCTCAGGGCGAGGCTGAACGCCGTTGCTTGGCAAGTTGATATTTGACATCAACGTCGCCTGGCTCAGCTCTTCTTTTTGCGTGATGGAAATGGTGTAATCGTCATATTTAACGACATCGACAATAGTGTTGGTGAAAAAGTCGGTATACCAAGGATCGACAATGTCTTTCGAGCGGTTGTACGTCAGCATAAACAGGTAATCGTCAGCGGTTACCTTTTCGCCGTCATTCCACTTCGCAGTTGGGTCAAGTTTAAAATAGACTGTTTTGTTATCGTCACCGAATGCCCAAGACGTTGCGAGCTGAGGGATATATTTACCAGTATTTGGATGTCGCTGGGCCAGCTTCGGCGTACCGTCCATCAGGTAGCCTCGGATCCCTGAATTTGCTGTTGGTCCGACACTGCGCAGCGTTTGTGGGAAAGATGCCAAATAGGTGGTATAGGTACCGCCACGTTTCGCTTCCTCTGATGCGAACAATGGTTCGTCGTTATTTGAAATCCATTTAAGATCAGCAGGGAGCGTCGCCGCAAAACCTGCAAAACTTGCTGAAGACAGTGCTGCCGCAATCGACAGTGAGAGTAGTTTCTTCATCACATTTCCTTGTTTACTTTTTTGGTTATACATAGCGGGTGAATTTTTTAGGGTCAAATGCAGTTCGGACTGCTTCGCCGACAAAAGTCACCATAACTAAAACGAGTACGAGTGCCGTTACAACAGAGGCAACAATCCATGGTGCATGTAGGTTTGAACGGCCTTGCTGAAGTAGATCCCCCCAGCTTGGTGTTGGAGCTTGCAAACCAAGACCGAGAAAATCGAGTGCGGTCAGGGTGGTGAGTGCTGATACAATAGCAAAAGGTGTTGCGGTCACCACGACGACCATGGTGTTCGGTAGAATATGTTTGAATAGTATCCGTGATGTTGAGGCACCTAACGCCCTGGCAGCCATCACATATTCACGGGTTGATTCCTTGTAGGTCATGGTTCGCATTGCCCATGTGATACCCACCCAGCCAAAAAGAACGTTTATCAGGACAAACAGCGAGAAGCTGGGAGAGAATATAGATACTACTATCATGATCACATAGAGGAATGGCAGCATTGACCAGACTTCAATAAATCGCTGGGCAATGATATCAAATTTACCGCCGAAGAAGCCCATGGAACAGCCTACGACAATACCGATCACTGTCGAGATAGCGACGGTAAACAGGGCAAACGTCATCGCAATCCGGAAACCATACAGTAAGCGTGCGACCATATCGCGCCCCAAAGTATCAGTCCCCAAATAATGCTGCGACTCTATGCTGGGTGCGAGAGGGGGAAATGCACCCGTATAATCCTGCTCAAAGGCGTCGTAAGGAACCAGAGGCATAATGACGAAGTTGTCGCCACCTTCCTGTTTGAACGTTTCTCTTAGTTCTCGGTAGTTTGGCTCGTTGGGATAGCCGAGTCCAAAATCTGTCCCTTTTCGAATGTCAGAAAAAACGGGAAAGGATAGCTCGCCATTATAGCTGACTACCAGTGCTCTATTGTTCACTAATAGCTCGCCAAATAGGCTCAGAATTAACAGTCCGGATAGTATTAACAACGAGTAATAACCGCGCTTTATGGACTTAAAGCTGTTGATTTTTTTCTGTGTAAGAGGACTAAATTTAAACATCACGAACCAAACCTTACTCGTACACGAGGATCTGCAAGTGCAACACAGATATCTGACAAAATATTTCCAATCATAAACAACAGGGCATTGATTGCTGCTATTGCCATCACGACCGGATAGTCGCGTTGTATGATCGACTCGTAGCCCAGCAATCCAATACCATCAATATTGAAAATAACCTCGATAAGAAATGCCCCTGTAAGGAAGAACATCAGAGAGTTACCGAAGGCACTGGCAACTGGAATAAGGCTGTTCTGCAGGGCATGTCGCCTAACCGCCTTTTTGAACGGCAGACCCTTAGCAATCGCTGTACGAACGTAGTCTGCGGAAAGGTTTTCCATCAAGTTGTTTTTCATGGTCATAGTCAAAATTGCAAAATCACCAATGATGTAGCAGATAAGCGGTAAAAATCCGTGCCACAGAAGGTCTTTTGCCATGTCCCAGACTGATTCCATATCCTCGAAATCGTCACTGACAAAGCCGCCCATGGGGAACCATTCAAGGTTGAAGGCAAACAAAGTGATTAAAAACACACCGACAACATAACCTGGCAGAGCAAAGCCAGTAAAAATCAGCACTGAGCTGGCAGTATCCATTGTTGAATTGTGTTTGACAGCTTTGAAGTAACCCAAAGGGATAGAGATCAAATAGGAAATAAAGAAGGTTATTGCCCCATAAAAAAGTGATATGGGTAGACGCTCTATGATCATGTCGGTGACAGGTTCAAAGTAACGGGTAGATTCGCCAAAATCGAAAACGATAAAGGCATTCAACCACTCCCAATATGCTTGAGGAATAGGTTTATCAAGGCCATAAAATTCATTAAGCATTGCCAGTTGGTCTTCATCCAACTGTGTATTTCCACCTGCAACTTGGCTGGCGGCCTGATCGCCCTGTGATTGCATACTGGCAATCATTTGCTCAACCGGACCACCCGGTACAAATCGGGTTATGGCAAAAATAAGAACGGTTATGCCAAGAAAAGTTGGCACTATAAGGGCTAAACGCCTAAGTAGATAAGCTAACACCTGCTGACTGTCTCCATGTCATTGCGCATCCGTTGGAGCCTGGATACTGCTTTTAGGCTTCTAAAAGTTCAAATGTGTGAGTGACAGGCAGAATTGAAATTTTTCTGTAAAGAGATTGCTCTAACCTTTGTCACCTCTCGTGAGCTGATTCAATAAGCTTCAGCTTCGCCGAGTTATTTACCTGAAATAGATTTGTAACCTTTCCCAGACAGACATCATTAGAGCTCATAATTTATATGGACTTCAAATCCCCAAGTTTTGTGATTAATATCATGAAAGTAGTGATCCAGTGAATTAATATTCACTGCAGTGAATGATTCTTGTCTGGTGATTAAACAATCAATATATTTTATGTTCGTTTTTACCAATAAAAACAATAATTTATATATTCATTCTATATTGTAAAAAAAAGTTATAAATTTTTAAATTTGTATTAATGAATAGAGCCTGACGTGAGTTTTTTGTGTGAAATCGAAAGATATTTCGGCGCATGTCACAATATGAAGTGTGGTTGATTAAATTAAAAACAAATTATTCTGCTGTTAAAGCGTTGATCAGAAGGAGATGGTTGTTAGATTTTCAGCGATATTGTCGTTGCTGGTAGGTAAATCGGCGGTGTTTTCGTGATTAATATCGCTCTCCTGATGTTAGGACAAGGATTCAGTTACTGGAAACTACAACTGATCATACTTTTTCGCGCTGCCGTAACACTTTTCGATGGGATACTTGATGCGGTTTTTTTCGATTTTTCTGTCGCAGGCTGTTTCGATATCAATGTTACATTTGTCTGCGAGTCGCAACAAGTAGAGCATAATATCCGCTAGCTCATCACTGAGTGCCTCATTGTTGTGTTCATGAAGAGTGAATGATTGCTCTGACGTTAACCATTGAAAAAGCTCAGTCAATTCTCCGACTTCACCGGATAACGCCATCGCCAGGTTCTTTGGTGTATGAAATTTATCCCAATCCCTTTCTTCGGCAAACACAGCCATTTCGTGCTGTAAACGAAGCAGGGGGTTACTTTTGTCATCGCTCATTATTCTTACCTCATTAATGCTTGTTAAGACTTTCACCTTAACAGGAATCTGGCGGATTACGCGGTGGACAAGCTTATTTGATAATGACTTTTGTTGTAAGACTCTTGGCCTCATTACCCGTGATTAAGCATGACTGTTGTATTTTACTCTTTTTGATAACGGCTAGTTTGCTGTTAATCTGGTTAAATATTAAGCATAAGGGTAACGATTGGTTAAGGATGATCGAGCGGTGTGTACAGTAAGTTGGTTGAACAATGAGCAAGGGTATCAGGTTTTCTTCAACCGTGATGAATCGAGACTTCGTCCTGTTGCACTCCCTCCAGATACATTTAAAGGTGCCCATGGCCGTCATATAATGCCAGTCGATCCTGAAGGCGGTGGGACATGGATATCTGTTAATGAGCATGGAGTGTGCGTGTGCTTACTTAATCTTTACCAGGCAGAATACTTCCCCTCAAAAACAACGGCTGGAGTTGGAGCATTAAGTCGAGGGCTTCTCGTGAAGTCATTGGCTTCACTCCCTTCATTATCTTTGCTGGAGCAGTCATTCTGGCGTCATCAACACAACGCCTTTTCTCCTTTTAGTTTGCTAGCTTTTGCCGATGATCCAGTCTCGTCTGAATTCTCGGTGTTAACGCTCAGGTGGGACGGGAGGCATGTGAGAAAATGTATACCGGAAGAAGCAATGCTTACATCGTCTGTTCGGTACAAAGAGGTCATGCCAATTCGTCAGTCCGTTTATCGGAGGATAATGTCTCGGTATCAATCATCTGAAAATGCATGCCTGTTTCATCAAAGCCATTTACCTGAGAGGGGGTTTCGCTCAGTGTGTATGCATCGTGACGACGCAAAAACAGTGAGTTTTACTCAGGTGTCAGTAACAAAAGACAAAGCTAGCATGCGTTATGTTAACGGCTCTCCCTGTGAAAGTGTCGACGAGTCCTTCTGTAGCCTCACTAGAAAGCCTTAAAGTTCAAGTAAGCGGCTTATAACGCTCTTATCAGTATGAGGAAACACCGTTAAATGTTGGTTTTTTTGAGCGCCGGTCTGCTTTTCGCACCCTCATAAGATAAAACCTGAGAAAATCCCGATAAATCCGCCAAAAACGCCTCCCCATACCACTAGCCATCCAAGATGGTTATGAATAATCTTGTGAGTGATCTCTTTTATCACTTCTGGTGAAAGCTGTTCCAATCTCTTATCTACCAGCTCCTCGACTTGGTTGACGACGGCTGCACCAATTTCTGGTTCGGTTAGGCTCAGTACTAAAGACTCCTGAAAATCTTTGTTTTGGACAAAATCAATCAGCGATGTGCGTATTGTATCGGTAACAGATTCACGGAATGTCTCCAAAACCGCCTCCCCGCCAGCCATGGCGATTAGATGGCCCAAAGGTCCCTCTTTTCCGGCAGTGATAAAAGAGTCAAACATCGGATCTAAATCCAGCTTGTTGATAACAACAGTCAATTTCTCACCCATTCCATCCGTTTCTTTTGTCTTACCCTTAATGTAGTTAGTGACGTTTTCTGATGAAAAAAACTGACCTAAAATCATTGTTTTTCCGCTGTTTCGGATCTCCATGAAACGGTTTTGAACAACACCGGAGCCGTAGAGACCTGGTACCTTTTCAAATAGCATATGTACCGCAAGCAAATTGGTTAAGGCGCCGGATAGTGCAAAAATTCCACAATATGTGGCGATTTTATTGTCTAGCACTAATCCGGTGACAAATAAGGTGAGAGCGATGAGGTTAGTTATTGTGCTTTTGTTCATTGTTCGTCCATGTCTTGAAGTGGTCTACCCAAACAGGCTCAAGATAACCCTCAGTGTGAGTTTGCCGATATTATCCATGCATCATGATATAAGCTGCGACTGCAACCTATTTTCCAGAGCAACTGACTCTTAAGCAGAAACACCAGCGCTTTTGGGATATGTGAGCTCTTATTGTAAGTCTGAAAAGTGTAGGCAAACCTTTTGATAGAGACCAAATTGAATGAGAATAATTTCAAAATAGTATCGATTGTAAATTTACACCGTTGTCACTTCTTATAAATTCTTAAATCTAAATCAAAGCCACTTGAGGTAAACCGCTAACATTGGCTGCCGCTTATTTCGACAAAGGAATGAACAAATAATGCGTATATTTTTGATCTTGATTGCCTTTACGATGTTTCTCACTGGTTGTGCGGGCCACAAAGGATTTCATGTAAAAAATCTGGCGAAGACAGATATGGACATGGTCGCTGACATACACGTTGACAGAGTACGTGAACTGTCAAAAGTACTTACAGTGAAGCTGTACAAAAGAAATCCCCGCGAGTTGGCAAAAGTAGAGGGTATGACAGTTGAAAACCGTCTCACTCAGCTTTTAGACATAGAGCGAAAAGGCGGCTTTGAAGAACTTGGAGGCGCTGATGGTAGTGATGCATTAATACTTGCCTTTACTGATGGGTTCAGTGGTGATCGTGTGTTTGCATTGATGGCTGGCATTACGGGCATGCTAAATAAAACATACCAAAACCGCTCTGAATTTTTCATTCCTGACTCGATTGACCAACAAAAACTGTATGACAGTGCGCGTAACCTTGAAATAGTTGCCTGGTTATTAAACACCCGGAAGACTAAGCAGGGTGAGATGATGATCATGTCGAATGGCTACACAGAAGACGGGACACCTAACCTGAGTTACGAGCGGGTTCTGAGTCAGATGATCTTAATTCAAGATATGATGGCGACAATGGTGTCGGACAGCACAAACCGTTCTATAAATAAAGTGGTACACAGTGTTGCTTCTCTGACATTTTTCCCGATTTAAATGTCTTAAGGGCGGTGGAGAATGTTCACATAACAACGAGGTCTGTTTTGGACGAAAGCGGAACGACGGTAGAGAGTTTTGTCGAAACGACGATCAGATACCACAGCGTGTGGAGTTTGTGGTCCGTGAGCGGCTGGGTGTTATGCAATTCTGCATTTTATCAGGATACAGATGTGATTCCTTTCTGGACGTCGGAAGCTGATGCAGCTCAACACTGTAATGGGGAGTGGAGAGCGTTCAAGCCTGAGAAAATAGAGTTAGAAGAGTTCATCAATGTTTGGCTCCCTGATCTCGCCAAAGATGACGTTTTACTCGGGGTTGAATGGGATGAAGCTTTAAATGGTATTGAGTTAGAGGCCGAGGAGCTCGCCGTCATTTATCAAAAATACTTCTCAGTGTCACATTAGTTCAACGGTAGCTCTTGCTCACCTCCTTATTTGTATCTTCTGATCAAGCCAATCTTCGGGTCACCTCTGCAGCACCCTCAAATCCTCAGTAAATGTGCGAACATACCTTATTTGTAAACTAAATGTTACACTTGATATGCATGTAATTGTGTTTTGAATGATGCTCCAGACTGGCGGTCAGTTGTTGCCCTTGCTATTCGTCATTAAGACAAGGAGGCAACGACATGACAGATGGTAAAGCATATAACCCTATGGGGACGGATGGTTTCGAATTCGTGGAATTCTCGGCACCCACCCAAAAGGGCGTCAACGAATTGAAGCGGTTATTTGAATCTTTAGGGTTTGCTGAAATAGCGGTACACAAACATAAAGCCGTTTGGCTTTTTCGACAGGGGGACATTAACTTTATTGTTAATGGCGAAACTCAATCGCAGGCTGAAGACTTCGCTTCTTTGCACGGGGCCAGTGTCAATGCGATGGCGTTTAGGGTAAATGATGCTCAAAGCGCACTGGAACATGCTCTCTCGAACGGCGCGACAATAGCAGAAGTGAAGTGCGGCCCGATGGAATTACATATTCCAGCAATAATGGGCATTGGTGGTTCTTACCTTTACCTCGTTGATCGATATGGTGAGAAAGAAATTTACGATGTTGATTTCAACTACCATCCAGATTGGCGGGCGAGATTGAAAGCGCATGAAGCTGGCCTGTGTGTCATTGATCATCTCACACATAATGTTGAACAAGGCCATATGGACACTTGGTCTGCCTTTTACCATGATATCGCTAACTTTAAGGAAATTCGATACTTTGATATTGAAGGGAAGCAGACGGGCTTAAAGTCTCGGGCACTCACTGCGCCGTGTGGCAAGATTCGAATCCCAATTAATGAGTCGAGTGATGACAAATCGCAAATAGCGGAGTATCTCAGAGAATATAAGGGAGAGGGGATCCAGCATATCGCCTTATCGACCTTCGATATTTATCACACGGTAAAAGCACTTCGCGCATATGGCGTATCATTCATGGACACACCTGACACCTATTATGAAGCTATCGATCAGCGGGTAGGTGGTCACAATGAGTCTGTTGCTAGCCTTCGGGAGCTCCGTATTCTTATCGATGGCAATGCAGAGCAGGGAATGTTATTGCAGATTTTCACTGACACAGTTATTGGGCCAGTCTTTTTTGAAATTATCCAACGCAAAGGTAACCAAGGATTTGGTGAGGGTAATTTTAAGGCGCTGTTTGAGTCAATTGAGCGTGATCAGATTAGACGCGGTGTGTTGGATGATGCCAGTTAACTGTAATGATCGCGGAATTAACAGAATGAAACCGACAACGTATATTTTATTTGTTTGAGTGAGTCAGACATAGTTCATCAAATAAGTGCTCAGATTATTGTTTAGCGATATTTGCTGATGATTTTTTCAAGTTGTCCGTTTAATCGCATCTCTGCAAGCTTGATGTCAAAGAATTGCTGAATTTCGCTGTCCAGGTTGGGGGAGTAGGAAAGATATATACCGTAATCAGGGACGATTTCAGAGAGCGAGTAGAGCCGAAAGTCATCTATATTTCTGTCGCTTTTTCTCAGGTTATATTTAATCCTTATGTCCATTTCAACAAATCCTGCAAGTCTCGGGCGCTGGCTCTCTACCAGCGCAAAGGCCGATTTGTAAGTTTTTACATGAATGGGGCTGATTATCCCGCTCTGGATAAAGCGCTCCAAACCCGGATAGTCAAAGCCAAAAAGCAAAATAACATGGCTCTTCTCAAGATCATCTGGTCCGTCAAAAGTGAAGGTATTGTCAGAATAGGTCAGTAGGCTGTGTTGAACTGTCATAATTGGCGTTGATGACAAGTTTGACGATTGTATTCCTGCCCATATTGGACTGCCGTAGACTATCCAGTTTTTACTTTTGTTATTTTCCAGATAAGCAAGCATGCGTTTGAAAGGCAGTACGTGGGGGGTGACACGGTGCTCTGTGCCGCGAACAGCTTCTTGAATGATGTCACTGACAATACCGCTGTGCCTGCTGCGGTCGTCAACAATTTGGAACGGCTCGGCTTGATCCTTTATGACAAAATAATCAATTTCCCATGCAGAAATGGGGAAACTGGCCGATAACAAAAAAGCCAGAAAACTAAATTTATAGAGTGTTAAATTAATGAACTGGTTTAACATTTATCTATCTTTTTTCGACTTATTCAGGCCCGAATGTACAAGATTATGTATATTGTTTATACAGCGTATCAGTAAATTGGTCTTTTCATGACATCAGAGAGCAAAAAAATAAGAGCGTCATCAAGTATTGCCACTCGGCTCGCATCAAGAATTATTGCTATCTCTACTCTGATCACTGTTCTTATCAGTTCTGTTGTTCTTTATATCGATTATCGATCAAGGATAAACGATATCTCACAGACGGCCTTATCTATTAAAGAGACATCCCTTGAAGGAATCGCAAATAGCGTCTGGAGTAAAGATGACGAGCTGTTAACTGTTCTGGCTGATGGATTAATGAAGCAACCCGATCTCTCTCATCTGACGGTTACAGAATACAATAGCATTTACCTCAGCAAAGGACAGTCATCTACACACAACCCTATTCGATTTGAATGGGACTTGAGTCGAGAAGAGTTTGGTGAAACAGTTCACTTTGGCAAGCTCACTCTTGAATTTACCCGACTGAATATAAAAGGGCAGTTAGCTGAGCGGTTCATGTTCATTTCAATGTTCATGGGGCCAGCTGTTCTTTTATTGGCGGGGATCGTATTTCTTATTGTGTATAAGGAAATCGTAAGGCCAATTACTAATTTAGCGCAGGTAATAAATCGATTTGATGATGAAAATGTACCCGCGAGAGCACTGGTGCCTTTGCGTCAAATGGGCCATGAGCTTGCTGTACTTTACCGCGTGTATAACGAGAGTGTTGACAAGGTACGAGCCTACAACCGCGAAATTACTGAGGCAAAGCTGTCTGCCGAGCGGGCAAATCTGAAAAAAAGTGAATTTCTCGCCAATATGAGCCATGAAATACGGACGCCAATGAATGGGATCACAGGCATGGCATCGCTTTTGAAAAACTCCAGCCTCACGAAAGAACAAGCAGAGTTTGTCGAAATGTTAGAGACCTCCTCGACATCACTGTTAGAGGTGATCAATGACATATTAGATTTTTCAAAAATTGAAGCGGGTAAATTTGAGCTGGCACATCGTGAGTTTCACTTGTCTGAGCTGGCGCGGGATCTGGAAAGGTTGTTTAAACTTCCGGCTAAAAATAAATTAATTAACTTCAACTGCCATGTTGATGCCCGTCTCTCTCGTTTTGTAGAGGGTGATTCGTCACGGTTGCGTCAGGTAATGATCAATTTGGTCGGTAATGCGCTCAAGTTTACAGAGCAAGGAACCGTAGAAATTGATATCTCCTTGTTGAAGCAAGAGGCTGGAACCTACGTAGTACAGTTTTCTGTGAGAGATACGGGAATCGGGATTCCTGGCAGTAAACAGCAGCTTATTTTCGAAAAATTTGAGCAGGCAGATGGGAGCCTTAGCCGAAATCATGGTGGAACAGGTTTAGGGCTGGCGATTTCAAGTCAAATCGTTGAGCTCATGGGAGGTCATCTTGCTGTCGAGAGTGTATTGGGTGTAGGCAGTAGATTCTTTTTTTCCGTCGAATTTTCTGTTGTTGAAAAGCCTTTAACAATAACAAACCAGACATCAATCTGCGTCAATCCTAAGCGAATACTATTGATTGCATCTGATCCTCTTGAGATACGCATTATGACAACACAGTTAAATACCATAGGGTGCCAAGCTGTGTGTTTCTCGAATAAAGATGAAGTCACTGCATGGCTGCATCAGAATCAGTCATTAGGCTGTTTTGACTTGATTATTTTCGATGAAGAGTTTCCTGGGATGTCTCCCTTAGAATTAAATCAATCATTGCAGCAAACATTCAATAACGGCTGTCCACCATTAATTATGCTCACCAACAAACTTGGTGATACGCACATTGAATCGCCAGAGCGGTCACTTTTTTCCAGCTACATAAGAAGACCGTATAACTCTGAGGTGCTAAAGAGCACACTCTCCAAAGTTCTCAATAACTGCTCTGCAAAATCGACAACACAAATACATACCAGCATTGTAAAAGACGCGTCCCGTTTTAATGGGTATACAGGAAGGGTATTGGTGGTAGAAGATACCCTCATTAACCAGAAGGTGACTGAAGCAATGCTGCATCGTCTCGGGGTAGAGGTCGAACTTGCCGCAAATGGTCAGATTGCCTGTGAGCTTTTTGAAGAAAAACACTACGACTTGATATTTATGGATTGTCAGATGCCAATCATGGATGGGTACAGCGCCACATCTGCTATAAGAGCTTATGAGGCGCGTCAGTCTGTCAACACGCACACGCCGATTATTGCGCTAACAGCAAATGCGACCGAAGAGTTTCGTCTACAGTGTTTGCTCTCTGGCATGGATGATTACGTCGCTAAGCCAGTCTATAAGGGTGAGCTGGAAAGGGTATTGCGACTGTATCTTGTGACAAAACGTCCAGCAGGGGCACACTGACTTGTTGCGAGTTAGCAACATTCAAATTAACATGCATGCCGACCGTGTTTAACGCCCACGTTGAACACTGCCTATTTTCCCCTCAATAATCCCTATAGTTCATACGCTTAAGTGTGACTTGAATCTAATTTTAAATCGGATTTTTGAACCTAATATCTTTGAGCTGGTCTGCTTATATCGATATGCATACTTAACATAGTGGTTACAATTGGTGACATGAATCTAGATATTTAACATGAAACGCGATTTGTGTTTTCAGTTTGTAATCATGATGTGAATCGCATTATTTAATTGATTGCTAATGATCCTATTGAGAATTTAAATCGGTAGAAATTCAATTGAAGCTCAAAATATAAACAGATAAATAGTTATTGCTCTAAATAATGGTCATAAATTAACATTTGATTTGATCTTCCTCCAAAAACACCCTCCAGTATCACAACTCTTATGAAATTTAGAAGTGTGATTTTTACCGAAAGTTAACTTCTCTGCATTTCATTAGGCTCGTTTGCTAACCATATGTCTCAGTGATAAACCTATTCCTGCAACACATTCCAATTGGATAAAAATAGAAACAGGAACGTTTTATTATGAACAAGAAGTTATTAGCAGTAGCAATCCCGGCAGCACTGTTCGCAGGAAGCGCAAGTGCATACGAAGTCGTAACGAGCGAAAAAACCACTGTTGCATTGTCTGGTAAAGTTGGTGCCGAGTATAAAGTGGTTGATTCTTATGAAGAGAATGCAACTGAGAGCACTCGTAAAGAGACAAACAGTGTAACCGAGGGTACTGGTACACTGAAAGTTGAAGTTAAGCACGCGCTCAACGATACAACCGACGCACTTGGTGGCATTTCATTTGATCTTGAAAGTGGTGACTCTCTGGCTGCTGGTGGTCGTTACATAGGCGTTTCTTTGGTCGGTGGCGAACACGTTCTGAAATATGGTGAAGTTGACCTGGTTGAAGGTGTTGGCCCAGTTGCTATTGATTATGACGAACTGAACGATGGTGAAAACGTTATCCGCTACACTTTTAGCAATGACACAGTTACAGTGGATACGTCGTTCGATGATGCTTCTACAGTCGAGACTACTAAGCAAAAACTTAAAGCTGGTACTACCGAGCTTGAAGACGTTGTAACAAAGACCGACAAAGCACGAGTAGTAGCGGTTAGCGCCACTTTCGATGTATCTAATTTTGAAGTTAGCGTTGGCCACAACGAAGCTAAAAATGCAGATACTACAAAACATCAGAAAGGCACTGGTCTTACAGTAAAAACTGATGTTGCAGGTTTTACTGTTGATGCGGGTTACGCTTCTCTGACTACTTCTGAAGACAAAAAAGATGATGTAACAAAGACAGGTCTGAAAGGTGGTGTTGAATACGTTCTTGACGCTCTGACACTGAGTGGTAGCTACAAAGTGGTAGATACCGACAGTTCTGATGTTGATGAGAAAACAACAGAACTGGGTGCTGAGTACAAACTTGACAAGTGGACGTATAACGCTGACTTGACTCTGGTTGATAATGGCAATGCTGATAAGCAAACTGCTAAACTGGCTGCCAAGTATGAGTTCACAGACAGCTTCAATGTTTCAGCGTCTTACGAATCTGTAAATGCTGATGTAGCAACAGACGACGAGACTACTTATCTGGTAGGCGCAGAGCTGACTTGGTAATAAGCAATTAAATAGAGCATTAAACTTCACACTGCTTTTAAAAGCCTGTTCTCGGACAGGCTTTTTTGCTGTTTGAACGGTTCATAAGTAGAAGGGGAGCTGTTGCTCACCTTTGTCTTCACAATCTCCGCATTTTCTGTGGCATAGACAATAAATTGACATTCGCACTCTAATAAAATCAATGCGTTAAAAATATGATGGAATCATAAAGTGACATTATTAACCATCATAGTGTGACATTTTATCTATGACCCCATTGAGCGAATATTTAGTATGTAAAAAACTTACTAACAGATTTTCATAATCGTCTGACTCAAGATTGGGTGATTTCGGGTTACTCAACATTTCAGACACGCAACGCAAACAGAGGTTGTTCATCAGTTTTTTATGCAAGTCTGTGGCTACGAAAAAAGGAACTGGCATATTAGATGCCCGTATTCAAGATTCTAAAATTAGTAGATTTTTTAGTATGTCGCGCTCTCCTGTCATGCATTTTAACACTTTCCTGAGACAACAAAATTCCTCGCTGATGTATAGCGTGATCTGAGCGAAAAAAAGCTCTCGCTATCAAGAAGAAACTCGTCGAATTTCTTGGCGAGCTGGCTTATTGATTTTTCACGTTTCCTTTCACATCTGTTTCACAACCACTGACATAACGTAGCCCTATTCTTCAGAAAGTGGTGAACCCTATGTCAGGTCAAATTGAATTAACGAATCTCGGTCAGTCGTTTTGTATGAATGGTGCAAACGTGAACCTGTTTGAAGGTCTGAACTTAACCATTCATCAGGGGCAGTCCTACGCCATTACCGGGCCGTCAGGTGCCGGAAAGTCCAGTCTTCTGATGCTGGTCTCCGGGTTGGAAAGTCCGTCGTCGGGGCAGGTAAATTACGTCTCGGGCGGACAAACCCGTTCGCTTGATAGTATTCGTGAGAGCGTTGGTTTTATCTTTCAGCAATTTCATTTGTTACCCGAGTTAACAGCGCTTAATAACGTTGCTTTGCCCTTGAAACTGAGAGGGGACAAGCAAGCGATTGAGAAGGCTAAAACCTGGCTTAACAAAGTGGGTTTGGGCCACCGCCTGAATCACAAACCACAGCAAATGAGTGGCGGTGAACAGCAACGTGTGGCGATCGCCAGAGCATTAGTATTTGAGCCAAAGTTTATTTTTGCCGATGAGCCTACGGGCAATTTAGACCAGAAAAGTGCAACCGATATTGCCGACCTTCTGTTTGCCTGTTGCCGCGAACATGGTGCGGGATTGGTTGTGGTGACGCACAGTAATACCTTGGCTCGCAGGGCGTCACATCAGTTTATGCTCAGTGATGGTCGATGTGATGCGGTCTCTCACTCATATGTTGAGGAGGTGAGCGCATGAAAGGCATGACGTTGGCGTGGCTTCTGTTTAATGAAGAAAGGAAAGAAAAACATCATCGATATTTTAGCTGGGTGCAAGGCTTGTTGATGGTATTCATTGTGACACTGAGTCTGGCCAGTGAAAATATTCAGTACTACTTGCAAGATAACCTTAGAAACCTTCTTGGTGCAGATGCTGTGATCTCCCAGCCGAATGCGTTAACCCCTGAACATCAGGAGTATCTGACTGAACTCAGTGAAAAGATGGTGGTGACGCGTCAGGTCGACACCACGCTGCTCCATGATGGGAGCTGGCAACGGACAAAGCTAAAAGCCGTGGGTGAGGGCTATCCGTTACAAGGCCAACTTAAGATAGCAACGGCGCTGAATGGTGAAGGTGTGGCGGCTTCGGTAGGCCCAGAATCCGGAAATATTTGGCTTGATGAGCGCTTGTTTAACAGTTTATCGCTAAACATTGGCGATGCCGTGGTGTTATCAGAAAAGCGTTTCGTTGTTTCACAGATCCTGCTGCACGAACCTGACCGGATAACTGAAGGGTACAGCTCTACTATGCGGGCGATGATCAATGCAAAGGATCTGGAACGCCTAAACTTTCCTCCAGAGCTGGTGCATTACCGTTATCTATTGGCGGGTGACAAGAAGCAGGTCAGCGATATTCTTTCTTGGCAAAAAGAGGTGTTGCCTGCCGCAGTGGTCAGTCACAGACAAGGCGCGCACCCTTTAGCGTTATTCTGGAAACGAACTGAAAACTTCTTTGGTCTGATGTCTATCATCTTGTTCTTTATGGCTGCAATCGCCATTGAGCAATTGATGCAGCTGAGTATGAAGAAGGAAAAGTACTTCACCGCAGTATGCATGAGCCTTGGCTCTACACGCAGTGTTGGTCTTAAAATATCGCTGCTGAAGTGGTTTTTCAGCCTGATCATGATTATTCCCTTTGTGTTGGTCATTTCTGCCGCCTGCCACTGGCTGATTATCGACTGGATGCAGTCAACATTCAGCGATTTACAATGGCATTGGGATACAAGTGTGGCCTTGTCCTCTCTCGCCGCCGTAACCTTTATATTGATGGTTTTCCAACTGCCTGTGTGGATTGCAATCACCCAAAGCTCAGTCGCCAGACTGCTCAACGATGTGAAAAAAGACAAAGGCTTTTGGATGACCAAGCTCAGTGCTGTCGCAGTATTTTGTCTTGTTGCCTGGGTGTATTCAGACAACGGTTTGTTGACGGCGATGATGTTGGGGGCACTTGCGTTAAGTGTTGTGTTGATGGTGACCAGCAGTTGGGCGGTACTGACAGTCGGTGAAAAAGTCTCGCAGCCATTTTCTGGATTAGTGCCTTTCACGCTCTTTATGATGAAGCAACGTTTGCTGACGAAAAGCACCCAAATTCTGGGTGTCGGCCTTTGTGCTTTCTTGCTGCTTTTCACCCTGATGGTGCTTCGCGATTTGGGCGATACCATTGCATCCAATCAAAGAGTACACGACGGGAATGTGTTGATCTCTAAGGCAACCGAGTCACAGATGGCCGATATTACGCGTTGGGCCGATGAGCAGAATGTTGAAATCAGGCAGTCTAAACCGTTTGTTTTCGCCAAACTCCTCAAAGTGAATGGCGAAACACTGGATGAATACGCAGAGCAACCCAGCGAGAGTCTGGATACCATGAAGACGTCAATCAGACTTCATTGGTCTCAGGCTGTTCCGAGTAACAACCGGATCATCAAAGGGAGCTGGTGGAGTGAAAACAGTACTTGGGATCAAGTGTCGATAGAGTCAGAGGTCATGACGATTTGGGCTTACAAATCGGAGACAGGCTGACGTTCTTTGTTGGACAACAAGAGATAGCGTTCACCATTGCCGCAAGTCATGTCTATGGCGGGGCAGGCTCTATCACCTTCTGGGTGCAAATGCCTCCAGCCGCGTTGGCATATATTGATGCACCTAAATACATCATGGCCAGTATGGAGCTACCGAAAGATAAATGGTCGCAACTTGGCGAACTTTGGAAGAAACACCCAACGCTTCAGATGGTGACGATGAAGGAAATGACCGAGCGATTTGACGCCAATCTTGCCATGTTGACTGATGTCGTCAGCAGTTTTGCCCTGTTAATCAGCCTACTGGCCGGGATCGTTATCTTATCGTCTATTCATGCCTTGGAATCAGAAGAAAAGCGCAAGAACAGCATCATCATGAGTTTTGGCTTCAGCCGAAAAACCTGTCTGATGCTCAATGTCTTCGAATGGGTGATCACTGCGCTTACAGCGGCGTTTGGCTCGGTGGCAGGTGCGTATTTTGCGGGCTTAATGGTCTATCAGTCGCAGTTCTCATTGCCATACATACCTGACTTCATCTGGATGTTTGCAACGGTCGCCGTGATTTTAGTGTTGGTGGTCGGTACCGGTGTGTTGGCGAGCAGGCGAAACCTTGATACGTCAATCAGACATTTGATGGCAGAGGGGTAGTCACAGTGATGTCGGAATAAGGTTGCCAGTCTGGGTAACCTTATTCAAACCAATGATTGGGTGAGTGAAAGAGTCAGCACAATCGCGCTAACGGCCGCAATATCTTCAGTAAAGTTAGATTTATCAGTCAAATACCGTACAGTGAATCAGGCATTTTCAGCGCTTCCCGCATAAACCAAAGAGAGAAGGACATCATGACATCATCAATGCCAGCATTGCATGTGTTGCTGGTTGAAGACCAACAAGATATTGCCAGTAATGTTGCCGATTATATGGAAGAAAAAGGGCATGTCTTTGATTTTGCCGTTGAAGGGAAGCATGGGCTTGAGCTGGCACTCAGCGAGTACTACGACCTGGTCATTCTCGATCTTAATCTTCCCCTGATGGACGGACTGGAAGTTTGTAAACAGCTTCGTGAGAAATCAGCGCGCCATATACCGATATTAATGCTGACAGCACGAGACAGCATTGATGATAAGGTCACAGGCTTCTCTGTGGGCGCAGATGATTACCTGACAAAACCTTTCTCACTGCAAGAACTGGAAGTCAGATGTCTGGCGCTTTCCCGCAGGCACCTGCTTCAGACGCAGGATGTGATGACACTTGGTCCTTTGAGTGTAGACAGAAAACGGAAGCAGATAACGCGCGACGGCAAGCCACTCGCCCTACATTCCATGGGGTATAAAATTGTCACCATCCTTGCCGAGGCATTTCCACAGGTTGTTACTCGGTCTGAGCTTTCCCGCAAAATCTGGGGTGATCAGCCCACGGAGTCAGATGCAATACGCTCTCATATTTATCAGCTGCGCGCTGTGCTGGATAAGCCCTTCGATTACCCGCTCTTGAAGACGGTTCATGGCGTTGGCTTTACGCTCGATATTGATTCCGAGAAAGCGACACACTGATGAAACAAACCAAATCAAAATTTACCAGCCTGCGCCGACGCATCATGACGCAGTTTTGTCTGTTCGCCCTCGTCTTGTCAGCAGTATATGGGGCGATCGCGTTTGTCTTGATGTGGACTCTCGAAGACAGCTTTATTGAGCGGGAAATTACCCATGAAGCTGAGTATTTGCAGCGAGGCTTTAAGCAGCAGGGACAATGGCCAGTGCCCCGTAACGGTTACATGACGCTATATTTTTCTGTCACGGAGCTTCCTGATGACATCCGTGATACGGTCATCCGCGTCCCTAATCAACGTGAATTTTTCGGTGCCGATAAACGTCACTATCACTTGTATCGCTTTCCTGATGCTCCTAATACATTTTTGGTTTCTGAAGTCAGTAAAATGCTGATAGTACGGTATATGACTAACGATGTGCTGTGGTTTATGGGGTTCAGCGGTGTTGTTGTGTCATTGATCGCTTGCCTGATTGCATGGTTTATCAGCCGGAAAACCATTCGTCCACTAAGGCAGTTGGTTCAAGTCGTTGGTGGAGCGGATCCGAATGCCTTACCCCGAAGGTTTGCCGATCAATTTCCAAATGACGAGGTAGGGATTCTGGCTGATTCGTTAGAACAATCAATGCAGAGAATTGCCACGACCTTGGAGCGCGAGCGTTGCTTCACCCGAGACGTGAGCCACGAATTGAGAACACCGCTGGCTATTATCAAGAATGCAGTGGAAGTGCACCGTATTCGAAAAGGAAGTGACCAGAATGTCGTGATTGAACGCATTGCTGATGCCGCTATTGCAATGGAAAAAACAGTCGAGACGTTGCTTGTGCTAGCCCGAGAGGAACATACCCAAGCAAAGAAGGAAACATTCAATGTAATGCCATTGGTTGAAAAATCTGTTGTCGGTAATGCCCACCTTCTTGAGGGAAAAAAAGTGGAGGTAGAGATTGACGATAGCTGCAACCGCGAAATTTTCGCGCAATCCGGTATGCTGATGGTGTTGCTGAATAACTTGCTTGGTAATGCGTTCCAATACACTCAATCTGGACGTGTTGAGGTGTTTTTCAGTGGGAATCAGCTCGTTGTGCAAGACACGGGGTGTGGTATTGAGCCTGCCATTTCAGACAATATTATGGAGCCCGCTGTGAAAGGAAGCCAAAGCACAGGCTTTGGTTTTGGTTTATCGATTGTAAAGCGTTTGTGCGAGCATCAGGGCTGGATGCTTAGTGTTGAAAGTCAGCAGGGCACGAGAGTCTCAGTGTCTGTTTGTGATTAACTATCGCTTTGTCTTCAATGCGGCATGTGAATGCCGCATAAACCCGTTTATTTTTTCAACGTATCACCCTGATAAGTAAAATTAGAAAAAGTGTCGTGGGAAACCTCATCGAATTTTGAAAAAAGAGCGTAGGTCCCTTTCATTCTCAACGCGTTCTTTTTGGGTAAAATAGCTTGGTTAATAGCTTGAAATTCAAACGTCATTAAAAAGTCAGAAACACTGGCACCAAACATGGGAGAGAATTTATCAATATTTTTTATGTCGATGGCTTCAATAAATTTAAGGTTCTTATTGTAAACCAGTGAGCCTTTTAATTTACTGCTGGCATCGTCACCGAGTTGTTCAAGGTGAACATCAAAGGTCGCGTTCAATTTCTCATCGCTTTCACTTTTATACGTTAATGTTTCGAGAGAAATGATGTCACTGAGTGAAACAACGAGATTGTTATCTTCACTTTCTTTGCTCGTCCTTCTCTTTGCTGCAAAATCTTCGCGTTCTTCCTCCGTTGGCGCGGCTCCGTTAATCTCAATCAGAGTCCACCTTTCACTTATGCTGCTGTTCGGGTTAAAGCGCTCTATGCTTGTTGATTCGTCACCTTCTTCGTTTTCGTAACGCGAAACCTGATACGCCCATTTATCACGAGATGCCTGCTGATATCGATTTAATGCCTGGCTGATTGTTGTTTGTATTGCTACCCTGTCTGTCGCCCAATGAGACAGATCAGTGTGTTCATTGGCATTAGCAGAAAACGTCCATCCTGTTGCTACGAAGAGTAACCAAAGTTTATGTTTCATCCTTCACCTCATCATGTTGATCAGAACAAAAATAAAGGGTGAGGTGTGAAATGAATGTGAACCGCCCGGGACAGTTTTTTGCACGATAAATAACAACGCTTATTGTACGAATCGCAGACATTACAAAGGACACTTTTGGGTCTATGACTCCGTTATGTGCCGAAAAAAAGTGGACTCAAGTATCTACAAGATGGACTTTTTAGCTATATATCATGGGTGTAATGTCGCTATGGCGGCAGTCAATGATGGAAGCTTTAGACATATAGCCATTCAACACCTTTGAGTCACAAGCTTATTTTCTCGAACATGTCCTAACTATTCGTTATCAAGTGTTCGTCATTGTCCGTTTCGAGAGCTCTCATACAGTTGTTTTTCACAGGCTGTGATGGTGAGTGTTCTGAGGAATGAGTTGTCTTCTTCGGATTTTGCAGGCCCCAATGATTATTAAACCAAAAGAAAAAGAATGGCACTCGGCCTTCTCGTCACAATGCAGTTGATGTATGCCAATGTTATTCGCTATTCGCTATTCGCTATTCGCTATTCGCTATTCGCTATTCGCTATTCGCTATCTGCTGTCATCAAGTGCTCTATATCGCGACCTAATATATGCTCTACATTAGCGGTAATTTTCTCTGCAGGCCAATCCCACCAAGTAAGCTGCAGCAAGCGTTCTATGGTTTCTGGTTCAAAGCGATGCTTGATCACTCTTGCTGGGTTTCCACCCATAGCAGCGCAGCGAGGAACATCTTTGGTCACGACTGATTTACTGCCAATAATGACACCATCGCCAATTGTTATGTTTGACATGAGGGGAAACCCCTTCAGTAGAAATCGGAGCCAGATAGACATTAGCCTAGACCGTATAAGGAAAAATTTTCTTTTTGGACGCATCTTTTAAGGGAATAAACGCCTAGAAATACATAATCCGCATGTTTGACAATAATTGAAGAGCCCTTTATATACTCTTTGACTATTTTTCAGGGGGCAAATATTCCAAATTGATAATTTTGAAATGGAACGTCAGTTAGCTGAATATAGTCGGTCTTCACATTTGAAATTGCTACAAAGAGCAATCTCAATCCTTCCTCACAAAGCATCCTATCTGTATCGTAGTAAGCCAGTTTTGATTTATATTGTTCAGCGCTAGCTTTAATCTGTAAAGGATCGATCTCATTAAATCCAAAATCACCAACTTGGTCAACCAATCTGTTAATTAAACTTACTTAATAACGCCTAGGTATTCGTCGCGACGTTCACCATCATTGATATCTGAAAACGAAAGAAAACTCATTACATGAAGTATGAAAAATACTAAAATTATGATACTGACTACATCCCATATAGCACTAAAATTATAAGAAGCTAAACAAAAACTAAATATAACTATTGACCATGGGTTGAAAGCCATCGACCATGAATTGACGACAGAAAGCATACGAGCTTTATGACTTTGTGGAATAGACCTGATTCTGAACGCCGAAATGTTTACGCCATACAAAACAATACCAATGCCTCCAGCAAACATTGATAATAGTGAAACCCAAACGTGGGTAGAAACACCAAATATAACCATAATAGCCATGAGAAAGAATCCAACCAATACCTGATTCGAATCTGATAATTTTCCTTTCATTTTTTTTATAAGGTACTTATTACAAATATACATGCCGGCTGCAAAAATCATATCGAGCAAGGCAATTAATTCTGGGAAAGCGAAGTGCCCTTGAAACGCTAGGTAAGGCATTACAATCATAAAGAAGGGGGTCAAAAATGAGTTGATACTTATTTGTGATAGTATCAAAAATCTCTCTATTCGAATTTTCCAGACTAAACCAATAAGCTTTATCTGAGATACGCTTTCATTTTTATGATCAATCTGTTTTTCAAATTTGTAGCTTGGTAACATTCGTAGTGCAGACCAGACTATGAGAGTGGCGGCTAAAAGGACAATAGCAGATATAAAAAGAGCTGTTAAAGAACCAAAGGAGATACTGAATAAAGCACCAAAAACAGGTGCAATAAACATTCTTGCAGATGCAAATATCCCGCCTAATCGTAAGGCGGTCTTTACTCTTGGTCCATAAGAATCATGAAGTAGCGCTCTTGAGTTAATAGGCGTCAGACCGGACATAAACCCAAGACTTACCACTATAAAAATAGATACTATTAGTGGTAATTCACCGAATAAGATAATAAATGCGGATAGCAGCGCAATGATACCAAGCAAATAAAGATAGCTTAGTTTAACGATCAATTTTCTATCAAACTTATCACTTAATCGGCTAGTGAATGGTGAGGAGTAAATATCAATTAAGCGAAAAAGAAAGTAAACAATCGCTGCGTTAGTAAAAGCGGTTTCTATGCTACTCCAAAGCATTGAGAAAACTGTTGAATTAAGTACAACTAAGTATAGGAAGTTTGAGAATAAATATTTCTCAATAGCTCTAATTCTCATTTACTCTCCATAATATAATCATAAAATTCTTCGCCGATTTTTAGATTTAGGTGCTCAGAAAAATATACTTCATACTCGCATATTACTTATGTATGCGCAATTTATTGAAGGCTAAATGACGCCTCTTTAATACCGTAGAAAGATGCGTTCATGTATTGCTGCTGTGTTTTGGGAGCCGCTGCACAGCCTACTAAACCGAGTATCAGAACGACGATTATTGTTTTCTTCTTCATTATTTATTCATGTACATGACAGTGCAGCGAAACCTAAAGTGTCCAATATAATTCCTACGATTTTTCCAATATAATTCAAGAGTGAAATTTGCGATCGTCTACACCCCTTGAATTCTCTCTTTTCTAAAGGATTGTCCAAAATCTATTGCAGGAAAAAATACCAAAATGTGAAATATGTATTGTTTTGGCCAAATTAGCCGACATCGATATTTACACAGTATAATTTTATCGGCTAATTACCCC